>JAKIVS010000002.1 GCA_022750435.1 Thermoplasmata archaeon | reverse complement strand
TCAGCGCGGGAGATATCCCGTCGGACTTTCCTGTAGCCGCGCGGGCGAGCCAAGTGACTGACCTTGTCCGTGGTTTGACCGTGCGTGCGAAAATGGGCACTGCGCGCAAGACGCTACTCAGGGAAGCAGAGGAAGCAGCCGACTTGGTGCTTCTACCCCGGGGGACTCGCCAAGGGCCGAGCGGCAATTCCCGGAAAGCTCGTGAGGTTCGGGGCTGAATTCCGCGTCCGTGGGACGGCAGCTACTGCCGAGTCCACCAGCGGGGGGGGGGGAGTGAATTGGTCACGAAGTGGATCCGATTGAGCCGTCGCATCGCGAGGCGGAGGGCCTCCTTCGCCTCGCCCCAGTCCCTGTATTCGGACCCCGTGAACGCGCACCGTCGTATCCTTCGGAAGTGGGTCTCGATGGGATTGAGGTGAACGAAAGTTTGCTCGTATCGAGCTCACCGCCTCTGGAAGGGTCGCGTGCCTTCTTCTCGGAACATTGGACCGATAGACCACGGGTGTTCCCGATCGCTGGCCTGGAGGTCGGGCTCCTCCGGAACCGACAACAGGCATTGGTCACAACTGCCCGAGTTTAGTCAAGAGAGTCCTCCGGGGTGACCTTCGCTCCCAAAGCCTCAAGGGAAATCCCTGCCCAGGAACCAGTTTCCGTGCCGGGAGGCGGTGATAGGCAACGCCGGTGGGGATGGCGGATCGGCGCGCCGAACTCGACGGGCGCGCGATCGTTCTGTCGCGGGCGGATCATTTGCCCCGGGCGGGACGTCCGGCGCGATAGTCCGCCTCGATGGCCGCGGCGAATCGGGCCCACGTCCCCGCAATTTGCGCGCGGAGGGCCTCGGGAGTCGGAAAGTCCGGGGTGAGCCACCGCTCGGTGCTCAACAGCTGAAATCGCGTCCGCCCGCGGCCGGCGACGCTGACCCGGTAGTCCACGGACTGCTGGTCGCTCTCGTCGAGTTGGTCCTGGTGCCAGGAGCGCGGGGGGTTGAGACGAATCGACTCGACCGTCAGCCGGGGATCGCGACCGGACCCCCGGGCGACGCGAATCCGGACCAGGCGGCGGGGCGAAATTCGAATCACACGGAAGGTCGGGCGGGGACGCGCCCTCGAGAATCGTCCGTCGTCGCTCCGGTAGTCCGTGCACCAATCGTACACGTAGCGGGACGGAGCCTGTATCACGAGGGAGACACGCACCGTCGTGGTCCCGTAGAACCGGTGGCCCCGTTCGGGCATGAACCGAGAAACCGGTGGGACCGCATAACCCCGGTGTCCGGGAACTGTCGCGAAGCGGCCCCGGGGGCCGACGTCATCGGCCGAAAACGAGTTTCTGTGCAGGACGGAATCTACCGGCAGGCGTTTCCGGGCAAAGTCTCCAGGGAAACTCGGAAAATCCGCGACGCGGACGCGCTCGACTAGGCGGGGGAGCTGAGGGCGAACCGGTACAGGTCCCGGAGGAGCGCCGGGGCGAGACCGGGGAACGTCTGCTCGAGGGTCCGGGGCCGCCCGTCCGACGTCACCTCCGGGGCGAGATGGCGAAGACCGAACGCCGAGAGTGCCATCAGGATCGGCACGACGTCCTTCCCCTTCGGCGTCAACCGGTAATGGACCTTCCGGTCGTCGCGCGGGTCGGCGATCTTCTCGATCAGCTCCTCCGTCCGGAGTTCGCGGAGCCGGTTCGTGAGGACCCGCGGGGTCAGGCCCTTGCTTCGACCGAGGAGCTGTCCGAAGGTCTGGTCGGGCCAGAAGGCGATATCTCGGAGGACGACCAGCGCCCATTTCCGGCCGAGGATCCCGAGCGAGGCCCGGATCGGGCAGCCGAGGGCGTCTTCCGGCAGAGTGGCCCCCACCGAGGAGATCGGAAACGATTCGATGTCGGATGGGACCGACAACCGCGGGAGGGGCATGGGGGGCATGTCGATATACTCCGGACAGTATTTGAAACGCGGCCGGGTTGGTCCGTCTTACCCCTAGGGAGAGGAGCTGGAGTTACTATCCTTCCATTCCGTTCGCCGTTGAAATAGTATCCGAAGTATACTGAGTTCCGGTCCCCATGACGAACCAACCACGCGCTCCGGCTCGACTGGCCCCCTCCGTCGTCGACCCTCGCCCGGCCCCTCGCGCCGACGCGCGTCGCGCACGAACGAACGCTTTGCCGCCGGGCGGGGTCGCCGCATGACGGTCCAGTCGGTCACCGTCGAGGGCGCCGGGACCGTCGAGCTCACCGTCGTGGAACGCGGGAGCGGCCGACCGATCCTTCTCCTTCACGGGGGGGCGGGCCCAGGGTCCGTGCTCGGCTTTGCCCAGTTGATCGCGGACCGACACGGCGCCCATGTGTACGTACCGACCCATCCGGGGTTCGGCGGAACTCCGCGACCCCCCTGGCTCACCAGCGTACCCCTGCTGGCCCGGGTCTACGCCGGCCTGATCGAGACGCTCGCCCAGAAGGATGTCGTCGTGGTCGGGAATTCCATCGGCGGCTGGATCGGCGCGGAGCTCGCGGTCTCCCACCCCGGCCGGGTGGGAAGTCTGGTTTTGGTCGATGCGGGAGGGATCGATGTCCCCGGCCAGCCGACGGTCGACGTGTTCTCCCTCTCGCTGGAGGAGGTCGTTCGGCTGAGCTGGCACAATCCGGCCGCCTTCCCCAAGAGCCCCGGTCCGCCGAGCGATGCGGACCGGGCCGTCCTGGTCGGCAACCGCGCCGCGTTGGCTGTCTACGGTGGGAACCCGCCCGCGGCCGACCCGACCCTCCGGACACGTCTCGCCGGCCTCCGGGTCCCGACGCTGGTCCTATGGGGGGAGAGCGACCGGATCGTGGCTCCCGAGTACGGCCGGGCGTACGCCGCCGCCATCCCGGGAGCTCAGTTCCATCTCCTCCCGGGTGCGGGCCATGTCCCGCAACTCGAGACGCCCGAGGCCCTGCTCGCGGCGGTCTGGCCGTTTGTGGAGGCGCGGCCTCCCCACCCGTCCGGGTGACCGGGAACCTCGTCGGCGCCCGGTCGGGAACGGTACAGCTCACCAAGCCGTGGGGGTGCCTGCGGCCCGCGCACGGCGAGAACGCCCCCGGGGGGCGTCGGACGAGGTCCTCCGGAAGCAGTCCGGGGCGTGGTCGTCGACGAGGCCCACCGCCTGCATCCAAGCGTACACCGTGACCGGGCCGACGAACCGGAATCCACGATCCTTGAGCTGTTGGGAGATCGACTCCGAGAGGGGGGTCTTCGCGAGGACCGGCCCGGTCCGGCGGACCGGCGCCCCCCCGACCGCCGCCCAGGACCAGGTCGCGAAATCCTCCCCGGAGGCTTGGACCCGTTGGAACGCGCGCGCACCGGCGATCGTCGCCTCGATCTTGGCCCGCGACCGGACGATGCCGGGGTCCGCCAGCAGCCGGGCCACGTCGCGCTCTCCGAGCCGTGCGACCTTCTCCGGATCGAACTCGCGGAACGCCCGACGGAACGCCTCGCGCTTGCGCAGGATGATGGTCCAGGACAGTCCGGCTTGAAACCCTTCGAGCATCAGCGTCTCCCAGAGCCGACGGCTGTCGTGGACCGGGAGCCCCCACTCCTGGTCGTGGTACTCCCGGAGCATCGGGTCGCTCTCCGCCCAGGGGCACCGTCGGAGGCCATCGGGTGGGATCGCAGTCGGCGCGGGTCGTACCGGGGCGCGCCGGGTCGTCATGGAGCCGCGGGAGCGCCGGCGGCATCCAGCTCTCCTCGCGCGGCGGCGTCCAGACGGAGCGTCGCTCCGTCCATCAGTTCCTTCAGCTGCTCGACCGACGTGGCGCTGGCGATGGCGGCCGTCACGGTCGGACGGCCGACGACCCAGGCGATGGCCACCGAGGCCGGAGCGACGTCCAGTCGGCCGGCCACCGCTTCGACGGCCGCCAGGATCCGACGGCTCCGGTCGGTGAGAAGTCGTTGGACGGCCGCGCCTCGGGGCGACTTCGCGTAGTCCGGGTCGCTCCGGTACTTTCCGGAGAGGAACCCCTTCGCGAGCGAGGAGTGCGTCAGGACGCCGACGTTCGCCGACGCGCAGGTCTGCTCAAGCGCGCCCTCGAACACGTCCCGGTCGACCAGGTTGTACTTCGGCTGCGCGCTCTCGTACCGTGGCCAGACGCCCGCCTCGCTCGCGGCGAGCGACGCGGTGAGCCGGTCGGCGGAGAAATTCGACGACCCGATGGCTCGCACCGAGCCGTCGGCGACCAGCCGGGCGTAGGCGGAGAGTGTCTCCTCGATGGGGGTGGCGGCGTCGTCCACGTGGGACTGGTAGAGGTCGACGTGGTCGGTCTGCAATCGGGCCAGGGAATCCTTCAGGGACGCCTCGATGTGGGACCGAGACAGGCCCTGCCCCTTGCCCGGCATCTCCATCCCGACCTTCGTCGCGACGACGACGTCGTCCCGGCGGCCCCGGTCCCGCATCCAGCGGCCGAGGATCGTCTCCGATTCCCCGCCGTGGTGTCCCGGGACCCAGCTCGAGTAGGCGTCGGCCGTGTCGATGAGGTTGAACCCCCCGTCCACGAACGCGTCCAGGAGACGGAAGGAGGTCGCTTCGTCGGCGGTCCAGCCAAAGACGTTCCCCCCGAAGGCGAGGGGGGCGACCGAGAGTTCCGACCGCCCCAGTTTTCGAAGGAGCATGCCGCCCACCGAGTCGCCGAACGACGGCCGGGATATACCGTCCTCCGCGGACCCCGCGGACGGATACTCCCCCGTCTGCCCGGGGGGGATGTCGGACCCTCGAGGGTGACTTTCGGGAAGTCGCACCGGGGCGGCCCAGCGAGCGCCAATACGCACCTATAAGTAGCCATTTCTGGAAATCCATGACTGCCCTCGGGAACGGGGGAACGGGAAGCCATGAACACCAAGGAGAACGTCCGGATCCGCGTGGAGCCATTGACGAAGGGCCAGACCAAGCCGGTGCCTTCCCCCGTTCGGCGGTAGACGGAAGGCTCGGGCCGAGGTTCCCCTCCGTTCCTCGGCCCGTCGGCAACCCCCGAACCGCCCCCCTTGGGGGGGGCGGGGCGGAACCCCTTCGCGGCGCCGCTCCTCCCTCCGTGGGTTGAAGTAGCCCGGGCTCGTGATTGAGCCCCCGTGGACCGCCCGCGCACCAAGCCCGCGATCGCCCCGTTCCGCCTTCGGAACGGGGACATCCTCCTCGCCCGGGACGTGTTCGGCCTGGGACGGAGGATCCCCCACGTGGGCTCGGAGGTCCTGTGGACCCTCCTGGGGCTCCTCGATGGGTCCCGGGACCTGGAGGCCGTGACCAAGGCCCTCCGGAAGACCCGCCCGGGGTGGACGGAACGGGACACCGAGCGCCTGGTGGCCCAGTTGGAGCGGATCGGCGTCGTCGAGGAGGCCGGTAGGGCATCCCCGCCCTCCCTGTCGGGACCCGAGGCGGACCGGTACTCCCGGAACCTCGACTTCTTCTCGCTGGTCACCCTCGGCTCGAACCGAGCCGCCCCGGAGCTCCAGCTTCGACTCCGGTCGGCCCGCGTGACGATCCTCGGGATGGGAGCGATCGGCACCGCCACCGCGATGAGCCTCGCGGCGGCCGGGGTCGGAAAGATGACGATCCTCGACCCGGACCGGGTCGAGCTCTCCAATCTGAACCGGCAGGTGCTCTACCGGACTGGGGACGTCGGACGCTGGAAGGTCGACGCCGCCGCCGAGCACTTGCGGGCTCTGAACCCCCACCTTCGGGTCACGAAGCGACGCCTTCTGGTCCGGTCCCCGCGGGACCTCGGCCCCCTCCTCCGGGGATGCAACCTGTTCATCCTCGGGGCGGACCGGCCGCACGAGATCCTCCACTGGACCAACGACGCGGCGGTCGCGGAAGGGACCCCGTGGCTCGACAACAGCTACTCCGGCCCCCGCTGCGCGATCGCCCTGTTCGTGCCCGGCCGGACCCCGTGTCTCCGCTGCCTCCAGCACCAGTTGGAGGGCCAGCAGCGGGCCCAGCGGGTGTTCGTGGGAACGAGCCTCTTTCCCGAATCTGCCGGGAACGCCGTCATTGCCCCGACCGCCGGCATCGCCGGCCACTACGGAGCGCTTCGGGCGCTCTACTTCCTCGCCGGCCTCCGGGACGAGGACAACGGGGCCCTGGTGTCCCTGAACCTCTGGACCCCGGGCGACGCCCAGGTCGTCCGGCCGCGGTACTGGCGAGCCTGCCCGGCGTGCGGCCGCCGACGTCGTCCTCGATCGGATGCGGGGTCGTAAACCGCCCGCTTCCCACCCCCGCCGAAGGAGCGGTGGGTCCATGTCCGAGAACCGACCTGAGGAACGCCGATGGGACCGATCGGGCCGCTGCCGGGGAGTCCCCCGGCGCGGACGACCGCCCCCGGACCGGTCCGGGGGAACCGGGACTTCGGCTTCTACCTCGCCGGCAACACCGCGAGCTGGGCGGGCCTCGGCGTCGCCGACGTCCTGATCCTCTGGCTGGTCTTCACGGACACCGGCTCGACCCTCGCCGTCGCCGCGGTCGGGATCGTGGAAACGATCCCGCCGATCGCGATCGGGTACTTCGCGGGCGCCCTCGCCGACCGGCACAGCCGCCGCGGGTTGCTGATCGTGACGAGCGCCGCCCAGGCGGTCACCCTCGGTCTCATCCCGGTCTCGCTCCGCACGGTCGGCTTCCAGCTCTGGATCGTCCTCGGCCTCGCGTTCGCGCTGGAGATGGCGACCGTCATCGCCGGCCTCGCGGCGACGGCCATTCTCCCCGGATTGGTGGATTCCGAGGGCCTCGACGGGGCGAACGCGCTGACCCAGGCGTTCTCCTCGGTCGCGTGGGCCGTGGGAGCGGCGGCCGCGGCCGGGCTCCTCGTCCTCACGGACCCCGCGGTCAGCTTCGGCGCCAACTTCGCCATCTTCGGGTTGGGCGCCGTGCTGGTCGCCCTCATCGTCCGCCCGAGCGCGCCGGCCGTGCCGGAGCCCGGCGCCCCCGCGACCCCCAGCGTCGGGCAGCAGTTCGCCGAGGGGGTCCGCTTCCTGCGGGGCCATGGGTGGCTCTGGCGGTTCACGGTCGTCGCGGTCGCGACCGGATTCTTCGTGACGATGTTCTCCCCCTACCTGGTCGTCTTCACCGTCCAGGGGCTCTCCCTCCCACCGAGCTACTTCGGCTACCTCGCTGGAGGCTACAGCGCCGGATTCTTCGTCGGCTCCCTGCTGACGGCCCGGTTCCGGGTGGTCCGGTTCTTCGGCCAGTGGCTCGGGGTCGCGCTGCTGGGAAGCGGCGCGCTCCTTGGTCTTCTCGTCCTCGTCCCCAACTTCGTGGTCGACCTGGTCGCCTTCGCCGGGATGGGGGCCCTGATGGGACTCGTGATCACGGGCTCCATTACCCTGGTCCAGCGGGTCGTCCCGTCGGAGCTCCTCGGGCGGTACCTCGGGTTGCAGGAGACGCTCGTCTGGGTGGTCGCGCCGTTCGGGGTCGCCACCGGCGGGGTGCTGATCCAGGCACTCGGGGTGCGGGAAGGGTTCGGAGTTGCGGCGGCGGGGCTCGCCCTTGTCGGCATCGCCACCGTCGCCTCCCCGCGTCTTCGGGCGATCGGCGTGCCGCCGGATTCGAAGCCCGAAGCCCCACCGTCGGCCTAGGGCCGGGCGACGAACTCACTCGATAACGATGGGCGGGGTGCCCAGCCGGTCCGCGAGCCTACGGCCCTCGTCGATGAGGTCCGGGCGGAGGCGCGCGAGACCGTCCTTCACGATCGTTTCCAGGCGGCGGCGCGCCGCCTCTTTCTCGCCGCGGGCGTCCTCGAGCTCCGCGCTGCGGAGGTCGACCTCGAGTTCGTCGGCGGTCAGGTGACGGGCCCGGAAGATCGTCCGGGCGAGTTCGAGCGCCTGGGAGACCTCCTCCGACGGTCCGCGGGCCATCGCGAGGCGGGCCTCGGTCAGGGCGGCCCGGGCGGTCCCCAGGGCGTCGTCGACGTGCTCGAAGTGCGCGCGCGCCTTCCGGACTTCGGCGGTGGCCGCGTCCATGTGCTGGAGTCCGAACTCGAGGTCGGCGAGGTTGAGGTGCGCCCATCCGGAGCGTCGGAGGTCGTTCGCGGCCTCCGAAAGCGTGACGCAGCGGAGGAGCGCGGCCCGGCCCTCGTCGATGCGGCCGAGCGCTTGCAGCTGCACGCCGAGCCCGAGCGTTCCGAGCGCGGCCTCGGATTGGTCGCCGAGCTCCATCAGGCGGTCGATGGCGGTCCGGAACTCCTCAATCGCCTCCTCTTCCCGACCCGGTATCATGGAGAGCACGGTGGCGCGGCGGATCCCCTCGGCGGCGACCTCCCGGGGTTCCCCCTCCTCCTCGGCGATGACGAGCGCGGCCTCGTGGGCGTCGAGGGCGTCCGGATAGTTGCCACGGTAGTACAGGATCTCGCCTTGCAATCGGTAGGCAAGGCGTCGGATGTCGCCGCGGTCGAGGCCGCGGAGGTTCTGGGGCATCTCGTTGAGCGACGTCTCGGCCTCGTCCCACCGGCCCTCGTCGGCGAGGACGCGCGCCCGGTAGACGCCGATGAGCGCCCGGTCGACCGGCCCCGCGGCCTCCCACAGCCGCTCGGAATTCCGGATCTCGGCGAGCAGGACCTCGGCCGCCTCCGACGGCCCGATGTGGGCCTGCTGGACGGCGACCTCGAGGCGGAGCCGCAGCTCCGTCTGGGCGTCCTCCGGCGCGACGCGGGCGAGAACCTCGAGGGCCAGGCGGAGGTAGAGGAGGGAGACCTCGGGTTGGAACGACTCGGCGGCGATCGCCGCCGCGCGCTCGTTGTACTCGATCGCCTCGCGGTCCATTCCGCCGAGGTAGGTGTGGCGGGCGAGGGCGTAGACCGTCGTCACGTCCGACGCGCGCTCCTTCAGGAGGGCCTCGGCGAGCTTGCGGTGGCACAATTGGACCGAGGCCGGCGACATCCGGGCGATCAGGCTGTCCCGGCTCTCCTCCTGGTCGAAGGCGTACCGCCCGTCCTCCAGGTGATGGAGCAACTTCCGCGCGACCCAGTGTTCGAGGTGGGCCGCCGTGGCGTCCTCGCTGAGGTCGGCGGCCGCGGCGACGGTCTTGAGAGGGACTTCCGGCCCCGACACCAGGGCGAGGTGCAACACCCGACGGGCCTCCGACTCCGGGTGCCCGGCCGGGACCTCCTCGGTCGGCGCCGTCCCGTCGGTCGCGTCGAACGCCGTCGCTCCCGTCGCCGACGGCGAGAGGAGTCGGACGACCCGGAACGGCACGCCCGCGGACTTCGCATGCAACCGGTGGACCTCGGCCTCGGGGAGGGGGCTGTCCGGGAGCGCCCACCGGACGAAGTCGGCGACCTCCGGTTCCGTGAGCGACCGGAGCACGAGACGCTCCACGTCGTCGCGGATCCGCAGGGCCCGCAGCGGGTCGTGGCTGCCGTGCGCCTTTGACTTCGGCGGGTCGCACGCGGCCAGGAACCAGACCGCACGCTTCGCCACCCGCGGCACCGCGTAGGCAAGGAACCCGCACGACGAGTCGTCCGCCCGGTTGAGGTCGTCGAGGAGCACGAGCACGGGCGCCTCCTCGGACGCCGCGAGGAACGGCTCGAGGAGCGAACCAAACAGCCGCAATCGATCCGACGCGAGCTCGGACGGAGCATCCTCGTCCATCGAGCCGAGCGGGTCCATCTCCGTGAACCGGGTCCGGGCCCGTTCGACGGCCGGCTGGAACGCGAGCGGCGCGGAGGCCGCGGCGTCGGCGACCGGACCGGGAGATCCCCGCGGCCCCGCGGCGAGCGACTTGAGGGCGTCGCTGACCACCTGGAACGGGGGCGGGACCTCCGACCACGACGCCTTGGCGACGGCGACGCGGAACTCCGGCAGGTTCGACTCTTCGGCGAGGAGTCCCAGGATCGTCGATTTGCCGACGCCGCTCGGACCTTCGAGGAGCGTCAAGCCTCCCTCCCCGTTGGCGAGACGCTCCCGACGACGGAGGAGGGCGGACCACACCTCCGGGCGCCCAATCAGGGGACGCGCCCGGCCCGGGGGGGACCACACGTAGGTCGTTTGGGCGGCCTCGGCTATTTAGCGACACCGACGGAGAGAGCCCTTGCGACGGGCGGCCGAACCGCCCGGACGGGGCCGAGCGAGGCGACCGGTGGTCTCCGTACCGGGGCGGAGTTGCCCCCGACCGGTTTCGGTCAGGGGCCTCTCTGCCCGCGCCCCCGCCGAGAACCCGAGGTGCGAGGGGCTCTCCGAGCCCGAGCCGGGGCCGGAAGGGACCGGGCCAGGGCGTCGAAATGGGCGATCCAGAACTCCCGGTAGGGTCCGAGCCAGTCTTCGACCTCCCGGAGCGCCCCCGCATCGAGGGAGCAGCGATGCTGCCGACCTTCGATGTCGCGGGAGATCAGGCGGGCCCGCTCCAGCACCTTGAGGTGCTTCGAGACGGCGGGAAGCGACATGGCGAAGGGTGCGGCCAGGTCGGTGACGGTGGCGGGCCGGCGCGCGAGTCGCGCGAGGATCGCCCGTCGGGTCGGGTCGGCGAGCGCGTGGAACACCCCGTCGAGCTGGGCGTCGTCTGGGATCGCAGCGGCCGCGGCCTCCATCTCCGTCGGCAGCCAATAGTAAACCAAACGGTTAAGTATTGTGCTTCGTTCGGGCGCCGTGGCCCTCCGGGGCCGGAACGGTCGGCAATGTGGGGTTCGGTGCACCATGAGGTCACGTTTGCGGCGAAGCCGAGCGAGGTCTACGAGGCCATCCTGGACAGCCGTCGCCACGCCGCACTCTCCGGGGCTCCGGCGAAAATGAGCCGGGTCGAAGGAGGCGCCTTCCAGTGCTACGACGGCTCCATCGAGGGCCGGAACGTCGAGTTGATCGCGAACGTCCGGATCGTCCAGGCCTGGAGGATCTCCGATTGGGACGAGGGCGTCTACTCGATCGTTCGGTTCGAGCTGTCGAAGACCAAGACCGGGGCGAAACTGGTCTTCGACCACACCGGGATCCCCGACGACGCCCGCGACGGGATCGACGCGGGCTGGACCGACCACTACTGGGACCCGATCAAGAAGTATCTCGCGAAGAAGCGGTAGTCGGGGCGGCGGGGTCGGTCGACGGCTCCTCCGTCGCCATCGGCGGCTTCGGGCGGCCGAACCGGGTGAGGATCGTCAGCCCCGCGATCACCAGGGCGAATCCGGCGAGCTCGTACAGCTGGAACGGCTCGCCGAACAGGAGCGTCCCGATGGAGATCGCCGCGACCGGGTTGACGTACGCGACGACGTTCGCCCGGCCCGGACCGACCTGGTGGTGGAGGTAGAAGTAGAGCGCGTAGCCGACGAGCGACGGCAACAGGACGAGGTAGGCGAGCGCGAGGAGACCTCCGGTGTTCGTCGGGAGCGACGGGTGGGGTTCGAGAATGGGCAGCACGGCGGTGAGCAGCAACGTCGCGACAGCGAACTGCACCGCGATGCCCCAGAGCGTCTCGCCCGTCGGCCGGGTCCTCCGGAGCAGCACCGACCCGATGGCGAAGCTGAGGGCGGCGCCGAACACGGCCACCGGGCCCCAGATGCTCGAGGCGAGCACGACGCCCGGCGGCGGGAACACGAGTAGTACGACGCCGAGGAAGCCGACCGAGAGCCCGACGTAGCCAAACCGGCCGAGCGATTCGCCCGGCAGGAGCGCGAGGGTGATCAGCGCGGTGAGGAGCGGCGTCACGGCGATCAGGATCGCGGCGAGGCCGCCGGAGGTCGATTGTTCGCCGACGTAGAGGAGAAGCCCGTAGACTCCGACGATCGGCACGCCGAGGAGGGCCGAGAGCCCGAGCGCCCGCGCCTTCGGTCGCGCCACGCCCGTGGCGGCCGCGAGCACCGCGATCGCGACCGCGGAGAGGGCGTACCGCGCGGCGGCGAAGAGGATTGGCGAGGCCCCGTCGAGGAGGCCGTACCGGATGACCGGGTACGCGGAGCCCCAGATCAGGCCGACAACGACGAGGAGCAGGAGGTTGCGCCGGTCGGCTTCGTCCGTCATCCCCCGGCCTCCTCCCGGTCGTACCGCGCGGTTAGGAAAGCGTGTTGGCGAGGGCGTGGAACGCGTTCGGGGGGAGCTGTTCGGGGCGGAGGTGACGCCAGTTCTCCGGCCATCCGGCCCGGCCCGCGACTCCGTCGGGGTCGTCGGTGAGCCGCGGCAAGAGGTTCCCGAGCTGCTTGCGGCGCGAGGAGAACAGGACCCGGACGACCTCCTCCAGCCGTTCCACGGAGGCCACCGCGAGCGGGTCGGGGCGCGCCGTCAGCGTGAGGATCCGGCTCTCGACGGCCGGACGCGGCTGGAACGAGGCCGGCCCGACGCGTCGGAACAGCTCCACCTCGGCGAACAACTGCGTGAGAATGCTCAGTCGACCGTACGTCCCCGGTCCGGGCGTCGCCGCCAGACGTTCGGCGACCTCGTTCTGGACCATCGCGACCACGCGGGGGACGCGCGCCTTGAGCAGGCGGATCAGGATCGGCGTCGCCGCGGCGTACGGCAGGTTCCCTACCACCGCCGCTCCTTCCGGAAGAGGAACGTCGAGCGCGTCCCCGACGACCACCTGGACGCGCTCGCCGAACGCGGTGCGGAGGTGACGGGCGAGCCGACCGTCGATCTCCACGACCGTGACGTTCGTGTACCCTCGCCGGAGCAGCGCCCCCGTGAGGATGCCGAGGCCGCCTCCGACTTCGAGCACCGGCGAATCCCTCGGGCGGTCGACGAGGGCCGCCTCCGCGTCCGCGACGAACGGGTCGGTGAGGAACGATTGCCCCCTCCGCCGGGAGGGGCGGAACCCGAGGGAGCCGAGCGCCTCCGCGACCGCGGCCGGCGACTCCGGCACCCCGACCGGGGCGGTCTCCATCGCGGGGCTACGGGGCGACGAAGAGACGGTACTTGTCGTCGACACCTTGGAGCTCGGCCTCGATCCGCCCGACGAGGAGCCCCTCGGGGCTCTTCAGGTGGAGCCGGGCCTCGATATCGGCGAACGAGGCGAACGGCCCGCGCCGGCGCTCCTCGACGATCGCCTGCATCGTCTTCTTGCCGATGCCGGGGAGGAGCTCGAGCAGGTGGAATCGGCGCGACACCGACGGGGAGTCGTTGAAGAAGCGGAGGTACTTCCCGGGGTCGGCGCGGACGATCGCCTCCAGCGCGGGAGTGAGTTCGCTGCGCGCGGTCGTGGTCAACTCGTCGTAGGCGAGCCGCCGTCGCACGTGGTCGATCGGGGGGAGCACGCCGTCCACCGGCACGACGGCGACGCGCGTTCCGGCCGTGAGCGTCACGCCGGGCTTCGGCAGGATCTCGAGGAGCTTCAGCTCGGTCTCGCCGACGGCGAGGGCGACCGGTTCCCTACGATAGCCGCGGTCGGTCGACCGACCGGCGGGCAGGTAGTCGAGGACGTAGACGTAGCTCTCCATGGCCCGAGCATCCGCTCATTTGTACTGCGCGACGAGCTCGAGCAGCTTGGTCAGCTGCTCCTCCTCCAGGACGACCCGCTCCTTCGCGAACAGGAGCCGGACCTCCTCGGGGTACTGGGGGAGGATATCGGCGATCTTCACGGCGAGGTTGGCGTCGATGAACGGAAGCGTGCGGAGCTCGGCGACGAGCTTGTGCACCTCCTCCGGCGGCAGCGGGGCGAACAGCTCCGCGTGCTGCTGGGCGAGCAGCGCCTCCCGCGGGAGCGGGCGGCGGCCGGCCTCGTCGGTGAGCATCTTGCGAACGTCGGAGAGCGGGACGGGCTCGACCATGTTAGCCCGCCTTCGGCGACGCCTTGCGGAGGTGGACGGGGTTCGCGATCAGCTGCTTTCGCTTCCCGCCGTCGACGAAGTCGATCCGGTACGCCCGGCCCACGCGCGCGACGACCGTGCAGGTGCGTCCCTGGTAGCGGGGGTGCGGCTGGCCGTGCGGGTCGGACGGCTCGATGTTGACGAGCACGCTCTCGCCGATCTCGAACGTCTGGAGGAACCGCGTGATGGGGGGCATCCCCTTCTCGCGGACGTCCTTCGTGAACGTGCCACGGCTGCGGGAGCGGAATCCCTTGGAACTCTTGACCATCGTCTACACCTTCGGTTCGTCGTGGATCTCGATGACGTCGAGGAACTCCACCGTCAGGGGCACTCCGAGGAGCATTGCGAGGCTCGGGTCGGTTCGTCCATCGTCGCCTTCCACCCACTCCTTGATGTACGTGCCGGCCTCGGCGCGCAGCTCGAGCGTGAACCGCCCCTCGGTCGCCTCGACGAGCGACGCCTCGACGATCCGCCGCGTGCGAACGCGGTCGGCCCGTCGGTGCGCCACGCGCCGCGGAGTCCGCTGGGCGATGGCTCGGGTCGTTGCGAACGTCAGGGCTTCATTAATCTTTGCCACCGCGACGACGCCGGCGACGCCCACGCGGTAGCTCTTCCACGGCGACGCCTCCTTCACCTCCACGACCTCGGCGGCGGCGGCCTCGGTCATGCCGTCGACCTCGACCCGGTCCTTCGCGGTCCGGTTCACCTCAGCGACGACGTCCGCAAGCACCACCGTCCGGCGCTTCGGGCGGCGGATCTCGAGCACGAACGGCCGGCCGGTGCCGAGCATCCGGGCGTCGATGTCCTCCCGGCCCATCCCGTGGAATCGGGTCCCTTCCCCGCCGGTCGCCTTCAGGAACGGCTCGGCGATCAGTTCCTCGACGCTGGTGGGGTAGGTCTTCCCGGTCCCCTGGCACCGGTCGCAGCCGATCCCGTGGCAGGCGCGGCACGGCCAACGGGTCTGCGGGAGCGTCCGGTCGAGCTTCCGGTACCGGCCCCGGTAGTACACCGGCATCACGGTGAGGTCGACGCGGCCGACGGGGAGGTCCGCGAGGAAGATGACGTCGGGATGGGCGGGCGCCCCTTCGGCCTTGCTGGCGATCTCGAGGCGCTTGCCGAGCTCGCGGTTGAAGGCGCTCCGGATGCTCTCCCCGCCGGCCGTGCCGACCTCGAGCCAGAGCGCCTCCTCGCGCGCGAGCAGTTCCGGGTCCCACCGGGAGCCGCAGGCGAACCGCTGCCACTCGTACTCGACCCCCGCCGCTTGGCAGCGCTCCACCCAGACCGGGATTCGGTCGAACAAGCCCTCGCAGACCGGGCAGGCCCAGGCGGGTGGCATCGGGCCGAGCGCCTCGGCGATGCGGGCGGCGCGCTCCGGATTGGTCCATCCGTGGCCGAGTCGGCCGAACAGTCGACCGAAACATTCCGGGCACAGGCCACGACCGAGCGCCCGGCGCGCCGGGTCGAGTACCTCCGGACCGAGCGGGAACGGAACCTCGGTCACGGCGAGGGCCGATGCGGCGGCGCGCACATGACGTTGTGGGCGCGGGGTCGCCACGAAACTATTTCCGCCCCGGGAGGGTGGCGAGCGTCGCCGTGGACGTGATTCGCGAGGCCGAGCTGGTGCGCGCGATCGAGCGAACGCTCGTGGCCCATGGGAAGATGCCCGCCGAGGAGGCGCTCCCCACCGCAAGGATGGTGCTCGGCTACTTTGGCCTCGACGACACCGTGCTCGACAACAAACTCTCGAGCGACGACCGGGACCGGTTCTACCGCCTCGAGGAGGAGGGACTCCTCACGAGCGAGGAGGAGGACGCGACCGTCTCGCGCGGCAAGACCTGGCGGATCCACTACTGGCTGCTCAAGAAGGACCGGATCCGCGACGCCGGCCGGGACCGGACGCCGAAGACCGAGGACGCCGACCAGGCGATGTACCGGGACATCGGCGACAGCGCCTGGAACCGCCGCGGGAATTCCCCGCCGACGCCCCCCGCGCCGTAGGCGTTCCGCCGGCGAAGTCGCCCGTTACTTCCGGACCGGGGGGCTCGCCGCCCGGGCCGGCGGCGGACGGAACCTCGGGTGCACCGCCCCGGCGCCCGGGAAGTCCGAGCGCGTGATCACGGTCCGGACGTGCTCGATCGCCCCGAACGCGAAGGCGATCGCCGCTAGGAGTCCGATCCAGTCGGCATACCCGCTGATCCCGTTCGAGAAGCCGAGCACGGTGACGATCGCGCCGAGGGACGCGAGCGCGTTGAACGACGCGTGCATGCCGACCGCGAGCAGGTAGTACGCTCCGGTCGCGCCCGGCCGGCGTTCGAAGACGCTCGAGGCGTACCCCCGACCGAACATCGCCGTCGAACTCCCGTGGAGGAGGACGGAGGAGATCGAGCGGACGAGGATCAGGGCGAGACCGGCGACGAGCCCGCCCGCGAGGAAGGCGCCCAGACCGTAGAGCAGAGTCTCGAAGAACCCGAAGCCGAGGCCCACCGCTGCCCCGAACACCGGCCCGTCGGCGAGCCGCCGCATCGCCGGGCGGTACTGGACGACGCCCGCCGCCTTCAGCGCCTCTTCGACGAAGGGGGCGACGACCAGGACGAGGAAGAACGTCCCGAAGGTGGAGTTGCCGTTGAGAAAGCCGAACTCCGGGCCCGGGTACTTCTGCGAGACCGCGGTGCCGAGGTCGACGATGATCACCTCGAGGATCGCGGCGACGACCGTCGCGCCAAGCGCGCCGAACAGGAAGAGGCGCATTAGGAGCGACCACGGCTCGCGGCCGAGCCGCTCGCTCTGGCGGACCCAGAGAAGGTAGGTGAGGGCGGGGAGGAGGGCCGCGAGGACGAGGATCAGGAAGTCCTCGACGCCCGTGAGGTCGGCCATCGTCGACGCCTAGCCGCCGGCCGCCTTCGGGGGGTAGTCGTAGAACCCGGCGCCGGACTTTCGGCCAAGTTTCCCCGCCGCGACCATCGACCGGAGCAGCGGGCAGGTCCGGTACTTCGAGTCCCGGAATCCGTCCCAAAGCACGTCGAGGATCGCCACGGTGGTGTCGAGCCCCACGAGGTCGAGAAGCTCGAACGGACCCATCGGGTGGTGGAACCCGAGCTTGTACGCGACGTCGATGTCCTCCTTCGTCGCGATCCCCTCGTAGAGCATCCACGCGGCCTCGTTGCCAAGGACCGCGAGCGCCCGCGTCGTCACGAACCCCGGCGTGTCCTTCGAGGTGACGACGCTCTTCCCCATCGAGCGAGCAAACTCGCTCGCGCGCGCGACGACCTCCGGTCGCGTGTGGAGGCCGGGGATCACCTCGACGAGCTCCATCTGCAGGACCGGATTGAAGAAGTGGATCCCGACCACGCGACCCGGGTCGGTGACGGACGAGGCGATGGACGTCACGGGGAGGGAGGAGGTGTTCGTCGCAAGGATCGTGGAGGGACCGACGACGGCCGAAAGCTCGCGGAACAACGTCCGCTTGACCTCGAGGTTCTCCGGGGCGGCTTCGACGACGATCTCCGCCCCTTCCGCGCGGCGGAGGCCGATCGCGACGTCGATCCGACCGAGCGCCTCCACGACCTGGGCCGGCGTGACCTTCCCGCGCTTCGACGCGCTCTCGAGCGCGCGGCGGGCGTTGTCGAGCCCCCGTCGGGCGAACTCCTCGGTGACGTCCTCGAGCGTCACCGAGTAGCCGGCGAGCGCCGCCTGGGCGGCGATGCCGCTTCCCATGATCCCCGCGCCGGCGACGAAGATCCGGCGCGTCACGGAGATCCGCGGGTCGCTGCCGGTCTCGAGGGGCTCGGTGCCCGCCACGTCCGTCACGAGACGGCGACCCCCATAACAGGTGCCGCGAGCACACGCCGGTATTCGCAGGCGCGGCACCGGACCCCGGTCGACGGTTCCCCGCACTCCTCGCAGCGTTGGGGCGCACCGAACGCATCCCCGGACGCGTCCAGGAGGTCGAGGATCGCTTCCCGGCTCCGGAGGAGCGATTGTCGGGTTCCCGGCAACGCTTCCTCGAGGCGCCACACGGTTTCGCGGAACACGTTGCGGCTCGCCCGGCCCGCGTACGGGCATTCCGCGTGGTCGAATGGCAGACCGGCGCCGCGGGCGTAGAGGAACACCTCCCGTTCCGGGACCTCGGCCAGCGGTGCGACCCGGGGCACGAGCCCGTCTTGCCGTCGGGAATGGGGGGCCATACGCCCGATCCGGGCGACGTCCCCACGCGCGACGTTCATGAGGACCGTCTGCGCGAGGTCGTCGAGATTGAAGCCGAGCACGAGTGCGTCGGCGCCGGCGTCCCGTGCCGCACGGTTGAGGAGTTGGCGGCGCCAGACTCCGCAGTAGGAACACGGGGGGGTCCCCAAGAGACGGAGCGCCGCCGCGTCCGTGGTCGTCGATAGCTCTCGCTCCGCCCGTACGATCACATGGCGGACACGGAGCGAGCGGGTGAGGGCCTTCGCCGACCGGATCGTCTTCGGTCGGTATCCCCGGATCCCCTCGTCCACGGTGAGCGCGACGACCTCGACGCCCGGTCGCCGGGCGAAGTACGCGTGGGTCAGCGCGAGCGCGACCGCGGAATCTTTCCCGCCGGAGAGCGCGACTCCCACCGTGCGGCCCCGGAAGCGCGGAAGTTGGCGTCGCAGCGTCCGTTGGAACCGGTCCCGGACGGTCTCGGCGAGGTGCGGGTCGCACAGGTGGTCGCCGGCGTACGGTCGGTCCACGACCGCCGGACGGGCGCACCGGTCGCACTCCACGGGCCTCGAGAGCGACGTCGGTACTTGAGGAACGGTGCTTCGCGTTCCTTTGGACTCAACCATTAATTAGGGTCACCCCGGCCAACGAACGTTCGATGGCCTCCTCGGTGTCGCGGGAGCGCTCCCCCGGCCATCGAGGACGGGCGGCGGCGGCCACGGGGATGGCCGCCGAGCCGGTGTTCACCGTCGACGAGATGGTCGGACGGTTCCAGCGAATTCTCCAGAGCCACGAGCGGAGCCCGTGCACGGTGAAGCAGTACGGGCACATCGCCCGCACGTTCCTCGGGTACGTGCACAAACCGCTCGACGAGGTCACGAAGCGCGACCTGGAAGCGTTCCGCGAGTACCTCGTCCTGCAGCGTCATTACTCGAAGAACTCCCTCTACACGACCGTTCGCGGTCTGACGTGCCTGTTCCGCACGTTCGGGCTCGCCGCCGCGGAGGGGCTGGAGGCACCGCGGCGCCCGGAGCGGTTGCCCCACTACCTCTCCGAGGAGGAGACCCACCGACTCTTTGGCGCCGTGTCGGACTCCCCGAGGGATTCGGCGATCGTCCACGTCCTCGCATTCTGCGGGCTCCGAGTGAGCGAGCTCTGCAACCTCGCCCTAGAGGACGTCGAGTTCCCCCGCAATCTTCTGCACGTCCGGTCCGGGAAGGGCGACAAGGACCGGGAGGTCGTGATGGAGGACCGTACCCGGACGGCCATCGACCGGTACCTCACCGAGCGCGCCCTGGCCGGCGAGGGATCGACGCGGCTGTTCCCTGTCGGCCCCGTGACCGTCGAGCGGATCGTCCGGAGGGCAGCCCGAGACGCCGCGATCACGCAGCGCGTGACGCCGCACATGCTGCGTCACACGCTCGCCACGGCGCTCCTCTCGCGGGGCTGCGACATCCGGTACATCCAGAAGCTGCTCGGCCACGCCTCCGTCGCCACGACGCAGATCTACACCCACGTCGACACGCAGGCGCTCCGCGAGGCCTACACCCGCGCGAAGCCCCAATATTAGGCGGGAACGCCTCCGCGCGAGCGTGACCGACTCTCCGCGCGACGTCGTCGTGCTCGGCGCGGGCATCGCCGGCGCGGCGCTCGCCGACCACCTCGCGAAGCGGTCCCTCACGGTGACCGTCGTCGACCCGCGGACTCCCGCGGCCGGCGCGAGCGGACGCGCCGCGGGAATCGTGACGGAGCAGCTCTGGAACCCCTGGGACGTCGCCGTGACCCGCGAGAGCCGGGAGGAGTACCGGGCCCTCGCCGAGGCGAAGGAGCCGGAGGCGTTCCTCTCGGCACCGTTCGTCCGCCTCACGTCGGAACCTTCGGTGGCGACGGCGCTCCACGAGGCCGTCGAGCGGCTCCGGGGCTGGGGGGTCGCGGTCGAGGAGCTCCGCGCGGAGGAACTGCGCCGCTGGTTCCCCCAGGGCCGGTTCGAGAGGCTCGCCGGTGCGATTGCCTCCGACGGCGACGCCTGCGTTACTCCGAGCACCATCACGAGCCTCTACCTGGCGCGTGCCCGGGAGCGCGGCGTCGAGACCGCCTTCGGCGCGTCGGTGGACGTGCCGCACCGCTCGGGCGGGATGTGGTCGGTCGTGGCCGGGCCGTCCCACTGGCGAGCGCGGACCGTCGTCGTGGCGGCCGGCGCGTGGTCGAAGCGGCTGCTCCGGGACATGGGACGTCCCCTCCCCCTGACACCGTACCGGACCCAAGCCGCGGTCCTCCGCCCGCCCGGCACGACGTCTCTTGGAGGAGGCGCGTCGTTGCACGACCTCGACACCGACGTCTACGCCCGACCCGAAGCGAACGGTCGCATCCTCGCCGGCGACGGGACGGAGAAGTTCGAGACCGATCCCGACCGGTTCATCACCGGCGCCGACACCGAGTTCCTCGTCCATCTCGCGGGGTCCCTGGGTCGCTGGGTTCCCGAGTGGGGGACGAGCGAGGTCGTCGGGGCCTGGGCCGGGGTCTGCACCGCGACCCCGGACCGACGCCCCTGCATCGGCGCGCTCGATCCGGAGTCGGGCCTCTACGTGCTGACCGGGTTCAACGGCTTCGGCGTGATGCGCGCGGGGGGCGCCGCGCGACGTCTCGCCGACCTGATTGCCGCGCCCACGTCCGAAAGTGCCCGAGCCGCCCTCGTTCCGGTCCGTCCGGACCGGTTTGGTGGCCGCGCGGACCCGTTCCCGCCGAAAGCCGGATTCACGCTTGAAGGAGGGAGCCACCCCCGGTTTTGAATCGGCCCCCCGGGGGGGCCACTCCGACCCGCGAGCTTCCCCAGTCGGTGGCCCAAATTGAATCTCGAGCTAGTCGTCCGACCGAATTCGCTCGAGCTTTCGCAGGAACTCCACGCCCTCTCCGGAGGACAAGGGCCGGCCATCCTCCCGTTTCAGGGCGAGGCCGGCGAGATCACACGCCTCTTCCGGGGTCTTCCCGTCGAGGAGCGCGCGGACCGCCCGTCGCTCCCGCCGGCTCAGTTCGAGGCCCCCGAGTTGGAATTCCTCGAACGCCTCGAATGCGACAGGTGCCACGAGTCTGGCGAGTCTCGACACCTCTGCGGCGTACACCCGGATTTCGTCCTGAGAATGCGGGTCGAGTCGGAGGGCGAGGAAGTGAAACAGGTTGTGCAGGTTGATCTTCCAGTACCACTCGGTGTAGAACGAGACGGGCAGGAGGATCCTCGCGGTCTCTCGGGCGACCCCCGCGTCGAGGGCGCGCGAGTACGCCGCGTACGCCTCCTTCGAAATGCGCTCGAGATCCCCCCGAAAGTTCCCGGTAACTTCGGAGGGAAGTGGGTCGCCTCGTCCCTGTCGGTTGCGGCTCGACTGTTGTCGCACGTCGTGGTCAGGAGGAACTTCGTACTCGTCTGGCACGACGGAGTACCTCGCGGAATATTCATTCACAGAGTTGTGGGTGATGATGCCGTTGGCGACGAAATTGTGGAAGGGACCTTCGACCTCCAAATCGTAGGTGGGCCGGCTTCCGATGAATTCGAAGCGCTCAATCCGAGCGAGGCGGGCTACGGTAAGCCGGTTCCAAGCTAGCCGCGGCCGTCGGACCCAATTCGTTCGTATGGGTGCGCCGGCCAGCTGTTCGGCGGACGCCTTTTCGTCCCGATGGACCTTCTTATGGCAGTCGCTGCAAAGCGTAGTCAAGTTCGAGGGGTCGCGGGCCCTCGATAAATCGGCCCAGACCGGAACGATGTGGTGCGCGTGGAATTTCGGCTTCCGTTCGAGGCACAGTTGGCAAGTCCATCCGTTCCGCTCGTGAATCGAGGGGGCAATCTGGGTAGTCCAGCGACCGATTCCCTCCCGCTCCTTTGACATCCCTCCCTTCCAAAAATTGGAGGCGGGACCTGCGCGGGCCTCTCGCAGAATCTCGAGATGATGGTCGTCGAACGGATGCGGGCCGTTTCGGTACCTTTTGCCCAGGTTGGCTGGGGTGTGGCCCGGCGGGAAAATTGGGTGGGCATCGTGGAGGGGGTGGTTCGTCAGTCCGTGGATGCGCAGCCACTTGCGGATGGTGCTAGGACTGGCGCCGCACTCCTTCGCGATTTGCGAGGCGGACCTTCCCTGGCCGACCCACTGGGACTCGAGCCAAGCCTTGGAGGCGTACGGTTCAGCCCCGGATCCCCGAACGCGCCGCACGAGGGGCATACCACGTCGACTCGCATGGGTCGAGCCAAACCTATTGCCGGCGGCGAATCCGGAGGGCCCAACGATTCGATATGGGATCCCGTGGATTCGAATCCACCGTCGAATCGTCTCTGCGTCTACCCCGCAGGCTTCGGCGATATCCCCGACCTCGCGCCCGCGATGAACGTACTCGGTTTCCAGCCACGTGCGAACTTGGTACAGGGCGGGCCGCAGGAGTTCCGCCCCGTTCACGCTCACGCAGTACGTGCCTTCGTTCCATACGGCGCGCCCGTTCAGTTCACGAAGGCCTGTTTGACCCGCTAGCGTGTCCCAGCCGTCCTCGAAAAGGAACCGGTGATCCGCGGTGCATTCGATGGTTTTGCCGTCGTCCAAGGTCATCTTGAACACGGGTTTGATTCCGCTCCGTTGGACCCCGAGGATCCGTCCTCGTTGGATCGCCCTCGTGTTCTCGTTCAGTTGACGGAGGCCCATCGCCTGCACGCGATCTCTTCGGTAGTACGGATTGCGCTGCTTGCTCGGTTCCTCGTTTCTGGTGGGCTGGAAACGTTGCCAAATGTCCTCGACAGGCAATGAGTACAGCCGAGCGCGGCCCCGGGACCGTCCGGCGGGGAGGTCGAAGTAAACTTTGGTGCCCTCCGCGAGGCACGCGGTTCGGTGGCGAATCCACTGCCGTGCGACGTAGATGGGCAGTCGAACGAGGAACTTGTACTCGACCATCTCGAACGGCGTCGTGTGCCGGTGGCGCATCAGATACCGCGTGAGTCCCCGGTCGTCTCGGATGGATTTCGTTCCCCTTCCGTAGGAAACACGCGCCGCCTGGACAATCGCATCGTCGTTGCCCATGTAGTCGACGAGTGCGACGAACCCGTGTTCGAGAACGGGGTGCCGGACTCCGATTTCCCGGTCCGCCTCTGCGACAGAAACGCGCGCCATCGGCGACGCTTCGTCGGGCATGCCGGAGGGACGGTGGGACTGGGGGATAAAAGCGGTCGGGAGACCTTGGAGAGTGACGGCGGCAAACCCTAAGCCAATCCTCCTCGTCAACGACCACCGGAAAGCCTGATGTCGCGGATCTTCGTGGGCATCGCTTGGCCGTACGCCAACGGCCCGTTCCACCTCGGCCACATGGCCGGCGCCTACCTCCCGGGGGACATCTTCGCCCGGTTCCACCGCCTCCGCGGGAACGAGGTGCTGATGGTTTCGGGTTCGGACATGCACGGCACCCCGACCCTTGTCACCGCCGAGAAGGAGGGCTCGACCCCCGAGGTGGTCGCTCGGCGCAACGACGAGATCAACCGACTCTCGTTCGCCCGGCTCGGGTTCACGTTCGACCTGTACACGAACACCCACACGCTCGTCCACGAGCGGACGGTCCAGGAGATGTTCCTCGCCCTCCTCGAGAACGGCTGCATCGCCCGCCGGACCGAGGAGAACGCCTACTGCCCGAACCACAAGCGGTTCCTCCCCGACCGGTACCTCTACGGGACGTGCCCGTACTGCGACTTCGCCGAGGCCCGCGGGGACGAGTGCGACAACTGCGGCCGCGTCCTCGAGCCGAAGCAGCTGAAGGAGCCGAAGTGCCGGCTCTGTTCCACCCCAGCGGAGTTCCGGCCGAGCGAGCATTTCTATCTCCTGCTCGACAAGACGGCTCCCGCCCTCTCGGAGTGGCTCGCCGACAAGTCGTACTGGCGGCCGAACGTCGCCAAGGTCACCCAGAACTTCGTCGAGACCGGGCTGCACGCGACCCCGATCACGCGCGACCTCGACTGGGGGGTGCCGATCCCGCTCGAGGGGTACGATGCGAAGCGGTTCTACGTCTGGTTCGACGCCGTCTGCGGGTACCTCTCGGCGTCCAAGGAATGGGCGATCCGCGCTGGCCGGCCGGACGCCTGGAGAAACTACTGGGATCCAATCCACCGGGCGCGTCAGTTCTACTTCATCGGGAAGGACAACATCTTCTTCCACACCGTCGTTTGGCCGTCGATCCTCCTCGGCGCGAAGGGGCTCCAACTCCCATACGACATCCCGGCGAACGAGTGGCTCGTCATCGACGGCAAGAAGATCGCGAAGGGCCGGGGCGGTGGCGCCCGGGACGCCTTCCTGCCCACGCTGCTCGAAAAGTATCCCCCGGACCAGATCCGGTTCTACGCGGCCCTCCTCGCCCCCCAGAACCACGACACGGAGCTCGACTGGGAGGAGTTCGAGCGGGTTCACGATGAGATCCTGGCTAACCAGTACGGCAACCTCGCCCAGCGCCTGCTGGTCCTCGTCCGGGACCGGTACGAGGCAAAGGTCCCCGACCCCCCCGAAGGTTGGACCGCCGAGGCGAGCGAGGTCGGAGCACGGATCCGGCAGGCGCACGCCCGGATCACCGAGGAGCTCGAGGCGGTCCACCTGAAGGAAGCGCTCGAGCTTGCGCTCGCCGAGGTCCGCGAAGGGAATCGCCGCTTCCACGAATCGAAGCCCTGGGCCTCCGATGAACCGCTCCGCCGACGGACGGTCACCGAAGGACTCTGGCTCCTCAAGTCCGCGGCACTTTGGCTCTCTCCGTATCTCCCGTTCTCCTCGGCGGAGCTGTTCAAGTCGCTCGGGTTCTCGGACCCGCCCGGCCCCGGCGACTGGGATGCGGCGCTCCTCCCAGTACCGGCCGGCCAGCCTCTGGGGGAGGTTCGGCCGCTGTTTCCGAAGCACGACCGGGCCCGCGCCCCGGCCGCCGCGCCTGCCTCGGCGAGCGCGCCCGCCCCGTCGTCGGGGCCGGCTCCTCTGGAGATCCGCGCCGCCCGCGTGCTGACGGTGGAGAACCACCCTTCCGCCGACCGGTTGTACGTGCTCACCGTCGACGCCGGTGAGGGGAAGTCCCGCACCGTTGTCGCCGGGCTGCGGGACTCCTACACGGCCGAGCAACTGACGGGCCGCTCGGTCGCCCTGCTCGCCAACCTGGAACCGAGGACGATCCGCCGCATCACGAGCCAAGGGATGATCCTCGCGGCGGACGTGGGGGGAAAGGCCGCGCTGCTGGAGATTCCCGAGGGGATTGCGACCGGTCGGACCGTCGAGGGTCCTCCGGCCTCCTCCATCGCCTACGCCCAGTTCGAGGCGTCCCCGTTGTTCGTCGCCCGAGCCTCCGGCACACCCGACCACCCTCAGGTCGAACTGGAGGGGAGAGCCGTAGCGACGGCCCGGGCCTCGACGGCCGGAACCCTGGTGGTCGTCCGGTTGGCCTCCCCGCAGGCGACGGAGGGGGAGGTCCTCGGGTTCGACGCGAGCCATCCGCTGGGGGCTCCGGCGAACGCCGCGCCCGGCACGAGGGTGAGATGAATCCCGGACTCCGGCTCGACCTTCACCTTCACAGCGCGCACTCACCGGACTCTCAACTGACGCTCGAGGCCGCGGTGGAGCGGCTCGGTCCCCAGGGAATCGATGGATTCGCTCTCACCGACCACAACACAGTGGCCGGGCACGCGTCCCTGCGTCTTCTCGGGGAGCGGTTTCCGCAGTACCGGTTCCTGCCCGGAATCGAAGTCTCGACCGCGGACGGCCACCTCCTCGCGCTCGGACTCTCGGAGGTCCCACCCCTCCACCGCCCCGCCGTCGAGACGGTCGACTGGATCGAGGGGCATGGCGGGATCGCCGTCCCGGCTCATCCCGCACGGCTGATGCACGGGGTCGGCCGCCGGCTCGCCGGATCGCTCAAGGTGCCGGCCCTCGAGACCGTGAACGGGCACAACTCGGAGTTGGCCAACGCGCACGCCGCGGTCATCGCGGCCCGCCGAACCCTCGGGGAGACGGGCGGGAGCGACGCGCACGACGCGGCGGGAGTCGGCCGCGCGTACACGGTCTTCCCGGAAGGGGTCGAGAGGGCCGACGAGTTGCTGGAGGAACTTCGGAAGCGCCATACGCACTCCGCGGGAACGTCGCTCCCATTGGCGGAAATGACGCGGCTCGCCGTGCGTACGCTCGCCCGCCGTGCCCGTCGTGGCTTCCGTCCAATCTAGCCGGCCCTCGTCCTGACGGCTTTTAATCCGTGGGCCCTGTGCGCCCGCCGCGCTGAGGTGGCAGAATGGTTAATGCGTCGGACTGCAGATCCGATTCCTGGGGGTTCGATTCCCTCCCTCAGCTCTCCGACCGGCGAACGAGCAGCTGGCCCGGCTGAACGATCCGAGCGGCGAAGGGCTCTGGGATCTGTCGACCCGACCGGAACCATTCGTTCGGAGGGGTTCTAATACCGGATTCTCGCGAACGACACTCGCGATGGCGCTCCCTGCCCCGACCCCGGCACCACCGGCCCCTCCCGGCGGCGGGCCCCCGCCCTTCCAACCACGAGCGTGGCTTCGCCGCAACGCCCCGTGGCTCGTCCTGATCCTCGCCTCGATCACCTTCGCGGAGTTCTTGACCGGGTCCACCCCAGTCCTCGTTCCGCTCCTCGATCCGGTTTCGGCGATGTTCCTCATCGGCCTCTACGGAGCCGGTGTCCTCCTCGTCCGGGAAGCATCGATCCGTTGGAACAAGGGGTGGCCGACGATCCTTCTCCTCGGAGCGGCGTACGGGATCGCCGAGGAGGGTCTTGGCACGAAGACGTTCTTCGGGCGCCTCGGCGTCGGCTATCTCGGCGTCTACGGTCACTTCGCCGGCGTCAACTGGGTGTGGGCCACGGAGCTCGCCCTCTTCCACGCCATCTTCAGCATCGCCCTCCCGATCGCCGTGGTCGCGCTGATGTTCCCGGCGACCGCGCGCATCCCGTTCCTGCCGGCGCGGCGTTCGCTCCCGGCCGTACTGACCGTCTATCTCGCGACCGTGGGGGCGATGTTCATCCTGTTCAACCCGCAGGAGACGCCGAGCGCCCTGGTCCTGGTCGCGGCCGTCGCCGCGATCGGGATCTTGGTGGCGTTGGCCCGACGCGCGCCCGCGAGCCTCCGCACCTTCCGACCGAGCACGGTGGGCCGTCCCACCGTCGACCACCCGATCCTCGCCGGTGCCTTGTTCGTCTGGGGATTCTTCGCGCTGGCGTGGGTCGCGCCTCCCCTCGTCCCGATTCCGGTGGTCGTGGCCCTAGCTCTCGTCGTCTGGGCGGTCGCCTTCGGACTCTACGTCGCGCGCCACGCCGAAGCGTTCCAGCGCCCCGCGATTCGACTCGACTTCATCCTCGGCGCGCTCACCTTCGGCCTCGTCTTGGCGACGGTGATGGGTTTCTTCGGCGACTGGGGAGCGATCCCCGTCGTCGGGATTGTGATCTACGTCGGCTGGCGCCTCCGCCAGCGGCTCGCGGAACCGGCCCGGACCGCCGTGCCAGTTCCGGCCGGCGCGTCCGGCTTCGGCGGCTAGGGAGGCCGACTCTTCCAGCCGACGCCGAGCGTGCTCTCGACCAGCGCCGGGATCTCCTCGAGCTTCCGGATGCGGAAGGTCGGCTCGAGCCGCACGGCGCTCGCCGGAGCGAACAGGTTCCGGTACTCGGGGGCGTAGTCGACGCTCCCCTCGAACAGGATCGTCGCCTTGAACCCGGCCGCCTGCGCGCCGAGGATGTCGGACGACCCATCGCCGACGTGGACCGACTCCCCTGGGTCCGCCCCGAGTCGCGTGAGGGCCTCGCGAAAGATGGCGGGACTCGGCTTCGTCCAGGGGTGTTCGTCCGACCAGACGAGGGTGTCGAACGACCGGGCGAGACGGTGGCGCTCCAGGACAGGGGCGAAGAACCGACCGGGCTCACCAATCGTATTGGAGACGATGGCCAGGCGACAGCCGCCGACCCGGAGGCTCTCGAGAACGGCCTTGGCCCCGCGAACGGCGCGGAACGGGGTCTGCTCCACGAGGTGCTGGAGTCGGCGTTCGTACGCTTCCGGGTGCGCCCGCCGCCCCGCGAGCGAGGCCGCTCGACGGATCTGTTCGGCGGGCGAAACGCTCGAGCCCGTACGCGCGGCGACGACGGCCTCGTCGTAGGCCGTTCGGAAGGCGGTCCACGGGTCCATCGGAGTCGTCTGCTCGGGGGCGAGCGGGCCCGCCTCGGACTCCGAGACCGTTTCCCCGCCGAGCGCCCACTGCCGGCGCATGTAGTCGCTTTCGGCGTACGGCGGAAGGTCGAGCAGCGTGTGCCAGAGGTCGAAGGTGACGGCGTTGACCCACATCCTGCCGAACGACCTCCCGGGACGGTTCGGGTCCAAGCGTGCGGCAAAGATGAAGGCGCGGCCGACCTCTCGACGGTCGATGGCGAGCGACGGCGACCGCGCGGACCGAGCGGTCGTGCTCGGGGCCGGCTACGCCGGTCTCCGCGTGGCCCACGAGATCCGCCGCCTCAGCCGCGGGTCCATTCCGGTGCTCCTCATCGACCGGAGTCCCGTCCACGTGCTTCGTACGGAGCTGTACGAAGTCGGGGCCATCGCGCAGGCGGAGCGCACGCGACGTCGCTTCACGCTCCCGATCGACGAACTCGTCCGGCGGGACGGCATCGAGTTCCGGCAAGGCGCGGTCGAGGGGATCGACCTCGACGGACGCTCCATCGACCTGGGGACGGAACGGGTCCCGTACCGGAGCCTCGCGATCTGCCTCGGGAACGTGGTCGCCTTCTACGGCATCGAAGGAGCCGAGACGTTCACGTTCCAGGTCTACCGGTACAGCGGGGCGGTCCGCTTGGCCGAGGCGCTCCGAGAGCTTGAGGCCGGCTCGGTCGGCCTCCCGCCCGGCCGCCGACCGCGTGTCCTCGTGATCGGAGGGGGTTCCACCGGCACGGAGGTGGCGGCCGAGATCGCCACCGCGGACTGGCGGACGATCGCCGACCCGATGGCCCGTCCGCCCGAGGTACTCTTGGTCTGCGGCGCCCTTCCGTTCCTGGCCGGGCTCCCCGAGAGCCTCGTCCGCCACGCGCGACGCCAGCTGTACGACGCGGGGGTCGTGCTCCATGAGGGAGTGAACGTCCGGAAGCTCACCGCGGGGCGAGCCTTCCTCGAGGACGGGGTCGAGCTGCCGTTCGACCTCGCGGTCTGGGCGGCGGGGATCCAGGCGCCCCCGGTCGTTCGCGCCCTCCCCGTCCCGCACGGCCGCGGAGGGCGCCTCAAGGTCACGGAGCACCTCGAACTGGTGGGCCGACCCGGCGTGTTCGGGGTGGGGGACGTGGTCGAGTTCGAGGACCCGAAGACGCACATGGTCGTCCCGAGCACGGCCCAGGCCGCGCTCGCGGAAGCTCCGGTCGCCGCGGCCAACCTCGTCGCCGGCTGGTCCGGCCGTCCCATGCGTCCCTTCCAGTACCGGGAGCGCGGCGTCGTCGTGGCCCTTGGGGTCGGACGCGCCGCGGGTCGCCTCAGCCGGGTGACGATCTGGGGGAGCCCTGCCCGGTTGCTCAAGTCGCTCGTGCAGCGAGAGTACGCCTCGGCGACGGAGAAGGGACGCCCGCCGACCGGCCTCTGACCGGACTCGGCCGGCCCGAACCGTTTAACCCGCCGAGCCTTCCCACTCCCCAGCAACGATGCAGGCGCTCGTCCTCATCGGCGGCTTCGGGACCCGGCTGCGCCCGGTCACCTACGAGCTGCCGAAGCAGCTGATCCCGATCGCCGGCAAACCGATGCTCTACCACGTCCTCGACCTGCTGCCCCGCGAGGTCGACCGCGCGGTGTTCGCGACCGGCTACAAGGCCGACGTGATCGAGGCGTACGTCCGCGCCCATCCGCCCCCCCACCTCCAGGTGACGACGGTCTCGGAGGCCGAGCCGCTCGGGACCGGCGGGGGGATGCGCAACGCTGGAGATGGCATCGGCGACCCGTTCGTCCTCCTCAACTCCGACGTGATCTCCGACGCCGACGTCGCGGGCCTGCTCGCGTTCCACCGCGCCAAAGGGGCGTACGGGACGATGCTGCTCCACGAGGTCGAGGACACCCGACCGTACGGCGTGGCCGCCCTCGACCCGAACGACCGGATCGAGCGGTTCGTCGAGAAGCCCGAGCCCCGGGACGCCCCGTCCCACTGGATCAACGCGGGGGTCGCGGTCTGGTCGGAGACGGTCCTCGCGGGGATCCCGAAGGGCCGCGCGGTCAGCTTCGAGCGCGAGATCGTTCCCGGCACCCTCGGGCGGGGCGTCTACGGCTTCCGGTCGGCCGGGTTCTGGGAGGACGCCGGAACGCCGGAGCGGCTGCTCCGCGCCCAGCGACTCCTGTTCGACGCGGGTCGCGGTGGGGACGGTTCCCTCCCGGCCGCATCGACGGGGCTCGGGCCCGCCGCGGTCGGGCGGGGCGTGGACGCCCGGGGCGCCAGCTTCGGGCCGTACGTCACGCTCGGGGACGGGGTCGTCGTCGAACGGGACGCCCACGTCGAGAACTCGGTGGTCATGGACGGCGCGTTCATCGGGGCGGGCGCCACCGTGGTCGGGTCGTTGATCGGGCCGAAGGCCCGGCTCTCGGCGGGCGGCCGGTACGAGGGGGCCGTGATCGCGGCCGAACCCCGACCGTAGTCGGGCTCAACGGTTCGCGGGGTTCGGCGGCCGTCGAAGGCCGACGAGCAGTACCGCCTCGACGGCGGCCACCGCGGCGAGTCCGATCGCGATCCAGTCGACCGGATCGACACCCGAGGAACCAGAGTTCGTGGACGAGCCGTTCTGGGAGCTCAGCGCGGGGGCCACCGTCACCGAGAGCGCGGAGCTGTTGGCCGTCCCGCCCGCGGCGTCGGTCACCTGGGCGCTGATCGAGAGGGGTCCCACGGCCGTCGGCACGATCGTGGCGTTTGTCCCGTTGAGCCCTGGGAGGGGCTGGTTTCCCTCGAACCACAAGATGGTCCAGGGCGTGGATCCGCCCAGGACGGTGACCAGGAACGACGCCGGGCTCCCGACCCGGACGGTCGCGTTGGGGGTGGCGGCGGCGACGGTGACGATGAGGGCGCCGTTCACCGTGACCTGAACGGGGCGGGCCGTGACGTTCGCCCCCGTCCCGTCGGAGACCTGGAGGGCGGCGGTGACTGGGCCGACGACGCTCGTCGGAACCGCCAGCGACTTCGGGCACGCCTGTACGATCGGGGCGCCCCCGGAGACCGACCAGGAACAGGAGTACGGCGGCGCTCCCCCCGAGACGCTCGCGAAGAAGGTGAGCGGCCCCCCGAGGTCCGCGCTCGGTCGGGTCGAGGTGATCGAGGCCACCAGGGAGGGGTTGACGACGACGGCGGAGGGGTTGGAGACGACCTCGTCCCCGGCGCCGTCCGAGACGGCGACCGTGACACGGAACGTTCCGGCCGTCGTCGCGTTGCACGAGAACGTGGTCGCGTTGCCGCTCGCGCAGCCGGTGGGGAGACCCGACCAGAGGAAGGCGTAGACCCCGGCGCCCCCGTCGGCGTTCGCGGAGATCGTCACCGTCGTGCCGGCGTCGACCGGGTCCGGCTCGACGGTCACGGTCGCGAGCAGGGGGGCGGCGAGTGTGTCGTACCGGTTCTCCAGCACGGTCTCCTCGTCGTTCGCGTCCGTGATCGCGAACGCCGAACCGCTCTCGACGTGGGAGTACGCCGACGTCCCGTCGGGACCGGTCCACGACTCGGCCGTGTACTTCGGCGTGGCGGACTGCACCGGGACGATCGAGATGAGGTTGGGCGCGGAGGACGGCGTGGCGATGGTTTCCACCCCGAGCCAGATGCCGTTGCCGCCGGTCACCTCGTTGTCGACGGTCGTCCGGAGCGAGGTGGGCGGAGCCGCCGCGAACCGCGTGTCCGCGGACGTTTGAGCGGTCCATTTCTGCTCGAGGTCCAGCATCGAGGTGGTGACGTTCTCGGTCACCGGGTAGGATCCGCCCGTGCTCGAGGCCTCCTGGAACACGGTGGCGAGGTCGGTTCCAATCTGGAACGCCTCCGTCGAGTTCGACCATGTCGTGCTCCCCGGCTGGGAGGTGGTCGTGTGGTCCACCAGCGAGGAGGTTTGCGAGAGGTTGGTCCACTGGCTGCCGTTGAGGCCGGCGCCGACCGTCACGTCGGCTTTCGTCTCCGAGAACGAGCCCGTTCCGGTCGAGCTCGCGTTGACCGGACCTGCGGTGGTGCTCAGGACGGAGCTCCAGGCGAACGCGGTGGTCATCGTCGAGGTGCTGCCGGCGCTCATCACCCCGGAGAGGGTCGCGCTCCCGCCGGTCGCCGACGCCGAGGTGACGTTCGGGTTCGTCCACAGGAGGAGCGACCCGCCGACCAGCCAATCGCTCGTGGAATTCCGGTTGGCGATGGACGCGGTGAACGAGTGGGGTCCCTCCAGCTGACCGAGGGCGCCGGTGACGTTGGTGTCGTACGGCCGGTCGTCGAGCGTGAACGCGGCCGGGATCGGACGCCAGAGGAACAGGTCGACGCCGCCCGTGTTGATGTACGGGAACGGGAAGACGGCGGCGAACTCCGAGCCGTTCACCTGGACCGAGAGGGCGCGGTCCGGCGTCCCCGGGGCCGACTGCGACCACCAGAACTCGTCCGTCTGGAACCCGTAGGTCCACACCTGCAGGACCGCGGCGCTCGCGTCGTTGGGCACGGAGGCGTTCACCGTCAACGTCGGTACCGATGGCGTGATGTAGTGGGACCAGAGCGGGACGACCTTCGACGGCTCGGAGGGCGGAATCGCTCCCACCGGGACCGGGTAGAAGGAGAGTCGGAGCGTCGTCTCGAAGTACCCGCCGAGGAGCGCGGCGCTCAGGATGAAGGTGAAGTTGGCTCCGGGCTCGAGGAGGCTTTCGTACTGCGTCAGGTTCGCGAGGACCGTCCAGGTCCCGTACTCCGGCGTCGTGCCGAAGAACACCTGGGCGCCGCCGATGTATGCCCGGTACGACGAGTCGTAGACCCCTCCGACCGCGGTCCCGGTGTAGTTGAGGATCACCGCGTCCCAGGGTCCCCCCGGTGGGGTCACGTTCACGTACCCGCAGCAGGTTCGCGAGGAGTTCGTGACGTAGACGACGGTCGGGTCGGTCGCCGGGAGCGCCGGAGCGGGTGTTTCCGGGAGGGCCGAATCGGGCGGAGGGGAGGCGTCCGGGCCGTCCCAGCTGAGGTTGTGCTGGAGGAGGCCCCCGAGGACGTTGGGAGCCGGAGGGACCACGGTCGTCGTGGCGGCGGCGAAGTCCCCCGCCACCCCGGGGGCCCCTGCCGGCCGAGCCGACGACGGCGCGCCGGTGGGAACGAGGGCGACGAGGACGAGCATCCCGACCAGACCGACGGCCCACGCTCGGGCGAGTGGCATCGGTGTCGCGAGGGCGGAGGGACCTAAAGCCCTTCTTCGGACGCCGGGAGCCCGACCTGGGCGGAGCAGAGTTCCCAGAGGCGGAGCCCGGAGGCGGCGTCGTACGACTCCCGCGAGGAACGGACGGCGCGCGACCGGACGTAGTACTCGCCGGTCCGTCCCTCCACCTGTGGCGCCGTGGCCAGGAAGACCGAGGTCTCGGCCCCCCGCTCGGGCGAGATCCCGAACGATCGCACGGCCAGCCGGATGACCGCCGCCGTCACCCCCCGATTGTCCTGGCCGAACCGGGTCCGGACGAAGCCGGGATGGAGGGCGTTGACCGAGATGTGGTCCGGGCCCCACCGTTCGGCGAAGGCGTGGGTCAGGAGGATCAGCGCGAGCTTGGACCGGCCGTAGGTGGAGAACCCCGAGTACCGCCGCTGGTTCTCGAGGTCGTCGAACCGGAGCCGGGCGCCGCTGTGGGCTGCCGAGGCGACGTTGACGACCCGGGAGGGGGCGGCCGCGGTGAGGGACGGGCGGAGAAGCCGGGTGAGGAGGAACGGGGAGAGCACGTTCAGGGCCCACGTCCGTTCAATCCCCTCCGGGGTCCGTTCGTTCCGCGAGAAGTAGGTCCCGGCGTTGTTCACGAGAACCTCGAGCTTGGGATAGCTCGCCCGGAGTTCGGCGGCGAGCCGACGGACTTCGACCATCCGGGAGAGGTCCGCCACGTGCGTCCGAACGTTGGCCCCTCCGTGCTCGGCGCTCAGGGCGGCGGCGACCGCGCCGAGCTTCCCAGCGTCCCGGCCGACCAGGACCAGCGTCTCCACCCGTCGCGCGAGCGCGTGCGCCGTCGCCTCGCCGATCCCCGAGGTCGCCCCCGTGACCACGACCGTGCGGGGCACGAACGTCGCGGTCTCGGCCGGGATCGACTCCGACTCCTCCGGTCCCCCCACCGTCCAACGACGGCGCGGCGTCGCGGGAGACGTCTCGGAGTCCGTCACGCCTTCAGCCGCCGAAGGCGGATCCGGTGACCGCGACCTTGACGGCCGTGTCGGGGCGGCCGGCCAGGTCGAACGCCTCGGGGAGCCGGTCGAGCGCGACCCGGTGCGTCACCAGCCCCGCGAAGTCGAGTCGACCGGCGACCAGCATCGCGTGGACGGCCCGGATATCGTGGTCGGTGGTCGCGTACGTGGGGACGATCTTCGTCCCGCGGAGGTACAGCTCCTGGAGGTCCGCATCGAGGCTCCGGCCGGCCTCGGGGAGTCCGAAGACGTTCATCGTCCCGGCGCGGCGGGGAAGGCGGGCCGCGAGCGCGAGGGCCATCGGCGCTCCGGTCGCCGCGACCGAGAGGTCGACCCCACGCCCGCCGGTGGCGGCCTGCACCTGCCGGTCGAGCTCGGGCGCGTCGCGGGGGTCGAGCGCGAGGGCGAAGCCGCTCTTCATCGCGGCGGCGCGGCGCAACGGAGCGATCTCCGCGCCGCCGACCCACGAGGCCCCGAGCGCGCGGGCGATCGCCCCGTACAGGATGCCGACGGGGCCGAGGCCGACCACGAACACGGAATCGCCGGCCCGGAATCCGACACGACCGAGCGCCGTCAGGGCGCAGCCGGCCGGTTCGAGGAGCGTCCCCGCCTCCCAGCCGACCGACGGGTCGAGCGGCAGGATCGCCCCGCGGGCGACGTTCTCGGCGGGAACCCGGAACTTCTCGGCGAAGCCGCCGGGGTCGATGTTCGTCGAGGCGTAGGTCGGGCAGAAGGTGAGGTCGCCCTTCCGGCAGACCTCGCAAGTGTAGCACGGAACGTGGTGGTGGACGAACACGCGGTCGCCGGGGCGGAGGCCCGGAACGCCGCTCCCGACGGCGTCGACCACGCCGACCGGCTCGTGGCCGATCCGGCCGGCGCTCTGGTAGCGGCCCCGCAGCTTCTCGAGGTCGGTGCCGCACACGCCGCACGCGGCGAGCCGGACGACGACCTCTCCGGCCGAGGCGACCGGGTCGGGTGCCTCGGCGAGGGCGACCGAACCGCCCTGGAGCCGACCGACCTTCATCCCCGCCGCCGCGCGGCGGCGATCGCCTCGTCGAGGATCTCGACGCCCTCGTCGATTTCCTCGCGGTCGATCACGAGGGGCGGAATGTACCGGATCGAGGACTTGCCGCACGGCAAGAGCAGGAGGCCGCGCTTGTACGATTCCTCGACGACGCGCTCCCGGAGGACGACGTTCGGCGCGCGGTCGGAGCCGCCCGCGACGAACTCGGTCGCGACCATCAGGCCAAGCCCGCGGACGTCGCCGATCTCCTCGTGCTTCTTCTGCAGTTCCCGGAGGCGTTGCATCAGGTGCGCGCCCTGGACGCGGGCGTTGTCGATCAGCTTCTCCCGCTCGATGACGTCGAGCGTGGCGAGGGCGCCGGCCACGGCCACGAGGTTCCCCCCGAACGTGTTCGAGTGGGCGCCCGCGTGCGGGTAGTCGAGGTCCTTGCGGGCGATGATGGCGCCGATCGGGAGGCCGCTTCCGAGCGCCTTCGCGACCGTCACGATGTCCGGCACGATGCCGTGGTGCTCGATGGCGAAGAATCTCCCTGTCCGTCCGATCCCGGCCTGAACTTCGTCGTCGATGAACAGAATCCCGTGCTCGTCGCAGATCGACTTGATCGCCTTGTGCCATCCCGGCGGAGGGACGACGTAGCCGCCCTCGCCCATGACGGGCTCCGCGATGAACGCGGCCACGTCGTCGGGGGGGATCGTCGTCTCAAAGTAGAGCTCCTTGAGGATCTTCGCGCAGTACAGGTCGCAGCTCGGGTACTCGAGCTTGTACGGGCACCGGAAGCAGTTCGGGGCCGGGATGTGGTGGCCGCCGCCCGCGAACGCCTGGAAGCGCGCGCGCTGCGTCGTTTTCGACGCCGTCATGGTGAGCGCCCCCATCGACCGGCCGTGGAACGCCCCGATCAGGCCGATCGTGATCGGCCGCTCGCGGTTCCACCGGGCCAGCTTGAGACCGGCCTCGACGCTCTCGGTCCCGCTGTTGGTGTAGAACACCTTCTTCGGGTGATCGCCGGGGGCCAGCTTCGCGAGGCGCTCGGCGAGTCGGACCTGGCTCTCGTAGTAGAAGTCGGTCCCGGCGAAGTGCATCAGTTCGCCCGCCTGCTTCTGGATCGCGCGGACGACGTCCGGGTGGCAGTGGCCGGTGTTCACGACCCCGACGCCGCTCGTGAAATCGAGGATCCGGTTGCCGTCGACGTCCTGGATCCACACCCCGGAAGCGCTCGCCGCCGCCACGGGCGAGGTCTTGGTGCTCGTCATGATCCACCGGCCGTCGCCCTCGACGATCATCTGGGCCTTCGGGCCCGGGATCGGCGTGACGATCCGGACGCCCCGGCGTCGGGCCGGGCCGGCGTGCGGGACGGCCGCCGCGGAGGCTGCGTTCTCGCTGGTGGACGGCATGCGGGGTCGAACACGGGCGGGTCCAAAAGGCTTGGCGGCCCTCGCCACGCGGAGCGTGGTCGAGTGGACCCCCCGGGTTTAAGCGAGGAACCGGCGCTCGACGAGCCGGGATGTCCTCAACGCCACCGGTACCCGGTCGACGGCAGGCGTGGACCACGCTGCCGCTCGACGAGGTCATTCCGCCGCGCGCGGTTCTCACCGAACTCGCCCGCGGATTCCTCATGGTCCACGAAGTCGACCGCGAGAGCGCCCTGCGGTTCGCCCAGACGTTCCTGAAGGAGCGGGCGGGAGCGCCCCCGACCCCGTCGAAGGTCGTCCCCGCGGAACGACTCGCGTCCGTCCGTCGCGGCGTCGCGTCGGCCCTGCGGGACTCCGGTCCGCCCCCGTTCGAGCCCTAACGCAGGGTCCGCCGGACGGCGAGGTACGCCGCGAGGTCGGCGGGAAACGTCCGCCGCGTGAGGGTGATCCGCACCGACCGGGGAGCCCCGAAGAACGAACCCGGGGACACGAGCACCCCCGCCCGTTCGGCCCGTCGGGCGAGACGGTCCCCGTCGACCCCACGGTCGAGCCAGACGGGCGCACCGAGGGGAGGGAGGTCGGGGAACGCGGCGCGGAGGGCGCGCTCGTTCGCACGAAAGATCCCGCGCACCTCGGCGAGGATCGTCCGCCGGTCGCGGAGAATGGCGAGGGCGGCCGCGACGGAGTGGGCGGCCACCCGGTCCGTCGCGAGTCCGTGGAAGCGGGCGAACGATTCGACCCCCTCCGGAGGGGCGACGACGTAGCCGACCCGGATCTCGTCGGCTCCGTACGCCTTGGTGAACGTTCCCGTGGTCCAGAGGCCGGGACGCCGGGCAGCCGCCGCCGAGGGACGGTCCCGGAACTCCCGGAACGTCTCGTCCACGAGCAGCGCCCGCATCCCGTCGCCAAGCTCGTGGAGCTCCCCGGGTCCTACGGGGGTCCCGAGAGGGTTCCTCGGGGCCGAGAGCGCCGCCGCGTCGGCCGTCCGGTCCCCCGGGACGACGGCGAACCCGGCGAGGACGGCGGTGTCGGGGATGGGGGGATACTCCGGCCGTTCGACGCGCAGCCGCGGCCGGCGGCCGAGCGCGTCGCGGAGCTCGCGCGCGAGGTGGTGCAGCACGAGGGCATTCCCTTCGCTGGCCCCGTGGGTCAGGAAGAGGGCGTCGGCCGGTACCCCGACGCCGTGGGCCAGCCGCCGGCGAAGTTGGTCGGGGTCGGACGGCGGAAGATGGCGCAGCGTCGTGGCGAGGGAGCGGAGGGAGCCCTTCATTCCGCTCGAACCCAGGTTGTGGGGGAGGTGCTCCCGGGCATCGATCCACTCCCCCAGCGGGAACGACATCGCTCCCGCGTCGGGCCGGCAGAAAGAAAACCTCCTCGCCTCCGACTCACCGCCCCATCGGGCCACCCCCTCCCGTCGGTGCGACCCGCCGGGTCCGCTGGAAGGCAAGATATTTCGACCGCCGGACGAAGTCACGGCGGTGGTGAGCCTGCGGTCGACCCGCCCGTCCCGGCTGATCCGGGATTCGGCCCGGTGGTTCTCGGAAGGGACCCGCCTCAAGCGCGAGGCCCGGCTCGCCCGCCGCTGCGTCGCCTGCCACGCGACCCTCGAGTCCCGCCGCACTCCCTATTGTTCCCGGCTCTGCCAATGGCGGTTCCAGGGCGGCTACTTCTGGGACGCCGCCCGGACCTACGCGTTCCACCGGGACCGGTTCACCTGCCAGGCGTGCCATCGGCGGTATCGCCGTCCGCAGCTCGAAGTGGACCACATCGTCGAGATCGCCCGCGGGGGGGCCCCCCTCGACCCGGCGAACCTGCAGACGCTCTGCCACCGCTGCCACCGCGAGAAGACCCGGGCGTTCCTTCGGGGACGACGGGGGGAGGCGGGAGCCTCCTCCGGCACGGCCCACGGGGCCCGCGCGGTCGGGACGTTCGACGTGGCGGAGTGGTTCCCGGCCTGAGACCGGGGGACCTGCCGTTCCGCCGAGAGGGTTTAGTACGGTCCCCTCGCTAGAACGCTTGGCTCCCGTGTCCGACGAAACTCCCGCGGCCTCGGAGAGTTCCCCCGCCCCGGTCCCGTCGCCGGAGCCAGCCGACGACGACCTGACCGCCGAGGAGCTCGAGGCGCTCCTCCCCGCCCGCACCGGCTCGAAGGAGATCTGGCAGGCGGTGGCCATCATCGCCGTCCTGGTCCTCGCCGCCATCGGATTCGGGTGGTACGCCGGCTGGTTCGCGGCCGCCGCCGGAAGCGGTCCACCGCCGTGCCCGAACGCGTTGACCCTCGAGGGAACCGGCCCGACGTCCGTCACCCCGATCGTCTCCGCCTGGGCGACGACTCTCGGACACACGAGCGGCTGCTACCAGATCGCGTTCAACGCATCCGCCCTCCACGGAGGCGTCGGGGCGCTCGAGAATCGGACGGTCCAGTACCTCGCCACCGACGTACCGCTCAACGCCACCGAGTGGAAGGCCCTGCCCGCCCCGGTTCTGACCTTGCCCGTCGCCCTCGATGCGGTGGCCGTCGTTTACAACGTGCCCGGCGTCGGGAGCGGTCTCCATCTCGACGGGGGCGTGCTGGCCTCGGTCTACCTGGGCGCGGTCACCCAGTGGAACGACCCGGCCATCGCCGCCCTCAATCCTGGGGTCTCGCTACCCGCGGGCGTGGGGATTCACCCCCTCCACCAAACCGACCTCGGGGGAACGACGCGCCTGTTCTCGGAGTACTTGGCCGGCCAGAACGGGTCGTGGAACTCCGCCACCGCGGCGGGCCAGAACCCGGTGTGGCCGGTGGGATCCTCCGCGTCCTCGGAGCCGGCGCTGTTGGCCTCCCTGGCGTCGCAGTCCGGGGCGGTTGGCTACGTCTCCTGGCCCGCGGCGACGGGCGCGGCGGCTCCCATGGCCGAGCTCCCCGACGGAGCCGGCGGTTATGTCGGGCCCAACCCTGGAAGCGTGGCCGCCGCGGCGCCCTTGAACACCAGCCTTCCGGTCGGCAACGCGAGCTGGGCCGGGGTCTCCCTCCTCGATTCTGCGGCGCCCGGTGCCTATCCCCTCTCGACGTTCGCCTACCTCATCACCTACGCCGACCTCGGCGAGGCGTACGGCCCGACGCTCACGTACAGCTCGGCCGACTGGCTTGCGTACTTCTTTTTCTGGGTCTCGCTGCACGGCGCGAACACGACGGCCGCCCTCGCGTACGTCCCGTTGCCGCAACCCCAGGCGACCTCGGACATCCAGATCCTCGAGCTGCTGAACTACCACGGCATCCATCTCACGTCGGACATCGACAAGGACAAGGACGGCGGCAACTACGAGCCGTACCTCCGGCCCCGAGGCGACCCGGGTCCGGTCGCGGGCGGTCTCCGCCCCTATATCCGCCCCACCTAAGCCCCGGTCCGGCGACTACGTATTTATACGCCGTCCGACGATTTCTACCCGACATCGATCCGGCGGACACGCCGGCGTGTCGGGAGACTCCAGACGCTGCCCTCGAGTGCGGTCGACGCCGCGGCGGCGGCGACCCTCGTCGCCGGCGTAGCGCTCGCTCTGGTGGCCACGATGGTGGTCCTTCGGTCGAAGGCTGCCCGGATCCGTCCGACCTTCGAGGCGCCTCTCTTCCTCGCCCTCGTCGGGGGCGCGACCTTCCTCGCCGCGTGGGTCGCCCGGACCGTGACGGGCACCCTCCCCCTCGGAGGGTCCGAGGCGGCCGGTGCTGCGCTGGGATCGCCGTACTTCCTCGCTCCCCTCGCCGTCGTCATGGGGGCGATGTGGCTGCTGTCGATCCGCACCCTCGCCAGCGAGTGGCGGACCTTGCTCCTCTGCCCACCCGCGGTGGTCGCCCTGTCGGCCGCCGCCGTCGTCGCGCCGGCCTGGACGCTTCCCGCCGTGCTCGCCGCGAGCCTCGTCCTCGTGGCCCAGTTCGTCTTCCTGATGCTGTTCATGTACCGGAACAAGCAGCTCCACGTTCCGGTCGCTCGCCTGATGGTGCGGCTCGCGGCCGCGGGAACCCTGGCGGGCTTCGGCCTCCTCCTCTGGGTCGTGTTCCAGAGCCCGCTCGTCGTCGCCCTCGCGGCGCTCGCCGAGACGTTCGTGTTCCTCTCCGTCGCCGTGCGGCCTCCCGCCCTGGAGGACAACGACCGGTTCTCCTGGCTGATGAAGCCGTTCTGGGCGTTCCAGATGCTCTGCGCGATCTTCCTCGCGGAGCTGTTCCTCGGCGCGGCGCTCGACGTCGCGATCTACGGCCGGGTCTACCTCGCCCAGTTCCCGTTCCTCGCCTATACCGGGGTCGGCGCGATGGCGGTGCCGAACGCCCTGTTCGATGCCCTCTGGTTCATCGCGGGCACCACGGTGTCCGCATGGTTCCTCATCCTCATGGGAGCCGAGATGGGCTCCCTCGTGGTCCTGAAGATCCGCGAGACGCGCGAGCGCGAGCAGAAGGCCCGACTGGGCCTCATGATCGGGGTCTACGCGGTCGCGGTCGTCTACATCCCGAGCTTCTGGACGAAGACCCCGCTCGTGAGCAACTCGCTGCTCGCCAACATCCCCGTGATCGGCTGGGGGATGGGGATCCGGACCGGTGGACCGTTCGCCCCGACGTTCTTCGGCGCGATCCTGCTGATGTACCTCTCCGTCGGGATCCTGACGGTCCTGTTCGGGCGCCGGGCGCTCTGCTCGGTGATGTGCGGGGCCGCCATCATGTACCAGGCGGCGACGATCCACGAGATGCGGTCGTTCAACCGGACCTCCCGGATCGGCAAGATCTTCCTCGGCAGCAATTTCTCCACCGCCTACTCGGTCGCCTCGGGCCTCGCGCTCGTCTCCCTGTTCGGCACGTCGTTCCTCCCGTACCTGCACCTGCTCCCGGGCGTCGAGTTCCAGAACAACGACTTCGACTCGGCCATGCTCCCGTTCGAGCTGTACTTCGGCGCGCTCTGGTTCGTGATGTTCGTGTCGATCCCGTACGTCGGGAACTACAACTGCGTCACGACGGGGTTCTGCCATTGGGGCTCCTTCAGCCAACTGTTCACCAAGGTCAGTTTCTTCAAGCTCAAGGTGAAGGACCGCGCCGTCTGCCAGGCGTGCACGACCGTGGAATGCGCGAAGGCGTGCCCGGTCGGCCTCATCGACATGCCGCAGCACTTCCGGGCGAAGGGAGAGTTCCGGAGTGCGAAGTGCTGCGGCGTCGGGGATTGCGTCGGAGCGTGCCCGTACGGCAACATGTACCTCTCCGACGTGCGCCACTGGCTGCGGGGACGCTTCGCCGACCCGCTGCACCCGCCGGTCGACACGCGCCTCCCGATGGCGACCAAGCGGGCGGCTCCGGCCCGCGTGGCGGCTTCCGGGGCGTCGAGCCCCGCCCGGTCCAGTGGACCGTCGTTCTCCCGGTAGACACGGCGCCCGTCGGGCCGCTCAGACCGCGTTGACGAGGAACCCGAGCAAGAACCCGGCGAGAACGCCGAAGTAGAGCAGCCGGAGGCGCTGCGCCGTCTTCTCCGGCGTGTCGGCGGGTCGGAACGCCGCCTTCAGCATCGGGAGGAGCACGTAGGCGATGGCGCCCATCGCCGCGCCGTCGAAGGCGAGGTCGAGGACCGCGGAGTTGTAGAAGTACCCGAGAATGCCCCCGACGATCGTCGGAAGCCCTCCGACGAGGAACAGGGTGATGAGGAGCCCGAGCGGCTTCCGCTCGGCCCCGAGGTACGGGGCGGCGATGGGGAACCCCTCGGTGATGTTCTGGAGGAGGAAGCCGGTGAAGACGACGGCGAGCAGACCGACCGCGCCGGCGGCCCATGCGGACCCGAAGACCAGGCCCTCCGACAGGTTCTGAAGTCCCATCCCGACCGCGATGACGAAGGCGGTCCACGCGGGGGAGACTGCGCGGGTGCGTCCCCGCGAGTCGTCGATCAGGACCAGGACGAGAAAGGCGAGCACGAACGGCACGGCGAACGCCACGTCCCGCGAGGGGACGGTCAGGAACGCCGTGGTCGGGCTCGCGATCAGGGGCGCCACATCGCTGAAGATATCGGCGAGGAGGAACAGGAGGATCCCGATCGCCGCGGCGTTGAGCACGACGCCGATCCGACCGCCCGAGCGGGGATGCAGGACGATGGGCAGGGAGAGGAAGATCGAGAGTCCCATCACGGCGGACAGGAGGACGAACTCGAGGAACCCGAGCATGCGAGGACGGGGGCGCCTACGGAGTACGGTTCATAACCTCTGCTCCGGCGTGATGCCGGTGCGCGCAAATGTCACAGTGTGAACACCCGCGTGATTCGGGGAGCAGACCCTATGAATCTCGCCCCGCTCCGCCCCCCGTGCCGTCGGGTGCGCCGTCCGCGGGCCAGTGGGTCCAGGTCGCCCAGGGACTGATCGCGCGGGAACTCGTGGAGGGGTTCGGCCTCTCCGAGCGACAGGCGGCGGAGGCCCTCGGCCTCGTGCCGTCCGCCGTCTCGCAGTACCTCTCCGGAAAGCGCCTGCGCGGTGCTCTCACCGCCTTCGAATCCGACGAGCGCGTCCGCGGCGTCGTCCGCAAGGCGGCCCAGCGGCTCGTCACCGCGAAGGGGAGCCACACGGCGACGGCCGCGCTGCTCGAGACGGCGATGGAGCTCTCGGGAACGACCGGGAAACGCCGCCGGGGCGGATCGCCCACCGAGCCGTCGAGCGCCCAGACCCGACGGGGGGATGCGGCCTGGATCCACCACCGGATCGCCGGGGAGCAGGCCGCCGTCACCGAATGCATGCGCCTTGCGCAACGCTCGCGCGACGAACTGACGCGGGCGGTGTTCCGCCAGATCGCCTCCGACAGCCTCCGGCACGCGGAGATCGTGGCCGCCTTGGCCGCCTACCTCGACCGCGGGATCTCGCGGACGGTTCCCTCCGGAATCACCCGCGCCGACGTCCGCCGCCTCATCGCCCGGGAGCACGCCGCCGAGGAGAGCTCCGCGGGGGACCCGGGAGAGCGGTTCGGCGGAGTCATGCGGATCCTGTGGGAGAGCATGGTGTCGGACGAGCGGAAGCACGACCGACTTCTCGACCTCCTGCTCCGCTCCGAGTTTCCCTCCGACCCCGCGAGCGGGGGCCGTCGTCGGGTTCGCCGTCCGGGCCCCGCGGCCGTGCCCGGTTCCCCCGCCTAGAGTGGTCGGGTCGCCCCGCGCTCCTCCCGGGGCCACCCCGTTCGAGTCGCCGAACTGGGGGTCTCCGCCCCGCGGTCGACATCCCGCAGGTCCCATGCGCCCGGTCGACGGTGGGAGGCCGTTGTCGTAGTGGGCCCCGCGTCAGCAAATCGTCAAGAGGAGCTGTGGTCGTCCGTTCGGTCGCCTGCATCCGCAGGGGCTTCCATGGGAGTGCCGAAACCGTCGCTGGAAGACATGTTGCACCCGTCGGAAGGCCCGCCCCCGCGGGGATCGCAGCATGGGGTCCGAGTGGTCGCCGTCGCCGACCTCCCGAGCCGGTTCGGCGACTTCGAGGTCGTCGCCTTTCAGAGCCCCGGGGACGGGAAAGAGCACGCCGCGCTGGTGCTCGGCGACGTCGCGGGCAAGGAACAGGTCCCGGTCCGGCTCCATTCGGAGTGCCTGACGGGGGACGTGTTCGGTTCCCTGCGGTGCGACTGCCGCGAGCAGCTCGAGCTCGCGCTCGAGCAACTTCTCGCCCGCGGCGCGGGCGTGTTGCTCTACCTTCGCCAGGAGGGCCGAGGGATTGGCCTCGGGAACAAGATCAAGGCCTACCGGCTGCAAGAGCTGGGGCTCGACACCATCGAGGCGAACGAGGCGCTCGGCTTCCGGGCCGACGAACGCGATTACGCCGTCGCCGCGGGGATGTTGGAGGCGCTCGACGTCCGGTCGATCCTGCTCATGTCCAACAATCCGGCGAAGATCGCCGACCTCCGCGTGCACGGCGTCAAGATCGAAGGTCGGATTCCGCTCGAGGTCTCGCCGAACCCGCACAACGCCAAGTACCTGGAGACGAAGCGGGTGAAGGCGGGCCACCTTCTGGCGGCGCCGCCGTGGCCCCCGATCCGCGAACAGCTCGATTGCCTCCATTCCGCAACCGGCCCCTCCGAAGGCTGAGGCGCGGACCTGGGCCCGCCCCGAGAGGACCCCCGAGATCCGGTCGTGCCGACGTCGCGGGCCGCCGCTTCCCCCGCACGTCCCGCGTCCGGCCGGGCCGGGGTCGTGTGGGGGTTGTTCGCCCCGAACGCGCCCAACCTGATCGCACCGGAGGTCCTCGGCGTCGGGGGGGCCGAGACCGTCGCGGCCCTCCGCGGTCTTGGACTGGAGGAACGGGTGCGCCCCGACGTCCTGGTCGTCGCCTCGCCCCACCGGATGTCGCGCGAGAAGTTCCTCGTCGACGTGAGCGCCCACCCGAGGTTCCTCGAGGACTTCTCCGGTTTCCCGCCGGCGTTCTACGGCCACCGGTACGAGCCGGCCGGCGACCCGGTGTTCGGTCGCCGGTTGGTGGCGGAGGGGCTCCGGTCGGGCCTCCCGGCCGAGGAGAGCGAGGAGTGGGGCCTCGACCATGGAGCCTGGAGCGCCTTGGCCCCGTTGGCCCCTGCGGCCAAGATTCCCGTGGTGGCCCTCTCGTTCTCGCTCGCCGACCCGGCCGCACACCGACGCTGGGGCGAAGCGATCGCCCGGGCCGCCGAAGCGTCGGGCCGCTCGGTGGCGTTCGTCGCGACCGGACAGATCTTGCACAACTTCTCGAAGTTCTCCTTCGGACCGGACGCTCGCCGATGGCCGGACGGGGAAGCGATCGAGGCGGAGATCCTCGACCGGATCCTCCGCGGCGACGTCGACGGGGTGGCGGGCTTCGACCGGGCCAAGTGGCGCGAAGCCCAACCCGAGGGGGGTCTCGGACCGTACTTCGTCCTCGCCGGGGCCCTCGGGAACCGGTTCCGGGCCCGCTTGGTCAGCAACGAGCGGTGCTTCGGGAGCGCCGGGATGAGCGTGGTCGAGTTCACGCCCCGGACGCCGTGACCGCGGCCCCGGTCGCGCACGTTTCCTAGACGTCGACCCGGGCCGGGACGCGCTTCTGCCGGATCGCCTGGAGCAGCGTGCGGTGGTCGCGGACGACCTGGTCCGCGTAGGCGTCGGCGAACTCCGCCACGGCCTCGTCGAAGATCTCCCCGTCCCCGAGGTATCCGGCGATCCGGGCGGGATCTCCGGTTCGTGCGTGGGCCCGACCGAGCGCCGCCCCGCACAGTTCGGCCCGTCCGCCGAGCTCCTTCGCGGAGAGGCCGCCCGGGTCGGTGGAGAACTTCATGTCGCGGAGCTGGCGCACGTAGTACGACCGGCCCCCGGACGCGCTCCGCCCGAGGATGACGTCGCTCGCCTCCTGGATCGCCCGCTGGCCCACCACGACCCGCTCCGCGGGGTCCGAGAATCGGCTGGGCCCAGCGTACGGCGCGAGGGCCGAGGTCGTCGCCTCCTTCAGTTGGAGGATCAGCGGGTCGAGCAGGTCCGAGTCCGCCATCAGCAGCATCACCGAGCAGTCCGTGCCGACGCTGCCGACCCCCACGACCTTCCGCGCCACGTCCTCCACGTGGTACCGGTCGAGGAGCATCCGGCGGTCGCTCGGGAGGCTCGTCCGGTACCGGTCGAAGAACTCCCGCGACCGCTCGTCGTCGGCGGAGCGCCGGAAGTGGGTGATGAGCGGCGGATGGTCCCGGATCCGGTAACCGCGGCCGACTCGCTCGGCGATCTTCGGGAAGGCGTAGAGCCCCGTCCTCCCGCGGGCCTTCCGGACGTCGCCTCCGACCTCTTCCCGGCCTGCCCGGTCGACCGTGGGCGGCATCGCGGAAAGGTCGATGTGGCTGTACCAAATGTCGAGGTAGCGCATCGAGGCGAACTGCGCCATCGCCGACCGGTACGACCGGACCGATGCCCGCGCGAGGCGGCGCGAGGGGAGCCGTCCGAGGCCGTTCTGCCGGCCGACGAGGACGACGCTGGTGGCGAGGCGCTTGACGTCCCATTCCCAAGGGCCGGGGAGCGTCTCGTCGAAGTCGTTGACGTCGAACACCCGGTCGCGCTCGGGGGTCGCGAACACCCCGAAGTTGCTCACGTGGGCGTCCCCGCAGAGCTGGACCCGGAATCCCGTGCTGGGCGTGCCGGCAAGGTCGTGGGCCATCACGGCGGCGGAGCCGCGGAGGAACGCGAACGGCGAGAGCGACATGCGCCCGTAGCGGATCGGGAGGAGCTCGCGCCGGCGCGAGGTCGCCCCCTCTTGGAGGATCTCCACCGGGTCGGGCCGGTCCTTCGGAGGGAGCCAGCTCGCGTGGCTCGAGCGAGGGACGCGACGCCGCGCGGCCTTGCCGGCCGAGGCCCGGGCGCTCCGGGTCTCCCCGCGGAGCTTTGGGACGCGCCGCGGGGGTCCGCGCTTCGGCATCGTCGGTCGACCTCAGCGCAGGGCGAGGAACCAGACCCAGACGACGACGAGCGTCCCGGCCCACAGTCCGAGGAACGTCATCGGAAGGATCTCGGTCAACGCATCGGGATTGACCCGGTCCATCCAGGAGATCTGCTTCGAGGGCGAGAACCGCTCCCGGTGGGCCTCGTAGGGGCGCAGGAGGTCGATGGGGAGGACGGCCCCCGATCGGAGCGATACCGGGACGATGATCTGACCGGGAATCGGTGGGGAGACGAGTTCGAGCTGGAGCGCCGCCTCACGCCACATCTTTTGCGCGTCGTTGGTCCGGTGCAGGAGTACCGCCCACACCATCGAGATCAGGAGCCCCAAGAGGGCGAGGAACGTGACCGCCGTCGTCAGGACCTCGGCGTTCGCGCTGAGGTCCGCGACGGCCACGAGCAGCCCGGTGATCAGTACCGTGCCGATCGCCGCGTAGTAGGCCGTGCGGCCCGCCGCCAGCTGGGCCTCCTCCGAAGCGAGCCGCTCGTACTTGTCGTGGAGCCAACGGCGCTCGTCCGGTGCCAGTACGGGTGGGAGGGGCGTGATCGCCGGATTCGGGGAGGGGACGACCACGGGTGCGCGACGCGTTCGCGCGTGTTAACTTGTCGATTCCCCGCACCCCGATTCAGGTGTCGGGGTTGTCTTCCGACCACTTGTCGGGCTTCGGTTGCGGCGGCGGGCTCTTCGGGCCCGCCGACCGCCGCCGGACGACCAGGTACACCCCGGCGGCCACGATGACCACGACGAGTCCGATCAGCGCGTACCCGGCCGCTCCGGGGAGACCGAGGAACGTGGAGGAGGCGACGGCCGAGACCGTCACGTTCGTCGGCTGCGACATCGTCGCGAACCCGAGGGAGTCCTTCACCGTGACCACGATGGAGTACGTCCCCGTCGAGGTCGGCGTGCATTGGAGCGTCGCCGAGTCCGTCGACGCGCACCCTGTGGGGAGCCCGGTGTAGGTGTAGGAGTAGGGGCGGCTCCCGTTCGCGGCGTCGGTCGCGAGGGCGAACGGCTGGTTCACCGTCACCGAGGCGGAGGAGGCGGTCAGCGAGATCACCCCCGGGTCGGTAAGGACGGTCAGGGTGCCGCCGGAGGTGAGGGTGACCTTCGAGGCGTCGGTCACGGAGACGCCGACGGTGTAGGAGCCGGTGACGGTCGGCGAGCACGTGACGTTCCCGTCCCCCGGAGTCTGGAGACAGCCCCTCGGGAGCCCGGTGAAGGCGAAGGCAAACGGCGTAGTCCCACCGGTGGGCAGGACGCTGAAGGTCACGCTCTGGCCGGCATCGATCGTCCCCGGCGTGGCGTTGATCGGACCGACGCCAAGGGCGGGGTTCACGACGACCGGGATCTGCTCGGTGAGCACGAACCCGGCGGCATCGGTGGCCGTCGCGGTGATGTTGTAGGCGCCCGCCACGGTCGGGGTGCAGGTGTTCGCCGGGCGGGAGGTGAGGACGCAGCCGGTCGGGGCGTTCGTGTAGTTGTAGAGGAACGACCCGCTGCCGCCGGACGCGTTCGCCCAGATCGACACCGGCGTCCCCACGTCGAACGCCGTGGGCGATGCCACGCCGGAGCTGAACGTCGGGTCGGCGTTGATCGTCACGCCGACCGCCGAAGAGGCCGACCATCCGAAGGTGTCGGTCACGTTGACGGTGACGACGGAGGTGCCGGGAGCGCTCGGGGTGCACACCAGGGCGGCGGTGTCCGCGGTGTGGCACGGGAGCGGCAAGTTGCGGTACACGTACGTGAACGGCGCGGTCCCGGAGCCGGCCGTGAGGTTCGCGTAGATCGTGAACGACTGGCCCACGTCGGCGGCGCCCGGCACGGTGATCACGCTCGCGAACGAGGGCAAGGCGTTCACGACCAGCGTGGCGTTCTGCTGGACCGTGAAGTGAACGGCATCGGTCACGGTGATGTGGACCGGGAACGTCCCCGACTGCGTCGGCGTGCACGTCAGGTTGGCGACGTCCGCCGAAACGCATCCGCTCGGCAGGCTCGAGTACGAATACCGCAGGCTTCCCGCGCCGCCGGTCGCCACGGTCCGCAGGGTCGTGAGCGTCCCGAGCGTGACGGTGGACAGGTCCCAGGTGTCCGACGTGATGTCCGGGTCGGCCGCGACGGTCAGCGTGCTGTTCCACTGGGCCGGCTGCCCGGCGGAATCGTTGAGGGTCACGTTGACGGGGAAGGTCCCCGTCGAGGTGGGGGTGCAGGTGAAGTTCGAGATGTTCCCCGCGACGCAGCCCGGCGGGAGGGCCGTGTAGTTGTACGAGACGTAGGAGGAGAAGGAGAACGGCGTCGCGTTCACCTTCGCCGATTGTCCGAGGTCGATGGGCGTGGGGGAGACGGAGACGGCCCCGAGGATCGAAGGCCCGAGGGCCCAGGTCTGGTTGCTGAACGTGCCGTTGGCCCACTCACCGCCGTAAAGGATGGTGTACCCGTCGAGCGGGTCGAACGCCATCATCGTGTAGGCGATCGCGGCCGGCGCACCCTTGACGGAGCTGGTCAGGGACGTCCACGTGCCGTTCGTGAAGTTCCACGTGTCGGCGGTGGGGACGTTCGTCGCGGCGGACGTGGTGCCTCCGAACAGGAGCACCGTCCGAGAGATCGTCGAGTACGTCAGCCCGTAGTAGACGCGCGCGCTGGGGTGGCTGCTCGGCGAAAGCAGCGTCCAATTGTAATCGTGGTAGGCCCAGGTGGTGGAGTCGGGGCAGTTGGTCGCCGTGCATCCGCCGAACAGGACCGTCTCGTTGTCGACCGGGTCGTAGGTCATGCTCGCCCGGTAGCGCCCGGTGGGGGTCCCGTTCACCGTCAGCTTCGTCCAGTTGCCCTGGTGGAACTCCCACGTGTCCGAGAGGGCCGTTCCGAGGGAGGTCGTACCCCCGAACATCACCACGTACCCGTCGGAGGCGTCGTACGTCATCGAGGCGCGCCACCGGCCGGACGGCGTCTGGTTCGTCGTTCCGGTGATGTTGTTCCACGCGCCGTGGACGTACGTCCACGTGTCGTTGTAGTAGGTCGCGGCGGCGTTGTAGCCGCCGAACAGGACCGCGTAGCCGTCCGCGGAGTCCCACGCCATCATTCCGACGTACCGCCCCGGGGGGGAGTTGCCGGTGTTCACTTCGGACCACTGGTTGTGCGAGAACTCCCACGTGTCGCTCTTCGTGCCGGCGTCGTACCCACCGAAGAGGAGGACGTACTGGTCGACCGGGTCCCAGACCATCGAGCCCAGGTAGCGGGCCGGAGGCGGCGACCCGACGTCGTTCGAGATGTCGGTCCAGGCGACTGGATTGACGCCGGTGACGTTGCCGCCCGTCGCCGGGTGCGAGGGGAACGGAGCGGTCGCGCAGGCGACCGGGGAAATGTGGACCCCGCACGACGACGAGGTCGGGGCCGCCGGTGACGCGGCGCGGAGGGCGCCGGCGATGGGGGTGGCCGAGGGGATCGGACTCGCCCGGGTGACGAGGGTGGTGGGAAGGATCAGGAGCAGCGCGAGCCCGCTGAGGAGGAGAAGGGACGCCGGGACGTGAGAACCGGTTCGGCGGAGATCAAATCGGCGAATACCCTCGCGCACTCGGGGGGAAAATGGCCCGCGACTCTTCAAACTTTGCTTTTCCTCTCGGCGGGCCCGAGTGGCCCCGGCGGGGCAGGACCGAGCCACGGCACGCCGACGGCCCCGACGGCGCGTGGGGAGGGGTGGTGCCCCTCCCCCAGGTTCGTGCGCCCTAGGCGCTCGGGGGCGGGGAGTCCATCGTCCCCGGGTCCGCCATCGGCGGAGCGACCATCGGAGCGGCGCCGCCCTTCGGCTTCGCCTTGAGCACGATGCCCACGATCAGCAGCACGATCCCGAGCACGATCAGGATCGAACCGACCGAGGTCAGGGCCGTCTTGATGTCGAACGTCGCGTTGGCCGCGTGGCCCGAAGCGGACACGACGAACACGCCGACCTCGCCACCGTCCGGCTGGTTGAGGTTGATCGTCCCGCTCGTTCCGGTCTGGAGCGTCACGCCGGATACCTGGCTCACGTTGGCGTTCTCGCAGCTGCCGGAGCAGGTCGCGGCCGCGACCTCCACGGAGGAGTCCGCGGTCCACGTGATCGTGACAGGGATGCTGCCGGTCAGGGAGAAGCCGCTGACGCTCACCACTTCTCCGGGCACCGCCGAGGTCGAGCTGACCGTTTGGCTCCCCTGATCCACGACGGGGACGAACATCAGCACGGCACCGATCACCAGCAGAACGATCCCAACTACCACGATAGCCATTCTCATCCGGACGACCACCCAACTCCGGCAGAGAATCGTGGTACATAGACTAACCGAACTTGGCCGCCATTCCGCACCGTGCGGAACGCTGCCGGTTCCCCCATCCTCCGGCGGTCCCGGGGCCGGATTCTGGCCCCGGGGTGCGGGGCCGACGAGGCCGGATCAGCTCGTCCGGGGTCCGACGGTCCCCCGACGGTGCCGCCCTCGACGGACCGCACCGTTTTCCGCCGGCGGAACTGCCTGAGGCCATGGAGGCCCTCGTCGCGCAGAAGGTCACGAAGCGGTACAAGGGCCGTCACCGGGAGACCCTCGCGCTCGACGCGGTCGACCTTTCGATCGCCAAGGGACGGCTGTTCGCCTTCCTCGGCCGGAACGGCGCCGGCAAGACGACGTTCATCAAGATCGCCTCGACGTTGCTCGCCCCCACGAGCGGCCGGGTGGAGCTGTTCGGCCGCGACGTCGTCGCGGACCCCGCGGCGGTGCGCCCGCTGATCGCGGTCGTGCCCCAGGAGGGGAAGCCGTTCTACCACATGACCCCCCGCGAACACATCGTCGAATACCTCCGCGTTCGCGGAGCGTCCGGGGAGACGGCGAAGTCCCGGGCCGACGGGATGCTCGAGGCGATGGGCCTCAATGAGTACAAGGACGAGGTCTCCTACCGGCTCTCCGGCGGGCTCCAGCAACGCACCATGGTCGCGATGATCCTGGCGACGCAGGCGCCGTTCCTGTTCCTCGATGAGCCCACGCTCGGCATGGACCCGTTCGCCCGCCGGCAGGTCTGGAAGGTGATCCGCCGGGCCGCCCAGGCGGGCTCGACGGTCCTGTTGACGACCCACTACCTCGACGAGGCCGAGCAGCTCTCGGAGGAGCTCGCGGTCATCGAATCCGGGAGGGTCCTCTACCGGGGGACGGCGGAGGCGCTCAAGTCGACGCTCGGCCGCGAGGTGCGGCTCCGGTTCTCCCGCGGCTTCACCGCGCCCGAGCTGCAGCCGTACGGCCGGGTGTTCGAGGAGCGGGGCGCGGTCACGCTCTTGACGATGCGGAAGGACGTCCGCGAGCTCACTGAGCTCGCGCTCGAGCGCGGGAGCGAGATCACCGTCGGACCGGTCACGCTCGAAGAGGCGTTCCTCGAGCTCGTCGGCCGCGGGATCGAGGAGGACGCATGATCGCGGGCGGCCAGGTGAAGGCGGCGTTCCGGATCTGCTACTTCAACGGGATCATCCCGCTCTGGCGCTCGCCGCTCCTCATCTGGGCGGTGTTCCTCACCCCGCTGAGCTTCCTGTTCTTCCTGTTCGTCATCACGGGACCGACGGACCCGCAGTTCCTCCCGCACGCCGTCGTCGGCGGGGTCCTGTTCACGGTGATCTTCACCGGCAACGGGATGCTGAACGACTGCGCCTACCTGAGGCTCGAGCGCCAGCTCCAGCAGATCTTCGTCGCAAGCCCCGTCCGCCCGTTCGCCTACCTGATGGGGATGGCCCTCTCCGAGCTCGCGTTCACCATCCCGGCGCTCGTGCTGTTCCTCGCCATCTTGCTCCTGGTCACGCCGGTCTCGCTCCTCGGATTCGTCGGACTCCTCGGCGTCGTCCTCCTGACCTGGCTGATGGCGACGTCGCTCGGCTTCCTGATCTCCACGCTGTTCAAGCAGCTCCGCGAGATCTGGCCGATCGGGACCCTCACGTTCTCTTCCCTCGCCGTCCTTCCGCCGATCTTCTACCCCGCCTACCTGATTCCGGCGCGGTTCCAGTGGGTCGCCTTCCTGGCTCCTTCGACCTACGCCTCCCAGCTCGCCGACGCCGTCACCGGCGTCAACGTGGGTTCGCCGCTCAGCCCCGGAGTCCTCAACTCCCCCTGGCTCGACCTGGCGGGGCTGGCCGGGGCCACGATCCTGTTCGCCCTCGCGGCGGCGTACCTGGCCCGCTGGCGGGAGCCGTAGGACGCGCGCCGGTCGATGGGCGGACCCGTCGGCCCTTAGATCGTGAGCACGATCTTGCCGCGGATCTTCCCGGCCCGGCTCCGCTCGATCGCCTCGACCGCGCCGGCGAGGGGGATCTTCTCTTCCATGGGGATGCGGAGCTTTCCGGACGAGAACTCCTTGGAGAGCCGGTCGAGGAGCTCGAACGTGGGCTGCAGGTTGATGTTCACGCCCTGGAACCCCCGCGGTCCGACGACCTCCGGCGTCGCCGCCCCGATCGTGGAGGCGACGGTCCCCCCAGGCTTCAGGAGGGCGAGGTGCTGCTCGAACTCCGGACCCCGGTTCGCGAGGTCGAGGATCGCATCGACGCCGTTCGGGTACCCGAGCTTGACGTCGTCAAGGAACGACTTCGCCGAGGCGTCGTAGAAGCGGGAGGCCCCGAGCTTGTGGAGGAAGTCGCGGTTCGGACCCTTCGAGGCGGCGAGCGTCGTGATGCCGCGGTTCGATGCGAGCTGAACGGCGAAGGAGCCGACCCCTCCCCCCGCGCCCAGGATCAGGAGCGACTGGCGCTTCTCCAGCGCGAGCCGGTCGAGGGCGTCCAGCGCGGTCATCCCGGGGGTGGGGACCGCCGACGCCTGGTCGTTGTACATGCCCCTCGGCCGGACCGAGATGGCGAGCGTCTCCGGCGCGACGACGTACTCCGCGTAGGTCCCGATCCCCGCCGGCGGGTGGAGGAACTGGCCGAAGACGCCGTCCTTCAGTTGCAGGCGCTTCACGCCCGGGCCGACCTCTTCCACGGCCCCCGCGCCATCGACCCCGAGGACGAACGGGAAGACGTACGGCATCCTCCCCTGGAGGGCGCCGTCGGCGACCTTCCAGTCGAACGGATTGACGCCGGCGGCGCCGAGGTGGACGAGCACCTCGCCCTCTCCCGGCGTCGGTTTCGGGAGGTCCATCAGTTCCGGCACGTCGCCGATCTTGCGAATCGCAATGGCCCGCATCGCCCCCCCAGCCCCCCGTCGCCCATCAAGGGTCCCCCCGGGGAGGAGGGCGTCCGGGGTCACGTCCGACCTCGAGACGAGCGTTCATATTCCGGAACCCGGGCTACGAAGGAACGGAGCGATGAGCGGCCCAAGCCCCTACTACCGACCACCCGGTATGGGCGACTCCCCACGCCCGGGTCGCTCCCTCTGGCTCGTCGTCGTCGTGGCCGTCGTGTTCGTCGGCTTCGCGCTGGTGCTTCTCGCCTACCTGGTCGACCCGGCCCTCTTCGGGGTGACCCCGAGTTCGACGCCGTACCGGTACGGGGTGTTCGGCCTCTTCCCCGTCTTCTTCGTGCTCCTCGTCGGATTCTTCATCGTGCGCGTCGTGTTTTGGAGCACCCGCGCCGGACGCCGGGGCGGCCGGTACGGCGGGAACGATGGGTACGGGCCGGATCGGCCGGCACGGATGGCCCGGATGCGCTACGCCCGGGGCGAGATCACCCGCGAACAGTACAACCAGATCATGCAGGACCTCGGCCGCGGGCCGGGCCCGCCCTGACCGGTTCGGTACCGGCCCGCCACGCCGACCGGAGTCGACCGGGCCGGTTCTCGTCGAGGGGAGCGTCCGCCGAACGGGAGAATCGTCGAAGCCTTCATCCCGCGATTCCGGTCCTGTTGTCGCCGCCGGAGCCTACCGAAGATCATGTCCGAGGATTCCAACTCCCCTGCGATGAGCCCCCCTCCTACGAGCCCCACGGCCGCCTCGTCGAGCCCTCCGCCCAAGAAGGGCATGGGCACGATGGTCCTCGTCCTGGTCGTCGTCGTGATCCTGGTGGTCGCGGGCGGCCTCGGCTACTACTACCTCGTGGTCAAGACGTCGAACTCGACGTCGTCCCCCGGACTGAACGCCTCGCTGGAGATGGGGGGGTTCGCCGACGGCCAGATCGTCACCTTCGTCTACAACGGCACGACCACGGAGCTCTGCACTCCGTCCCTCAGCACGATGTTCCCCGGTGACGCCAACGCCACCGCCGCCGCCGCCAAGACCGGCTGCGAGGTCGGGAACGCGAACCAGAACATCGTCCAGCAGGTGCCGCAGTACATCCTCGTCCCCGCCTTCGCCGGGCTCTCGATCTTCGGCGAGACGGCCCTCAAGGCGACGTCGCACGGATTCCCGACGGTGAACGGCTCGACCGTCCTGACCCAGTGCGGCGCCGGCGGGACGTCCACCGCCTGCCCCGACCACCCGACGTACCTCTACTCCCCCGACTTCACCGCCGTCGAGCAGCACATCGGCCTCACCTCCGGCTACGGGGGACTCACGCCGGGCGTCCTTCCGACGCCGGCCCACGACCACCTGCTCAACACGCCGACGACCTACCCGAACGTCTACTGGGGGATCACGGTCGTCCTTGTCTTCGACCCCAACATCTTCCCGGCCCAGTCGTCGCCGAGCTGCACGGCGACCGTCCACTCCAACCTCTCGAATCCGACGGGAAATTGCCTCACCTCGTTCTCGGCGCTCCAGGCCGCGATGGGATCCGGCGGCTGCTCGAGCGCGGCGTCGGCATTCAACAACGCCACGGCGAACCCGATCTGGCAGACCTTGAACGCCGGATGCCACCAGGTCGTCGTCCCTGGCGGAAATCTCGGGGACCTGAACGGAAACCTGTACATCCCGTTCTCCGTGATGCCCGGCGCGCCTCCGATGTTCCCCTCGTAGACGGGTCGCCCGAACGCCGGGTCCGCGACGGTTCGCGAGCGCGGTCCGGGCCCTAGGTCCGTGCCTTCAGCCTTAGGTAGGGCCCGTTGTTCCCCGGACGCGCCGGAGCGTGGCCACGATCCTCAGTCCGTTTTCCTTCCGCGAAACCATCGCCATCGTGCTGGTGGTCGCCGTCGTCATCGGGGGGTACCTCCTCTCCCGAACGGCCGCCGAACGGGCTCGCCGCCGGGGGGCCCCGCCCCACGCCGTCCGGGCGAGCCGCATCGCGATCTCGGTGTTGGCCGCCCTCTTGGCCCTCGCGATCGTCTATGCCGGCTTTGGCCCGTTCACGTTGGTCTCGAGCCTCACGGTCTCGGCGGTCGTCGGTCTTGCCGCCACCCTGGCGTTGCAGACCACGCTCGGGAAGGTCATCGCGGGGTTCCTGCTCCTCCGCAGCCGCGTGCTTCGCTTGAACGACGAGCTCACCATCAGCGGCGTCCACGGAAGGGTCGTGAAGATTGGGCTTGTCAACACCTGGCTCCGGATGGACGACGGGGCGCTCGCCTCGGTCAGCAACTCGACGCTCCTCAGCGGGCCGATGATCAACCGGAGCGCGGGCGAGCGACTCCGGGGGGAGTACTGACCGCCGCTCCCCCCCGAGGTCAGGGTGTCGGGGGCCGGGATGGGCCCAGGGCGGGCGGGGCCGGCGAGTCCACGAAACTCGAACAGCGACCTGAAACGGGGGCCGAGTCTCGGGGGACGACCTTCCGCGGACCGGGAATGAGGTTCGACTGACGATGCCGACCAATCTCCGACTCAGCCTCGCGATCTTCCAGGTCGGCTTCGCGGTCGAATGCGCCAGCGGGTTCGTTGCCCTCGTCACGCACGCCGCGCAGCTGCCGTTCCAAGGGCTGCTCCTCCTGGTCACCCCCGCCTTCACGGCGTGCGGCATCCTGTTCCTCTGGATCGGCCGTCACGAGTGGAACGAGCTCCATCGGACCCGCGTGCGCTACACCAACCTCGCCTTCGCGGCGAGCCTCGCCGCCGTGGCGCTCGCCGTCGCGCCCCTCGCCTACCTCGCCACCAACCGTTCGTACTCGCCACCCGAATGGCTGAGCCTCGAGTTCGGGATCGCGGCCGCCCTGGTGATCGGCGTCACGTTCCTGACCTACGGCCTCGTGGCGGCCCATCTCGTCGGCCGGACCGGCACGGTTGCGATGGCGCTCGCGCTCGGCTGGGCCGCGGTCCTGACCGTCGCGATCGGGGCGGCGATCGCCCCGCAGCTCGCGCCGATCGCGCGGGCCGTCACGGGGTCGACGGCGTCGCTGGGCCCCACGTTGAGCCCGATCACGATGCTCGATGCCCTCCTCGCGTTCAGCTACCTCGGATTCTTCCTCGCGTTCGTCGACGCCCATTTCCGGGTCGCCCGCGGTCTGGACCCGGCTCCCTCCTAGGCGACCTCCGCCCGCCTAACGGCTGCCCTCCTCACCACGGGGCCGAAGGTTCGACCGTCAACGAATATCCTATTCGTTATATACCAACTATCGTATCGTCGATGGCCTCCGACGGCCCCCCTGCGGGAGCCGGCGGGGCAAGGACGGACCACGGAACATGAACGGGAAGATCGCGCAGGTGACCATCGTCGTCCACGACCAAACCGCGTCCCTCGAGTTCTACACGCAGAAGGCCGGTTTCGAGAAGCGGACGGACGTCACTCCCCCCGGCGCGTCCCGCTGGGTGACGGTCGGACTGCCCGGCGAGGACCTCGAGCTCGCCCTGTTCCAGCTCGGGTCGAAGACGGTCCCGCCCGACGCCGGTAAGAACTGGAAGCCCGGGGCGAGCGGGGGGATCCAGATCCGCGTCGCCGACTGCCGAGCGGCGTTCGCGGAGTTGAGTGCCAAGGGCCTGAAGTTCCGGGAGTCCCAACCGGTCGAGTACCCTTGGGGCGTCATCGCCACGTTCTCCGACCCCGACGGGAACAACTTCGCGCTGGTCCAACCCCCGGCCTGGCCGGCGAAGACCTAGGTCCGACCCTCGATGGTGGCGGTACCGGGCGTCGACGTCTTCGCCGCGGTGTCGAATCCGACCCGCCGTCGGATTCTCGACCTGCTCCGCGCCCGCGACCGACCGGCCGGCGAACTGGTGGCCGCCTTCCCCGGGCTCCCTCAGCCGGCCGTCTCTCGGCATCTCAAGGTGCTCCGGCTCGCCGGCCTCGTGCGCGTCTCGCCGCACGCGCAGCAAAGGATCTACTCGCTCCGCCCGACCCGGCTGAGGGAGCTCGACGCGTGGGTCTCGCTCTACCGGGAGTTCTGGCCCGCCCGCCTCGATTCGCTCGCGGAGCATCTCGACCGCACTCGAGCACGGCCGGCCCGCGGTCGCGGGGGCCGAACGTGACGATGGTCGAAGGAGCCAACGACGCCGGCACCGTGGTCGGCCGCGGCGACCACGCCACGCTCGAGTTCCGACGGCACCTGCCGTACCCTCCGGAGGTGGTGTGGAAGGCCCTGACCGACCCCCCCGAGCTCGCGATTTGGTACTTGGCCCAGGGCACGATCGACGGTCGAGTGGGCGGCACCATCGAGCTCGTCGCGGGTCCGTCGCGACTCCGCGTGACCGGACGGATCCTCGCCTGGGAGCCCCCGCGGTTGTTCGAGCACGAGTGGAAGGTCGCCCCGAGGTCGGAGCTGCCCGGGGGGGAGGACGCCACCATTCGATGGGAGCTGCATCCCGAGGGAACCGGAACCCGGCTCGAACTCACCCATCGGAACCTGCGCCGTCCGACGGCGCTCGGGTTCGCGCCCGGAACGCATGCGTTCCTCGACCGGCTGGCGGCCCATCTGGCGGGGGTTCCGCTTCCCAACTGGCAGCAGCGGTACACCCAGGTGGCCCCGCAGTATCCTCCGGCGTGGGGCGTCCGCTAGGGGGCGGCGCGTCCCACCGGCGGAGGAAGCGACCCCCCGAACGGGGCGGGGAGGAGCGCCCGTCCGCCCGGGCGACGCCGACGTCCGATGGGCCTACGCCGCCTTCGGGGCGGTGCCGGCGCCGCAGGCGGGACAGAACCGGGCTCCGGCCGGGATGGCCGCGGCGCAGGCCGCGCACTTCCCCCCCACGGCAGCGGGGTCGGTCGCGCCTCGCTTGGGCAGCCGGCGCAGGAGCGTGATGGCGATGATCCAAACGCCGATGATCAGCAGGACCCAGGTGGCGAACCCGATGATCCCGAAGATCAGGAAGAGGGAGAGAATCCCGGAGAATCCGGAGAACAGGCTGGAAAGCCCGCCGCTCGAATTGTTCCCCCCGCCGTTCCCGTTCCCGTTGCCATTCCCGTTCGAGCTCGAGGTGACGGTAACGCCGACCGAGCTGGTCTGCGTGTGGTTCGATCCCGAGTCGGTGACGGTGGCGTCGATCGAGAAGGTCCCGGTGCCGGAGGGATTGCACGAGAAGGAGGCCCCGCTCTGGCCCCCGCATCCCGACGGGAGGCCAGTGTAGCTGTAGCTGTACGGCGGCGCGCCGCCGCTCGCGGTCACCTGGACGTTGAACTGCTGCCCCTCCTGGACCTGGCTCGGGTTGACCGTGAGCGTGGCGCTCAAGGGAGAGCTGGTCAGAACGACGACCCCGGCGACGGAACCCGCCGACGTTGAACCGGTCGCGTGGCTCGGCGGGCCGAGAGCGCCCCCCCCGATTGTGGTCACGGCGACGAAGAGCAGGACCGTGGCGAGGACGAGAGCGGCGGAGCGCGAGTTCCGGTGGTGGTGCATGGATGGTTTCCCAAGGACGGGCGTTGGCCCGCCATCGGATGCCGTCTCTGCCGAGGAGCGCGCTTGAACCTATCGTCGGAAACGAAGTGACGGTCGAGCCCGCGACTGCCCCGCCCGCTCCGCCGGCAGCCGGCCCAGGGGCCGGAGGGTCGTACGCTGAATTTAACAGCCGGTCTGTTTAATGCGGTCCATGGCCACCCGACCCGCCGGTGGACGCCCTACCCGAACGCCGCGCTGGCTGATCCTGGCGGTCCTGGCAACGTTGATCGCCACGACCCTACCGGTGTCCGGTTTCGCCGGCGCCTCCGTGCCGCCCTCGGGCGAGGCGGCCCTTCGCGCCCCGGCCCTCGCCCCCCAGGCGCCGTCCCCGCCGGTGGGACCTCGGCCGGCGGGCGCGACGAATTTCTCCTTGGGCCAGAGCTATGAGTCGACGGACCTCGCGCCGCCGAACGCGACCGACGCGCCCTGCCTCACCGACAACTACGGGTTCTTCATCCAGCAAAGCTGCTACCCGGAGACCCAGAGCCCGTCCCTCGTCACGTTGGCGAACGGCGAGTTCGGCGTCGGATACTCCGTCTACACGACCGTCGGGCCGCTCTGCAACGCGACCGCGAACAGCACGAACCTGACGTCGTGGACCTCGTCGAACGTCGCCTGGGCCCACTCGCTCTCGAACGCCTCCGCCTGGAGCCCGGCGACCGTGCTCGGGACGCCGTCCTGCCGCTGGCCGTCCGCCGCAGAGCCGACGTTCGCCACCGGCTCGGGCGGGGTCGTCGACGGAGCGTACATCGTGTCGAACCAGTCGATCAACTCCTCCGGCCCCTACGGCTCGCAACCGCTGTTCCCGCCGGACTGGAGCGCGCCGTCCGGGGACGCGATCGCCTTCGTCCACTCCGCGAACAACGGCACGACCTGGAGCAACGTCTCGGTCGTCCCGAACGTCACGGCGGCGGTCCGACCCCAGATCGCCGTCTTCGGCGACACGGTCTACATCGTCTACATCAACACCAACAACAGCACGGCGACGTACCCGGGAGGCGGCGGCTTCGGTCCCTTCCCCGCCTTGGCCGTCGACCTCGTGGTCTCGACGAACTCGGGCACGAGCTGGAGCGCGCCGCGGGTCCTTCCCGGTGAGAACGCGGCGATGGGGAACTGGTCGAGCTCGCCCAGCATCGCGGTGAACATCCTCGGCGCGGTCTCCGTGGCGTACGCGACGAATCGGACCTGTCTCGCGTCGTGCCACTCCTACTACCCGCCCCCGACGTACGGCGACCAGATCGTGGTCGCCAGTTCCTCCGCGAATGGGAGTTCCTGGAGCGCCCCGAGGGTCGCGGGAAATTGGACGGGGGAGCTGTACACCGAGACCGAGTACGCCGACGCGTACTACAACAGCTACGCGTTCCCGTGGATGACGTCGCCGCAGACGTCGATCGCCTACGGCTCCTCGCCGAGCTCGATCTACGTCGCGTACTCCGGAACATTCGTCAAATCCGGGCCGTATGCCTACTTGGACTGGGTCGCCACGGGCGTCTTCGCGGCGTACTCGGCGAACTCCGGGGGCACGTGGAGCAACGCCACGGTCGCGGCGAACTTCTCGCAGTCGAACTACGACAACTACTACAACCCCGCCATCACCGTGTCGGGGAGCACCGCGTACGTCGCCTACGTGGTCTGGAACGAGACCTACTGCTACGGCTCGACCGGGTGCCCCGGGTTCGACGGCCTCGTCAGCTCCTGGGTCGCCAGTTCCCCGAACGGGCTCACCTGGAGCTCGAACATGACCGCAGCCTCGTCGTACCGGACCCCGTCGTTCACCGGGGGCGATTTCATGGGCTGGGAGTCGTCCGTCACGATCTCCTCGAACGGCACGCCGGTCACGGCGACCACCCTCCCCGGTGCGTCGAGTTCGTCGTTCTCCTCGACCGGACCGCCGTACTACTACGTCCAAGACTTCTGGACGAACGTCTCGATCGGGTACGTTGACACCGGTCCCACGACGACCGTGACGTTCGACGAGAACAACCTCTCCGCCGGAACCGTCTGGGGGATCGCCTTCGAGGGGTTCGCCCTGACGACCAACCTGAGCTCGATCGTGGTCGCGGGCGTGCCGATCGGGCTCTCGATCCCGCTCGCGATCCTCACCCACTCGGTCAGCGGCTACCGGAGCGAGTTCACGGAGGCGTTGTCGGTCCCGTCGACGTACGAATTCCCGGGTCCGACGGTCGTCTACGCGAACTTCACGATCGAGTACGGCCTCCAGTTCTGGGTCCTACCGACCACGACCACCAACGTCGAGCAGATTCGCGCGTACATCGGCGGGACGTTCTACTACGTCGAGTGCTTCGACGGCTACACCTACGCCGGGCCGGCGTTCCCGTGGTACTTCCCGGCCGGCGTCACCGAGACGTTCCAGGGCGGTTCCGACCCCCCGATCACCTATTGGAACGGGACTGGGATCGGCAGCTACACGGGTGGGGGAACCGAGATCAACATCACGATGGGAGGTCCGGTCAACGAGACCGGCTGGGCCGGGACCTACGGCGTCTCCACGGAGGGATTCTACGCCACCGGGTTGCCGTCGACGTCCCGGTACACGTTCCTGTTCGCCGGGAGCAACCATACCTCGCCCGCATCGAACTGGACGTACGTGGCCAACGTCGCCACCGGCGGCTACACGGTGTCGGACATCACGGCGAACGCCTCGGCGCCCGGATGGGAGTACTTCGGCTCCGTCGTGAACGGGTCGAGCACGGTCGTCGTGCCCGCCCAGCCGACCGTCGACCTCGGGTTCTCGCTCGTCGACCTGGCCGTGCCCGTCGGGACGGTGACCTTCCACGCCGGCGGTCTCGGAGCCGGGACGGTCTGGTCCGTCGGCTTCAACGGCACCGACTACAGCAGCGCGACACCCTGGCTGAACGTCTCCACGCGGCCGGGGACGTTCGCATGGACGCCGGGGGCAGCGGTCTCCGCGAACGGATCCGCCGGCTATACGCCGGTCGGCGCCGGCGCCACTCTCTCGGTCACGACGGGCGAGACCGTGAACCTCAGCTACACCGCCGCCTACCGGGTCTCCGTCGTCTCCGGCCTCGGCGGCTCGACGACCCTCGAAGGGAGCGAGTGGCTCGCGGCGAACGCCACCGCGAACTTCACCGCCACGCCGGTCAGCGCGGACGCCTTCGGCGGATGGACGGGGACCGGCGTCGGCGCCTACTCCGGCCCCAACGCCACCGCGGTCGTCACCGCCGGCGGGCCGATCACCGAGACGGCGAGCTTCTTCCCGCTCCCTTCGAGCCGATTCAACGTGACGTTCGACGAATCGGGGATCCCGTCGGGCGCCTGGTGGACCGTGGACCTCGACGGCTTCGGCTACGCCTCGAACGGCTCCTCCTTGACGGTCTCGAACCTGTTGTCGTGCGCCGCTGGCACCGCGGGTCAGTACCTCGAGTCGGTCCCGATCGCCTACAACACCAACGTCGGTGCGACGCGGTACGTTCCGGTCAACCCGCCCTCGCAATTCTGCACGAACGGCGGCACGATCCAGCCGCTCACGTTCGCCACCCAGTACCAGGTGACCCTCTCCGCGACGCTCGGCGGAACGGCGTACGTCGCCGACGGGAGTGAATTCTCGACGAGCTCGCTCTGGGCGAACTCGACCGACACGGTGCAGCTGAGCGCCTCCCCGGCCACGGGCGTCGACACGTTTGCGGGATGGACCGGAAGCGGGCCCGGAAGCTACACCGGCCCCGAGCTCGACCCGACGATCGTTCCCGGGGGCCCGGTCGCCGAGGTCGCCACCTTCGCCCCGGTCGTGCCGCCGGTGGCGCCGACGTACACGGTCGAGTTCTCCTGGGCCGTCGGGTACGTCGCGGGGGCCACCTGGGACCTCCGGGTCGGCACCACCGCCTACGCGGGCGTGACCCCGAACATCAATGTCTCCGGTCTCAGCGCCACCACCTACACGGTCGTCGTCGGGGTCGCCACCTCGGTCAACGACACCATTCGCTGGATTCCAGCGCTTGCGACGTTCCCGCTCCTCGTGACCCAGAACGGAACGAAGACGGTCCCCTTCGCGCCCCCGTCGTACTGGGTGTCCATCGCCGGCTCAACGGGCGGCACCGAGTCGCCTTCGAGCGGCTGGTTCGAGAGCGGGGCGGCCCTCGCGTTGAGCGCCACCCCGGACCTCGGGGAGACGTTCGTGGGATGGACCGGCACCGGCACCGGAAGCTACTCGGGCAACGCGTCGACCCCGAACGCCACCGTCGGCTCCCCGTTGACGGAGTTCGCCACGTTCCGTGCCACGGGGTCGACGGGGACGACGACGACTACGAGCAGTATCTGGTCGAATGCGTCGATCTGGGCGCTCCTCGGCGCGGTCGGACTCTTGGCCGGCCTCGTGGTCGGCTTCGCGATCCGCCGCTCGCGCGGCGGCTCCGGCGGCTCGCCGGACGCGACGCCCCAGGCGGGCGCCCCGACCGGGAACTCGGAACCCGGCTCCTCGGGAGGGGGCCAATGAGGCCCACATCGTCCGCCCACCCGACGGCGCCGGGGCGCCGGCCCGCGTTCCGGCGGGCCCTCCGCGCCGGGTCGCCGTTGGCCGCCCTGGCGATCGTCGCCGTCCTGCTCGCCTCGGCCGTCGTTCTCTACGGGTCGCCGCTCGCGCCGACCTCGAGCACATCGCCCGCCGGCGCCTCGGCCCACGAGACCGCGCAGTCGGCCCATGCGACTACCTCCGGTGGGTCGCTGCCGGCCGCGACGGGGTCGAGCGGGGTGCGGCTCCCCCCAACACCCTCGGGTTCTCCGCCCTCCAGCGGGCGCGGGACGTTCTACGACAGTGTGAACCTGGCGCAACCGGCCCCGACGAACCGGTCGTGTTTCACCTGGCTCACGTTCGTCGCCGCCGGGACGTGTCCGAACACCACGTTCGACCCGTCGATCAACGTCACCTCGAACGGGACGATCGGAGTGGCCTTCACGGCCTTCACGAACTACACGCACTGCGCGAGCGTGTTCAACGTGTCGAACAACACCGTCGTCGACGTCGCGTTCCAGCGTTCCACGAACGGGGGGGCGAGCTGGTCGAGCGCCGTCTACCTCGGCAACGAGAACTGCACCGAGGCGATGAGCCTCGCCGACGCCTGGCAGCCGTCCCTCACGAGCCTCTCGAACGGCACCTTCGTGCTGACCTACACCGAGTTCAACATCTCCCAGTGCTCCACGCTGTTCTTCTTCTGCGAGCAGCCGGTCGTCCCGGAGATCTTCCCCTACCAGATGCCCAATTCGGCTCTCGTCGTGCAGGAGAGCTACGACGGGGGCGTCACGTGGACCGGCCCGCAGGTTCTGAACCAGACGTTCAACGCCACGGCCGAGCAGGACGCGTGCGGCGCCTCGACGGGGTCGCCGCTCTACCATCCGTGGATCTCGGCGCTGGGGTCCTCAGTCTACCTCGTCTACGAGAACCTCACCGATGCGAACGACTGCTCCCCGACCAGTCCCTACTCCGCGGCGGTCCACCTGATCGAATCGACGAACGGAGGGAGCACCTGGAGCGCGCCCGTGGACTTCCCGACGGTGGGCGACGGCGGCGTCGCCGTCTTCGGCACCCCGACGAACTTCTCGGTGAACCCGTACGTCCTCGCCGCCCCGAACGGCCAGGTGTACGTCGCGTACGCCACCGGCCTCGAGGGTCCTTCGACGTTCTGCCAGGCGTCGGGCTGCGTCGCCGGGGGAACGGAGACCCAGGACGTCGTCGTGGCGAACGCGACGGGAGGGTCCGGGTCCTGGACGGTCACCTACGCGGCGACCAACGAACCGTTCGACGCCTCGGCCGGTTCGGGGAGCTACGGGGACAGCCCGTTCGACGGGATCCACCCCCAGCTGGCGTACGACGGGAGCGCGGGCCAGCTCGACCTCGTGTACAACTCCGAGCTGATCGGCACCTTCTGCACCCCGAACGCCGGAGGCCCGCCCACGTGCCCGTCCGGACTCGCCGTCGACTCGGCCGTGTTCCAGAACTCCTCGAACGGCGGCGCGAACTGGTCGACGCCGGTCCAGGTCGGCACCCTCCTCGACCCGAACGGCGGGGGCCTCGGCGCCGAGTACTACCCGACGATCGCCGTCGACCACAACGGCACCGTCGACGTCTCGGTCCAATTCTTCAACGACTCGGTCTGCGGCGTCGTGGCGGGCTTCGCCTACTGCGGCCAGTACCAGCTGCTCGAAGTGAACACAACGACGAACGGCGCCTCCTGGAGCGCCCCCGCGGCACTGTCCACGTTCACTTGGAACTCGCTGAACGCGGCGGACACGGGCGAGTATGAGACGGCCACGACCGCGCCGTCCGGAGCGACGTACTTCGCCTGGACGAACTCGGCGTGCCCGGTCGCGTCCGGGGGCCCGGTCTGCACCTTCGGCCGCCCGAACTCCGTCGAACCGAACACGACCGTCGTGGTCTCCTGGCGATTCGCGGGCACCGGCATCTCCCTCACGTTCCACGAGACGAACCTGACCGTGGGGTCCACGTGGTCGGCCGACGTGCTCGGCAACGAGCGGTCGGCGCCCGCCGGCACCGACCTGATCGTCTCGGGGGTTCCGACCGGCGAGGCGATCGGCTGGGCCGTCGCCTGGCTGAACCTCTCCTACGGGGTCGCTTGGCAACCCGTGGCGGCCGCATCGAACCCGGTCTCCCCGGCGACGTTCTCGGCGAGCACCACGCTCGACTTCACGTTCCAGGAGTTCGTGCAGGTCGTTGTCGTCCTCAACCCCCCGATCACCCCGGCGAACCTCACCGCCGGGCTCAACGCGGCGACGTACTCGATGACGCCGCTCCCCGGCACGTTCTGGGTCGGCGTCGGGACCTCGTTCGCGCTCGACGTGGTCGCCCAGCCGATCTCCTGCGTCGTGAGCTGCCAGTACGACAACCTGACCTGGCTCGCCTGGACGGGGACCGGGAACGGCTCCCTCAGCACCAACGTCTCCGCGACGACCCTCCACGTCGGAACGTCGCCCGTCAACGAGACGGCGAACTTCCTCGACCACGGCAACTGCAACGGCATCGGGGGCCTCCTCGCGTGCGTCGGCCCGTACGGCTACCCGCTCTCGTTCGTCGAAAGCGGGCTACCGACCGGCACTCCGTGGGGGGTGACCGTCACCCAGAACAGTACTCCCGAAGGGACCGAGAACGCGGGCGCGACGGTCCCGTGGCTGAACGTCACCATCAACCAGACCGCCGTCCAGTACACCCTCTGGACGGTCCCGGGCGCCGCGAGCGGGTCGTACTGGGTCCCGACCGCGACCCCCGCGTCGCCGGTGAAGGAGCCGGTGCAGAGTCTCGTGACCGTCAGCTACAACCTGCAGACCATCACCTCTCAGACCTTCGTCGCGAACTTCTCCGCCTCGGGTCTCCCGAACGGAACGGCGTGGTCGGCCGACGTCGGCGGCGCGTCGTACGCCGTGACCGACGGATCCCTCGCGCTCCCCGTCGCGGGCGGGACGGCGTTCGCGTTGAACGGCTCCGACGTCTACACCCAGGACGGCGTCGCGTTCTACGCGGCCTCGATCTCGGTGTTCCCGTTCGTCGAGAACACGACCTGGGAGAACTCGACGAACCTGACCACAGCGTACTGGTTCAACGGCTCGGCCGACGTCGTGATCGGCTACCAGCCGATGTTCTGGCTCTCGGTCTCCGCGAGCACCGGCGGGACCGTCTCCCCGGCGAGCCGGTGGGTCGAGACCGGTGCCGCGGTGGTTCTCAACGCCACCGCCCGGCCCGGGTTCCACTTCCTGGATTGGACCGGTGCCGGTGCGGGCTCGTCCACGGCGCTCCAGACGCACGACAACCCGACGACGATCAACCCGACCGCGCCCGTGACGGAGCTCGCGACCTTCCGCCCCATCCCCCTCCCGACGTGGAACGTGACGGTGAGCGCCCAGGGGCTCCCGAACGGCGTGGGGCTCGCCTTCACCCTCGGCGGGACCTCGTACACCGGGACCGACGGGAGCGTCACCGTCGGGGAACTCTCGAATGGGTCGTACGCGTTTTCGACGCCGACCGTCTACGGGGCGTCGTCGAACGGGACCCGGTGGGTCCCGACGTCCGTCGCGTCGTCGTTCGGGGCCTTGATGAGCGGAGCGTTCCCCATCGACTCCGACGGGACGATCACGGTCACCTACTCCACCCAGTTCCTGCTGAACGTGGCGAGCGGACCCGGTGGCTCTGTCTCCCCCTCGGAGTTCGTCGGGGGGACCTGGCAGGACGCCGGGACGACCGTGGAGCTCACCGCGACGCCGTCGTACCACTTCGAGTTCACGGGCTGGAACGCGAGCGGTCCGGGGATCGCCTCCGCGACGACCGAGACGACCGCCGTCACCGTCCTCGGGCCGAGCGGGGAGACGGCCACGTTCTCGTACCGGGCATTCCCGCCGCCCGCGGTGTTCTCCCTTACGGTCACGGAGTCGGGGCTCCCATCGGGATGGTCGTGGAACGTCACCGTCGGGACGGCCAGCACGAGCGCCTCGGGCGCCCACCCGACGCTGAACCTCTCCGGGCTGAACGGGACGTACGCCCTGCTCGTCCCTGCGGTCTACGCGGGTCTCGGGACCCGGTACGTCGCGAACGATTCCGCTCCGATCTCGGTCATCGTGCTCGCGAACCGGTCGGCGACCGTCTCCTTCTCCGAACAATTCGCCCTCACCGTTCGAGCGGGCCCCGGCGGGACCGTGAGCGGCGAGGGAACGAGCTGGGTCGCTCCCGGCACCACCACGACGATCAACGCGACCGCTAGTGCGGGCGATCAGTTCCTCGGCTGGACCGGTTCCGGCACGGCCGGTGCGACACCGTACACGGGAGCGAGCGGCACGTCGAACGTCGTCGTGAACGGGCCGACCAACGAGACGGCGACGTTCGGCCCGGCGCCCGCGTCGCACACGTCGACGACCAGCGCGTCGACCGGCGAAGAGATCGCACTCGGCCTCCTGGCGGTCCTCCTGATCGTCGGGCTCGTGGTCGGGGCCATCTTCGGCCGCCGCGGCGGCGGGACCTTCTCGTCGAACGGGCAGGCTTCCGACGGTCGGTCGGGCGGCGCGGACCCCGAACCGTCCGACGGAACCACGTAGCCCCTCGCGGAAGTTCGATTCCCCAGCGCGACGACCCCCGCTCCCGGAGCGCAGGCCGTCCATCCCACCGCCGACCCCGGGGGCGACCGGCGAGATCGCGCCCTCGCGACGGGCCGGAGCGGGGTGACCCAGGCGGTCGCTCCAATGTCCGTCTCGTCGCATCGGGCGGGCCGACTCGCCGACCGGAGTTCGTTCCGGCGAAGTTGGGTCGTCCGGGTCCCTTAACTCGGTCCGGGCGTGCCCCGGAACTAGGGCGGCCGTGTCGACCTCCAAATTTTGGGTGCTCGGCTTCGTCGCGCTCGCCACGCTCGCGATGGTGGGCGGCGGGACCGGCCCCGCGTCGGCGGCCTTCCTCGATGCGACGCTCTCTCATCCGGAGCCCACCGCGACCCCCTTGTCCGCCTGCGGAGGGAGCAATTGGCCCACGTACCTCGGCAGCCCCTCGCGGGACGGGAACGCACACGGCGAGACGTCCATCTCGACCGCGACCGCGCCGCATCTCACGAAGGCGTGGTCGTACGCCACTGGGAAGGACGTCAGCGCCTCCCCGTCGATCGTCAACGGCGTCGTCTACATCGGGTCGTGGAACGGCGACGAGTACGCGCTCAACGCGTCGACGGGGGCGCTCCTCTGGAAGACGTTCCTCGGCCTCGACAGCTTCGGGAGTCACCCTCGGGGGATTGCCTCGTCGGCAACCGTCAGCGGAAACACGGTCTACGTCGGAGGAGGCAACTCGTCCTGGTACGCGCTGAACGCGTCCACCGGCGCGATCCGGTGGAGCGTCATCGTCGGCAGCACCTCGGCCGGCTACTTCAACTGGGCGAGCCCGCTCCTCGCGGACGGGTCCGCGTACGTCGGACTCGCGGCGAAGGGGAGCTCTCAGGCGGTCCGGGGCGGTCTCCTCCAGCTCTCCCTCAAGACGCACGCGATCGTCCACACATTCTACACGACGGCGAGCGGTACGCTGGGGGCGAGCATCTGGACCACGCCAGCGTTCGCGGCGGGCTCGAACACCGTGTTCGTGACCACCGGCGACTCCGGCCCGAACGGCTCGACCTTCGGCGACTCCGCCCTCGCGTTCAACGCCACGACGCTCGGCCTCACCGGCAATTGGACCATCCCCGCGAACCAGACGATCGCGGACGGGGACTTCGGGGCCACGCCGGTCCTTTACGCCCCGGCGACGGGTCCTGCCCTCGTGGCGGCCTCCGACAAGAACGGCTACGTCTACGCATGGGACCAGGCGAACCTCTCGAAGGGCCCAGTGTGGGAGCGGAGCCTCGCGTTCCCCTCCCCGCTCAACGGATCCCCCAACCTTGGCCCGGTCTCGTGGAACTCCGGGCGGGTGTACGTCGGGACCTCCGCGACCCGCATCGGGTCGCAGAACTTCACCGGCTCCGTCGACGCCCTCGCGGCGTCCACCGGAAAGCTCCTCTGGCAGGTTGGAGAGACCAGTGGGGCGGTCCTCGGCGCGGCCGCTTACGCGGACGGCGTCCTCGCCGTCGGTGCCGGCCAGGAGTTCCAGGTCCTTAACGCGAGCAGCGGGACGCTCGTCTACCACTTCACGACGACCACCGGGAACTTCCAGGGCCCGGCGGCGATCGCCCACGGAGAGATCGTGGTGGGGGCGAGCGACGGCCGGATCTACGCATTCGACCTGGGAACCTGCCTCCCCGGCGGCGGCCACCGGGCCGTCGGGCCCGTGGGGACCCTCCCGGGGGCGTCGACCCCGTCGGTCGTTAGGCGCCGGTCGGCGCCATCCGGGCCAACCGGTTGATCTCGCGCGTGCTGACGAGCGGGGTCGGCGCGCCGTCGGCGGCGACGCGGATCATCGCGCGGCCGACGGCCTCGGTGGTGGTGAGTGAATCCGGCGAGACCGACTTCACTACGCAGAGGAACGGGAAGAGCGCAACGTAGAGGAACCGGTACACGGCGGTCTTCGACCGGATTCCGTGCTTCGGCTGGATGGCCCCGGGACGGAACATGTACGCCCGGCGGAACGGAAGCCGAAGGATCGCGTTCTCGGTCGCGCCCTTCACCCGCGCCCACATGGCGCGACCGTGCTCGGTGCTGTCCGTCCCGGCGCCGGAGACGTAGACGAACGTCATGGCCGGGTTGAGGCGGGCGAGGCGCTCGGCGACCGAGACCGTCAGGTCGTACGTCACGCGGCGGAAGTCGCCCTCCGAGAGTCCGACCGAGGAGATGCCGAGGCAGAAGAAGCACGCGTCGTAGCCGGTGAGCTGCGCCTCGGCATCGCCCAGCTCCTTCAGGTTCGGCCGCAGGAGTTCCGTCAGTTTCGGGGCGACGTTGCCCACCGGGCTGCGTCCCACGGAGAGGACCGTCTCGACGGTCGGATCGAGCAGGCATTCGCGCAGGACGCCCTGACCGACCATCCCCGAGCCGCCGAAGAGCAGTACCTTCACGGTCCGTCGACACGGACCTCCTCAGAAGAGGCCATCGGTGGCACGTCCCGCTCCGCTCCCGCGGGGAGACAGAATCCTCAGTTTCCGACGGCCATGGTCCGTCCGGCGCGAAGAGCGACGAAGACGAGGAGTCCTGCGGCATGGAGATGGTCGCACGGTTGCGTGAATCGGAGAGTGTACGTACTGAGGAGAGCGCCCCTCTCGCGCACCGAACCCACGACGTGTCGGCCGAGCATCAGCGGGTCGTCCCGGAATCGGGAGACGTGCGGCACGACGAGGTACTCCCCGTCCGGCCGGAGGAGCGCGAACCGCCGCCCGCGCCATCCGTCGAACCGTGCTTGGAGGGTTCCCAACGGTCGGCCGACCCCATCGGCGAGGGCGAGCGGACGGATCGAGAGGACTCGCCCCGGGCGGGGCGGCGCGAGTCGATAGGTGAGCAGCAACCGGTCGGTGTTGTCCGTAAGGTCGAGCTCGAGAAAGCCCTTCCATCCCCGCAAGGTCGTGGAGGCCGTGGCGAGGACGCGTCCGTTCGCGTCGGCGATCGCGACGGTGCGCCCGATGTCGGGTTGCCGCGTGAAGAGCAGGGTACTCTCGGTCCGGAACGGGTCCTCCACGGGGAGAGACCCCGGCGCGTTCGGCAGGGGTGGGAACGCGAGCACGGCGATGGAACACCCCGCAGGGTCGACACGCCGCCCGTCGCCTTAGCCCGCTCGCACCGGCGCTCCCCGCGACGATCCGAGGACCGACCGCCCTCGCCGCCCGACGGGCTCGGGCCGGAAACGGGGGCCGTCGGGGAGTTCCACGGGGTCTCGCCGAGTCGGCCTTCATGTAGGAGTGCCCAGTTTGGCCCGCCATGCCCGACGCGTCCCCCGAAGCCGCGGCCCGACTCGCGAAGATGGTCCTCACCCAGACGCTCCACGTCAAGAAAGGCGAGAACGTCGTGATCGAAAGCTGGTCAGAATCGCTCCCCTGGGCGAAGCCGTTCGTCACCGAGGCCCGAAAGCTCGGGGCGAATCCGATGTTGCTGTACGAGGACGAGCCGGCGTTCTGGGAAGCCATCCAGAACGGAAACGGCCACCACACCGGTCGCGTTGGGACTCACGAGTGGGCGGCGCTCGCCAGGACCTCCGCCTACGTGTTCTTCTTCGGGCCCTCGCAGTGGCCCCGGGCGGAGGGCCTTCCGCCCAAGAAGCTGAACGGCGTCGCCGGCTACAACCAGGAATGGTACAAGCGGGCGGCGAAGGCGAAGATCCGGGGCGCCCGGCTCTACCTCGGCCGAGTCAGCCAGTTGGCGGCCGACCGGTGGGGTCTCGACCTCGCCGAATGGCAGGAGGAGCTGGTCCGGGCCAGCCTGGTGCCGCCGAAGACGCTCCACCAGCTGGGGTCGAGGGTCGCCGACCGGATCCGGAAGGGAACGGTCGCGACGGTGAGCCACCCCAACGGTACGGAGCTGACGTTCCGCCTCGGCAAGTTCCCCATCCTCTTGGACGACGGGCTCGTCGACGAGGCCGACCTGAAGGCAGGCAACAACATGGCGACGGTCCCGGGCGGCGTGGTCGGGACCCCGATCGACCACACGTCCGCCTCCGGCACGCTGGTCGGCAATCACACCACCTACCCCGACAGCGGGCCCGTCACCGGGATCCGGTGGAGCTTCGCGGACGGGCACCTCACCGACCAGTCGTACGAGTCGGGCGGGGAGAAGATCCTCGCGGCATACCACAAGGCGCCGAAGGCGGGCCGGGACCGGCTCGCCTCCTTCTCCGTGGGCCTGAACTCCGCCATCCACAAGCTGCCCCAGATGGAGGACCAAGAGGCCGGCTCGCTGTTCTTCAGCCTCGGCGGGAACCAGTTCCGCGGGGGAAAGAACGCCTCGCCGTTCGGGGCCTGGATGGTCGTGACCGGCGCATACCTTTCGATCGATGGGAAACCGGTCGTGCGCGCAGGGAAGCTGGTCTAGGGCTGCCGAGGGTCAGCGCCCGTCCCTCCGGTGGGGGGCGGCCGGCGCCCGAACGAGCGGGCGCCGGCGAGGGGTTCGGTCGGCGATTACATCGGGGGGAAGTTCTGCCAGACCATCAGCGTGTTCCCCTCCGTGTCCTTGAAAAAGGCCGAGGCGCCGAAGTCCTCCCGGGCGATGACGCCCTCGATCTTCGTCTCCTTGCTCACCTTCACGGCCTTCTCGAACGTGACGCCGGCCTTCTGGAGCTTGGCGACGAACTTCTTGATGTCCTTCACGAGGAACGTATGGTAGGCGAGCGTCCGCGCTTCCCGCTTCTCGGGGGCCACGAACCAGACATTCGCGCCGGCGACGCTGAGCGACGCCCAGAAGTTCTTCATCGATCCCTTCCCGCGGTACTGAACCTTGGCGCCGAGCTTCTTCGTGTAGAAGCCGATGGCGCGGTCCATGTTGCGGATCGGGATCAGGCTCACCAGTTGCGGTCCAGACGGCATTGTTCTTCCCTCGGTTGCGGACCGCCGGTCGGCGGTGCCGCGCGGCGCGAGGTTCGAGAGGGATATCTAGGTTCTCGAAGGGGCGTTCTGGATACCAGCGAGCGTTCGTTCGCGGGCCGGCCCTCTCGCCACGACCGTCCCCGGTCGGAACTCCGCCGTCGACCGGAACCGCCGTCTCGCATTCCCACGGGCGTTCTGTGAGTCCCGATACCAGTAAGTATGGATGCGCGTGAGCCCCTAGCCATCCGGGGGCCCTCGCATGGACTGGTCGACGATCTGGCTCGCCCTAGTCGCGCTGTTCGCCGCGACGATCAACGGCGCGATCGGGTACGGGTTCTCGTCGATCGTCACCCCGATCGCGGTCCTCTGGTTCTCGAACAAGCTCCTCAACCCGGCGCTGGTGAGCGTCGAGCTCGTGGTCAACATCACGCTCCTGTACCGGGAACGTGCGTTCATCTCGGCGACGAAGGCACGGGCGATGCCGGTCGTCCGGACGCTGCTGCCCGGGGTGATCCTTGGGACCGTGGGTTTGACGTACCTCGCCGTGAACGACGTCAAGGTCGTCGTCTATCTCGTCCTCCTTCCCCTCGTGGTCGTCCAGCTCCTCGGTCTCCGCCGTCCCTTCACGAACGAGCGTCGCGGGGGAACCGCCCTCGGGCCCGGGATTGGCTTCCTGTACGCGCTGACCACGATCTCCGGTCCCCCGCTCGCCGTGTTCTTCCGGAACCAGGGGCTCACCAAGAACGAGTTCCGATGCACCATGGCCCAGGTCCGGGTCGCGGAGTCGAGCCTGACGCTCGCCACCTACCTCGTGTTTACCGAATTCCTGGGCGCCAACCTCGTCTCCGCCCCCTCGTTGATGCTCATTCCGTTCCTGCTGATCCCGGTCATCATCGGGGTCCCGCTGGGGACCTGGGTGATGCGCCGCGTGTCGCGGGACGTGTTCACCCGGTTTGTGATGGCCATGGACGGGCTTGTGGTCTCGTTCGGCCTCTCCCAGGTCGTCATCAAGCTGAAGTGGGTCGGATCGACCGTCGGTGACCTCCTCTTCGCCGCGCTCGCGGCCGTCATCGTGGCGCTGGCCGCGTACTCGCTCTACAAGCTCCCTGGCTCGAAGAAGCTCGTCGATTCGCTTCCCCCGGCCGCCGGCGGGTCCCCGCCGGGGACCGCCCCCGGGGTGTCCCCAGGGTCCGGGCCACGGCGATTGGCCAGTGGTGAGGTTGCTTCGGAGGGTCCAGAGCCGCCCGCCAGCGCCACGCTTCCGTAAGGGTCTCCGATTCGCCATGCGTTTGCGGCGCTCGAATCGGGGAGAGCGCTGGCGTCCCCGGGGGTCCCCCATCGCCCGCGGAGCTCCGGGGAGCGGGCGCCGCTCGGTTCGACCTACTTGGCCTTGGAGCCCCGAATGACCTCGTAGTGCAGGACGAGTTCCCCGTACTTCATGCGGGTCACCGAGACGAGCTTCAGGTTGGTTTGCGCCTTCATCGACGCCCGAATCGAGGACCTTGACCGCCCGTGATCGCGGCGAGCTCCAGCCCCGATCTCGACCGACTCCGAGGTCGGACCTATCCGCGCCGGACCCGTCCGCAGTCCGACGCAGGATCGATAACCCACGAGCCCACCAAGGTTCTGCGTGGCGACCCCGTGGAACCCACCGCCAGCTGCGCCGATGCCGGTAGGGCCAGGAACGAATGGGGGGATGCCCCCGACGGAGGCCGAAATGGCCGGGGCCTCTCGCATCAAGTGGGGAGCCCTCCTCGGCATCCTGGGCTTGGGCCTGGCAATCGCCGGCGTGTTCATCGTCCTCCTCGACGTGGGCTTCGCGGTCGGCGGTGGAATCTCTTCCAGGGCGAACTTCCAGACCATCCTCAACACGATTTTCCTCGCGATTGGTGCGATCCTCGCCGGGGTGGCGCTTGGGCTCCTGTCGTTCGTCCTGTACACGCTCGGCTTCGCAAGCCTCCGGAAGGCGGACGGCCGATTCACCGTGCCCATGGTGCTCTGCGTCATCGGGCTCATCGGACTTCTGCTCCTGGTCGGATTCGCCGGCCTGTACGCCGCCTCGATCCACACGGCACTCGGCTGTGGCTCCACCGACACGACCTGTCAGAACAATGCCACATCCCTCCCGGGCGGCTCGGTTTCCCTGCTCTACGGGGGAGGGTTCTTGGCGTTCCTCGGGCTCATCGGGGCGATCCTGGGACTCTGGCGATTCGGTTCGCGCTATCAGAGCACGGTCGCCAAGGTCGGGGCCATCTTCTACATCATCCCCGTGCTGGCCATCCTCGCACCGATTCTCGTCTTCATCGGCGCGCACCAAGTTCAGAAGCGGCTCCGCAGGGCCCAGGCCGCGATGTCCGTTCCGATGGGGCCCCCGATGGCGGCTCCCCCGCCGCCCTCCATGTAGGGGCTGGACCGTCGGGAGCCGTATCGGCCTCCTCCGGTGAGGGCGATCGGGGGATCCCGCCGTGAGACGGAAGGGCCGCCTCCGAGACCGACCTCCCCCGGCCGGGGAGCTCGTCGAACGATAGCAGCCTCGGATGGGATCGGGGTCGACGACTCCGGAATCTAGCGCCGTCGACGGACGAGCACGATGACCGTGGCCGCTGCGACGCCAGCGACCGCGGCCACCACCAAAGCGGCCGTGGCCAGGGAGATTCCGCCTGCGGTGGGGGTTCCGGGGCCGTTACCGGTGGTCCGGTTCGCCACGAGAGAGAGGTTCTCCCAGGTGACGTTCCCCGGCGTCGCCGTCACATTGACCTGGTCGAGGGCGTACCCGGGCGCGCGCGCGATGAGGTCGTACGACCCCGGGATCACCGAGGCGTTGAAGGCGCCGTCGGCCAGGGCCAGATCCACGCCGTCGATCGAGACCTCGGCACTCGCCGGATGCACCGTTCCGGCGACGAACGTCGCACGATACGAGAACGCCACCGCTTGGGGGGTCGGGATGCCGACCGAGACGAGGATCTGCCCCTCGCTGGGGTCCGCGAGGAATTCGTAGAGGGAGCCGACCGAGTACGGCGTCGACCCGTTCGGGGCCGTTACGAGTAGGGAGGGCCCCGTCCCCTGGACGTCGCTCCCGTTCGCATCGACCCACCAGGGAGTCGAGGGCGGCAGGCCCGACTGCGTGAAGGTGACGTCGTACGTGAATCGGGCGAATTGGAGGGAGATTCGTCCCGTCCGGGGAACGGTCAGGGTCGCTGGGCCCGAACCGACGAGGTGGTAGCCGGACACCGGTGGGTAGGCGAGGGGGTAGGTCCCGTTCGCGACATTCAGGACGAGGACCATGGCCGAGGTGGCTTCTGGTGTGCCGTTGAGGGTGACCCCCCACGGCGTGCCCGGGGGCAGCCCGGATTCGTTCACCGTCACCTCGCCCGCGCCGGAGAGATTCACGTACGTCGTCTCCCCCGCGCGGAGGGAGAACGGTTCCGACGCGTTCGAGAAATTCTGGAGGTCAAGGGAGTGGGTTCCGATGGGAAGCGTGAGGTTCGCCGAGCCTTCCTGGAACGGGGTCGCATGCCCGTCGACGAGGACCGAGGCGGGAGCGCGCGTGGGCACGGACAAGTTCAGGAACCCCACCCCGCTCAGATTGTACAGGACGCCGAGGGTTCCGGCGCCACTCGCGAGGTGCGCTCCGAGAGGGTTCGCGGCGACGTCCGTCACGTTCGAGGATGTCTCGCCCGTGTCGCCCCCGAAGTTCCAGGCCGTTGGCACCGCCTGGTAGTTGTGTCCGTTCCACCAGGAGAGGGTCATGTTGAGGTCGGATCCCTGGTCGGTGCTCGCGGAACCACCCCCGGCCCCGACCCACACCCACTCCGCATCGTAGTAGAGTCTCGCCGCGTACGGCGTCGGTGCGAAGCCGTCCACCCGGAATCCAGAATCGCTGGCGGCGGTCATCCGCGGGAACGACACGTTGTCGTAGGTCACCCAGCCCGAGCCGAGGTCGTACTGGTACGCCACGAACGGGACCCCGGCGCTCGTCGACGTGAGGATTCGACCGGTGATGGTCGCGGGGAGGCCGAGCGTTGTGCACTGGCCGGAGTAATTCACGCCACACCCGGGGATGTAGTAGTAGGTGTCGGACGCGAGCATCGAGCCCGCGCTGCCGTTCAACTCGCCGGCGCTCAGCGTGGCGCCCGGGGAGGAGAAGTTCCAGACGTACGCGCCGCCGATCGTGAACTCATCGGAACCGGCGTCGAGGTGGAGTCCGTTCTGGACCCAGTAGGAGTAATCGGTCCCATTCCGTTGCAGCACGACAACGGCGTTCAGCTCAAACGCCGTGACCTTCGACGACGTGCCGCTGATGGTAACCGCGAGGGAGCGCACGACCGCTTGTCCCTGGAAGCTCGGCGAGGAGTACTCGTATCCGCTCGCGCCGGGCGACGCCCCCGTCACCCCGAAATCGGCGATCCCCATTGGGGCCGGTTCCCGGGAGTAGTACTGGAGAGGATTCACGATCGAGGTTTGCGGTGGGAGGGGCGGCTGTCCGGTGACGGTCTGACTCTCCCCCGACGCGTCCGGGGACGTCGCGGTTGAATGGCCGACGCGGGCGGAGGGCTCCGGGGGGCCCGAAGTGCTCGGTTCTCTCTCGGAGGAGATCACAATGGGCGCGCTCGCCCGTGGAGGGAGCGCCCCGTGCCCAGAAGCCGGGATCGCCGAGGCCGGCAGAAGCAGGAGGGCGACGAGGCCGACCGCCACGACGAGCGACGAACGCACGACCCGGGAGGTCCGAGCGGACACGCCCAGCGGGACCGGCTGGCGGAAATGAACTCTCCCCTGCGGGGGGTCCGCGACCGCCCCGGTCGTGTACCCCGCGGGCGATCGGCGTGGATGGGCTCGGCCGGATTCGAACCGGCGGTCTTCGCTGTGTGAGAGCGACGTCTTAACCGCTGGACTACGAGCCCACCGACGGTGCCGAGTCGCTCGCTCCGATAAACTTCACGCTTAGGCGACGCTCAGGAGGACCGGAAGGAGCAGACCGGCCGCCGTCGTCAGCACGACGCCGGTCGCGAGGGCGACCGTGGCGGCCCTCGGGTCCCCGTAGCGGGTCACGAAGTAGAGGGTCGTGTCCATCGACGTGGCGCCCCCCATCGCCGCGAGGCCGTCGCCCCGGACCTTCCTCCCGAGGACGGGCGCCGAGAGCATGGTCAGATTCTCCCGCAGGAAGTTGGCGAGGAAGGCGAACAGGCCGAGGGCCGGACCGACCCGGACGGCGGTGAGCGGGCCGGCCAGCGAGTACCATCCGAAGGCGAAGGAGGTCGAGAACGCCGCGGACCACGGCACCAGGCGGGTCGCCCCAAACGCCACCGCGACGACTAGGGCCCCGGTCACGGCCGCGAGGATCGGCACCCAGGCCGAGCGGAGCCGGGCGAGGTCCAGCTGGAGGTCGAACCCGACCAGGACCAACAGGGCGTAGAGCGCGTACTCGGTTCCCTGCCCGGGTCCGCCCCCGAGGAGCTTCCCGACGACGACTCCCGCGAGGAGGGCCGCGAGGAATCCGGCTGGGGTGATCAGGGTCGTTCGCAGGGGCACGGAGTTGGGTGGGGCGGGCGGACCGGTGGCCGGTCGGGCCAGGAGTCGAACCGCCAGAAGCGTGACCGCGAGCGTCGCCCCCGCGAACACGACGGCCAACGGGATCTGCGCGAGCAGCGTGGCCCCGGGCAGCCGGCCGAGGCTGTCTCCCAGAAGGAACAGCAGGATCGCGACCGTGAGGAGCGCGGCTTGACCGACCACGGGAGATCGCCAGGTCGTCGCTCGACCGACGGCGAACCCCGCCACGAGGGCGACGTAGAGGAACGGGTCGAAGCTCACGGGAACGGGGTCACTGCGCCCACGCAGTCACCGCCCCCGCCGACGGTCCCCCGTGCGATTTGCCGAGCCAGACGGTCTCCTCGCGCCGGGGTCCGTAGCTGACCCACTCGACGGGAACGCCCGTCTCTCGACCGAGGTACTCGACGAACCGTTTCAGAGGGCTCGGAAGGGCCGAGGCTCCCTCCTCCCGAAGCCGCGCGGTGAGTCGCTCGTTGAACTTCGGCCAGGCCGGGAGCTTCTCGTACACCGGAGTCACGTGGGCAAGTTCCTCGGCGTCGGACGGCGGATAGTCGGTGAGCGTCCGTCCGTCGGGGGTGACATACTGGACGGCGACGGGAACGTCGTCGAGACCCCCCAGCACATCGACCTTGGTGAGCGCGAGCGAGGTGAACCCGTTGAGCTTGGTGACGTACCGGAGGAGGACGAGGTCGAGCCAGCCGACCTGGCGGACGCGACCGGTCGTCGCTCCCCGCTCGCCGCCCTCCCGCTGGAGGTAGGCGCCCAGATCTCCCTCGACCTCCGTGGGGAACGGACCGGCGCCGACCCGGGTCGCGTACGCCTTCGTGACGCCGACGACCTCCGAGACCTCGAACGGAGGGATCCCGCTCCCGACCAGGGCCCCCGCCGAAGTGGGGTGGTGGCTCGTGACGTAGGGATAGGTCCCGAAATCGACGTCGAGGAGCGCGCTCTGGGCTCCTTCGAGCAGGACGGTTTCCTGGCGGGCGAGGGCCGACCAGAGGGTGGGCTCCGTCGGTTGGACGTACGGCGCGAGTCGGCTCGCGACTTCGGCCAACTTCGCCTGCATCGCCGGCAGGTCCACGAGCTCCTTCAAGTGGGGCTTCGAGGCCACGAGGAGCTCGAGACGTTGCTGCAGCTTGGCCGGATGGATCAGTTCGCCGAACCGGATCCCCCACCGCCCGTACCGGTCGGCGTACGCCGGTCCGATCCCGCGCATCGTCGTTCCGAGCTCCGCGCCCGGGTGGGTGGCGGTGCGGACCTTCTCCTCCCACGCATCCTCGGCGATGTGGGTGGGGAGGATGGCATGCGCACGCTCGCTGACGACGAGCGAGCCCTTGAACATCCGACGTTCCTGGAGGGTCCGGATCTCCTCATCGAGGGCGGTCGGGTCGAGCACCATCCCCGGCCCGCACACCGCCGTGACCCCGTAGCGAAGGACCCCGCACGGGAGCTGGTGGAGGACGACCTTGCCCTCCGGGATCTCGATGGTGTGGCCCGCGTTCGGGCCCCCGCCGGTTCGGACGACGAACGTTGCGTTCGCGGCGAGGTAGTCGGTGACCTTCCCCTTCGCCTCGTCCCCAAACTGGGCGCCGACCACGACGATGACGGGCACGCGAACTTCCCTCCGGGGGCGAACGGAGCGGAGCGGGTAAAAGGCGCTTGTGTCGCCCGGTGGCTTCCGCTCCGGTGCGGCCGCGCGGGCGCCGCGACCGTGCTACTCCGTCGACGAACGGGGTCGCGCTGCTCGACGGGAGTTCGCGACCCCACCAACGCTAAGAAGGGGGGTCCCGTCGCGCGGCCCCGTGGTGGCCGAGCGGGTCCGCCAGGTGGAAATCTCGGGCATCCGCAAGATGTTCGAGGCGGCCCCGCCCAACTCGATCAACCTCGGGCTCGGGGAGCCGGACTTCGAGCCGCCGAAGGCCGTGCTCGACGCCCTCTGCGACGCCGTCCGCCACGGAATGAACCACTACGGCCCCTCCGCGGGCCTCTTGCCCCTCCGCGAGAAGATCGCGGAGCGGTACCGCGAGCGGGACCCCGACACCGGTCGGGACAACATCATCGTCACGGGCTCCGGCTCCGAGGGGCTCATGGCCCTCGCCCTCACCCTGTACGACCCCGGGGACGAGATCCTCGTGCCGAACCCGGGATTCGTCCTCTACCCTCCGCACGCGAAGCTGATGGGCGCCCGACCCGTCGCGTACGACCTCCTGGAGGACAAGGGGTACCAACCGGACTTCGACCAGCTCGAGCGGCTCGTCACGGCCCGGACCCGGGTCATCGTGGTCAACAGCCCGTCGAACCCGACGGGGAGCGTCTTCTCGAAGGCGACCGTGGACCGGATGATCTCCTTCGCCGAAGAGCACGACCTCACCATCGTCTCCGATGAGGTGTACGAGGAGATGGTCTACGAGGGGAAGTTCCAGTCGTTCTGGGGGCGCACCGACCGGGCGGTCATCGTGAACTCCTTCTCGAAAACGCTCGCCATGACGGGCTGGCGGATTGGGTTCCTCGTCGCGCCGCGCGCCCTCGCCGTCGAGATCAACAAGATGCACTACCACATGATGGCCTGCCCGTCCACGCCGGCCCAGGCGGCGGTGCTCGTGGGGCTCGAGGACGGCGGCGCGGCGACCCGGGCGATGGTGGCCGAGTTCCGGGCCCGGCGGGCCCTGATCGCGAAGGGCCTCGCCAAGATTCCGGGCGTGACCGTCGTACCGCCGGCCGGCGCCTTCTACGCCTTCCCGAAGATCGACTGGCCCGGCACCGCGCAGGAGATCGCCGGCACGCTCCTCCAGCGCGGACTGATCACCACGCCGGGAGACGCCTTCGGTTCGCTCGGCGCGAACCACCTTCGGCTCTCGTTCGCCGCGTCGCGTGAAAATCTCCGCAAGGGACTTAGCATCCTGCGCTCGGTCGGAGCGGAGTTGCAGGCGGCATGATCCTCTCCCTGAGCGTCGTCCTGCTGCGCGCCGGCTCCCTCCTTGAGGAGGAGCCGGAGCGGTCCGCGACGCGCCAACTGGCCGACGAGCTCGAGCGACTGCCCGGCCCGACTACGGTCGAGCGAGCTCCCGGTACAGCGCCCGGTGGCGCTCGACGGCGCGCGCCCACGTGAGTCCCGCGACCCGTTCGGCGCCGGCCTGGACGAGTCGCGATCGTTCGCCGTCGTCTCCCAGAAGGGTGCCGATGGCGCTCGCGAGCGGGTCGACCGCCCCGTAGGGAATGAGCCGGCCGGACCGGCCCCCCTCCAGGACTTCCGGAACTCCACCGACAGCGGAGGCGACGATGGGGACCCGGGCGGCCATCGCCTCGAGGAGCACGAGCCCAAACGCTTCCCACTCCGAGGGAAGGACGAAGATGCTCGCCCTCCGGAACACGGCTCGGTACTCCGCGAGCGAGTCCACGTGGCCGAGCCAGACGATTTCGGAGGAAATGCCGAGATCGTGGGCGAGCTGCTCCAAGGCCGGCCGCTCGCCCCAGTCGCGGCCCATGAGCACGAGCGCAGGGCGCCCGGACTTCGGGAGCATGGCGAACGCCCGCAAGAGGACCGGGAGCCCCTTGTTCGGAGCAATGCGACCGGCGTAGAGGAGAAACCGGTCCGGCAGGGCGACCGCGGCGTGCTCGCCCTCGGGATGGCTCCACGCCTCCAGATCGATCCCCGGCGGGATCACGTGGATCCCCTTCGAGGGGGCGAACTCCCGGACGAGGGACGCCTCCCGCCCGGTTTCCACCACGAGGGCATCCGCGATCCGGTACGCGCTCATCCCGAACGCGACATCCTGGCAGCGGAGCAGGCCCCGCTTGAGCGCCCGCTCCCCCCGGTCCGCGGGGTGGTAATGGGTCGACACGACGAACGGGATCCGCCGTCGACGAGCGACCGCGGCCGCCTGGAGGACGTGGCCGTACCGGTGGGAATGCGCGTGGATCACGTCCCACGGCTCGGCCGCCAGGGCGTCGATCACGCCGCCCATCATCGGCATCGTCAGGAACGGGATCACGCGTTTGCGCACCGGAAATCGTCGTACGGGGACGCCGTCCACCGTAGGGGCGAAGCCGGTCCGCCGCTCCCAGCGGCCCTCATCGTAAAGATCGCTCGTGAACACGCGCACGTCGTCGCCGGCCGCGCAGAGTCCCTTCGCGACCTCCCGGACGTTCGTCTCCACGCCCCCGGGTGCGTCGAACCGGAGTGTGACGTGGACGATCTTCATCGCCCGTCCGTGACCTCGCGGAAGATCCGCTCGAGCTCGTCGACGACCCGGTCCCACGAGTACCTCGGGACGATCGTGTCGCGGCCGTACGCCCCATACTTGGCCCGGGTGTCCGGGTCGTCCCACAGGCCGAGAAGCGCGGCCGCGAGCGCCGCCGGGTCGTTCGTGGGAACCAATCGGCCGGCCTTGCCGTCCTCGAGGAACTCGGGAATCCCCCCGACGCGGGAGGCGACGACCGGCGTCCCCTGCGCGAGGGCCTCGAGAAGAACGAGACCGAATGCCTCGTACTCGCTCGGCAGGACGAAGAGGCGTGCCTCACGGAACGCCGAGGCGAGCAACCGGTCGTCGGCGACGAACCCGGGGATCCGGACGCGAGGGCCGAGCCCGAGGGATTGGATCCGGCGTTCGACCGCCGGGCGCATCCCCCCGTCGGCGCCGACGATCACGAGGGTTGAGGTCGCGTCGTGCTTCGCGAGAGTCGCGAACGCTTCGACGAGCTCGAGAAGACCCTTGTTCGAGGCGAGGCGACCGACGAACAGCAAGAACGGCCCCTCCACGCCGATGGACCGGGAGAACGGCCGGTCCCCCGGCGGAGGCTCGGGGAGGGGCGTGTACCCGGGCGGGACGATCTCGATGCGAGGCACCGGGAATCCGGGGACCTTCAGGAGCCGTTCCTCCTCGTGGGTCTGGACGATCACCCGCGTCGCCGCCGCGACGATCGGCGCGGCGAGTTGCCGGTCGTAGAACCCCCGGATCCGATGCCGGAGCCAGCCCCCCTCGATCGACCAGATGGGGTGGTAGTGCGCGGTGAGCACGAACGGCCGCTTGGCCCTCCGCGAATACCGGGCCGCGGCCGCAGCGTGGTTCGTCCCGTACGTGTGCGCGTGGACGATGTCCGGACCCGACTTGGCGAGGGCCCGGTTGAGTCCTCGGAAAAATGGGTAGTGCAGCTCGCTCGGCAAGCTCCACGCAGGGAGACGGTGGATCGACACCCCATCGAGAAGCTCCGTCCGGGCGACCTCCGGTCCCAGGCGTTGCCACGGGTACTCCCGGGAAAGGTCGGTCGCGAAGACGTCGACCGCGTGCCCTCGTCGGGCGAGCCGCACCGACACCTCGCGGACGTGGCGCTCCACACCGCCCGGACCGGGCGGATAGCGCGTCGTCAGCTCGGCGATCTTCACGGGCCGCGCCCGTCAGCCGGCCTTGCCGGTGGCGAGGCGCTGAGCGTACTTCTTGTAGACCTCGGACGCGCGGGCGACCGCCTCGACCTTGACGTACTCGTTCGCCTGGTGGGAGAGCTCCTCCTCACCGGCCCCGAAGATGACGACGTTCGGGTTCACCTGCGTGTAACAAACCGCTTCGCTGGCGTGGACGAGGACCGCGGACTCGGCGCTCGAAACTTCGCGCAGCAGCTTGACGTGCTCGCTCTCCGGGTCGATCTGGACCGAGCGCATGCTGAGCAGGCGGCGGAGCGTGAACGGGGTCTTGATCCTCCGCAAGTGCTCCTCGATCTCCCGGTACAGCTGGTCCGGGGAGTACGGCGGCGGGAATCGGATATCGACCTCCGCGGTCGCCTTGTTCGGCACGACGTTGATCCGGGTGCCGCCGTTCAGCGTGCCGATGTTCATCGTCACGCTGCCGAGCTCCGGGTGCGCGATGCGGCCCTTGAAGCTCTCCAGGCCCCGAAGGATCCGCATCATCTTCGAGATGGCGTTCTCGCCGAGGTGCGGCATCGCCCCGTGGGCGGCCTTCCCCCGGGTCTCGATCGCGAGGTCGAGGACGCCCTTCTCCGCGTAGGCAACGCGGAGACCGGTCGGCTCCCCGACGACGATCGCCTTCGCGCGGCGCATCGGGAGCGTCTTCGCGAGCGCGGCTGCGCCCTGCATCGTCGTCTCCTCGTCGGTCGTGAGCGCGAGTACGATCGGAACCTTCCGGGCGACCAGGTCCTGGGCCGCCTGGAGCATCGCGATCACGGTTCCTTTCATGTCGGCCGCCCCGCGGCCGTACATCCGGCCGCCGGCCAGCTGGCTCTGCGAGAAGCTCCAGTAATCCCCGATTGGCGGGGTGTCGAGGTGGCCGGAGAGCACCACGCCGCCCTGGCCGTACTCGGCGAGGAGCGCCGGCGCGGACGACTCCCCGAACAGGGTGTTCCGCATGTGGACCTGGTCGGTGAACGACTGGACGTAGTCGAGCACCTCCTGCTTGTCCGAGAACGGGTCGCTTGGGATCTTGATCAGGTCGGCGAGCATGTCCACCATCTGTCGCTTCATCGGATGTGGACGATCCTCCCCGTCCGACGAGAAGTCCGGGACGCGGTAATGTCTCCGGCAAGGGGAGAGACCCCTTAATCGTTCCCCCGGTCAAAATCGACGATTGACGATGGCCGACCCGGCTGGGCGTCAGGTCGAGCGCTTCTCGGTCCCCACGGCCCGCTGGCGCGTGCGGTCGAGCGCGAGCTGGAACCCCTCCGGCGAACCGACGCTGCGCCACTCCCCCGCGGACGGAGACAGGACGAGCGCGGCGACGCTCCCCTCCGCGATCAACGTCCGGATCGCGTCGGTAAGCTCGATCTCGCCCGTGGGACCGGTCCCTTCGAGCGAGCGGAGCGCGTCGAACAATCGGTGCGAAAAGGCGTACGCCGCCGTCGCGGCCCAGTGGGAGCGCGGCTTGGCCGGTTTCTCTTCCATCCCGGTAACGACCAGCCGCTGGAGCCCGCCGACGCGCCCGTCGGGGCGACCCTCGACGACGCCGTAGCGGCGGGGATCGGCGACTTTGCGGACGAGCAGAACGGCATCGAGGTGCTCGCGCTCGAGGAGCGCGCCCATCGTCCGGAGCAGGGTCCCTCGCTCCGGCTCGATGAGAACCGCGTCGCCGGCGTGGAGGACGAACGGCCCTTCCGCGACGAACTCCTCGGCATGCGCGACCGCGTCGCCGAACCCCCGCGGAGCCGGCTGGACGGCGAAGCGGAGCCGGAGGTCCCGCAACGTTCCGTAGAACCGTTGCGTCTCCACCAGCCGCTCGGCGTGGCGGGCGTGACGCTGGAGCAGGGTTCGGTCGATGGTGAAGTAATTCTGGACGAAGGCGAGGTCCTTCGCGCCCACGACGAGCGTGACGTCCTCGATCCCGGCGGCGACCATCGACTCGAGCACCACGTGGGCGACCGGTTTCAGGACGACCTCCCCGGTCTCCGAACGGTCGTAGAGCGGGAGGAACTCCTTGCGGAGGCCCCGGCTCCAGGGGAGCATCCTCGTCCCCTCGCCCGCGAGGGTGACGACTCCGCGCATCGAACCTACGCCGGCGTCCGGGACGCGCTCTCGGAAGGCGTCGGGGAAGGCGCGCCTGGCGCTGCCGGCGGAGAGGGGCCAGGGTGGGACCGCGCGACCAGCTCCGCCGTGTTGTCGGACTTCCGCCAGTTGACGGTGGGCATCACGACGTGGCGGCGCGCCTCGAGCCGACGGCGGAACCGGATGAGGTCCTTGAAGATCTCCCGAAGGACCTCCTCGAGGTTCCGGCTGCGCCGGTAGCCCAGGGCCGGCAGGTTCTCGTGGATCGGGTTGTAGTAGTGCTGCTCCGCCTCGACACGGGGGTCGGGGGGGTGCTCGATCCGCGGGTTGAGGCCGAGGTCGCGCGCGACCCGGTGCGTCAGCTCCGCGAGGTCGTTGATGGTGTAGGCCGCGTCGAACTGGTTGAAGACGCGGTACTCCCCCGACTTCGCCGGGTTCTCGACGGCGAGCCGCAGAGACTGCATCGAATCCTCGAGGGCGATGAACCCGCGGACCTGGCCGCCCCGACCGTACGGGGTGATGGGCAAGCCCAGCACCGCCTCGACGGCGAACCGGTTCAGCGCGGTCCCCCAGGTCTCGTCGAAATCGAACCGGGTGAGGAGCGCATCGTCGGTGATCTCGGGGGTCCTCGTCCCGTAGATGACCCCCTGCATGACGTCGGTCGACTTGAGATTCCAGATCTTGGTGGCGAACATCACGTCTCCGGAGTCGAACACCTTGCTCCAGTGGTACCACGAACCCGCCTGCCGGGGGAACGGCAGCCGGTCGTGCTTCCCGTGGTAATCCACCTCGAAGAACCCCTCCGGGATGTCCACGTTCGGCGTCCCGTACTCGCCCATCGTCCCCATCTTGACGAGGTGGGTCTCGGGCGACGCCTCCTGCATCGCGTAGAGGATGTGGAGGGTGCCGGTGAGGTTCTCGACCTGCGTCCGCACCGCGTGGTCGACGTCGATCATCGAGTACGGCGCGCTGCGCTGCTCGGCGAGGTGGACGATCGTGTCGGGCTTCTCCCGACGGATCACGTCGACGACGAACGGGTACTTCGTGATGTCCCCCTTGTGGAAGCGGATCGACTTGCCCATGAGGCGATGGACGGCTTCCTGCCGCTTCGCGAACGAGCCGATCGGCGTCGCCGACCAGCTGCCGACTTCCTTCACCCGCTTCCGCGTGACGAAGTTGTCGATCCCGACCACCTCGTGGCCGCGCCGCAGTAGATGCAGGGCGAGCGGCCAGCCGGAGTAGCCGTCGATCCCCGTGATGAGGACCTTCATGACCGACCCACCGGCGGCCGACCGTATTTACGTCTGCGGCCGCCGCGGAAGTGGCGGGGCGGCCCCGTCCGCGGCGGGAGGCCGATTGTCCTCGGGGACGCGCGACCGGGAGGGCATTCGAGGGGGTCCGTCGAGGAGGCCAACCACCGCCACCGCAAGGAGGGCCGCGAACAGAGCGGCGACGAAGTAGACCCACAGGTCGGTGTAGGTCGACGAAAGCACCGCCGGGGCGAGCGACCGCGCCGGGTTGAGCGAACTCCCGGTGATCGGGCCGATCAGGTAGGTCGAGACGGCGACCACGAGTCCGGGCCAGGTCAGTCGCCACCGCCAGCGGCCGGGTCCGGCCCGGACGAGGAGGAGGACGCTGGCGACCAGAACGAAGGTGAACCCGAACTCATCGAGGAAGATCCATTCCACGACGCTGGTCGAGGGGACGGTCGCTCCCAGGTGGGACCCTGTGCCGAGCGCCAGGGCGACCGTGGCGCTTCCGAGGAACGCGCCGACGACTTGGGCGACCACGTGCGGCGGGAGTTCGCCTACGGGGACGCGTCGGTCGGCTACGAGGGCGAGGGTCACGACGGGATTGAGATGGGCGCCCGAGATCCCGGCAAACAGCGCCACCGGGACCGACACGGCGAGGAACCAGGCGACGGCCAGGAGCAGGAACCGGCTCGAGCCCGTGCCGGCGCTCGCCACGACCGCGCCGGTCCCGATCCCCACCAGAAGCGCGGTTCCCAACGTCTCCGACAGGAGACGCGTTCCCAAGCCCGGAGTCACGGAGCCCGGTCCGGGCTCTCGGTAAGGATCTCCGCGATCAAGGCACCGACCCGCGTGCGAATCTCGTCCCGGACCGACCGGAATCCCGCGTCGTCCAGGCCGCCCGGGTCGGGGAGTCCCCAGTCCCGGAGTTCGCGTTTCTTGAGGTGGACCGGGCAGCTGGCGTCGTCGAGGCATCCCATCGTCACGACGATGGCCGCGGCGTCCGAGGCCGCCGGTGAGAGAGGCTGCGGAGAGTGCGGGGGGAGCGAGAGTCCGATCTCCTGGAGAAATCTCCCGGTCCGTGGATTCGGGTGGGTCGCCGGTCGAGTTCCCGCGGATTCGGCGACCCACCCCCCGGGTGCCGTCGCGTTGAAGATCGCCTCGGCCATCAGGGACCTCGCGGCGTTCTCCACACAGACGAACAACACCCGTCGGTCGGCCATCACTCGGTCCGGCAGCACTTGGTCGGGCTCTGCGCGCCGCCGCTCTCGGTCTCGCAGCAGCAGCAACAGCAACACTTGCAACACTCGGTCATGGTCACCCCCTCGTCCACTTCAATCGCTGAAGTAGTCATAAGGCGCCGCTACGTACGGACGAAGTGGACGCGATGTGCTGCGATGGGGAGCTCGAGTGCCCCTGCCCTCCGGTCGGATTGATCGACGTCGTGGGAAAGAAGTGGGCAATGTGCGTCGTCACCCTTCTGGGTTATCACGGGACCCTCCGGTTCGGTCCGATCCAACGCTCCCTCCCGCGGGTCAGCCCGGCCACGTTGACAGCGACGCTCCGGGCCCTAGAGAAGGCCAAGCTGGTCGTTCGCACCGCGAAGGAACCGGTCCGTGGGGCACCCGTGTCCTACGACCTCACCGCTCGCGGGAAGGCCCTCTACGGCAATCTCCTCCCCCTCGCGGAGTGGCTCCGGTCGGCCTGACCAGGCCTCGGGGCCCGCATCTCGGGTACCCCTGGCCGAGAGCGACCGTACAACCAACGGTTTAAGACCGGAGCGGCATCGTTCGTCGCGGAGGTGGAAACGGTGGCGCTGGCGATGGACGACCTGAAGATCGTGGACACGCGCGACGAATCGCTCAAGGGGGCCATGATGGTCATCGGATTCCCGACCCATGGGCTCGTGGGGTCGGTCGCGGCCTCGTACCTCGTCCACGCCCTCGACATGACGAACGTCGCGTACATGGTCAGCGAGGAGTTTCCGCCGACGGTGATCATGGAGGAGGGCGTGGTCAGCGCTCCCGTCCGATTCTACGCCTCCAAAGTCGTCTGCGGCGTCGACCGGAGGTGCGAGCAGCTCGTGGTCGGCATCTCGGACATTCAGCCGCCCCCGGAGATGCTGAACCGCCTCAGTCGCCTCCTGATCGATTGGACCGAGGCGAAGGGGATCGAGCTCCTGGTCGCCGTCGAAGGGCAACCGATGGACGAGGAGGTCCGGGGCGATGCCCGGGTCGTCGCCATGGCGAACCGGGCCGCCGCCCCGCTCCTCGCGAAGTACCACTTCGAGCCGGCGAACGGCGTCGTCACCGGGTTCGCGGGGGGCCTGCTCTTGAGCGCCATCGGCCGGCAGACACCGGTGCTCTGCTTGGTCGCTCAGGCGCACAAGGACTACCCGGACGCCCGCGCCGCCGCCAAGGTGATCGAGACGATCAACCCGCTCGTGCCGATGCTGGTGCTCGACACGAAGCCGCTCCGGGAGAAGGCGGCGGAGATCGAGGGCGAGGTCCGGCACTCCCTCCAGCAACAGCAGCAATCGATGGCGAAGATCCGGGCACCGGAGACTTCGGGGCCGGGTGAGATGTATCGCTGAATCGGCCGACCGCGCGCAGGCCTCCGCCGTCCCGGCGAGCGCGTCGCCCCCCGGGGCGACGCTGCGCGGCTTCCAGGCCCGGGACGTCCCCGTGGTCTCCCGGATCGTCGCGGAGGCGCTCCACGAGCACTACGATTCGTCGCTGTACTTCTCCCTCAGCCAGCAGTGGCCCACCGGATTCCTGATCGCCGCCGACCCCTCCGGAATGCCGGTCGGGTTTCTCCTGGGCGTCACCCAGGTGGAAGGAGAGGCGAGGATCCTCATGTTCGCCGTCGAACGGATCTGGCGGACCCGGGGGGTCGGGACCGCGTTGATGACCGAGTTCCTCGAGCGGTGCCGGGCCCGGGGGATGCGCCGCACCACGCTCGAGGTCCGCGTGTCGAACGTCTCCGCGATCCGGTTCTACACCCGCTTCCGCTTCGGCGTCACCGACCTCCTCCGCGGGTACTACTCCGACGGGGAGAGCGGCTACCAGATGGCGCGCGACCTCCCGTAGACCCCGCCCAAACGCTATGCCCCCCAACCGCCCTCCGGATTCGAACATGCCCACCGACGGACCGACCGCCCGGGAATTGATGACCCCGAAACCGATGACCCTCTCCACCGACGCGGCCGTCTCCCGCGCCCTCGGGATGATGCGGGAGAAAGGGATCCACGAGATCCCGGTCCTGCGGAACAACCGGCTCGTGGGCCTCATCACGATCGAGTCGCTCGCGCGGCGCACCAACCTCCCGCTCACCACGAAGGTCGAGCACCTGCTGATCCTCCCGCCGCTGATCACGCCGCAGACCACGTTCTCCGAGCTCGCCCAGCAGTTCCTCGCCACCGGCCTGCGGGCCGCTCCCGTCGTCGGGAAGAAGGGCGAACTCCTCGGGGTCGTCTCGCGCACCGACCTGGTCCGCCAGATTCCCGACATGCCCGAGCTCGCCTCCCACCGGGTGGAGGAGGTCGCGAGCCCGCCCGGCCTCCTCGTCAAGGAGACGGAGTCGTGCGGAATGCTCCTCCACCAGATCCGTCTCCTCGAGGAGCACCCGCTCCCGGTCATCGACCGCAAGGGCCACCTCGTCGGCGCGATCGGCGTCGCCGACCTGAGCCGGGTCCTCTGGCGGCCGACCGTGGGCGGCAAGAAGGACGCGGAGCGGCCGGGGAACGCGCTCGACGTCGAGGTCGCCACGATCATGCACTCGCCCGCGCTCACCGTGCCGCGGGGAACGACGACCGGCGCCGCGGCGCGGCTGATGACCCGCGAGAAGGTGTCGAGCGTCTTCGTGGTGGAGGACGGGCGCCCGACCGGCGTCGTCTCCCAGGGGGACCTTCTCGGACTCGCCATCAGTACGTCGGTCGAGGCCGGGCCGAACGTCGACGACGTCTACGTTCAGATCCACGGCCTTCGCGCGTCCGGCGACCCCACGATCCTCACGGAGGTCGACCTCCTGGTCGCGAAGGCGCTCCGCCACATCGCCCGCAACACCCGACCGGTGCTGCTGAGCCTCCACATCACCCCGCACGCGACGCACCGCGCGGGGGACGCGACCGTGCAGGCGCGCCTCGACACCGACGACGGCGTATTCCACGCGACCGAGACGGGCTGGAACTTCTTCGCCTCCATCCAGCAGACGCTCGACGATCTGGTCGCCCAGACCCGGAAGTCCAAGGACGAGCGCCGGTCCCTCCGCAAGCGGAGCGGACGCGCGGGCTCGAAGGACGACGAGGAGCCCGCCGCAGACGGCGAGCTCGAGGCCAAGATCCGCGCGGCGACCGGCGCGGAGTAGGGTCGGGCGGTCCGTCGATGATTCCCGGCGGGATGCGGAACCAGCGCCAGATGGAGCTGGCGATGCGCCGGCTCGGCATGACCACCGAACCGGTCGAGAACGTCGAGGAGGTCGTGATCCGGACCCGGGACAAGGAGCACGTCTTCCAATCCCCCGAGGTCACGATCCTCTCCGTCCAGGGCGTCCGTACCTACCAGGTCGTCGGCACGGCGGTGGTCCGTCCCCGGACCGCCGGACCGATCGCGGGCGTCGGCCCCTCCGCCGTGGCCCCGCCCCCGCCGCCCGCCGGCCCTCCCGAGGAGGACGTCCAGCTCGTGATGGAGCAGGCGAACGTCGGTCACGAGGAGGCCGTCGATGCCCTCGCCGAGGCGGACGGCCAGCCGGCCGAGGCGATCCTCCAGCTCCTCTCCCGCCGAGGGCCCGGTGGCGGCTGACGGGGCCGTCGACCAAGAGTGCGTCGAAGGGTACCTGTTCGCGCGCTCCCCCCTGCGCGTGCTCCTGGTTCGCCGGCCGCCCCGCCGAGGACGGATCTGGGTGCCGGTCTCTGGCAAGGTCGACCCGAAGGACCGGGACCTCGCGTCCGCGCTCCGGCGCGAGCTCGCGGAGGAGACCGGACTCGACGAGTCCCGGTCCCCCGTGCCGCTCGACTGGAGCGTCCGGTTTGAGGGCCCCGACGGACGGCGGTGGCGCCTGCACGCCTTCGGGGTCGAGGTCCCGTCGACGTTCGTCCCTCGCCTGAGCCGCGAGCACGACGCGTTCGCCTGGCTCGCACCCGAACGCGCCCGGGAGCGGCTCTATTACTCGGACAACCGGGAGGCGCTCGACCGGCTCCTGGAGGTCCTGCGTGACCAGGCGTCGACGGATTCGACCTCGCCCGTCGGACGATCGTCGGAGAGTCCCCCGCAGGCCGTCATCGTCCCGAGGCTCGGGGAGGCGTTGTACGCGGCGCTGCGGGAGGGGCACCATCGGAAGATCGCCCTCCAGGTTCCCGCGGGGCTCGTGCGCAACGCCCACGACCTCGCCGCGACGATCCGAGAAGCGGTGGGAGTCCCGGTCGTCGTCGCGTCCCGGCCGTGCTTCGGGGCGTGCGACTTTCCGTCACCCTCCGAGACCCCCGGGGTCGATGCGCTCGTCGTCCTGGGCCACGCCCCCATCCCCAACGTCCCGCTCGACCGGACGACGTACTTCGTCGAGATGCGCGAGGCGGGCGGCGACCCCGACGCGCTGGCCGCGACCGTCCAGGCCGGAGGGGTCCCGCCGAGGGTAGGTCTCGTCGCCTCGGTGCAGCACCTCGACCTGGTCGAGCCGTTCGTGGCGGCCCTTCAGAAGCGAGGGTACACGGTGCGGATCGGGACGGGGGACCGGAGGCTCCAGTACGCTGCCCAGGCGCTGGGGTGCAACTACACGACCGCCGAGGCCGTCGAACACGACGTCGACGCCTTCCTGTTCCTCGGAACCGGCCGGTTCCATCCCCTCGGACTCGCGTTCGCCGTCGAGAAGCCCGTCTGGTCGATCGACCCGCTCCGCGGAGAGCTCGATCCGCCCATCGACCGCGGGCAGCTGGTGCGGCGCCGCCAACTTCTCGTGGCGACGACGCGCGGCGCGCGCCGGTGGGGGATCCTCGTCTCCACGCTGGCCGGGCAGAACCGCAGCCCGACGGCGCTCACGCTGCAAGCCCGGGCGCGCGCCCGCGGCTTCGACGCCGAGCTGTTCGTCTCCGACCGGATCGACCCCCGGGACCTGGAGGGCCGGGACGTGGACGCCTACGTCAACACGGCGTGCCCGCGGATCGCGCTCGACGATTCGGACCTCTACCCGCGCCCGGTGCTGACGGTCCCGGAGTTCCTGATGGCGATCGGGGAAGCCCCCCTCGAGCCGTACCGGTTCGACACCTACCACTGACCCGCCCGGCCGCAAGCTCGATGAGCCTTGGCCGACCTGCCATGAGTCGCCGTGAACGTCCGTCGCTGGGTGGGTCCGGCCTTGCTGCTGCTCGGAGTGGCGCTCGTGGGCGCCGCGGTCGCCACCGGGGCGGCGCAGCTCGCGCTCGTGGTCGTCCTCCCGGTGTTCGTGGGGGGCGCCTCCGCCCTGTTCCTTGGGGGCGTCGTGGCGATCTTCGTCGGTCTCCTGCTCCTTCCGCTCGCGTTCGGGATGGAGTTCGCCTTGGAGCCGGTGGGGTCGAGCCCGGCGTCCGACTCCGCCCGTCCGAAGTCCGGCGGGGTGATCCTGGTCGGTCCGATCCCGTTCTTCTTCGGGTCGTGGAAGAGCCCGTCCCGGGTCTCCTGGTGGATCGCCGCCGGCGTCGGGGCCGCGATGATCGTGGCGGTGCTCGCGCTCGCGACGCTCCTGCGTTAGGCGCCCGGGACATTCGTCCGGAGGAACGCCGCGGCGATCCGCGGGTCTCCGGACAGTTCGGGGTGGAACGAGAGTCCCCAAACGGTGCCGGCCCGCACGCCGACGACCTCCGTGTCGCGCCAGGCGAACGGCGTCGCCTTCCGGCCGACCTCCAGGATCCTCGGAGCCCGGATGAAGACGCCCGGGAACGGCGGCGCGCGGAGTCCCTCGACGCGGACCGGCGCCTCGAACGATTCGCGCTGGCGGCCGAAGTCGTTCCGTCGCACGGTGATGTCGAGCGCCCGCAGCGTCGTCGGGTCGCGTCCGCCCGGGCTCGCCTCCAGGCGGTCGGCGAGGACGATGAGCCCGGCGCACGTGCCGAGAACCGGGAGCCCGCGCCCGATCCGCTCGACGAGGGCCTGTCGGAGCCCGCCCTTGTCGAGCATCGCGGAGATTGTCGTGCTCTCCCCCCCGGGGATCACGAGCGCGTCGACGCGCGCCAGCTCGCGGGCGGTCCGCACGAGGACCACGCCGTCCGGCCCGAGGACCCGGGCGAACGCCGCCCGGTGCTCCGGAACGTCCCCCTGCAGGGCGAGGACGCCGACGACCGTCACGGCGCGGCGCCGCGCCGGAGCTCCTCGAGGATCTCCTTCGCGCGGTCGATGCGGATCGCGTGCTCGGCCACGAGGCGCTCCACCACGCGGTCGACCTCGTCCGGTCGGGCACCGGCCGTGGCGGCGATGTTGCGCGCGTGCAGGCCCATGTGCCCCCGCTGGATACCCTCGGTCGCGAGGGCGCGGAGCGCCCCGAAGTTCTGCGCGAGCCCGACGGCGGCGAGGATCTCGGCGAGCTCGTTGGCGTGCTTCACACCGAGGAGCTTGACGTTCGCCTTCGCCGTCGGATGGACGGCCGTGGCGCCGCCGATCAGGCCGACGGCGACGGGGAGTTCGATGGTGGCGACGAGGTCGCCGTGGGCATCCTTCTCGTAGGTCGAGAGCGGCTTGACTACCCCTCCATCGTCCTTCGCGAGGTAGGCGGCGTAGGTGTGCGCTCCACTCTCGATGGCCCGGAAGTCGTTCCCGGTCGCGACGACGACGGCCGAGATGCCGTTCATGATCCCCTTGTTGTGGGTCGCGCAGCGGAACGGGTCGACCGCGGCGAGGGTGTAGGCGTCGAGGATCGCCTCCACGACCTCCGCCCCGGTGGCGTGCTCCGTCGCGAGCTTCTCCGCGGGGAACGTGGCCGTGGCCCGGGCGAGCCGAAACACAGCGAGGTTCGAGATGATGCGGAGGACCACGCGTCCCCCCGAGAGCTTCGCCACCTCGGGGGCGAGCGCCTCGCACATCGTATTGACGGCGTTCATGCCGCCGGCGTCGCGGGCGTCGACGAGCAGGTGAACGACGAGCATGGTGCCCCGGGGCGACGGGACGATGCGGACTTCGAGGTCCCGCGCGCCGCCCCCGAATTTGACGAGCATCGGGTCGCGGGCGTTGGCGGCGGCGAGGAGGCGTTCGCGCGCGTCGAGGATCCGGTGGCGCCCCCCCGACGGGTCGGCGACATCGAGCACCTGGATCTGACCGATCATCACGGGAGGGGTCGTGGAGGCGCGGAATCCCCCGGTCGCCCGCGCGACCTTGGCGGAGTTCGAGGCCGCGGCCACGACGCTCGGCTCCTCGATCGCCATCGGCACGAGGATTTCCTTGCCGTTGACCCGGAAGTTCGTGGCGATCCCGAGCGGGAAGGCGAAGGCGCCGACGACGTTCTCGATCATCCGGCCGAAGAGCCCCGGGTCGATCCCGGGGGGGAAGTCGTACGCGCGGGCCTCGTCATCGGTGAGGCCGGCCCACTCCTGGACGAACCGGCGGCGCTCCACGATCGACTGCTTGTAGAATCCGGGGATCTCCGACGTTCGCTCCATTTCGACCGACCTCAAGGAGAGTCAGCGCGACGGCTCCGCCGGATCCGAGACCTCGTCGGTCTCCTCGGCCGGGGCCGGCGTCTTGGCGGGGCGTCGGGCGACGACGACCTTCGCCGGACGCAGGAGTCCGCCCGGGAACAAGTAGCCTCGCTGGACGACCTCGGCGACGTGTCCGTCGGGCGCCGCCGGGCTCGGGGCGGCCTCGGCGACCGCCTCGTGCTCCTCGGGGCGGAACGCCTCGCCGGCGACGCCCACGACCTCGACCCCTTGGTCCTTGAGGAACGCCGCGATCGACCGTTCCAGCAGTTCCACGCCCTTGCGGACCGGGTCCTTTGGGGGGCGGGAGTGAACGGCCTCGACGGCTCTCTCTGCCGCCTCCACGATCGGGAGAACGCCCTTCAGGAGCTCGGCCTGGGTTTGGGCGCGGAGCGTCTCCCGCTCTCGCCCGGTCCGGCGCCGGAAGTTTTCGAAATCCGCGTACAGGTAGGTGAACCGCTTCTCCCAGTCCTCCGGGGGCGGAGCCGGCTTCGGAGGCGGGGCTGCCTCGGGCAGAGCCTCGGGCGACTCGGGGGGCGGGAGTTCCTCCGGCATGCGAACGTCGGCGACCACGGGACCCGTTTATTTGGGGTTTGAGGCGGAGGGCCTACAGGCCCGGCTGCAACGCGAGCGTCACCAGCAGCACGGCGACGGCGGTCCCCAGCCCGATGAGCAGGATCTCCCCGAGGCCGTGGAACCAGGGTTTCCCGGAGTACCGGGCCTCGAGGATCCCGACCGCGGCGAGCTCGGCGGAGGCGATGGCCACGGAGAGTTCGAGGTCCTGGAAAACCGTCAGCCACCCGATGAGATACGGCAGGGCGGGAAGGATTCCGCCGAGGAGGTAGTACGCCCCGATCGTCCCCGCATGGGTGAGCGGTTCCGGTTCGACCTCGGGCGGGAGGCCGAGCTCGTCGCGCATCATCGTGTCGACCCAGAGCTTCTTGCTGGAGGTGATCCGCCGCAACAGGATCTCGGTCTCCTCCTCGGAAAACCCGCGGGCTCGGTAGATGTCGTGGACCTCGCGGCGCTCCTCCTCGGGCTTCTCGTCGACCTCCCGCTCCTCCCGGGCGCGTTCCCGGGCGACGAGGTCGTTCTTGCCGCGCGCGGAGAGCCAGGCTCCGCTGAACATCGACAGCGCCCCGGCGACGGCCGCGGCCACGACCGTCAGGAACACCCCGGCGTGGTCCAATCGGACCACCCCCGCCGTCGCCACGGAAAGGGAGACGGCGGTGATCACGCCGTCGAGGACGCCGAAGACCGAATCCTCAAGTCGGTCGGCGCCGTGGGCCAGGTGGCCCTCGGCGATGGCGTGGGACGGGTCGAGACCCCCGGGCCCGGGAGGCGCCGGGGCGGGGGGGCTCGACATGTCGTTTCCCAGCCGGTACCGACCATAACTTGAGCGACGGCCGGTCGGCCGAGGTCCCGCTCCCGCGACGCCTCTCCGGAGCCTCGGACAACCACCGATTCTGCCCTTCCGAGCCAAGCGTTATAATCGGTGCCCGGCTCGGTTTTTTCGCCGAGAATCGGCGGTCTTTTTCGATGGCGGAACAAGCGGTCTCGGGGGCCGCGTACACCGCGAGTTCCATCCAGATCCTGGAGGGGCTCTCGGCCGTCCGCAAGCGCCCCGGGATGTACATCGGCTCGACGGACGGGCGCGGCCTCCAGCAGCTGATCGAGGAGGTCGTCGACAACTCGATCGACGAGGTCCTCGCGGGATTCTGCACGGATGTCACGCTGGTCCTCCACGAGGACGGTACGTGCTCGGTGACGGACAATGGGCGGGGGATCCCGGTCGAGGTCCACCCGAAGTACAACCGTCCGACCCTCGAGATCGTCATGACGGTCCTCCACGCCGGCTCGAAGTTCGACCGGAACACCTACAAGGTCTCCGGCGGGCTGCACGGGGTCGGCATCCACGTCGTCAACGCGCTCTCCGAGTGGTTCGAGGTGAAGGTCCACCGCGAGGGCCTGACGCACTTTCAGCGGTACGAGCGGGGGGCCCCGGTCGCGCCGATCAAGACCATCGGCAAGTCGGAGGGAACCGGGACCGAGATCCGGTTCCGGCCCGATGCGACGGTCTTCGAGACTGTCGTCTTCGACAAGGCGGTCGTCGAACGCCGCCTGAAGGAGCTGTCCTTCCTCAACCCGCAAGTCGCCATCCACTTCCGCGACGAACGCGACGGGACCCAGACGACGTTCCACCACGCCGGGGGCATCACCGAGTTCGTCCTCGACCTGAACTCGGGCAAGGCGACGCTGTTCCCGCAACCGATTTGGCTGCACGCGAAGCGCGAGCAGACCGACATCGAGGTCGCGCTGCAGTACAACGACGGGTACAACGACACGACCCTCGCCTTCGTCAACAACATCAACACGATCGACGGCGGCACGCACGTCATCGGCCTGCGGGCCGCGCTGACGCGGACCCTCAACGAGTACGCCCGGCGCCGCGGCTTCGTCAAGGGCGACCGGGAGGGACTGACCGGCGAGGACGTCCGCGAGGGGCTCGCCTGCGTCCTCTCCGTGAAGGTCCTCGAGCCACAGTTCGAGGGGCAGACGAAGGGGCGGCTCGGCAACTCCGAGGTGAAGGGGCAGGTCGAGAGCGCGGTGAACGAGAAGCTCGCCGAGTTCCTCGAGGAGCACCCGGCCGTCGGCCAAGCGCTGATCGTCAAGGCCGTCCAGGCGTCGCAGGCGCGCGAAGCGGCCCGCAAGGCGCGCGAGCTGACCCGCCGCAAGGGGCTCCTCGAGGGGGGCGGGCTCCCGGGCAAGCTCGCCGACTGCCACTCGAGGGACCCGACGCTCTGCGAACTGTTCATCGTCGAGGGGGACTCGGCCGGCGGCACGGCGAAGCAGGGCCGGGACCGTGAGTTCCAGGCGGTCCTGCCGCTCCGGGGCAAGATCCTCAACGTCGAGAAGTCCCGCCTCGATGCGATGCTGCAGAACGAGCGGATCCGCGACCTGATCACCGCCATCGGGATCGGGATCGGCGACGAGCTCGACCTCTCGAAGCTCCGCTACCACAAGATCATCATGATGACCGATGCGGACGTCGACGGCTCGCACATCCGCACGCTCCTGCTCACGCTGTTCTACCGGAAGATGCCGGAGCTGATCCAGACCGGGCACGTCTTCATCGCGCAGGCGCCGCTGTACATGGTCTCGAAGGGAGCGAAGGTCGCCTACGCCTACACGGAAGAGGAGCGCGAGAAGGCGACCCAGGAGTTCGGCCCGAAGGGGGTCAGCATCCAGCGCTACAAGGGTCTCGGCGAGATGAACGCGGACCAGCTCTCGGTCACGACGATGCATCCCGGGACGAGGACGCTCCTGCGAGTCACGGTCGAGGACGCCGCCCGGGCCGACCAACTGTTCTCGGTGCTGATGGGCGAGGACGTCGAACCCCGCCGCCTCTACATCCAGGAGCACGCGGTCGAGGTCACGAACCTCGACATCTGAGCCCTCGAGCGGGCCGGTCGGGCGCGCTCTCTACGCTCGGCCGCCGGTGACCTTCGGGTCCTGCGTCAGGACCTGGAAGAACAGCAATTGGTGGCCGTCCGGGTCGCGGATTGGGAAGTACGCGATCACGTTGGGGACGATCTTGATCTCCGCCGCCTCGACGCCGGCGGCCCGGAGGCGCTCGCGCTCCCGGGTCAGGTCCCGGACCTCCACCTGGAAGGTCCAGCTCGACGGCGTCGGCTTCCCTTGGACAATCTGCAACCAACCGCCCCCGAGCCGCCATTCGACGTTCCCTGGGAACGGCTCGAGATCCGCCTCCTTGCCGAGGAGCCGAGTGTACCACGCCCGCGACTTCGCGAGGTCGCTCACCTCGACCTCCGTGATCACTTCTCGGACGTCAATGGGGGCGGAGTCGCTCGTGGAGTTCGGCAACTCCCCCGGGGCGATAAAGGGCCGGACCGTGGAAGCCCGTGCGGGCCAGTGTTTAAGCCGCCGACGTCGCGACTCCTCGCCGGAGGAGCGTCGGCGGGACCATGGGGGAGCGACTCGGCTTCGCCGAGGTCCTGAAGGAGCTCGGGGACCACCCCGACCGCCCTCCGCCGCACGCGGTCCAGCACGGCGCCGCCGGTACCCTCCTCTCCCTCCGAATTCCCTCCAGCACCGGGAACTCCTGGCAGGGGGTCTGGATCCGCCCCGACCGCGTCGACTTCGTCGGGGAACTCCCCCTCGCGACGGGGCTGAGCCGGTCCTTTCACCTGACCGGGGACGCGGCGACGCTGATCGACCTCCTGGCGGGGGCGGCTCGCGCCTACATCGAGCAAGCGGAGGCGATCGACGAGCACCTGTCGAAGCTCCAGAGCCGGGGCCGGGAACTCCCGTCGAACATGATCTGGGAGCGGCAGCGGGAGGTCGCCGCCCTGCGCGCGAGCATCGGTCGCGCCGTGGTCGTCGCCGCCGAAGCCGGCGGTCCGTCGATCGTCCGGTTCCCGGGGGCGGAGACCGCGCTGGCGGCCGTGGTGCGGGAGGTCGATCGCGCCCGGGAGCTCGCGGCCGCGGTCCAGCAGTCGTTGTCGGACCTGATCCTCTTGCGGAGCGCGGAGGAGGCGAACCGGATCGCCGAGGCGGCGAACCAGCTCTCCCGCACCTCGAACCGGATCGCCGAGCTCGCGAACATCTCGAACATCCGGATGCTCGGGCTCACCTACATCGCGCTCGTGCTCGGCATCGTCGGCGCCGTGGTGCTCATCCCGAACACCGGGGCGACGATCCTCGGCATGCCGTCGGCGGGCTGGGTTCCCGGCTGGCTCGTGGACGCGACGCTCGTGGTCCTCGGAATCCTTCCGTTCGCCGCCGTCTTTTCCCGCCCGTGGATCCGGCGGATCCTCCGTGACCTCGGACCCGCCGAGGGGCGCGCGGGCGAGGGGGTCCAGGACCTGCCGGAGCTCGCGGCCGAGGGGTCGCCCCGCCTCTCCGGCGGGCGAAACCACACGTAGCCGGCCCTCGGCCGCGACGTCGAGGCGGACGCGCACCGACGACCTCCGAGGGCGGGGGTCCGCTGCCAGCGTCGGGTTCATCGACCGATCCGGACGGGGAAAGAAAGGCGGGGCTAATGTAGCGTTGCCGGCGTCGTGCGATGTGCCCGAGCCCGAGGTGCCGCCCGCCGCGGATCCCGACACCGTGGGGGCCGCCTCCCCCGCCCCGAGGTGGTGGCACTCTCCGCGGGTCCTCCTCGCGCTGATGATCGCCGGCTTCGCGGCCGTCTCCGTCTACGCCGGGACGATCTCGTACTACGACTTCCAGACGCGGAACGCCACCGACCTCACGATCTTCATGCAAGCGCTGACCTCGACGGTCCGCGGACATCCCTGGACGTTGTACGAATCGTTCGATTGCATGACGAAGGCCCGCTGCTCCTTCCTCCTCGTGCACCCGTCGCCGGTGCTCTACGCGGCCGTCCCGTTCTACGCCCTCGCCCCGACTCCGGTCACTCTGTTCGCCGTGCAGTCGGTGGGCGTCGGACTCGCCGCGGTCCCCCTCTACGTCCTGACGCGGACGGTCACGGGCTCCTCGGACAAGGGGTTGATTGCGGCCGGCCTGTATCTCCTCTGGGCGCCCACACTCGGCGGCGAGGCGTTCTCCTTCCACCTCGAAGCGTTCCTCCCGCTCGCTCTGTTCACGGTCGCCATGTACTGGGCCCTTGGTCGGTACCGGCTCGGGCTCCTTGCCGCGCTGGTCGCCTTCCTGGTCCTCGAGATTGCGCCGGTGTTCGCCTTCCTCATCGGGGCGCTGTTCCTCTCCTACTCCGTCGAGCGGGTTCTCGTCTCGGTGCGGGACGCCTGGCGGCACCGGTCGAGCGGGTCGGGCCCGAGGCCCCTCCGAGCCCTCTCCGGGGCGGTTCGCACCGAGCTCGGGCGACGCGACGTCCGCTACACGCTCGGATTGATGACGGCCTCCGCGGCCGCGTTCGTGGTCCTCTTTTCGTTCATGAACGTTTGGGGAGCGCGGGTTCTCGGCGTTCCGGCCCCGCCGCTGTCCCCGGGACTCGGGGGAATCTTCTTCGAGAACAGCAGCCCGGACACCCAATCCCTGGGGGCGATCCTGGGGGGAACGCAATGGCCCTACACGCTCGCCTTCTGGGCGCTCCTCTACGCGCTCGTCGCGTTCGTTCCGTTCCTCGCGCCGAGGACGCTCGTGGTGGCCCTCCCGTGGATCGGCTACAGCGTCCTGACGGACACGACCCGGTACGTGGAGATCGGGAGCCAGTACCCCCTCGTCGCTGCCGTGCCCATTTTCATCGGCCTGGCGTACGGTCTCCGGCGGGTCCCCGACCTCGCCGGGCGCTGGACCCTCGCCCGTCCGCACGATCCGGCCACCCAACTCCCGCTCAACGTCCGAGCCGGGAGGCGACACCGCGCGTACCGGGCAGCCTGGGTGAGCGCCCTCACCGTCGTCCTCGTGGGGAACGTGGTGCTCCTCCCCGTCAACCCTCTCCTGAGTGACCTAGGAATCACGCTCGCGGACCCGTTCCAGGCGGAGTACCAGGACCACTCCCTCACCCTCCTTCCAGGATTCGACGCGGCGGAGCTTCTCGCCGGGCGCGTGCCGATCGAGGCGACCGTCACCTCTCCCAACCAGGTGTTCTCGCTGTTCGCGAACTATCCCCACGCCTTCGAGCTCCTCGGCGCTCAGGACGAGAATTGGGAGGCCCTGCCCCTGAACCTGTCCGGAGGACCGCAGTACGTTCTCGTGTATCCGTCGTTCCTCCACAGCCTCGCCCGCAACTTCAGCGCGAACCTCTCCAACCCGGCCCGGTACGGGTTGGAAGGGTGGGTCGGGTCGACGACGGTTGGCCCCCTCCTGCTGTACGATCGAGGGGCGACCGGTCCCGCGGTCCTCTACGGGCCAGCCTTCCCACCCTCGGCGTTCCAATGGTCCCCCTCGGCCGGAGGCCTGCTGACTGGGGCGATCGGTACGGTGCTCCCCAACGCGTCCGCGCCGTACGGGACCGAACTCTCCGCGCCGTCCGGGTCGAACCGGTCGGGGGTCCTCTGGACCTCCCCGACGGCGTTCCTCCCTCCGGGCAACTACGCTGTCCGGGTGCTCGCCTCCGCCGAAGCCTCCGGCGTCCCCCGGTCGGACCAGCGCGAGCTCCTCACGGTCATGGTCCGCGGCTTCGGAGCCACGCTCCAGAACGTGAGCTTCGAGTCGTCCGCCATTTCCTCCGCGACCTGGACCGAACTCTCGTTCGCCCTCAACTGCACGGATCCGATCCCGGGTCTCGAGCTCCAGGGGTTCTTCCATGCGAACGGGATCGGGCTCGCGATCGGAGGCGTCTCGATCGTGCCGTCGGGCTCGTCGTGATCCCGCCCACCCTGGCCCTTCGGGGCCACGCTCGGACGCTCGGGCCGGAGTCGGCACGAGGATCGGCGTCCGGGCGCGCCGTGGAGATTCGCCGGGCGGACCGGGAGGCTCCGACCCACGCGTGGCCGCCCCCCGCCGGGCGGGCGAAACCACATGTAACCGGCCCGACGTCCGCGCCTCCGAGATGACGGTTCCCGAGGCGCCCCCGACGGTCTTCCGCGACGCGTTGGTGGTCACCCAGGACGCAGCCCGTCGCATTGAGCGGACCGACGTCCGGGTCGACGCGGGACGGTTCACGCACGTTGGGCCGGGCGCCCGGACGGAGGGCGCCACCGTCGTGGACGCCCACCGGTTCGCCCTCGTTCCGGGGTTCGTCAACGCCCACACTCACGTGGCGATGGGCCCCCTTCGGGGGCTCGCCGACGACCGGGACCTCGGCGGGTTCCTCGAACGGCTCTTCGCCGTGGACGCGAAGCGGACCGAGACGGACGTGGAGGCCGGCGCCCTCGCGGGCGTGGCCGAGATGCTGCTGACGGGGACGACGTCGCTCCTCGACCTGTACTACTTCGAGGATGCGGTGGCCCGCGCGGTCGACTCGCTCGGGGCCCGCGGATTCCTCGGCTGGGCCGTGCTCGACCCGGAGATGACCACCCAAAAGGGGGCCCCGCTCGACAACGCCGCGGGGTTCATCGGCCGGTGGAGGACGCATCCGCGGATCCAACCTCTCGTCGCGCCCCAGGGCGTGTACGTCTGCAACGAGGCGACGTGGCTCGGGGCGAAGGCGCTCGCCGAGCGCGAGACCACCCTCGTCCACTACCATCTCTCGGAGACGCGACGCGAGGTCCACGAGCACGAGGCGAAGACCGGGCTCCGCCCGCCGCTTTGGCTCGATAAGATCGGCTTCCTCGGTCCGGGCCAGGTCGCGGCGCACGGCGTCTGGTTGATGCGGCGCGAGATGGAGACGCTCGCGAAGCGGTCCGTCGGCGTCGCGCACTGCCCGAGCTCGAACATGAAGCTCGCGACCGGGGGCGTGGCCCCGGTTCGGGAGATGCGGGAGTGCGGCGTGACGGTCGGACTCGGCACCGACTCGGTGGCCAGCAACAACTCGCTCTCGATGCTCCGGGAGATGCACGTGGCCGGACTCCTGCAGAAGCACCAGCTCTGGGAGGCGGGGGCCCTCCCCGCGCAAGTCCTGCTCGACATGGCGACCGTGGAAGGGGCGAAGTTGCTCGGCCGCTCCGCCGACCTCGGCTCGATCGAGGTGGGGAAGCGGGCCGACTTCTCCCTCGTCCGACTGGACCACCCGTCCCTGGTCCCCGCCCGCGCGGAAGCGATCGTCTCGCACCTCGCCTACTCGGCGAGCGAGGAAGCCATCGACTCCGTGTACGTCGACGGGGAGTGCGTGGTCCGCGAACGTCAGTTGGTCCGACGCCCGTGGGAACCGATCCGCGCCGGCGCCGAAGCGGCGGCCCAGTCGCTCTGGCCCCCCGCCTGAGGGACGGCCGCGATCCTAGGCGCTGTCGAGCGCGTCGACGATCAGGTCGCCGAGCCGTGCGGCGAAGGAGATCGGGTTCACCGTCGGCACGAGCTCCAGCAGGGTCGTGAGCTTCGGTTCGGAGATCGCCGGTGCGAGGCCGAACACGGCTTCGAGGCGCTGGCGGTCGAGCGTCAGCGGCACGACGCCGTGGTGGAGGAGGGCGCTCCGCGTCGCGTGCTGCGCCGCGCCGCCGAGGGCCCGTCCGCCGCTCGTCAGCGCGCACCCTCGCGAGCCGAGGAAGCAGAACTCTTCCGAAAGCCCGAGCGCCGGCCCCCACTCCGCCTGGACGCCGAAGGAGGCGAGCGTGTGGACCACGCCGAGACCGAGCCGCCCGTAGGCATGGACGAAGTCCGGTCCCACCCGAGGGTCGTCGCGCGGCAGGACGATCGACCAGACCACATCCCCGTCGCCGAGAAGGACGCCGGTCCCGCCCGTCGTTCGACGGATCACCGGGAGACCGAGCGCCCGGGCCCGGCGGGCCGAAGGGACGTTCGAGTTCTGGCCCACGCCGATCGAGAGGGCCGGGGCCGAGATCCGGGCGACCCTCACGCCGGGCTGGCCGCGGGCGAGGGCGGCCTCGTCGCGGCGGATGTTCTCCTCGCCGTCGAGGAGCCCGTCGTCGACCTGCGCGACCGGGGTCCTCGGCACGGGTCGTCCAACGACCCGGAGCGGAAAGCCTCCGCTCCCGGAATGGCTATGCCGCCGGCCGGGGTGCCGCACCATGGCCGACCTGGCGACGTTCTCCCTCCACCCCGGCGACCCGGCCCCGGACTTCGCGCTCCCCGGCGTCGACGGGAAGACGTGGCGCCTCGCCGATTTCCACGACGCGAAGCTGCTCGTCGTGACGTTCTGGTGCAACCACTGTCCGTACGTCCAGGCGTGGGAGGGGCGGGCCATCGCGCTCGCCAAGGAGATGGCGCCGCGCGGCGTCCGGTTCGTGATGGTGAACGCGAACGACGCGCGGTCGTACCCGGACGACTCGTTCGAGCACATGCGGGCGCGGGCGAAGGAGAAGCAGTACCCGTTCCCCTACCTTCACGACGAGAGCCAGCGGGTCGCCCACGCCTACGGGGCCTTGGTGACCCCGCACCCCATGCTGTTCGGCCCGGACCGGAGGCTGCTCTACCAGGGCCGGATCGACGACCAGTACGACGACCCGACGCGTGTCCAGCATCGGTACCTCGCGGACGCCATCGAGGCCGCCCTGGCCGGTGGGCGGATTGTTCCCGCGGAGCGTCCCGTCCTCGGGTGCTCCGTCAAGTGGACCGCGTAGCGCGCGGCGGTCCGCGCCCACGGCGGTGTTCCTTCGCCGGGATCGTCCGGATCTCCGCGGCCCGGGCGGCGTACTGCTTCGAGAGCCCTTCGGCGGCCGCCGCCCCGACCATGTCGCGCCGTGCGGCGATGGCCGCCTTGCCCGCGAGCGCGCGCGCCAACTTGCCGCGCAGGCGCTTCGGCGCCCCTTGGATGGTGGGATGCAGGAACAGCAACCCGTGGCGCGGGGGGGGAGCCCGGCCCCGGAGGTGCTCGAAGAAGGCGCGCTCCGCTCCGAGCACCTGGAGGGTGCTTGCGGGGAGCCGGCCCAGACGCGCGACACCGCCGGCTTTCGCGATCAACCGGGCCGCGAGGAGGGGTCCGAGGAGGGCCGACAGGTTGGGTGCCCGGCGCGGAACGGCCACTTCCAGGGCTCGTTCCAGCGCGGCCCGGCTCGCTTCGGCCGAGCGGTAGAGGTCCGCGAACGTCCGTCGGGCCAGCTCGAGGTCGGGGTCGGGTCCGGGGAGGTCGGGCGTGGAGCTCTCGCCTCGGCGGCCCTCGGCCAACGAACGGGCGATCCCGCGGACCTTCTCCTCCGGGACGTCGGCGAGCTGGGGGGCGTCGCGGGAGCCCCAACTGACGAGCCGTTCCCCCAGAAGATTGAGCATCCCGTCCAGGTCCTCCGTGGCCCGCACCGCCTCCTCGAGGTGGATCGCGGGGTCCCAGGCGTCGTGGAGCGCCCGCGTGGCATCGTCCAGCCCGAGCGTACGGAGCGTCGCCCGGGCCGCATCCGGCTCGTAGGGTGTGAGGTCGGGGAGGGTCGTTGGGTCGACCGAGACGGCCACACCGAGCGCGACGAGTCGCCGGTCGCGGCTCGCCACGCCGGCCGACTCCGGACGGCGCAGGAGTTCGACCTCCTCCGGGGCGACCTCGCCCGCCCGCCGTCGGCGCATCCGGTCGGCCCACGCCGCGGGGTCGGAGGGGAACGCCGCCGTGGCCACCACCCGTCCCCCCTCGACGAGGAAGGCCCCGTACCAGGTCGTCACGACCTCACGGTGGGAGGACTTCGGCGGCATCAGTCGCTCCTCGACCCGCCGTTCACGTGCACGGTGGTCCCGGTGACGTACGACGCCGCAGGGGAAGAGAGGAAGGCGATGGCCTCCGCCACCTCCTCGGGCATCCCGATGCGCCCGGCGGGGATGGTCCGCTCGCGCTCCTTCCGTCGGGCGGGGGTGTCCCCGGCGAGGATCGCGGTGTCGATGGAGCCGGGGGCGACGACGTTCACGGTGATCCCGGGGGCGAGCTCCTTCGCGAGGGACTTGGACAGTCCGAGCAACGCGGCCTTGGCGCTCGCGTAGTGGGCCCCGTTCGACGATCCCGTGTACGCGAGCACGCTCGAGACGAAGACGATCCGGCCGGCCGCGGACCGCCGCATCATCGGAAGCAGGTCCCGGGTGAGGGCGAACGGGCCGAAGACGTTCAGTCGGAAGGTGGCGAGGAGGGCGGCGTCGGTGATCGCGGGGAACATCGCCCGGTCGTATGCGCCCGCATTGTGGACGAGGACGTCCAACCGATCCCACTTCGCTCGGACTCCGTCCGCGACGACCCGGACGCCTTCGTCCGAAGCGAGGTCGCCTCGCACCACCCAGGACTCACGGCCCAGGGACCGGGCCTCGGCGGCCACCGTCTCCGCCTCGTCCGGGTGCCGAAAGGCGTGCACGGCCACGTCCGCGCCCGCCCGCGCGAGCCGTCGGACCGTGGCCGCCCCGATCCCGCGGCTGCCGCCGGTGACGAGCGCGCGCACGGGTCGGCGGACGCGTCGGGAACGATAACCCCGGCGACGAAGCGACTCCCGCCGAGGTGCGTTAAATATCGGAGTTCTGGTCGGCCGATGATGCCGACCTCCGACCCCCCGCTGGTCCGCCTCGAACGCCGCGGCGCCGTCGCGATCCTGACGATCGACCACCCCCCGGTGAATGTCCTCAACGCGGAGGTCCTCGATGCGCTGGTCGCCCGCCTCGCCGAGGTGGACGCCGACCGTTCGGTGCGGGCGGTCGTGCTGTGCGGCGCGGCGGAGAAGGCGTTCGCGGCGGGCGCCGACATCCGCGAGATGGCCCCGATGGGACCCAGCCAGGCACGGCGGCACGGTGCGAAGGGGCAGGGCGCGACGGTGGCGATCGAGCGGACCTCCGTCCCCGTGATCGCGGCCGTCCATGGGTCGTGCCTTGGCGGCGGTTGCGAACTTGCGCTTGCGTGCGACTTCGTCATCGCGAGCGAGGAGGCTCGATTCGGTCAACCCGAGGTGAATCTCGGCGTGATGCCGGGATGGGGCGGGACGCAACGGCTCCCTCGACGCATCGGTTCGGTCAAGGCTCGCTACTGGATCTACACCGGTCGCTCGGTCTCGGCCGCCGAGGCGATGGAGAACGGGTGGATCCTCCAAGTCGTCCCCAAGTCGCGACTTCTTGAGGAGGCCCTCCTCCTCGCCGAGGAACTCGCCGGCAAGTCCGCCGACGCGCTCGCGGCCGCGAAGTTCGCACTCCAACGGGCGGTCGACCGCGGTCTCACCGAGGGACTGGCCTACGAGCTTCGGATCTGGGAGTCGTTGTTCGCGACCGCCGACCAGAAGGAGGGGATGCGGGCCTTCCTCGAGAAACGGAAGTGGGTCCCGGCCGAACGGGACCCCGCATCGCCGATCCCCCAGGTCGCGGGGGTCTACGTGCGCCACGCGGGCAGCGCCGAAAGCGGAAAGGGGAAGAACTGAGTCGTCTCCCCCGCCGACAGTGCCGCGGTGGCTCAGCTGGCAGAGCGGCTCCTTGGTAAGGAGCAGGTCGAGGGTTCGAACCCCTCCCGCGGCTGTTGAACCGATTCGCCAACCCCAAGTTGGGATGGGAGAGTGAGTTCGAGCCCCCGTCGGTCGTAGACGGCCCGCTCACGAGCCGGACGCCGCACGGCGGGTCAGGGGCCGGGAACTCGGAAGCGCCGTGCGCTAAGCATACGTAAGTTACTTATTCCCGCATGACCTGTGTAAACGCATGCCGAACATGACGCTCGCCCTACCAAAAGACCTCCATCGCGAGATGCGTCGCCATCCCGAGATCAAGTGGTCGGAGGTCGCGCGCCGTGCCCTTGCTCGTGAAGTCGACCGCCTCCAGGTCTACGATCGCCTGTTGGATGGGTCTCAGCTCACCGAAGTAGGCGCCATCGAGCTCGGCCGGCGAATCAACGCCCGGGTGTCCAGCCGAATGCCGTGACTCGGGTCGTAGTCGACGCGAGCGTGATCCTCGCCGGCTTGCTCCGTGACGGAACAACTCGTTCGGTCTTGCTCGGGCAGCACGACTTAATCCTCTACACCCCCGCAGCGGTCACCGACGAAATCGAACGCCACCTGGCGGAGATGGTTGAGAGGTCCCACGTGTCGAAGGAGTCGGTCGTCGTCGTCCTGGACCAGATTCGCGCGGGCCTCGAGGTTGTGCCCACCGAGACCTTCGCGCGGTACCTTCCTTCGGCGCGGCGACGTGTGGCCCGGGCGCATGCGCTCCACGATGAGGCGTACGTCGCGTTGGCCGATGCGCTCGCCGCGCCCATCTGGTCGTACGACAAGGATTTCCGCCGTGTGGATGGTGTAACCGTGTTGTCGACTAAGGAAGTTCTCCGCCTCGCGGGTCTCTCCCGATCGTGACCTTTCATACTGAGACCTCTCGGGGGCGACTGGGATGGCATTGCGGCCATCCTCGAGGGATGGGGTTCGAGCGTTTCGGGGATTCCCTCCCGCGGCTTCTATCCCCGAGGGGACCGGGGGAAGGGGGGTTGCCTCCCCGGCCGTTCTCCTCCACCGCTGGGTCATATACTCCTGACTTCCTTACCGAGTGGTAAGGAATCCGCACATGGCGAGCGGGAGTGGGACGATCAGTGAGAAAGGTCAGATCACCGTGCCCAAGGACGTCCGCGATGCCCTAGGGCTCCATCCCGGGGACCGGCTGCTGTTCGACGTCGAGTCGGGAGACCGAGCGGTTGTCCGCAAGGCACGGCCGACCCGACTGACCGAGATTCTCGCGGCCTGGGGCCCCTCATCGGAGACGGGTGTGGAGTTCCAGCGCCGAATCCGTGAGGAATGGGGGAAGCGTGAGCGGCGCCCGAGTGCTCGTCGACACTAACGTGTTCCTCGCCGCCCGAGCCCCCCACGAACCGGGGCATGCGGCCTCGCGCCGGTTGCTCGATGCCATCGATGACGGAAATCTCGGGGCCCTTGTCTCCGTGATCACGCTCGCCGAGCTACGCGCCGGATTCACCGTTGCCCGGCGGGCCGCGCTCTGGACGCCATTCCTCAGCCACCTGAAGTCCTCCCGTTCGTACTCGATCGAGCCAGTGGACGAGGAGATTGCGCTCGCCGCGGGCGAGCTGAGAGAGACGACCCAGCTCCGGCTCCCCGATGCGCTGATCCTCGCCACGGCGAACACGCGCCGGGCGGAGTTCCTGGCCACCCTGGACCTGGAGATTCTTCGTGCGAAGTGGACGGGGGTGTCGAGACGACCGGGCGACATCCCGCTGCCCTGAGCAGAGCCGACCGGTCGCACGTGCCGGTTATCTGGTCGGCTCGACCGTCGGTGCAGGGGAGTCGAACCCCGACTCGGGCCGCCCGTCGGACGTTCCCCCCAGGCCTCGTCCCCGACCCGCCAGGGTGGGCAGGTGGGCGAACTTGGTGTGGCGACGGGGCCCGAGAACTTCCTCGCCGAACAACACGGCGGCGCCTCCGATCAGCGTGACCGCGGCGGCGATCCAGAAAGCGTACTGAAACGCGTGGAGGCTTGGGAGGTCCGTCCCAGCGAACGGTCCGGTCGGGACGATGATCCCGGTCACGTAGGCGGCGAGGAGGGCGCCGACGATCGGCGCACCGACGCTGCCCCCCAGGTTCCGGAACACGTTGTTCATCGCCGTTGCCTGGCCCATGTCCTTCGGATCGACCGTGAGGACCAGCATGTTGATGATCGACGCGTTCAGGAGGGCGATCCCGGCCCCTGTGACGCACTCGTACGCGAGCGACTGGTTGAGCGTCGTCGCCGACGCGAGCAGAAGGAATCCAAAGCTCGTGAGCACAGCCCCGCCAAGCGCAAGCGGTTTGACGCCCACCCGCGACACCGCGACGCTGGCAATCAGGGCAACGACCAGCATCGAGAGGGCGAGCGGGACGATGTCGAGTCCGGCCTGGAGGATGTCCTGCGAGAATCCGCCGGAAAGGCCAGGAGCCTCGAACCGGTAGATCAGCGAGAACAGTGCCATGTACATCCCGAGACCGGCGACGGTAAGCACGGCGTTCGTCACGGCGACGTTCCGCTCTCCGAGAAGCCGCGGGTCGACGATCGGCTCGTTCTTCCGGTGCGTCCACCGGCGTTCCCAGAGCGCGAACGGGACGAGCAGCAGCAGCCCGACCACCAGGAAGCCGAGCGTGAGCGGGGAGGTCCACCCCCAGCTCTCTCCTTGCGAGAGGGCGGCGACGATCCCGGCCAAGGCACCGCCGAGGAGCGCAGCGCCGACGTAGTCGACCCGGGTGTCGGGCCGCCGGTACGGGGACTCCTTCACGAGGAGGAACACGGCGACGGTGAGGAGCAGCACCACCGGGATGGCCGAGTGGTAGGTGTCCCTCCACCCGTACGTCTGCGACACGTAGGAGCCGATCGGGAGGCTGATGGCGAAGCCGATACCGAAGAGGGCGCTCAACAGCCCCTGGGCGCGAGGCACGAGCTCCCGGGGGAACTCCTCTCGCACGAGGGCCATGCCGAGGGGGAGGATCGTGAGCCCGATTCCCTGGATCGTCCGGGCCGCGACCATGAAGGTGAAGTTCGGTGAGAACCCCGTGACGGAGACCGCAACGGCGTAGGCGAGCATCGTCCCCATCAGGACCTTCCGCTTTCCGTGGATGTCGCCGAGCTTGCCGATGACCGGGCTCAGCGCGACCCCGGCGATGGCGTACGCCGAGATGATGAGGGTGACCTGAGCCGTGTCGACGTGGAAGTCGCTCTGGATCGTGGGGAGCGAGGGGGTGAGCATCCCCTCGACGTACAGGACGGTCATCACGATCCCGCCGAGGAGGAGCATGATCTTGTTCGCGTAGGCGCGGTCGAACGTCTCCATCGTCTTCGCTGTCGGGCCCGAGGGCAACGATCCGGATCCGGTCATGGGTGCGCTCCTCCGACCGGCCGCGTCAAGCCGCACCTGCGGCGGGTCGGCGGAAGAATCCGGAGCGGAGGCGCATCTCGCCCGTGGTGCGGTCGATCTCCCCGCGCACGCCGAGCGTGCGACCGAACCCGGCGACCTCCACGATGAACCAGCGGACCTCGAAGACGTTCCCGCGCTCCACGGCTTCGCCGGCGTGGGCGCGCATCGCCATCCACCGGTTGCGGAGCATCGCCGCGGCGTAGGTGCGTTCGAGGGCTTCCTGCGGTGTCCGCACGGGTCCGGACGTCGGGCCGAGCTTCGAGACCTCCATCGACGTCTCGGGGGCGGGGCTCGACTCCCCGAACCGGTAGCGGCGGTACCGGATCCGGTACCGGTCGGGCGTGTCCTGCCGGTCGAGCAGCGTCCAGACCCGAGGGTTCGTCGTGGGGGCGACGGCCGAGTAGCCTTCGCGCTTCCGGGCGACGTCGGCCCGCCACCGGGCGACCCCTCGCATCACGAGGTAGCCACCGTAGATCGCGCTCAGCAGCCAGGCGGTCTCGACCCAGATCGTGAACGGCACCGTGCCGCGCTCGAGGCTGAGCGTGATGAGCGTGACCGACGTCAGGGTCAGCATCGCGATGTTGATCGCCACGTCCGCGTCGAGACGCAACTCGCGCCAGGACAACGGCAGGAACGGACTCACCGCGAAGTGGGTGAAGCCGTCGAGGAAGACGTGGGAGAGGCCGCCGATCTCCATCGCGACGAAGTACAGGAACGTCGAGGCGTGGGGAAAGTACGGGAGGAATGGGAGAAGGAAGCTCCCGGCGACCGCCACCACCGTCACTCCGAGGATTGAGTGGGTGATCCCGTGGTGTTCGAGGAGCGGGAACCGGCGGGCGAGCGGGAAGAGGAGAGCGTCCGCGTCCGGCAGACCCCCCGCCAGGGCGCCGGCCGCGATGTACTGGGGGGCGCCCGGTCCCCAGATCACGAACGAGAGGAGGTAGGCGAAGACGACGTGAGTGAACAGGTCCATGCGGGGGCGCTCCTGCGAGACGAACCGGGTCGGGCCACGGGGGGTGGTAAGACTAGCGCCCCATGGGCCGGGCAGTTCGGGGCCCCGTCAACGACCGGAGTTTCCGGCACCGTGGCCCCTCCGGTCACCGGGATGCTCGCGTGGATCGTCGACGTCGCCCAGCACATGGGGGCGAGCATCGAGGCGCTGGGCGAGGATGCCCCGCGGCTTCCGACCGGTTCGGCTCGCCGGCCGTTAGGCCGATTCTCGCAGGGCGACATCGAGCGCCCGGTCGAAGGCGTCCGGGCGCGACAGGTTGACGAGGTGGTCCGCGCCGGGGACCTCGACCACGCGCGCCTTCGGGAGTCCCCGCGCGATGCGCCTCACGAAGTAGGCCATTGACGGATTGTCCCGGTCGCCGATCAGGAGGGTCGTGGGGACCCGGATTCCTGGGAGGAGCGGCTCGGCGGGGGCGCGCAGGGTCGCGTGGTGCATGCTTCGGTCCTCGAACACCTCCGGAAGATTCTCCTCGACCATGCGGTGGAACAGTTGGAGGGCCGACCCCTCGAGGGCCGCGCACCAGAGGGCTCGGAGACCCTCGGTCGCCGCGGCCGTCTCCCCCTTGGACCGGGCCTGGGCGATGGCCGACGATTTCGCGTCGTCGTAGTCGAGCGCCTTCTGTTCCTCGGCGTCGAACGGCGGGTGGAATCCTCCCGACATTCCCGGCGCCACCAGAAACAGTCCCCGAACCATCTCGGGATGGGCCAGGGCGTAGTCGAGGGCGTACGCCCCGCCCATGCTCGAACCCACCAGGAGGGTGGGCGGCGCCCGAGCGTGCGTGAGGACCGCGTGGAGGTCGTCGTTGACCGTGAACGGCGCGGTTGCCGCCGGAGAGCGCCCGTACCCCCGCTGGTCGAAGCGCATCGCCCGGTGACCGGCCGAGTACCGGGTCATCTCGCGGTCCCACATCCGTTGGTCGGCGATCGCGGAGTGGAGGAACAAGATCGGAGGTCCTTCGCCCAGGGACTCGAACGCCAACTGCCCGCCGGGAACCGCGATCGTCGCTCGAGCCGGGGAATGTGCCGCACTCATGGTATCCCGGCGACGTCGCCGTGGTTTTTGAAGAACCGGAAGGGGTCGTGAAACGGCGCCGGGACGGTAGAACGGACCGTTCGGCGTCCGCCGGGCCCTGGGACGCGGTCCACTCCGCCGTCGCCGATCGTATGGTCGTTCAGGGCGACGGCGCGTTCTCGACCGACGCGACACGCTCGGGAGCCTTGGCCCACGTGGCCAGCGCCTCCACCCGTCGGCGCGTACGGGTCCGGTCGCCGACCTGGCGTCGGGCTTCGTCCACGGCGCGCCGTAGGGCGTCGGGTGGGACCTGGAGGAAGGCGCGCGACGATCCCGGCTGGAGCAGGTCGAGTCGTTCGCTCAACGGCTCGGTGACCGTCCGGTCCGAGAGGACCTCCAGCCGGTCCGGCGGGATCGAGCGCATGAGCTTCGATTCCCGCCGCCCGGGCTCGCCGGTGGCTCCACGCGTGGCGACCACGTGTCCGTCGCGGGCCAGGATCTCGGCCACGACCCGTCTCGGGTCGCACTCCAGTTCCGGGGCCGGTGGGTCCGCAAGGAGGTTCGGAGGGCGTACGAGGGCGGTCGCCCCCAAGCGGCCGACGCGGCAGGCTTCGCGGAGCGCGGCCCTAGGGTCGTCGAGGAGGTGGAGCACGTGGACGAACAGGGTGGTGTCGACCGCATGCCCGCGAAAGGGCAGGGCGTAGGCCGTGCCGCGGACGAGACGGCTTGCGCCCTTCGACCGCGCGCGACCGAGCATTCCGGTCGAGGCGTCGATCCCCGTCACCTGGAACCCCCGCGCCGCGAGAGGGATCGCCACCCGTCCGGTGCCGACCCCGACCTCGAGGATCGAGCGAACGCCGCGGGCCTTCAGGGAACCTGCGACCGAATCGAGCGAGGCTTCGTCGAGGGGCGCCCGGGTCGCGTCGTACACCGGAGAGATCTGGTCGAACGCATCGACCACATCGAGCTCCGGCATCGCGACCTGCGACATTCCGTTCCGTATTTCGCGCCCACGGTCCCCGCGCGGAACCTCCGGGCTCCGACGAACAGTCCCTCCGCCCGAGCGGTCCGTGGAGCGCGAAGCGCCCCGGGCTCTGGTTCTATGGGGTCGCGAGGCCCCGCGCCGCGGCCACCCGCCGCCGGACCCGAAGGGCCGTCAGTGTCAGCCACTCGCTCGGTCGACCGGTCGGCTCGACCACCATCGGCGTCGGCATTTTTCGCAGCGTGTACCCGGCGCCTGGTCCGATATCGGGGTTGGACCGGTCGATCACCCAGCGGCCGTCCGACCGTCGCTTGTGGGCGAGCAACGCGAGGGCCGGATCGAGCCGGGCGTCGGCCCCGAACCCGAGGCCCGTCACGAGGTCGAGGCCCACGAGGGCATCGTAGTAGTAGTGGTTCGGAAAGTGGAACCTCCGCCAGGGCGCGTAGTTCGTCCGACCCTGCTCCATCAGCCGGTGGCGCAGGAAGAACTCGGCCCCGCGAGCGACCGCCCGCTGGACCTCCGCGGACCGACGCGCGGGCGGAAGAGTGGCGAGCGCGCTCAATCCCTCCCACGCGTCCAGGGTGCCCCGTTGGAACGCCCGGTTCGGCCAGCAGTGCCACCCGCCGTCGGCGAGCTGGGTCCGGACGATCCAGTCGACCGCCGCCCGAACCCGTCGGTCGTCGCCGTACCCGGCCAGGAGGAGGGTCCTCGTGAGATTGCCGGTGACGCACAACTCGCTCGGAACGTCCGGCTCGGGGGCGTTGTCGAACCCACCATCGGCGCGGGCAAACTGATCGAGGAACAGCTCGCAGGCGGCGGCCATTCTCGGTTCGTTGCGCGTGACGCCGAGCAGGGCGAGGACCTGGACGTTCCAGATCGTGGCCTGGTACTTCGGGCGGTAGAGGTCCTCCGGGGATTCCCAGTGGCCGCCGCGACTCTGCTTCGCCAGGATCCGGCGGACCCAGGCGCCGCGCGGGATCGCCCGGCGCGCCGCCACGACCTCCCGCGAGCGCTCCGGCCGGCCTGCCAGATCCCGGAGGGCTCGATACCGAATCGAGGGCTCCGAGGAGCCGAGCAACCAGCGGATGGTCGCCTCGTCCGCAGCGCGGGTCGAGGTGGCGCGAGCCGCGCGGCGACGCTCGGGGACGACGTTCGCCGACGGGCGCGCGCGAGACATGCGCCGCGATTCGTCAAGACTCATATACCGTGCGCGACTCCCGCGCGCCGTAGCGGGGTGGGGTAGTCAGGAAAGCCGTCGGGGCGTCCCCCCGACGGTCCTGAAATCCCGGCGGGCTCATAACCCGTAGATCCATGGTTCAAATCCATGCCCCGCTATTCCCACGCCGGGGCGTTCGAGCGGAATGTCGGTCCGACGAGTCGCCCCCGCCACCGACCCGACCGTCGCCTGCATGATTCGCGAGGACGGGCGGGAGTACTGCATCGACCCGGCGGGCGGCGTCGCGGATGCGATCGGTAAGAAGTGGACCCTCCCGTTGATCGGGGTCCTGGGCAATCGCCGCCAGAACCGGTTCCACGAGCTCGCGGAGGCGCTCGACGGCGTCGGCGCGAAGGCGCTCACCGCCCGGCTCCGGGAACTCGAAGAACTCGGGCTCGTCCGCCGGGACGTCCGTCCCGACGGCGCGCGCTGGGTGGAGTACCGGCTCACCGACCGGGGCTTGACGCTCCGACGGGCGCTGGTGCCGCTGCTCCAGTGGGCCTCGACGGACAGCGCGGCGGTCGCCGCGATCCCGCCTACGCGTCGCTAGACGCCTTCGATTTCGTCCCGCGCTTGCGGGCCGTCTTCGGCTTCGCGGGGGCTGTCGACTCCGTGTCGCCGGAACTCTCCGAAGAAGGCGACTCGGTCGCCGGGTCCGATGGCATGGGAGGCGCCGGGTCGGTCTCGCGGGAGGCCTCGGTCTCGCCGGAGACCGCCGGCGCGGCCGCGAGCGGGGCGTACGGGGGGGGAGTGAGCGCGTAGGGCGTCGGCGCGGGAGCGGGAGCTGCCGGGGGAGGAGGGGGAGGCGACGGGGGCGGAGTCGGATGCACGTGCGGGGCGGCCGGCTTGGCGGGCGCTGCTTTGGGTGTGATCGGAACAAACTCGCCGGGTCGCCAGGTATGGGGTTGGTGCAGGATCGCGAGGTCCCGCAGGAACAGGTCCGCGTGCCCGCAGGTCCGGCAAATCCGGGTGCCGAGGGGAACTTCGCCGCGGGAGCGGAGCGAGAGGGTCCCGCCGCCCGTCATTCCGGTCTTGAGTTCGTTCGCCCAGACGAAGTCGCTCGCGCCGCAGTTGCTGCACGTCGGGGGCACGAGGTCGCCTCAGGCTCACGATGGGAAGGTTCCGGGCTTAAGGGTTCCGTCGGGTTTTTTCGCGCAGGACCCGGCCCCAAACTCCCATGTACCCGGAGCCGGTCCGCGTTCCGATGGGTCTTCCCCCGTTCGCCCGGATCACGGTCGCCATCGACGGCTCGAAGATGGGCGAACTCGCGCTCGATCTCGCCATCGACCTGGCACGGCGCTACCAAAGCGACCTCGCGGTCATCGCCGTCGCGCCGCTCCAGCAGGTGTTCGTCTCCTCCGCCGAGCCGTGGGTGCCGACCGAGGTCCCCGAGGCGGAGACGAACTACTACCGCGGCATCATCGACAAGGCGGTCAAGAAGGCGCAGACCGCCGGCGTCGCGAACTCGACGGGAACGTGCATGGAGGGGGTCGTGGTCGACGAGATCATCGCCCACGTGGAGAAGCACCCGACCGACTTGCTCGTCCTCGGCTCCCGCGGGCTCTCCACGGCGAAGCGCCTCCTGCTCGGCAGCGTTTCCGACGCGGTCAGCCACCACGTCACGTGCCCGGTCCTGATCGCCCGGGCTCCGGTGTCGGCCGGCGGCTGACCGAGAAGATTCGACGCACGGCGCTCAGGCGCCGGTGGGTCTCTACGCCGCGACGGGGCGGTGACGGATGATGAGGCGCGTCGGGGTCGGCAGCTTGTGGGAGGCCTTTCGGAGCGCTTCCTTCGCGTCGGCGAGGTGGTCGTCGGTCGTGTGGATCGTCAGCAGCTCCATCCCGATCTGGGCGCGGACTGCGTGGGAGACGGGCTTCCCGAACGCGCCTCGCATTCCGTCCGAGATACGGTCGGCTCCGGCGCCCATGGCCATCTTGTGCTCGCGCAAGATCTGGTGCGGGTAGCGACGGATCTTCAGGTGGTAGAGATTCGGGGCGGTCTTGTCCATCACGCGGACCGCACTGATGCGCGCCGCCTCCAGGGCGGTGTCGCGGACCTGCGCCGCCTCTTCGCAACCGAGCGAGAGGGACAGCGGAAACACCGTGCGGAGATTGCCCGTGTCGAATTGGGTGATCCGGCACTGCGGAATGCCGCCCATGTACTCCTGCCGGGTGTACACCTGCCCCTCGATCGAGCGGTACATCCGGGCCGGCTTCCGCGTCATGGGACGGGCCCGACTGGCGTGGGGGTTAAAGCGTTTCGGACGACGGAGGCAGCACCGCGACCTCGACGGCGGAGAGCCGTTCCCGGACCAAAGCACGGAGCAGACGTTCGCGGGCTTCCGGAGTCCGAGGCACGGCGAACATCGCGCGGCCGAACATCGCCTGGGCGACCGAGGCACCCGTGCGGCGCAATCGGGCGATCCGACGCTCGAGCGAAGCCGGTCCCAGCCGGACCTGGTCGGTGAACCGCTCGGACGCGGCGAGGAACGCGGCCGGTGTGGGGCTCTTCCGAAGGGAGGTAAGCCCCTCGACCGCGGCGGCGTCCACGCGCGCGACGAGCCGGGGATTCTCCAGGAGGGTTGGGGAGGGCATCGGTTTCCCGACCGCCGACACGAACACGGAGTACGGGAATCGAACGCGCCGGACGCGCCCCCACGGGGGGATTCCCGCCCGCTCGCGGATTTCGAGTCCGCCCCCGCCGATCGCCGCCACTCCGCCGAGCCCACCGTGCCCGAACAGGTCCGTCAGGTGGGCGATCTCCAGAGAGGGTCGCGATCCGGGACCGATCGCCTTCGCGGCGGCTCGCGCCGTGGCGAGAGCGCCGGCGGCGCTCATCCCAAACCCTTGGCTTACCGGAAGTTGATGGGTCAAGGAGATCGAGAGGCGGCCCCGACGCTCGCCCTTCGAACGCATCGCAGCGTCGAGTGAGATGGGAAGGCGGATTGACGGGGTCGTGCGTACCGTGACTCGGTCGGCCGCGCCGGGCGTCCAGCGCGCGACTGCCTGCACGCCGAGCTCGAGTACAAGTCCCGCGCCCACGGAACCGCGGGCCCGGGGGTCGCGCGCTTCGGTGCGCGGGGAAAATAGTCCGGTGACGTGCCCCGGCGCGAACGCGGCAGCGACGGTCGTCGAACCGTCTCGGAGCGAGCCCATTCCCGCCACTCGAACCCCGACCTCTTATAAGCGGCGGCGCTCTCGTCTATCGATACAATTGTCGTCGGGTACCCGGCGGCGAGGATCGGTTCGAAACTGATGGCGGATTCCGATGCGTCGGCGTCGTCCGGAGAAGGATTCGACCGCGTCAGTTTCCTCGAACTTCGCAACAGCCAGCTCGCCGAGGCGATCAAGCGCGTCGAGAGCGAGCGGCACTACATGGAGGCCGAGATCCTCCGACTCCAGCGCGAGGTCAAGCGGCTGAAGACGGAGCTCGACCGGCTCCGCTACCCTCCGCTCATCGTCGGCAGCGTCCGCGACGTCCTCACGGACGGGCGCGTCGTCGTCAAGTCCTCCACCGGCCCGGACTTCGTCGTCAACTCCGCCGAGACGGTCGAGCACGAGAAGATCACCGTCGGTTCGCGCGTCGCGCTCAACAAGCAGACGCTCGCCGTGATGGGCGTCCTCCCCGCCTCCCTCGACCCGCTCGTCGCCGCGAGCGAGATCGTCGACAAGCCGTCGGTCACCTACGCGGACATCGGTGGGCTCACGGACCAGGTCCGCGAGATCCGCGAGGCCGTCGAGTATCCGCTCCTCCGCTCCGACCTCTACAAGCGCGTCGGCGTCGACCCGCCGAAGGGCGTTCTCCTGATCGGCTCGCCCGGCACCGGCAAGACGATGATCGCGAAGGCCGTGGCGCACCACACCCACGCGACGTTCGTCCGCTTGGTCGGCAGCGAACTCGTTCAGAAGTACATCGGCGAGGGCGCGCGCCTCGTCCGGGAGCTGTTCCAGCTCGCCCGCGAGAAGGCCCCGACGATCATCTTCATCGACGAGGTCGATTCGATCGGCGCGAAGCGGCTCGAGGTCGCCACCAGCGGCGACCGCGAGGTCCAGCGGACCCTCATGCAGCTGCTCGCCGAGATGGACGGCTTCGAGCCGCTCTCCAACGTCAAGATCATCGCGGCGACGAACCGCCCCGACATCCTCGACGAGGCGCTGCTCCGCCCGGGCCGGTTCGACCGGATCATCGAGGTCCCGGTCCCCAACTACCTGGGCCGCGTCGAGATCTTCAAGATCCACTCCCACGGCATGGCCCTCAAGGAGGCGATCGACTTCGAGTCGCTCGCCAACCGGTGCGAGGGCGCCACGGGGGCCGACATCCGCGCGATCTGCACGGAGGCCGGCATGTGGGCGATCCGGGAAGAGCGCGAGACCGTGTCCGTCGTCGACTTCGAGCGCGCGGTCGAGAAGGTCATCGGTGAAGAGGAACTCCACAAGGAGTCCGTCACCATGTTCGCCTGAATCGCGACCCGACCGGATCTCCGCCCGCCCAGAGTTTCTTCCTCGGGTGGACGCACCGTCTGGGAGTCCGCGCGGGGATTGAGATACGGTGGGCCCGTCTCGACGACCGGAGGTGCCGAGCGATGTGCGATACCTGCGGCTGCAACGAGAAGAGCAAGGAGAAGAAGAAGCCGTAATCGCGGCGCCGGATGGGCCGCGGCGGCTCTAGGCGCTGGGCAGGAGCAGGCGCCCCGCCACGCGCGGGCCCGGGGCCGCGGAGAGGTCGGCGAAGATGGCCGGATCGCCAGGCGCGAAGGCCACGGGGCGGTCGGTCGTCACCGTGATCGGACCGGGGGCCTTTCCCGCCGTGACCGTCGCGGGCACGAATTGCAGACCGACAAGGAGGTTCCCGACGAGGCCCTCCGAAATGTCTCCCTTGTAGTACCGGCACCGTTTGTCGAGCGTCACCACGAGTTCGGTCCCCACGCGGAGCGTCCCTTCCGGCGCGAGCACCTGGCCGCGCGACAGTTCGTCGGCGTCCACGCCCTTCACGGCCACGCCGACGCGTTCCCCGGACTGGGCGCTCTTCACGTCGACGTCGTGGACCTGGAGCGACCGGATCTCGACGAGCTTGTCCGTGGGATAGAGCCGGAGCTTCTCGTGCGCGTTCAGCGTCCCGCGACGCACCACGCCGAGCGCCACGGCCCCGACGCCTTTCACCGGGAACGCATGGTCGAGTCGGACCATGGTCGGGCCCGGCGATTCTCCGGACGTCCAGGAGTCGATGGTCGCGCGAAGCTTGGGGTAGTCGAGCGCCATCGCCGGCGCGGTCTCGAGGCGGGTCCCCTTGAACGCCTTCCGAAGTTCGCTTTCCCCAACTCCGGCGGCGAGCACCATGTCGACGGGCGTGTCGAACAGGTCGATCACCGCGGCGGTCTCCGCGATCTCGCGACCGATCGTATCGACGAGGAAGACGGTCCGGTCGGCCATGGCGAGGGTGAAGAGGAGCGAGGCGAACTTCTCGGGGAATTGCGTCGGTTCGATGAGCGTGACCGCGTGGCCGTCGCGGACGGCGTTGAATAGCGTGACGTCGGAGGTCGTCCCCTTCTTGCCGAGTTCCTTCGCCTGGTCCTTGGCGCCGACGATGGCGACGGTCACCGCGGTCGACACGATCCGCTACTCCCCCGCCTTCGGTGTCGACGCGACGAGTCGGAGTTCTTGACCCCGCGCCTCGACCGTGACCCTCGAACCGTCGGCGATCTCGCCGGCCAGCAGTCGGACCGTCAGCGGGTCGAGGACGAGGCGCTGGATCGTGCGCTTGAGCGGACGGGCGCCGAAGTCCGGGTCGAACCCCTCGGCGGCGAGGAGCTTGCGGGCCCCCTCCGTGGCCCGGATCTCGATCCGCCGGTCGCGCATCCGGGATTGGACGAGCGCGAGCTGGAGGTCGACGATCTTCTCAATCTCCGGCTCGGTGAGCTGGTGGAAGACGACCGTGTCGTCGAGCCGGTTGAGGAATTCCGGCCGGAAGAACGTGCGCAGCGCCCCTTCGATCGCGGTCCGGCGGGCCTCCTCGGTCTTCGCGGCGGCGAGCAGCTCGGTGCCGAGGTTGCTGGTCATGATGACGAGCGCGTTCCGGAAATCGACCGTCCGCCCTTGGCCGTCGGTAAGGCGGCCGTCGTCGAGGAGCTGCAGGAGGACGTTGACCACGTCGGGGTGGGCCTTCTCGATCTCGTCGAACAGGATCACCGTGTACGGGTGGAGCCGGACGGCTTCGGTGAGCTGGCCCCCCTCCTCGTAGCCGACGTAGCCGGGCGGCGCTCCGATGAGCCGCGCGACGGTGTGCTTCTCCATGTACTCGGTCATGTCGATCCGGACGAGCGCTCGTTCGGAGTGGAAGAGGAATCCCGCGAGCGCCTTCGCGAGCTCCGTCTTCCCGACGCCCGTCGGTCCAACGAACAGGAACGCGCCCATCGGGCGATTCGGGTCACCGAGGCCGCTCCGGGACCTTCGGACCGCGGCGGCGACGGCGCGGATCGCCTCGTCCTGGCCGACGACGTGTTTGCGGAGTTCCTCTTCCATCTGGAGGAGGCGCTTCGTCTCCGTCTCCAGCATTCGGGAGACGGGGACCCCGCTCCACTTCCCAACGACCTGCGCCACGTCCTCCTGGTCGACCTCCTCCCGGAGGAGCGTGTCGTCGTCGGACTTCTGGAGCGACTTCGCCTTCTCGTCGAGCTCCCGCTGGAGTGCGGGGACTGTGCCATAGCGGAGTCGCGCCGCAGCCTCGAGATTGCCGGACCGTTCGGCGGACTCTTCCTCGGCCTTCATCACGTCGAGGCGCTGCCGGAGGGTCCGGACCGCCTCGACCGCCTCCTTCTCTCGCTTCCAGCGCGCGGTGAGCGAGGTCTCCCGCTCCTTCAGATTCGCGAGCTCCTTCTCGAGACGCTTCAGCCGGTCGACGGACGCCGCGTCCTTTTCCCGGGCCAATGCGGCCCGTTCGATCTCGAGCTGACGAACCCTTCGGGCGAGCTGGTCGAGCTCCGGGGGCCGGGAGTCGAGCGCCAGCCGGACCATCGAGGCCGCCTCGTCGACGGCGTCAATCGCCTTGTCGGGGAGGTGGCGGTCGGAGATGTACCGGGCGGTGAGGGTCGCCGCGGCGACGAGCGCGTTGTCGTGGATGACGACGCCGTGGTGGAGCTCGTAGCGCTCCTTCAGCCCGCGGAGGATCGAGATCGTGTCCTCCACCGACGGCTCGGCGACGACGACCGGTTGGAACCGGCGCTCCAGGGCCGCGTCCTTCTCGATGTACTTGCGGTATTCCTGGATCGTGGTCGCGCCGATGCAGTGGAGGGTCCCCCGGGCCAGGGCCGGCTTCAGCAAGTTCGAGGCGTCGAGCGCACCGCCCTCGGTCGCGCCGGCATGGACGAGGGTGTGCAACTCGTCGATGAACAGGACGACCTTTCCCTCCGCGAGCTCGACCTCCTTCAGGACCGCCTTGAGCCGCTCCTCGAACTCCCCGCGGAACTTCGCCCCGGCGAGTAGGCCGCCGAGGTCGAGCGCGAGGATTCGCTTCTCCTTCAACGAGTCCGGGACGTCCTTCGTCGCGATGCGGAGCGCGAGGCCCTCGACGATCGCCGTCTTCCCGACGCCGGGGTCGCCGATCAGGACCGGGTTGTTCTTCGTGCGCCGCGAGAGGATCTGGATGACGCGCCGGATCTCGTCGTCCCGGCCGATCACCGGGTCGAGCTTGCGGAGTCGCGCGAGGGCGGTGAGGTCGCGGGAATATTTCTCGAGCGTCTTGTACTGCGCCTCGTCCTTCCGACTCTCAACGGAGCCCGTGACGCCACGGAGCGCCTTCAACGCCTCGGCGATCCCGGCCTTGCGGACGCCCGCATCGGCGAGGATCTCTCGCGCTTCGGACTGGGTCGATGCGATGCCGGTGAGCAGCTGCTCCGCGCTCGTGTAGCGGTCCTTCTTCTTCGCGGCCTCGGACTCGGCGGCCTCGATCGCTGCGGTCAGGGGCCGCGAGATGTACTGCTCCGAGGCCGCCACGTGGTCGGCCGTCGGCAGGGTGGCCAGGTGTTCCTCGAGCTTCGCCTGGAGCTTCGCCGGGTCCGCCTGCAGCTGACGGACGATCTCGACTGCGGGTCCGTTCTCGTCCGAAAGCAGGGAGAGAAGCAGGTGCTCGGGCTCGACCGCGAGGTGCCGAAGGTCAGCGGCGCGGGCGAACGCCCGCTCCAACGCCGCGCGGGCGGCATCGGTCAGTTTGTCGAGATGCATCGCGGGGCCGCACCACCGGCAGTACCGATATAAGTCGACCGACGGTCCGACGTCGACCGTGGCGGCTGTCGGGGTAGAACTCGCGGGAATCCGGCTGCGGAACCCGTTCCTCCTTGCGTCTGGGATTTGGGGGGAGAGCGGGGAGTCGCTCAAGGGCGCCTACGCGGCCGGGGCCGGCGGCGTCGTGACGAAGTCGATCGGCGAGGCGCCGCGGGACGGCTACCCGAACCCGACCATCGACACCTACGAGCAGTGGGGGATGCTGAATGCGATGGGCCTGCCGAACCCGGGGATCGAGGAGTACCCCCGCGAGGTGGCGGTCGCGGTCGCGGCGGGCGTCCCCACGATCGGCTCGGTGTTCGCGGGAGACGCGGATGCGTTTGCCGCGGTGGCCCGTCGGATGGCGTCGACCGGCGTTCTCGCGCTCGAGTTGAACCTCTCTTGCCCGCACGCAAAGGGACTCGGTTCGGAGGTCGGCTCCGACCCGGCCGAGGTGGAGCGCGTCGTTCGGGCGGTGGTCCGTGCGGTCACCGTACCGGTCATCGCCAAGATCACTCCCAACACGGCCGACCCGGTCGCGCTCGGACTTGCCGCCGAACGGGGCGGCGCCGCCGCCGTCAGCGCGATCAACACGCTCCGGGCGCTGGCGATCGACCTCAACCTGCGGCGGCCGGTGCTGGCCCACGGTCTTGGAGGGCTCAGCGGCGCCGCGATCAAGCCGGTGGGCCTCGCGGTCGTCTGGCAGCTGTACGAAGCTCTGAAGATTCCGGTCGTCGGGATTGGCGGGATCCGTACGGTCGACGACGCCATCGAGTACGCGCTCGCTGGGGCGCGCGCGGTCGAAGTCGGCACCGCCGTGGCCTTCGACGGGATCGGCGTGTTCGGTCGCTTGGCGGCCGAACTCCCACCCCGGCTCGATGCGCTGGGATTCCCCTCGTGGGGGGCCGCCGTCGGCGCCGCCCACCCCGCCCCCGGGGCCGCCGTCCGAACCACTTAATCCCCGGCTCGGCACGGCGCTCTCGTGCGAACGGTCGTCTCCGTCGTTGAGCGGGTCGTCGAAACTCCGAGCACGGTGACGCTCCGCTTCGACGACCCGCGACCGGCGCGACCCGGGCAGTTCGTGATGCTTTGGGTCCCGGGGGACGACGAACTCCCGATGTCACTCGCCTACGTCGGAGCTCGCAAGGGCGTCACCGTGAAGGCGATGGGCGGGACCAGTCGCAGGATCCTCGACCTTCCGGTCGGGACGCGTCTCGGCGTCCGCGGACCCTACGGAACCTCGTTCGATCTTTCCCCCCGTCGCATCCTGCTGGTTGGGGGCGGCTCCGGCACCGCCGTGCTCGCCCCGGCGGCCGAGGCCGCGCTCGCGAACGGCTCGACCCTCACCGCCGCGCTCGGCGCGACGACGAAGAAGGAACTCCTCTTCGAGGAACGCCTCCGTTCGGCCGGGGCGACGGTGGTGGTCGCGACGGACGATGGGACGGCCGGCGAGCGTGGGTACGTCACGGGCCTTGTCGAGCGGCTGCTCGCGGACTCTCCCTTCGACGTCGTCTGGACGTGCGGACCGGAAGTGATGATGCAGAAGGTCGTCGCCGCCGCCGGCCCCCGGAGCGTCCCGGTCGTCTGCTCCGTCGAACGGCACATGAAGTGCGCCCTCGGGATGTGCGACGCCTGCGCGCTCGGCCCGTACCATGTGTGCGTGGACGGGCCGGTGTTCCCGGCGGAACGGATCGCATCGCTGCCGGAATTCGGTCGCACGAAGCGCGCTCCGTCCGGTCGTTCGGTGCCCGCGTGACATGCCGTCGCCGAGAGAATCTCCGAGTCACCGAACTGTTTTGAGGAGCGGCCGCTACCGACGCCCATGCGAAAGGGCTTGGTCATCGTCGGCGCCGTCCTGCTGATCATCGGCGTCTTGGCGGCCGGACTGACGTTCCAGCAGACCAACACCGTCGCCGTGCCCGTCGCTCCGAGCGCGGCCGGCGCGACGTTGAATACGCTGATCGACGGGACGATGACCGTCTCGTGGTCGGGCGGAAACTCGAACGAGACGTTCAGCGTCTACGACTGCCCGAACGCCGACTGCGCCAGCTCCGGGTCGGCCATCGCCGTCGGGCACGGCGGTTCCGGCTCGCTCTCCTTTGCCGTCGACTCCGGTGGGACGTACGCCTTCTCGGTCACGAACGGCCCGGGCGTCACGGCGACGGTCCAGACGGACGGGTTCGTCATCCTCACCTTCGTCGGCATCATCCTCGCCGCGCTCGGCAGCTTCCTCTTGGTCGTCGGCATCGTCGCGAAGCCGCGCGTGCGCGCCGCGCCGATGGAGGTCGCCCCGCCGGCGGCCGCTGAGGCGCCCCCGTCGTTCGCCGGCGAGACGGCGGGCCAGACGTGGGTCGCGGGCCCCTCGGGCCCCGAGACGATCATGAAGGCGCGCGTCGAGACGCCCCAGGCCGCGCAGGGAAGCCAGCAGTACATCAAGTGCGCCTCGTGCGGTACGATGAACGAGCCGTGGCTGCACAACTGCCGATGGTGCCAGCGCGCACTCGAGTCGACCGCATCGAGTTGAGCAGGTTCCTCTGTTCGCCGCTCTCAAGGCGGGTCGAACGACCCGCCGGTGTCTCGGCGGGGCACCGTTTCGCGCCCCCTTTTCGATAGACTTTATCTCTCGACCCCGCTCCCCCCCGCGGTGCGAACCATGAAAGTCATCGTGGTGAGCGGAGGTGTGATCTCCGGCCTCGGCAAGGGGATCACGACCTCGTCCCTCGGCCGCCTCCTGAAGGCCCGCGGCATCGCCGTCACGATCCTCAAGGTCGACCCGTATCTCAACGTCGACGCGGGGACGATGAACCCCTACCAGCACGGCGAGGTGTTCGTGCTGGACGACGGGACCGAAGCCGACCTGGACCTCGGCAACTACGAGCGGTTCCTGGACCAGAGCCTCAGCGGGACGCACAATCTGACGACGGGGAAAGTCTATCGCGCCGTCATCGAGAAGGAGCGGCGCGGCGACTACCTCGGGAACACGGTCCAGATCATCCCGCACGTCACCGGCGAGATCAAGCGGTCGATCCGCGAGGTCGCGCAGGCGACCGGCGCCGACGTCGTTCTGGTCGAAGTGGGCGGCACGGTCGGAGACATCGAGTCGATGCCGTTCCTCGAGGCGCTCCGCGAGCTCTCCTACGAGCTCGGCGAGGCGCGCACGGCGTTCGTGCACACGACGCTCGTCCCGGTCGTCGGCCCCGTCGGCGAAGCGAAGACAAAGCCGACCCAGCACTCGGTCCGCGAGCTCCGGGCGATTGGCATTCGCCCGAACATGATCGTCGCGCGGGGCCCCGCGCCGCTCGCGCCGGACATCAAAGCGAAGATCTCCCTCTTCTGCGACGTTTCCCCGGAGGCGGTGATCTCCGTCCCGGACCAGTCGACGATCTACGAGGTGCCGCTGGTCCTGGAGGCCCAGGGCGTGGGCCAGCAGCTGACGAAGCTCCTCGGACTCACCGACCGCGAACCCGACTATACCGCGTGGAAGGAGTTCCTGACCACGTACCGCCGGGACTCGGCCGAAATTCGCGTCGCCGTCGTGGGAAAGTACACCGACCTCCGCGACGCCTACCTCTCGCACATCGAGGCGTTCCACCACGTCCAGGGGCATCTCGGCGCGACCATCCACCTCGACTGGTACGACGCCGAAGACCTCACGCGCGACCCGGCGGCGCTCGCTCGCGTGCAACGGGCGGATGCGATCCTCGTTCCCGGAGGGTTCGGCGCCCGCGGCGTCGAGGGGAAGGTCCTCGCCATCCGTGCGGCGCGCGAGACGGGGATTCCGTTCCTCGGCGTCTGCTATGGATTCCAGATGGCCGCCGTCGAGTTCGCCCGCCACGTTCTCGCCCTTCCCCAGGCGAACACCACCGAAGTCGAGCCGGCCACCCCCGACCCCGTGGTATGCCTCTTGGAGGACCAGAAGACCCTCGCCACGATGGGCGGCACGATGCGGCTCGGCGCGCTGAAGGTTTCGCTCACGGAGGAGTCCCGCATCGCCCAGCTCTACGGACGTACCGAGGTCTCCGAGCGCCACCGTCACCGGTACGAGATCAATCCGGCCTACCTGAACCGGTTCCGGGAACACGGACTGCGGGCGACGGGCCGCTCTCCCGACGGGCGGGTCGAGGTGTTCGAGCTCGTCGACCATCCGTTCTTCTTCGGGGTGCAGTACCACCCCGAGTTCCTCTCCCGACCCGAGGCCCCGCACCCGCTCTACCTGGAGCTCGTGAAGGCGGCGCTCGCGCGCAAGGGGGTGCCGGCCGATGGCGTCCCAGCGCCGGCTCGCGCGTGAGCTGCGTACCCTGGACGGGGTAACCGTCCGGATCGCCGGCCATCTCGAGGACTACCGCGCGCTCGGCGGCGTCGCCTTCGCCCTCGTCCGCGACGGCACGGGCACCACCCAGGTCACACTGAAGAAGGGCGTCGCCGACCCGGCCTTGTTCGACCTGTTCCAGGCCGCGTCGCGCGAGTCGGTCGTCGAGGTCGAGGGCGTCGCGAAGCGGTCGGAGAAGTCGAACCGCGGCGTCGAGCTGTTCCCGACGAGCGCGCGGGTCCTGAGCATCGCCGAGGTCCCGCTGCCGCTCGGCGTCGTCGACAAGGTCGGCGCCGACCTCGACACGCGCCTCAACCACCGGGTCCTCGACCTCCGCAAGCCCGCGAACCGGGCGATCTTCGAGCTCCGGGGCGCGGTCCTCGAGGGGTTCCGAATCGCGTTCCGGGACCTCGGCTTCATCGAGGTGGAGACGCCGAAGATCCTCCGCCAGGGGGCGGAGGGAGGGGCGACCCTGTTCCCGATCGACTACTTCGGCGAGCGGGCCTACCTCGCGCAGAGTCCGCAACTGTACAAGCAGATGCTGATGGCCGCGGGCTTTGAGCGGGTGGTCGAGATCGGTCCGGTGTTCCGGGCCGAGCCGTCGGACACGGTTCGGCACATCACCGAGATCGCGATGCTCGATGGGGAGATGGCGTTCATCGAGTCGGCCGAGGACCTTCGGGTGACGCTCGAAGAAGCCGTCGCCCGGACGATCGCCCACGCGCGGACCCGGCTCACCGAGACCGGCAATCCCCTCGTCGCACGGCTCGCCGACCCGCCCCGCCCGTTCCCGCGGCTTCCGTTCTCGACGGTCGTCGAGTGGCTCGGGCGACCGGGGACGGACCAGGACATGGGAACGGAGGACGAGCGGAAGCTCGGCGAGCTCGTCCAGCAGAAGCTCGGGGTCCCCTTGTACTTCATCACCGACTTCCCGACGTCGACCAAGGCGACGACGTTCTACGCCCGGCGGCAGGACGACCGCCCGGAGCTCACCGAGTACTTCGACCTCGATTTCTCGGGGCTCGAGATCGCGAGCGGCGGCCCACGCGAGCACCGGCTCGACCGACTGACGGCCAACATCCTCTCGGCCGGACTCGACCCCGCGTCGTTCCCCGGCTACCTCGAGGCGTTCCGGTACGGCATGCCCCCGCACGGCGGATGGGGGTTCGGTATCGACCGGTTCACCCAGGCCTTGACAGGGGTCCCCAATATCCGTGAAGTGCGCCTCTTCCCCCGCGACCGCTACCGGCTGGAACCGTAGGAGGTCCGATGGTCACCGCCGCACGAACGCTCGTGGAACGCATCGACCTCGTCGGCCGGTGGACCGCCGTCCTCGAAGAGGGCGAGCTCCGACCCCGGATCCTCGAGCTCGCGGACCGGTTCCCCGAGGAACGGTCCTTGGAGGTCCCGTTCTCCGTCATCGAGTCCGCCGATACTCCTCTCGCGGACCTCCTCCTCGAGCGACCGGAGGAGGTCATCGCGGCCGGCGCCCGGGCGATGCGGGAATTGATCCCGGCCGCGGGACCCGAGACCGAGGGCCTTCGGCTCCGAGTGATTGGTCTCCCCTCGACGGCGAAGAAGCAGATCCGGATGATCCGCGAGGCCGACCTGAACCAGTTCGTGGCGCTCGACGGGATCGTCCGGAAGGCGACCGAAGTTCGGCCGCAGATCCGGGAGGCCGTGTTCTCCTGCCTCGCCTGCCGCGCGGAGGTCCGAGAGCCCCAGGACGACGGCTCCACGGTCTTCCGCGAGCCGCTCGAATGCCCGACCTCGCAGGGCGGCTGCGGGAAACCGGCCGGGCGGACCCGGTTCCGCCTGTTGCCCGAGAAGTCGACCTACATCGACTCGCAACGGATCGAGATCCAGGAGAACCCGGAGACGCTGAAGGGGGGCGCCCACCCGCAGGGCCTCTCGGTCCTGCTTACCGAGGATCTCACCGGTCAGGTCACGCCCGGGAACCGGGTCGTCGCGAACGGCGTGCTGAAGAGCATGCAGCGCGCGACCGCCTCCCGCGCCGGGATCGTCCGCAGCACCACGTTCGACCTGATGCTCCACGGCAACTCCCTCGAGTACAAGCAGCGGGAGTACGACGAGATCGAGATCTCCGAGGCGGAGGAGCGCACGATCCTCGCCTTCCGCGGCGACCCGACGGTCGTGGACAAAGTTGTCCTCTCCCTCGCCCCGACGATCAAGGGGATGGAGGAGGAGAAGGAGGCGATCGCCCTCCAGCTCTTCGGCGGCGTCGAGAAGCGCCACGCCGACGGCATCCGGATTCGCGGCGACATCCACGTGCTCCTGGTCGGAGATCCGGGGACGGCGAAGAGCCAGCTCCTCCGGTACATCGCCGACGTCGCTCCGCGCGGCATCTACACGAGCGGCAAGGGCGCGACCGCCGCGGGATTGACGGCGGCCGCGGTGAAGGACGACTTCGCCGGCGGGCGGTGGGTCCTCGAGGCGGGGATGCTCGTCCTCGCCGACGGCGGCATGGCTATTGTCGACGAGCTCGACAAGATGACCCCCGAGGACCGCTCGGCGATGCACGAGGCGCTCGAGCAGCAGACGGTGAGCATCGCGAAGGCCGGGATCACCGCGACGCTGAACGCGCGCTGCCCGGTGCTCGCGGCGGCGAACCCGAAGTGGGGGCGGTTCAACCCCGACAAGACGATCGCCGAACAGCTCGACCTTCCTCCGACGCTCCTCTCCCGGTTCGACGTCATCTACTCGATCAAGGACCGGCCGGAGGAGAAGCGCGACCGGTTCCTCGCGAACCGGATTCTGCTCTCCCACCAGCAGGGCGCCGCGATGGCCGCGATGACGAAGGACAGCCCGCTCCCTCCGTGGGAAGGGGCCCCGTTCCCTCCCGATCTCCTGCGGAAGTACATCGCCTACGCCCGCCGGAACATCCGGCCGGTGCTCTCGAACGAGTCTCTCCGCATCCTCGAGGACTTCTACGTCCGGGTCCGCAAGCAGGGCGAGGAGCCCGACGCCCCGGTCCCGATCACCGCGCGGCAGCTCGAGGCACTGGTGCGCCTCAGCGAGGCCGCCGCGCGCGCCCGGCTCTCGCTCGTCGTGAGCGCCGAGGACGCGCAGCGGGCGACCCGGATCGTCGAGGGATTCCTCGCCCGCGTGACCACCACCGAGGGGAAGATGGACATCGACGCCATCGCGACCGGCGTCACCCACAACCAGCGGGAACGGGTCGAGAAGCTCCAGGACCTGATGCGCGAACTCCAGGAGGCCGGCGGCGGGACGTTCGACCTGAGCCTCCTCCACACCGAGGCCGAGAAGCGCGGAATCGCCCCGAACCGGGTGGACGCGCTGTTCTCGATGCTCCGCAACCAGGGCGAGATCGCGGAAACGCGTCCGGGTCGCTGGCAGCTGATCCGCTTCTGAGCCGCTCCGCCCAGCATAAGGACGGCGCCGGTGAACGGTCGCCGGCAGTCCTGATATCCCCCGCGGGGCATCGAACCGTCGGGAGGCCCGGATGGAAGGAGGGATCGTGATGCGGGTCCACAAGGTCCGCGCGGAGTTCGTTGTCGCCGCCTGCGACGCCGACCTGATTGGCAAGGAACTCCCCGTCGGAAAGTCCGGCCGGACCGTGACCGTCACCTCCTACTTCTACGGCGAGCGCGCGGTCTCCGAGGAGGAGCTCGTGTGGGCCCTCCAGCGTGCGACGACCGCGAACCTGCTCGGCCCCCGGGTCCTCGAGATCGCCCGGAAGGGCGGCTTCGTCGCCGCCGACGGGACCGGAACGCTCGGCGGGGTGCCGCACGCCGAGATCTTCGCCGTGTCGCAGGGGTAAGAGGGGGTCGGTCGACGTGTCCGGAGAGTTCTGCGTCGTCTGCGGCCGGAGCGACGTTGCTGTCGTGGACGGCGTCTGTGCAGAATGCGCCGCGACGCGCGCCTCGCTGGTCCATGTCGAAGGTCGTCCCGTCGTGGTCCTCTGCCCCACGTGCGGCGCACGAAAGATCGGCCAGCTCTGGCAGCGTCAGGGCGCCTCGACGCTACTCGCTCCGGACGATCTGACGCCCCTCCTCGTGATTCACCCCGAGGCCGGGGTCCGGAAGATCCGCTGGACGGAGGCGGGGCTGAACCCGCTCCTGCGCCAGCTCGAAGCGTCCGTGGACCTCGTCTTCCGCGGCGCCCGTCGGACGGAGACGGTCAAGTTCGAGGTCAAAGTCGAGCACCGGACCTGTCTCGACTGCAGCCGGCGGACGGGTCACTTCTACACGGCCGTCATCCAGCTCCGCGCCGCCTTGGATGGACCGCGCGAGAAACCCCCCGCGCTGCGCGAGCGCCTCGATCGCCAATGGGAGACGCTGATGGGGGAGTCCCGGAAATCGGTGAAGGCGGCCCTCTCGTGGAAGGAGGAGCTCCCCGAGGGGTGGGACTTCTACCTGACGGACACCCTCTCCGCGCGCTCGCTCGCTCGCCTCGGCAAGGTCCGGCTCCACGGCACGCTGAAGGAATCGGCCACGCTCTGGGGTCGGAAGAACGGCCAAGACGTGTACCGCGTGACGTTCTGCCTGCGCGTCCCGGTCGACGGTGGCGTGGTCCGGCCGACGGCGGCGGCGCCCGTCGAGCGGCAGTCTTAAAAGGCGTACCCCCCTCGCAACCGTCGACAGGAGCGGATCCGGTCGATGATGAAGAAAAGCGGTCTCCTTCGGCGCCACCACGGCAACGACACCCTCGAGGAAGGGACGTTCCTCGACCTCGGGACGATGGGCTTCGAGGAGGACGCCGGTGGGCCCGGGACCAAGGGGACCATCCGCCTCGCCGAGATCCTGCGCTTCGACGACCTCCACAACATCTCCAAGCTCGCCTACCAGGGCGACATCGTGATGATCGACTACACGTCGATCGCGAACGACGCGAGCGCGGTGCGCCGCATGAGCGTCGACCTGAAGAACGTCGCGAAGGACGTCAACGGGGACGTGGCGGGGATCGCGAAGAACCTGCTCGCCTTGACCCCCGCGGGCATCCGCATCGACCGCCAGAAGATCCGACCGTCGTTCTAGGCACGGTCGACCTCTCGTGAAGCTCGCCCTCGACAAGAGGGACGTCACTCTCGGCTCCGTCGACGCCTCGGTCACCGGGGTGTTCCAGCGGGCGGAGAAGGACGACGCCTTCCCCCGAACCCTCGCCCGCGAGGACGCGGCGACGGACGGCCTCCTGAAAGCCGCCTGGGACCGCCGCGAGATCCGGGGCCGCAAGAAGGAGATCACCGTCGTCCACCGGCCCGACGGCAAGGGCCGCATCGTGATCATCGGGCTCGGACCAAGGACCGCCGCGACGCACGAAACGGCGCGCCGCGCGGCGGCCGAGGCCGTCCGAGCCCTCAAAGGGAAGGGCGCCCGAACGGTCGGGTTCCGTCTCGCCTCGTTCGTGGCGGAGTCCGTCGCCTCCGAGGCGGCGTTCGAGGCGCTTCTCGAGGGAGCGGCCCTCGGCGGCTACGAATTCTTGCGCTACAAGACGAAGACCGACGGAGGCGTCGAAGAAGCGACCGTGTTCCTCGGCGAGGAGCACGCGCGCGAGGAGGCGGGGCTCAAGCGCCGCCTCGAGCGGACCGTCCACCTCACCGAGACGGTCGTCTGGACCCGCGACATCGCGAATCTTCCGGCCGACACCGCGTCCCCCGCCCGCCTGGCGGACGAGGCGGTCCGGCTTGGCAAGGACATCGACCTGAAGGTGCAGGTCTTCGACGAGAAGAAGCTCGCCGAGCTGAAGTGCGGGGGCCTCCTCGCCGTCGGCGGCGGGTCGTCGACGCATCCTCCCCGGATGGTCCTGATCGAGTACGCCGGCGCCGGACGCACTGGCAAGACGATCTGCATCGTGGGCAAGGGGATCACCTTCGACTCCGGCGGCATCTCGATCAAGCCCGCGGCGTCGATGTCGGAGATGAAGTACGACAAGTCCGGCGCCGTCGCGGTGCTCGGCATCCTGCGCGCGGCGGCGCTCCGGAAGGTCGCCCCGCGGGTCATCGGCATCCTCTGCTGCGCGGAGAACGTCCCAAGCGGCTCCTCCTACCGGCCCGGGGACGTGGTGCGGGCGTACGACGGCCACACGATGGAGATCCTCAACACCGACGCGGAGGGCCGCGTGGTCCTCTCCGACGGCCTCGGCTACGCCGTCGACAAGTACCACCCGGACGAGATCATCGACCTCGCCACGTTGACGGGCGCGCAGGTCGTCGCGCTCGGCGACGACACGGCAGGCCTGGTCAGCAACGACGACAAGCTCGCGAACGGCCTCCTGGAAGCCTCCGCACGCTCCGGCGAACCGGTGTGGCGCATGCCGCTCACCGACTACCACCGGGAGCTGGTCAAGAGCGACGTCGCGGACGTCCGCAACAGCACCGAACTCCCCGTAGCCGGGATGTTGACCGGAGCCGCCTTCCTCGAGACGTTCGTCGGCACCACCCCGTGGGCCCACCTCGACATCGCCGGAGCCTCGTGGACCACCCCGTCCACCCGGAAGTGGCAGCCGGCGTACCAGAACCCCGGCGCGACCGCCTTTGGCGTTCGGACCGTCGTCGGGTATCTCGAAGGGCGCTAGTTTCGACGGCGGGACTTACCGGTCCCAGGCCGTCGGGTCCTTGGTGGGCTTCCGGAGTTCCGGTTCCTCCTGCAGCACCAAGTCCTTTGCCGTCCGCTCCGCGGTGTCTTCGCCGGTGAGGTCGTCGAGGAGTTCCTCGCGGGACGAGCCGAACGGAAAGTCGAGCGCGAACCGCATCGACAGTCCGACCACGATGGCCAGCAGCAAGCCGGCGACGAAACCGATCAAGGGGACGCCGTAGTAGGTTCCGACGGCCAGGGGGACGTAGAATGATCCGATACCGAGTCCGACGATGAGCGCGAGCCATCCCGCTCTCCGCCTGTCCATCTCTCGCGGTAGGGCCCCCTCGCTACTTAGGTGACGGTGCGTCGCATTTGGGGCCCCCGGTAGGGGCCCTGGCGTCGGTCGGCTAGTTGTTCTCGACGATGGTCACGGATTCTCCGCCGTGGCGCGTCGCGCGCGGCCGTACCTCGCAGAACAGCGGCGTGTGGTAGCCGCCTCCCGTCACGAGCGCTACGCCGACGGGGAGCGATTGGATCATCTCGGTCATCCCCTCGGTCAGGCCCTCGATTGACTGGGCGATCGCCTTCAGGTCGAGCGGGTTCGTCACCTGCAGGATCAGCTGCGTATTGCACTGCGACAGGACCGACTTGTCGATGCGGGCCGCGCGCTGCGTGACGACGCAGAGGCCGAGGCCGAACTTCCGGCCCTCGCTCGCGATGTTCTTCAGGATCCGCGAGCAGGTCGCCGTCCCCTGCTGCGGGGCGTAGTTGTGCGCCTCCTCGATGACGAAGAACAGCGGCGGGATCTTCCCCTTCTTCCGGTTGTCAAACAGCGTGGACGCGATCCGGGCGACGACGAGCTCCTGGACGTCGGGCGCGACCCCGCGGAGGTTGATCAACGTCGCCTTCCCTTTCACGACCAGGTCGGAGAGGCTCGTCCCCTGCGGACCGAGCAGCTTGGTCTGCTCGAGGTACTCGAGCCGTTCGTGGAGCGTCTCGGCGACGGCCCCCTCGCCGCCTTCGGCGGCGCGGACGAGGTCCTTCACGCTGTAGTCCGGGTGCGTCGCGCCGACGCTCTCCAGGATCTGCTTGAGCGGCGCGAGGAACGACTTGACGTTCGTGAGGCCCATGAACACGAGCAGGTCGCGCGGCTCGATGTGCCGCAGCGAGAACGTGAGCGGCTTCGCCGTCGGGTTCAGGCTGACGTCGGGGGAGTACTCCTGGATCTGCTGCGGGAACCCCTGCGCCTCCACGTGGAAGCGGGCGTGGACGCCGTTCGACTCGGCGGCCTTGCGGAGAGAACCGTACTCCCCGTGCGGGTCGATGATCACGCACGTGACCTTGTGGCGGAGCAGTTCCTCGATGAGGACGCCCAAGAGGTAGCTCTTGCCGCCGCCCGTCTTGGCGAGGACCGAAACGTGACGTTGGACGAGCTGGTTGATGTCGAGCTCGATGCGGAGTGAGTGATTCCGTAGGAGGCCGACGTACGCTCCGACGTTGCCGCGGTGCTTGAGGCCGAGGACGTCGGCGATGAGTGGCTCCTCCGCGCGGAACACTTTCGCCCCCGGCCGGAATGGAACGGTCGGGAGCTTCACGAGGCCCTGGCCGTCGCGGTATCCGACGACGCGGGCGACGCCGATGAGGTTCTGGTGGATCGGCGTGTCGGCGCCGTGGCCGAGCCCGTCGGCGTGCTCGACGTCGAGGTCGCTCTTCCGCCGGAGGTCGTCGAGCTGGCACAGAACGCCGCCGTGGCCCTCGTCCTCGACGGTGAGGTAGTCGCCCCGTTCGACCGCTTGGGTCAGGCTGAGGTGGAACTGGCCGAGCCCGACGTCGCCGAAGATGCGGCCAATCTCCTCCACGGCGCGTTTCATCCGGACCTTGGGTTATTAGCGTGACGCGGGACTCGAAGCGCCCGGGCGGCTCCGGAGATGCCGGACCGTCGTCCGGTCGTCGAAGCGTCGTGGAAGCGCTTATATCCGCCCCGTTTGTCGAACGCTCGTCCCCCGACGCCGCCGAGTTCTCGGCGGGCGGTGCCTCTCTTGACCGACGCCACGGATGAGTTGGAACGAAAGCGGGCGGAGTCGAACGCGAAAGCGGACGACCATCGCGCCCGTCGGGACAAGTTGAACGCGGAAGCCCGCGTCTTCGCCGAGGAACGCGCCCGGATCATCGACGAGCTCCACGGACGCAGTTCCGAGGCCCAGGACCACCGGCACCACCGGGACGACCTGAACGAGTCGGTCCGGGAGGCGAAGCGGCTCCGCGAGGAGTGGAACGGGAAGCTCCAGGTGCTCTCCGAGAAGGTCGCCGAGATGAAGCGCACCCGGGCCCCACGCAATCAGGGCGCGGTCCCGGTCTGGCGCCTCCGCAAGGACCTCAAGGAGCTCGAGTTCCGCCACATGACCACGGCGCTCACCGGCGAGCAGGAGAAGCGCCTCATCGAGGAGATGAAGCGACTCGAGGCCGCCATCAAGGAGCAGGACGAGCAGTTCCGCGCGGACCCGGAGGTCGACACTGCGGTCGCGGAGCTCGCCGTCGCCCGCGACGAGGCGGAGAAGCACCACAAGGCCGTCGGCGAGCTCGCCGAAGAGGCCCAGAACCAGCACGAGCTGATGGTCAAGCAGTACGAGCTGATCGACGACCTCCGCCGGCAGGCGGACGACGTCCAGGCGAAGCTCATCGAGGTCAAGACGGCGGCCGACGACGCCCACCGCGCCCACATCGCCGCGATCGAGGAGGTCCGGGACATCGAGAAGATGCTCTACGCCGCCCGCGGCGGCCGGGCCCCCTCGACGTGGACCGACGCCGAGCCCCCCCGCGAGGACGATTTCCTTGCGCGCCTGAAGAAGGGGGAGAAGGTGTCGACGCAGGACCTGCTCGAGCTCCAGAAGACCGGACGGGGCTAGGTCGGCGCGCATGCCCGAACCCCCCGACGGGGCGGACCCCCTGGTCCTCTTCGACCTCGATGACACGCTGGCTCCGTTCCAGACGCTCGCCCACTGGCAGTGGGCGTGGAAGCCGCAGGGCCCGCTCCTCTCGGAGCGCCACGCGAAGGCCGCGATCCGCAAGTCGGTCCGCGCGTGGGACCGCCGCCGCTGGCAAGGGCTCGTCGGGGCCGAACCTCCGGTCGGTGCCGCGGACTTCCGCCTGCACCTCCACGACACCCTCCTCGCCGTCGCCGGTCGACCGCTCGGCGACTACGAGGTCGCGAGCGTCGTCGACCGGTTCCTCCGTCCGTCCCCGCACTCCGAGACGTTCGACGACGTACCGGGGATTGGCCACTGGTTGAAGGACCACGGCGTCGCGTTCGGCGTCCTCACTCCGTTCCCCGAGCCGGTCGCCCGCGCGTTCCTCGCTCGCACCGGCCTCCCCCCCGACGTGCCGTTGCTCGCCGACCCGGGGATGCCCGAAGCTCCCCGGTTGCCCGCGGCCGCGGCCTTCCGGGCGGCGCGTACCTCCCTCGCGTCGAAGACCGCGCGCGTGGTGTACGTCGGGGACCTGTACTGGAGCGATGTCCGCGCGGCCGCCCGCGCGGGGATGGAGGCCGTTCTCCTCGACCGGACCAACGCCTTCGAGGGACTCGGGGGGACCCGGATCCGCTCGCTCACCGAGTTGCCGAAATTGCTCGAAGCGGCTCCGCCGTCCGCGCCGCCCGAGACGGGCGCCCCGCCGGCCGACGCTTAGGACGCCGGTGGACGCGGGGCCGGCTCGGCCGGCCAGCGCGACATGACGACCTTCGTTCGCGTGAAGAATCGGACCGCCTCGGGTCCGGTGGCCGCCAGAGCGCCGTACGCGGAGCCCTTCCACCCGACGAACGGGAGCGCGGCCGACGGAGCGGGCACCCCCAAGTTCACCCCGACCATTCCGGCCTGGATTCGCTCGCGGAATGCGCGGGCCCGACCACCGTCGCGGGTGTAGATCGCCGCGGCGTTGCCGAACTCGGAGGCATTGGCGACCTCGAGCGCCTCCTCGAACGAGGCGACCCGGACGACCGCCAGGACCGGACCGAAGATCTCCTCGCGCGCGATCCGCATCGAGGGCCGCACGTGGTCGAACAGCGTGGGGGCCACGAAGTACCCCCCGCTCCCCGCCGGGACCGGGGCCTGCGCCGCCACGGTCGCGCCCTCCGATTGGCCCAGCCGGATGTACGACTCGACCCGGTCGCGCTGCTCGGGCCGAACGACCGGGCCGACGTCGGTGGACGGGTCGTCGCCCGGCCCGACTTTGAGGGCCCGGACGCGCTCGGAGAGCCGTCGGACGAGTTCGTCGCCGATCGGGTCCACGGCGAGGACAACGCTCCCCGCGAGACACCGCTCCCCGGCGGAGCCGAAGGCGCTCGAGAGGATCGAATCGACCGCCCCGGGCACGTCGGCGTCGGGAAGAACGACGAGGTGGTTCTTCGCGCCGGCGAGAGCGAGCACGCGCTTCCCGGCGGCGGCCGCGGTGGTGTAGATGTGACGGGCGACCGGAGCCGAGCCGACGAACGCCACCGCATCCACGCCCGGGGCGACGAGGAGGGCGTTGACCGCGTCCTTGTCCCCGTGAACGATGTTGAGGACGCCCGGCGGGAAGCCCGCCTCCTCCGAGAGCGCGCCGAGGAGGTCCGCCGAGAGCGGCACCCGCTCCGACGGCTTCAGGACGAACGTGTTGCCGAGGGCGATCGCCGTCGGGAACATCCAGAGCGGGACCATCACCGGAAAGTTGAACGGTGTGATGCCGACGACCACTCCGAGGGGCTCGGAGAACATCTCCGCGTCCACGCCGCGCGCGGTGTTGGCGATCGTCGCGCCCGGGAGGAGCGATGCGGCCCCCTCCGCGAATTCGACCGATTCGATCCCCCGCCGGACCGACCCGGCCGCGTCGGCCATCGTCTTCCCGTGTTCGCGAACGACCGACCGGGCGAGCGACTCCTGGTCCCGTTCGAGCAGCGCGCGGAACCGGCCCACCAGGCGCCCACGCTCTCCCACGGGGGTCGAGGACCACGCGGGAAACGCGGCCCGGGCCGCGGCGACCGCAGCGGCCACGTCCTCCGCGCCCGAGAGCGGGACCGTCCCAATGACCTCCCCCGTGGCTGGGTTCCGAACGTCGAGACGCCCGGTTCCGGCCGACGATCGCGGGCGTCCCGCCACTCGGTTCGTCAGGTCGCGGGCGCCCGTCATCGCCCCCGAGACAAGGGCCGCGCCATAAGGACCCTGCGCGACGCGTCGGCCGAGGGGGTCGCCCTCCGCCGGGATTCGTCCGGGACGAGGCCCGGCAGGCCGCTCGGTGCTCCGACCCCAATTCGGCGCTGCGTCCTCCGCCAGGTCCCCGTTACCGTTCCCGGCGGCGCCAACCCGGCGCCACGCCAAGATAGCGGGACGGGGCATCGGCCCTGGAAGGTGCCCCGACGGTGACGTTCCAAGCCTGGAGGGCTCGCGACGCCCGCTCGCCATTCTGGTCCGTCAGGTACACGACCGAGGGTCCGGATCGGGCACCCGCACGCTTCGGGGCCGGGTAGGCCCCGTCCGCCTCAAACCAGAGCGATGCCGGGTGGAACACGGCGTAGTTGGCCCGGCCGCCCATCCACTGCCACTGTCGCTCCTCAATCGACGTGATCCGCTCGAACGGGATCGTTACCCTTCGGGGTCGAGACGGACCCCAGGTCGCCGTGATGCCCGAGGACCCGAACTCGACAGCCGTCGGGGTCCGGGCGCGCACCAGTCGGGCCCCCCACGTCCCTACCACGACGAGAGCGGCGACCAGGAATCCGAGGAGGACGAGGAAGACCAGGGACCCGTCGCCGATCAGGACGAGCTCGATCAGGACCGCGCCCACGAGCCCAACGAGGATGAGGAACGGGGCGGCCCCGGCGGCGGAGCGGGTCGCGTACGCGAGCGCTTCGTGATTGGGGAACACCCCGACGACGGGGAGGACGGGGCCGACCGGCTCGGCCGCCGGTAGGTCGGGAGGGAGATCGGAGAGGTCGGGTTCGGCGAGTGGAATTGGGGAACCCTTCGGCCCGCTCCCTTCCGGGTCGACCCTCCGGAACCAAGACCGCTTGCGGGCCCGACGCTCGACCTCCAATCGGTGGTCCAGCCGGGCCCACGCGGCCTGGTCGGCTTCCGGGTCCGGGATCTCGTCGGTCACAACCCGTCCATCCACTGGGCGTCGGCTCGCGGACGGGCAAGAATGGCTCCGAGACGGGCCAGAGCCGCGACCATGGTCCTCGGAACCGGTCCCGGATAAATGACCCCTCCGACGATGACTCCGGGCCACCCATCGCCAAGTCGGCGCTCTCCGGGTCGGTTCGACCCCAGAACGTCGATAGGGCCCGAGGAAATCGCGCGCCCCGGGGCTCTTCGTCCCGTTCCGTCACCCCGTCTTTCCAATACCTATATAATTGGCCCGTCGGTGCGCCGTTCGTGTCCACGCGTTACGTGAAACTCAATCAATCGGAGCTCCACCGGGTCAAGGAGCTCTACGAGGGGGTGATGTCCCACGCGTGCCACGGTCTGTTCTTCAAGGAAGGGTCGGTGGTCGGGGCCGACATGGCCGATGAGGCGCTCAAGGACCGGTCCAAATACTTCCAGCGCGCGGCCGAGATCCTGAAGGAGCGCGGGTGGATTGAAGAGATTCAGTTCAAGGACGGAGAAGCCATCGTCAAGGGGTCGATCGAGGTCTCCCCCAGCGACATCCCCACCTGCCACCGGTTGCGGGGGATTCTCCGCGAGTTCTACGAACGTTTTAAGGGGTCGCGCGTCAAATGCACGGAAGAGATGTGTGCCTCCACGGGCCAGTCCGAGTGCCGTTTCCGCATCGAAGAGATGTAACTAGAGGTCACCGGGTATGATGGCAACGGGCAACGTGGGCGCAGTCATTAAGGACCTCAAGACCCGGATCGGCGGGATCGCCGCCGCCCTGGTCTCCCGGGACGGTCTCGTCCTGTACGCGGACGTCCCCGCGGGCGTCTACACCGAGACGTTCGCGATCATGTGCGCCACGATCCTCGGGGCCGCCGCGACGGCGAACACCGAGCTCAACCGGGCGCCCCCCGAGAAGATCGTCATCGAGGGGAACGACTCGAAGACGATCATCGTCGGGAGCGGCAAGAAGGCCCTCCTCGTCGCGGTCGTCGACCAGTCGGCGGACGCGACCCGCGTCCTCGCCGAGGTCGGCAAGGTCGCCGAGCTGCTGAAGACCGGGTAGGCGCACCGCGCCCTACGCCCGTCCCGCCGAACCGTCGGCGGAGGCGCCGTTCTCCCGCGGGCTCTCCGTCGGGAGCGTCGGCGTGAGGCGCTCCCCGACCCCGGTGAGCATCCGGCTGAAGTAGCCGAGCAACGCGGCCGCGAGGCGGATCCAGGACGTCGGGGTCTTCTGGTTCGACATCAGCCGGCGCATCCGGTAGTTGCCCCAGAGGCTGCCGTGCTTCTCGGTGAGTTGCTTCCGGCCGTACCCGTTCCAGAACGCCTGGTAGAGGAATCGGACGAACGTCGACCGCATCTGGTGGTACACGACCGCCGCCGGGACGGACTGGATCCGTGCGCCCTTTTCGACCGCGCGCAAGTTGAGGTCGATGTCCTCGGCGGTGATGAACCGGGGGTCGAACCCGGCGAGAGAGAGGAATAAGCTCCGTCGGTACGCGAGGTTGCAACTCGGGAACGTGACGTCGTTTCCGCGCTGAAACAGCTCGACGCGTTCGAGCAGTCCATACTGGAGCGAGCCGACGGCGACGGTCTTCCCGGCCGCCACGTCGCTCTCGCGGAGGGCCCCGCGCAGCTCCGAGAGCCAGCCGGAGTCCGCGAAGCAGTCGCCATCGATGAAGGCGACGAACTCGCCGCGCGCGACGGCAACGCCGGTGTTCCGCCCGATTCCTCGCGAGCCGTACTTCTGGCTGACACGAACGATGGTCGGATGTTCTCGGGCATAGCGCGTGAGGATCGGCCAGGTGTCGTCGCGCGAGAGCGCGTCGACGACCACGACCTCGAACGGCGGCTCCTGGACGAGCAGGCTGTCGAGCAGGCGGGCGATGTGCCGCTGCTCGTTCTTGACGGTGACGACGACGGAAACGAACGCGGGAGTGGGACTACTTCCCAAGTTCCATCACGACGACGTCCTTGACCGCGCGCATGCTCTTGAAGGGGAGCACGAGGCGGCCGGACGCGTCGTTCGGGAACAGGCGCGGCTCGACGTCTTCGCCCGGCGTCACGAGGACGTGGGCGATGGCGCCGGTCTGGGTGTCGACGACGAAGTTCTCGATCAAGCCGAGGATCTGGCCGTCGTTCGTCATCACGGTCTTTCCCCGGAGCTCGGTCAGGAACTTGCGCATGTCGGCCTCGAGGGTCGAGTTCCGGATTCGATATTTAACCCTTCGTCGGGAGTGGGCCGCCTCGGAGGGCGGTGGGGAGGAGCGGTACGGGCTCCGCCGCGCTGCGGTTGGACAGGGGGGAACGGTCGCTCACTTGGACGACGGGAACTCGACCGGCGGCTCGGCGATTCTAAGAGCGGACGCCCATCGGCGTGTCGGGGAGCGGTGGTCGTCAGCAGCGCGAGGAAGCATTGGGTGGCCGCCCTCGGAATCGGAGCGCTCGTCGCGCTCCTGCTGCTCGCCTACCTCCCACCTGCCGCCCCGCCGGCGCGATTCACCGGCACTCCCGGCGGAACGCCGCGGCTCACCGCAGACTCGTCGGTCTACTCCTGCACGGAATCGGCCCTCGCGAGCGCGGTCGCTGGCGGAGGGAACGGCACTTTCACCCTCACCCGCCTCCCCCTGACGCTCACCACCCCGATCAGCATCACCACCGGACTCACGGTCAACATCCCCTCCGGCAGAAACACCGTCGAGCTGAGCGGCGGGGGAACCTCGCAGCTGTTCGTCGCCTCCGGTGGCCGCTGGAACGTCACCGGGATCTTCCTCGAGTTTGGAGACGCCAAGGGCAAGGTGGGGAAGACCGGGAGTGCCGGTACCACCGGCGCCTCGGGCACGACGGGCCTGAACGGACTCCCCGGATCCCCCGGTAGCGGCGCCCCCGGCACCGCGGGCACTGGCGCGCAGGGCACGAACGGGGTCAACGGAGTCGGCCGGTTCGTCAATCACAACTAGTCGGGTCGGAGATTCGCGTTCGCGCTCCGGGGACCGGTTCGCCGGCGCGGGGTCGATCCGGCCGGACGCGTTCCGGGCGATTCCGGAGCGGCCGGAGACCCCGTTTCTCCGTCGGTCGACGAGCCCACTCTCCGTCGGCGGCAAGCCTTATATCGGGCACCCGGGTCGAGGCGACCTCGCCGTATGCTTCGGACCATCCGCAAGGAGAACGCGGAGCTCGCCCACGTGCTCATCGCGCTCCGGAAAGCCGCCAAGGCCCACGAGGCCCCGCTCTGGTTCGCGGTGGCCGAGAAGCTCGCGCGGCCGCGGCGGAAGGCGAAGCCCGTGAACGTCGGCCACCTGGACCGGCTGGCGAACGCGAAGGAGACGCTCGTCGTGCCGGGGAAGGTCCTCGCGCACGGGACGCTCTCGAAGCCGCTTACGGTCGCGGCCTACCACTACTCCGACGACGCCCGCGCCAAGATCCACCAGGCGGGCGGGACGGCGTTGTCAATCTCCGAACTCCTCAAGGCGAAACCCGACGGCTCGGGGGTGCGCCTCTTTGCCTGAACCCACCGCGGCTCCACCGACCCCCGACAAGAAGCCCGCGCGCGGGCCGAAGATCACGAAGTCCACGAAGCCCGAGACGGCGGCGCCCGCGAGCCCATCGACCGCCTCAGCGACCCCGAAACCGGCCAAGCCGGCCGCTCAGACTCCGGTCTCGACCAAGCCGGCCGCGCCGGCAGCGCCCGCCGCGACGGTCGTCGACGCCAGCGACCTCATCCTCGGTCGGGCGTGCAGCCACATTGCGAAGCGACTGTTGAACGGCGAGTCGATCGTCGTCGTCAACGCCGAGAAGGCCGTCGTCACCGGCGGCCGCAAGATGGTCATCGACTTCTACATCGCGAACCGGGCCCGCGGCTCGAAGCGAACCGGCCCGCACTTCCCGCGCTACCCCGACCGGATCTTCCGGCGGACGGTCCGCGGCATGCTGCCCCACTTGAAGACCCGCGGGAAGGATGCGCTCGAGCGCCTTGAGGTCTACATGGGCGTCCCCGACGCCTACGCGAGCGCGCCGCGCCAATCCATCGACAACGCCAAGGCCCGGCCGGCGCTCCGCCCCCCGACGACGCTCGAAGAGGTCTCGCGCCTCCTGGGGGCCCGCGTTTGAAGACCCCGCAGATCGTCCAGACGACGGGGAAGCGCAAGCAGGCGATTGCGCGCGCCACCGTCCGCAAGGGGACGGGACAGGTCCGGATCAACCAGCAACCGCTCGAGTTCGTCGAACCCGAGCTCGTCCGCCAGAAGATCCAGGAGCCGCTGCTGATGGTCGGCGAGAAGTGGAAGAATCTCAACATCTCCGTCGACGTCGTCGGCGGGGGGATCATGGGCCAGGCGTCCGCCGCCCGCACCGCCGTCGCGCGGGGCCTCCTCGAGTGGCTGAAGGACCCGGCGCTCGCCGAGATGTTCAAGAAGTACGACCGATCGCTCATCGTCAACGACCCGCGCCGCAAGCTCCCGAAGCGCCCTGGCGGACGGGGAGCCCGAAAGCGCCGGCAGAAGTCGTACCGCTGAGCTGGAGGAACCGACGCGATGACGATGATGGTCCCGGTCCGGTGCTTCACCTGCGGCGCCGTCATCGGCCAGCACTGGGACGAGTTCCGGGAGCGCACCAGCCGCGGCGAGCAGGCCGGCGCCGTGCTCACGAACCTCGGGCTCCAGCGGTACTGTTGCCGCCGAATGCTCCTCGCCCACGTCGACCTCTTGGACGAGGTCGGCCCGTACGGGTAGACCCGCGTTCTCCCGAGCCCGGTGGGGGCCGAACTCCGTTCCCCTCGCCGAGAACCGCTAAGTCGTCGGTGCGATGGGTCCGGACGTGGCCAGCTCCGACGCGCCGGCGCCGCCGTGGGGTCCCGGGTTCCTGCGCCTCACGTCCGCGTGGTACCGAGCGGAGTACGCCGCGGCGACGATGGCGATCCTCCTGATCGTCTTCGGCTGGAGGTGGCTCCTTCTCCGCGACCTCTCCGGCACGCAGCTCCTCCTCACGGTGTTCTGGGCGATCTGGCCAGACATTGCGGCGTTCGTGCCGATCGGACTCGCCTCCCGCGGGGGGAAGGACTGGCCGTCGTGGGGACCGACGCTGTACAACCTCGCGCACAACTTCCTCGTGTGGGGCGCGGTGTTCGTCGGGTGGTCGTATCTCACGGGCGAGATCGCCTGGCCCCTCCTCGCGTGGGCGGGACACATCACCGCCGACCGGGCGGCAGGGTACTACCTGAGGGCGCCCCCGGTCCGGTCGGCTGCCTAAGGGCTCCCCCTGGGCCCTGCGACCCCGCCGTTGGGTCTCACCTAGGAAAAAGACGGGGAACGGTCCGGGCTCGGCCCGGACCGCCCTGGAAGAGGTTCTCGACTCGGTCGGCGACGCCCGTTACGGCTCGTCGTCGTCGTCCTTGTCCTTCTTGGACGACCCGCGCTCGATGCCCGACTTGCCCGTCGCCTTCGTCGACGGCTTGGCGGTGCGCATCCGGTAGAAGAACACGATCGCCACGATGGCGATGATGACGACCGCCGCGATGGCCCCGTACTCCTCGTACTGGACGATCGGGTTCTGGTTCAGGGTCACCGACGCGTGCGCCTGGTTCCCGCCGGAGACGTAGTCCGCCGCGAACTCATTGCTCGCGGTGGCGTTCGCCCAGACGTCCCAGGAGCCGGTCCGCGCCGGGTTCCACTGGATCTGCGCGCGCAGCGTCTCGTTGTACGGGATCGAGATCGTTCCCGTGCCCGCCGACGTGGTGTTGACCGTGCCGTTCGTGTAGCCGTACCAGGTGACCGAAGCCGGCGAGCCGCCGACCGCGATGGGGGTCCCCGAGCCCGAGGGCGGGAGGATGTAGAACAGGACCGAGACGTTCTCGGCCGTCGAGTTCTTCCCGATCGTGTTGGTGACGTTCACCCAGACGGTGTACTGCGAGCCGTCCGTCAGCGTCGACGGGGCGGTCAGGTTCCCGACCGAGAGCACCGGGCGCGTCGAGGTGTTCACCGCGACCGTCAGCGAGACCGTCGTGTACGCGTGGTTGCCCGCGCGGTCGGTGACCGTCAGGTTCACGGTGTACGGTTTCGCCTGGGGCGACAGCCACATCGGGACGTTCGCCGGGACGACGCCGAGCGTCTTCGCCGGGATGTTCTTCGTGAGGTTGACCGAGGTGTTCCCCTTGTTCGTGACCGACCAGTTGAACCACGCGATCGACCCGTTGTGGGGGTCCGTGGAGTTGGTGGCCGAGAGGGCGACGTACGCCGTGTGGTTCGCCGCTTCGACGACCCCCGCGCTGCCCACCGACTTGCCGGCCGAGTTGAGGACCGTCGCCACCGGGACCGGCTTCTCCGTGTCCCGAACGAGGACGACGAGCGTCGCCTTCGCCTCGTGGCCCGCCGCGTCCCAGATGGTCAGCGTCAGGTTGTACTGCCAGCCGAGGATCGGCACGGCGGTTCCGCCGACGTTGCCGTTCGTCAGGTAGTGGCCGGCGCCGAGGAACGTCTGCGAGAAGTTCGAGCTGGTCTTCGCCCCGCTCGAGTAGTTCGCAAGCCACGTCGTCTTGAACGCCGTCAAGTTGAACGCCGCCACGGAGAGCACGCCCGAGACGCCGTTGCCGCCCGAGAGGGGGGTCGTGCTCGTCGTCGCGTTGAAGTGGAGCGACGTCGACCAGTTGACCAGCACGTAGTGGCCGCCGCTCGCCGCCGTCAGGACGGTCGTGTTGACCGCGATCCCGGCCGTCGGGAGAGCGTTCGAGGCGTAGACCGTGAACGTGGTGGAGTTCGTCTGGCCGCCCGAGCCCGTGACCTTCAGCGTGCCGAGGTACTTGCCCGCCGTCGTGTAGGTGTGGTTCGACGTCGGCGTCGTCTTCGTCGCGTTGCCGCCGTCGCCGAACGTCCAGGCGTACTTCACGCCCGTCGTTTGCGCGGGGAACGTCGAGTTCGCGCCGGAGAACGTCACGTTCTCACCGGTGCCGACGATGACGGTGTAGTTCCCGGTGCTGTCGTTGAGCACGTTCGCGGAGGAGAACGTGAAGTTCGCCACCGTGACGTTGACGCTCGCCGACACGTTCCCACTCTTGACCACCGTGAGCGACGCCGTCCCGGACGCGCTGGTGGAGGCGTTCGAGACCAGCGTGAAGGTGGTGAAGGTCCCACCGGGTCCCGCCGGCTTGATCCACGAGTTGGCGGGCGGGGCGGAGATCGACCCGGCGCTCAGGACGTAGCCCGTCGGTAGGACGACCGTATAGTTGTACAGCGCCGCGTGGGTCGGGTGCCGGAAGTTGAACGAGAGCGCGTAGGCGCGGGCGCTCGACGAAACCTTCGAGGTCGTGTTGTACGACTGGGAATAGTTCAACTTGACCCAGGCCCCGCTGTCCAGCCCACAGAAGCTGGTGCAGTTCGTCGCGTTCGTCAGCGTGTAGTTCGTCGGCTGGCCGAAGCCGGTGCCGTTGACGGTCAGCTGGGCCTGGCCCGCCGGGAAGAACGGTCCCGCCGAGTTGATCCAGTTGACGAGCGCCGGATAGTTCGCCATCGAGAACGTCGTGTTGCCCTGCCAGTCGAGAGCGGCCTGGGCCCACAGCTCACCGACGCTCGCGTTCGCGAGGTCGGGGATCGTCGAGTCGTTCCCGAGGGTCGCGGCCGTCGTGATGGCGACCTTGTTGAACCCGGTGGAGAAGTTGAGCGTCGTCTGGTACACCGCCGGCGGGGCGATCGGGGAGACGAGCACGTTGTGGGGGTTCGGGCCGCCGTGGTTCGACGAGGAGACCGTCAGGGGGTACCACGCCGTGCCGTAGCCGACGTTCGACAGGACGACGTCGAAGGTCTGGGACGCCGGACCGGTGAAGCCGGCCGGGTACGAGCCGATGCTGTAGAAGCCGCCCGCGGGGGTCGCCTCACTGTAAATGTACCCGTTGGTCGGGTCGATCAGGGTCACGTTGCCGCTCGACGGCACGTGGGAGCCCGTCGCGCGCTGGTTGGAGTACCCCCAGGTGAGGTACGAGCCGGCGTTCGAGAGCACCGGGTTGACCGTCAGCGTCGGAGTGCTGACCGTGACCTGCGTGTAGTTGATGTACGCCGGGGAACCGGGGATCGTCGTCTCCAGCACCCAGGTCCCCTGCGGGACCGAGAGGGAGAACTCGCCGACGACCGTCGTGTTCGTCTTGGTGCTTACCGTCGTGTTGTTGGCAAACACGACGCCGTTGAACGTCGGGTCGAGCAGCTGGACGGACGCGCCCGCGGCCGGTTGGCCGTTGTAGGAGACGTTGCCCCAGATGACCGCGTTGTAGGCCGCGACCGAGACGCCCGGGATCGTGAGCGAGTAGTTGGTCGTGGTCAGGTCGCTCACGTTCTCAAACGAGTAGGACGGATTCTGGTCGGCCGGAAGGACCGCGTACGAGGTCGAACTCCCCTTGGGAGTCACGTGCGCCTGCGGCGGAACCCAGACGCCCCACCAGCCGGGGATGAGCGACGGGGCGTTGCCGGTCGAGCTGAACGTGAACTGGCCGCTGGTGCCGAGGGGGGAGGTGGTGGTGTACACCTGGTGAGTGGCGGAGCTGATCAGGTCGACAGCGACCCCGTTCGGCACCGGGAGACCTCCCGGTTGCTCGGCGTACCCCAGTAGGGTATAGGTCGGCGTCGAGGCCGCAAGCGCCCCAGGGACCGAGGCCAGCGCACCCGCCAGCACAAGGACCACAAGGCTCCACAATGCGACCTGCCCTAGTCGCTCACCCATCGTTTTCCACGTCTCCTTCGGTTTGCCCCCCGAGGGGGGGGGCGCGGGCGCGAACCTAGGGACGCTACTTATAGCTTGCCCGGGGGAGTGATTCCGTCGGGGCGCGTCAGCCGTAGATGCCCTGCGGGCCCCCGTCCTTCCGACGGCCGGTAGGCTCCCGGGTGAGCCGCTTGGCGAAGTCTTCGTAGAACTTCAGCGCCTCCGGGTCGCACGAGGCGTGGGAGAGCTTCAGCGCCTCCTCGAAGTGCGCCATCGTCACCTTCGCCGCCTTTGGGTTCTCGCGGATTGCGACGAGCGCCGCCTCGCGGCAGAGGGCGGCGAGGTCGCTCCCGACGTACCCCTCGGTCCGGTCCGCCAGGTCGGAGAGCCGGACGTCGTCCAGCGGCATCTTCCGGGTATGGACCTTCAGGATCTCGAGCCGCCCGGCCTTGGCGGGGGGCTCGACGTACAGCAACCGGTCGAACCGCCCCGTCCGCAACAGCGCCTCATCGAGGATGTCGGGCCGGTTCGTCGCGGCGATGACGACGACCCCCTCGAGGGCCTCGAGCCCGTCGATGGAGGTGAGCAGCTGGTTGACGATCCGCTCCGTGACCCCGCTCGAGGTCTGCAACCCCCGCTTGGGGGCGATCGAGTCGATCTCGTCGATGAAGACGATGGCGGGGGAGGCTTGGCGGGCCTTCTTGAAAATCACGCGGACGGCCTTCTCCGACTCGCCGACCCATTTGCTCATGATCTCCGGGCCTTTGACGGAGATGAAGTTCGCCTGGCTCTCGGTCGCGGCCGCCTTGGCGAGGAGCGTCTTGCCCACGCCGGGCGGCCCGTAGAGGAGGATGCCGCGGGGGGGTTCGACCCCCAGTCGGCGGTACGCGGCGGGATTCTTGAACGGCAGCTCAACGGTCTCTTGGAGCGACTGGCGGACCCGGTCGAGGCCGCCGACCTCTTCCCAGCGGGTCGAGGGGATCTCGATGGTCACGTCCCGGAGGCTGGAGGGCTCGACCTGCTTGAGGGCCTCCTTGAAGTCCGTCTCGGTGACCTTCATGCGCTCAAGCAAGCTCAACGGAATCGGCTTGTCGAAGTCGATCTCCGGCAGGTAGCGGCGGAGGGCGCGCATCGCCGACTCCCGTCCGAGGGCCGCGAGGTCCGCGCCGACGAACCCGTGGCTCAGGGCGGCCAGCTCCTTCAGGATCCGCTCGCGGTCCTTCTCCGTCCCCTCGATCGGCATCCCGCGGGTGTGGATCTGGAGGATCTCGAGGCGGCCGGCGACCGTGGGGACGCCGATCTCGATCTCGCGGTCGAAGCGGCCGGGCCGGCGGAGGGCGGGGTCGATCGCTTCCTCCCGGTTGGTGGCCGCGATGACGATGACGTTCCCGCGGCCGGAGAGGCCGTCCATCAGGGTCAGCAGCTGGGCGACGACCCGCCGTTCCACCTCGCCGACGACCTCGTCGCGGCGCGGGGCGATCGAGTCGAGTTCGTCGATGAAGATGACCGACGGGGCGTTCTTCTCGGCCTCCTCGAACTTCTCCCGGAGCTCCTTCTCGCTCTCGCCGTAGTACTTGCTGATGATCTCGGGGCCTTGGATGCCGATGAAGTGCGCCCCGGCCTCGTTGGCGACCGCCTTCGCGATCAGCGTCTTTCCCGTTCCCGGGGGGCCGTACAGTAGTACACCCTTGGGAGGAGAGATGGCGAGCCGGTCGAACAGCTCCGGGTGCTTCAGCGGAAGCTCGATCATCTCGCGGACCCGTCCGAGTTTCTCCTTCAGACCACCGATGTCCTCGTAGGAGACCCGCGGTGCCGCGACCTCCGTCTCGGTGACGGTCTCGTCCTTGATCGTGATCAGGGTCGTCGGCCCGACCTGTACCGTCCCCTTCGGGGACGTGGTCACGACCATGAACGGCAGCGAGCCGCCCATCAGGAAGACGCCCGGGATCACGAAGACGTCCCCGCGCACGAACGGGCGTCGGGCGAGCGCCTTCGAGACGAACTGTTCCAGGCCGGGGCCGAGGTCCATCTTCGCGGACCCGGAGTAGATGGGGGCGATCGTGATCGATTCGGCGATCGGGCAGTCGATCCGTTGGACGAGGATCCGGTCGCCGATGGAGACGCCCGCGTTCCGCCGGACGACGGCTTCGACCCGGATCAGGTTCTTTCCCTCGTCGTCCGCCTGCGCGCGGTTGACGACCGCGGCCGTGGTCTTGCGGCCGCGGATCTCCACGATGTCCCCGACGCCGACCTTCAGGCGCTGGCGGGTCCCCACGTCGAGCCGTGCCGTGCCGAGGCCGATGTCCTGCTGGAACGCCTCGGCGACTCGCAGGGTGATCGCTTCGACCATCGACGGAGCGGCGAGGAGCCGCACGTCGAAATAAATCCGCGCTATCCCGAGAACCGCCTCGTGGTCGTCCGACCTGACGATAGGAACATATCCGTCTCCCGCGTCGTTCCTCGCGATGACGGCTCCTCCGGCGACGACGGGTACGCTCCGGAGGCTGTTCGAGGCGGCCGGGTACCGGGTCGACGACCGGCCGGCCGGACTTCGGGCGTTCCGCCCGCGGGACCGGAGGGCGATCCTTGTGGTCCGGGCGAACCCGTCGCCCACCGACGTCGAGCCGGAGTTCCCGCCCGACGCGATCCACCGAACGATGATCTACGCCGACGACCCGGGCGAGTCCGCGAAAGCGCTCGCCGCGGAGCACGGGATCGAGGTCCTCGGACCGACGGCCCTCGGGTCCGCGCTCGGCGAGCTCCTCCTTCCTCCTCCCGAGGCTCCCGTCCCCGAGGACGACGGTGGGGCGGAACCGGTGGAGGCCCCGGCGCAGGCCATCCCTGAGGGGGAACGGACGGTCCGTCCCCGCCTCGGCCGACGCGACGCCGAGGCGCTGGCCGGCTTGGATGGGGTCCGATTCACGCTCCGCCTGATCCCATTCTACGTCGCGCCCTATCGGGTCCGCGTTCCGACCCCCCACGGCCGGCCGGGCCCCCCGTCCGACCACCTCGTCGCGGTGAACGCGTTGAACGGCCAGGTCGAGATCTGGGAAGCCGGCGAGCGGGAGCTCGTCGGGGAGATCGACGAACCCCACCAGCGCCTCGACCCGACGCTCACCGATTCCGAGGCCCGCGCGGTCGCCGAGGCGACGGTCCGTCGTCGACACACGGTGAGCGTCGACCACACCGAGCAGCATGGCGGTGCGATCGTCATCGAACGGCGGAAGGTCCCTCCCGCCGTGGACGACCTCCGGCTCGGGCAGTCGGTCCTCGTCCACGTGCCGTACTGGTATGCGGAGGGCCCCGACGGCCGTCTGGTCCTCGACGCCGTCACTGGGACCCGGACCGCGCCCGATGCCTCCGGGATCGACGGGGTTCCGGGCTGAGCTCCGTCCGGACGGCGCTGCGCGAGACGCGGCTTATGTGACCCACGAAGGTGCGGCCCGCGTGAACGCCGCCCCCATCCCGGAGGCCCGGTCGACGACGCCCGACGACGCTCCGGACACGTTCGACGACCCGGGCGGAGCCGCCTCGCGGGGCCTCGGCCGCCGATCGATCGGGCTCGTTGGCGGAGTGGGAGGAAGCCTGATCCTCGCCGTGGGGTTTCTGTTTCTGACGGTCCTCCCGCTCGGGGAACCGGACCCGACCTTTGCCCAGAGGGTCGCCTTCCCGGTCGCGTTGGTCGCGCTCGGCACCGGGTTCCTCGCGATCTCCGTCTTCACCGTCCGATTCGCCCGCGACCTGACCGCACTGGTCATCGACGGGAGCCGGGTCGTGCTCCGGTATTCCCGGGGGGCTCCCGCGGAGTTCCTCTGGACCGAACCGAAACTCGAGGTGACCCTGACCCACGTGATTGCCATCCCGGCGAAGCCGAACGCAGCCACCGGCTGGCAATTGGAGAAGCGGGGCGGCCAGGGACGAACGAACGCGGCCGTCAGCCTCGGGGCCGGGGCGGCCCTGGTCCGATGGGGGGGTCGGGCGGGTCTCGAAGTCACGACGCTCCGGCGGGAGTTCCCCGCACGTCACGGTCGGTCCGTGCTCGAGCTCACGATCCTCGCGCCTCCCGGCGCGGCCCACCTTCCACCGGGGGACTGGGGTCCGGTCAACTTGCCCCCGGAGCCTACCGGCCCGGCCGTTGCATCCCCGGCGGCCCCCGATGCCCCGGTGACCAACCCGCTCGACGACCCCCACATCGCTTGGGTCGAGTCGCCCGAAACCTCGGGCCCGGATTCCGGGCGGCCCAAACCCCGGGCCCGGAAGAAACCTCCCCGACGCCCTCGCGGCGTACGCGCCGATTCGCTTCGCGACGCGGCACCCCGCGAGCGCGGGGCGGAACGGTAAATCCTCGAGCGGGCTCAGCCGCCCGTGCTCCTCGAGCAGTTCACCATCGGCCCGTACCAGAACTTCACCTACCTCGTCGCCGAGCGGGAGGGCGGCGAGGGTGTCGTCATCGACCCGTCGTTCGGGATCGAGCCCGTCCTGACGGCGATCGACGCCAAGGGAGTGAAGGTCCGGTACATCCTCAACACCCACAGCCACAAGGACCATGTCGCCGGCAACGCCGAGGTGAAGGCTCGAACCGGCGCGAAGGTCGTCGCCCACAAGGTCGCCCCGCTCCAGCAGGATGTCTCGGTGTCGGACGGTGACATGTTCGATTCGGGGCGACTCAAGTTCTCCGTCGTCCACACCCCCGGGCACACGAAGGACAGCGTGCTGTACATCTTCGAGGGGAACGTGGCGACCGGCGACACGCTGTTCGTCGGGGAGTGCGGGCGCACCGACCTTCCGGGCGGCGACCCGTCGGAGATGTACGATAGCCTCCTCGGCCGCGTGGTGAAGCTCGACGACGGCTTGGTGGTACTTCCCGGCCACGACTACGGCGTGACGCCGACGTCGACCATCGGACGCGAGAAGAAGGAGAACTACACCCTCCAGCCGCGGACGCGCGCCGCGTTCCTCCAATTCCTGAAGGAGTAAGGCACGCCATGCCGCCCATTCCGGCCGCCGAGGGCCGAACCCTGTGGATCGTGGGGGCCCGTCGGCCCGCTCCCGGGGTTCCGAAGCGGTCCGAATTGATCCAGCGCCTTCGCGACCTCGGCAAGGCGAGCCCCCAGCTGGTCGCCGTGTTCGACGCCCGGTCGATCGCGGGGGAGCGCCACCTCCTCTCCGCGTGGGCCCACCTTGGCCGGTCGCGGGGACGGGGGGAAGAGCGCCTGCGGGACCGGAGCGCCGAATTCGCGCTGTTCGTGGCCGGCGACGACCAGCTCCCGCGCGCGCTCGAGAAGGTCGGATTCCAGGACTCCAGCGAGACGTTCGTGGTCGTCGGGGAGCGCCCGCGGGTGCCCGCCGAGGCCCTCACGGCCCTCGGGCTCGTGGAAGACGCCGGAGCGTACCCTCGACCCGTGGACGCCACCACGCTCGACCGCCTCGGGATCACCGCCGAGGACCGGCAGATCGTGCCGGAGTCCAGCTGGGAAGGGCTCGTCCTCGAGCGGATCGCGCTCCTCGAGCTGTCGGCCGCCCACGCCGTTGCGCGCCCACCGGCCAAAAACTCATAGGCGGGGCGGTGGCTGGGTCGGGCCGGCGCGTGCAGGCGTAATCTAGCGGTAGGATGTCAGCCTTCCAAGCTGACTACCCGGGTTCGAATCGTCGGCGGGATTCCCCCGCCGGCCCGGCAATCCCGGCGCCTGCATGCGTCCCGCCTCCCCGAGTTCCGGGCCCCGTTTCCGGCCCCGCATCTCCCGCCCACGGAGACGTTTATCGGCCCCGGAGGGCGTGGAGACCCCACGTGCTGAGGTAGCCTAGCCCGGGAAGGCGCCAGCCTTGAAAGCTGGTGGCGGCAACGCCACGGGAGTTCAAATCTCCCCCTCAGCGCCCCCCGGTTCTGGGCCGGTCCCACGACGAAAATCCTCCGGAACCCCGGGGGATTTCCACCCCTCTCGCCAACGTTTATCCGTCACGGTCCGCTCGCTCGCCCTCCAATGAGCGATGCCGCCGCCACGACGTCGCTCATGGACCAGTACGAGGGAGTGAAGGCCCGGTACCCGGGCCACCTCGTTCTCATCCGGGTCGGCGACTTCTACGAGACGTTCGGCGACGAAGCGAAGCTCCTTGCCAAGGAACTCGAGATCACGCTCACCGCCCGCTCCGCGGACAGCTCCGGTCAGCGGATGCCGATGGCCGGCGTTCCCCACCACGCCGTCGACTCCTACCTGGGGCGACTGGTCCGCAAGGGGTACAAGGTCGCCGTCTGCGACCAGGTGGAGGACGCCAAGGCGGCGAAGGGCCTGGTCCGCCGCGAGGTCACCCGCGTCGTCACGCCCGGCACAGTCCTCGAGGACCGGATCTTGGGGGGGCCCGACCACAATTTCCTCGCGTGCGTGGTCCTGGACGGAGGCGAGCTCGCCGAGTTCGCCGTCGTCGACATCACAACGGCAGAGTGGTTCCACGGCCGGGCCTCGTTTCCCGGAGCGGACGGCGCCGCGGCCGCGCTCGCCCCGTTCTCCCCGCGGGAGATTCTCCTCCACGAATCTGGTCCGAGCACGGCGGCCGGAGCGCTCCGCGCGGCGTTGACTCGTGACTTCCGGTCCGCGCGGCTCGAACCCGCGCCGGCACCGACCGAGGTCGGGGCCCTCCCGGCGTCGCTGGGTGCTGAGCTGGGCGACGCGGAACGTCGCCTCGTGACGTACGTCCGAACCGCCCAGCCCCGCCTCCTCCCCTTCGTCGCCCGTGCCGAGGGTCGCGACGCCGTCCGCCACCTTCGGCTCGATGCGAAGACGCTCCGGCACCTCGAGATCAGCCGACCGATGAACCCGGACGAACCCGACGGCCCGACGCTGCTCTCGACGTGGGACGTCACCATGACCCCGAGCGGGCGGCGGACGCTCGGATTCTGGCTGAAGCAACCTCTCGCCGACGTGGCCGCGATCCATCTCCGCCACGACGCGGTGGGGTGGCTCGTCGGTCGCGGCGCGGAGGTCGAGCGACTTCGGCGCGAATTGCACGGGGTCGGCGACCTCGCCCGGATCTCCTCGCGACTGGTCGGCCGCCGCCTGCGCCCGCCCGAACTGGGAGCGCTCCGGGACGGCCTGACCGGTGTCGAGCGATTCCGGGGACGGTTGGAATCCGCCCAGCCGCGTCCCCTGCTCCTCGAACGATTGCTCCTCGAACTTGCCCCGATTCCCTCACTCACCGAGCTCCTGACAACGGCGCTGCCCGACTCGCTCCCGGCGTCCGCGGATTCGGGTCCTCTCTTCCGGGCCGGCTACGCCACCGACGTCGACCGGGCTCGAACGGCGGAGGCGGACGGTCTCCGAGAGCTCAACGAGCTCGAACGGGTCGAGCAGGAGGCCACCGGAATCCGGAGCCTGAAGGTCGGGTACAATCAGGTGTTCGGGTACTACTTCGACGTCTCCCGGCCGAACCTGGCGAAGGTGCCGGCGCACTTCCGGCGAAAGCAGACCCTCTCCGGAGGGGAACGGTACACCTCTGACCGTCTCCAGGAACTCGAGTCCCGCGTCCTCTCGGCGCGCGCCGACGCCGAGACCGCGGAACAGGGCGCCTGGGAGCGGTTCCTCGCTGCGGTGGAGTTCCATGTCCCCGCGGTCCACCGGTTCTCCCGCGCCGTCGGCGAGGCGGACGCCCTGCTATCGTTCGCCGCCGTCGCCCAGAGCCGGGGGCATATCCGGCCGACGGTTGACGACGGAACCGAGATCGTCGTCCGGGAGGGGCGGCACCCCGTGCTCGACCGGACGCTCCCGGGGGTGTTCGTACCGAACGACACCGACCTCGACGCTTCGACGTCCCGGCTTCTCGTCCTCACCGGCCCGAACATGTCGGGCAAGTCCACCTACATGCGCCAGGTGGGGCTGCTCGTCGTCCTCGCCCAGGCGGGCGCGTTCGTGCCCGCGAAGTTCGCCCGGATCGGCCTCGTGACCGGTCTCGCCACCCGGATGGGATTCACTGACGAGATCGGCCGCGGCAAATCGAGTTTCATGGTCGAGATGAGCGAGGTCGCCGAGATCCTCGCCACCGCCGACGCCCGGTCGCTGGTGCTGCTCGATGAGGTGGGCCGGGGCACGAGCACATTCGACGGCCTGTCGATCGCATGGGCGACGCTCCGCTACCTGCACGACCGGGTGAAGTGCCGGACCCTGCTCGCGACCCACTATCACCAGCTCACAGAGCTGGTCGGCGGCCTCCCTGCGGCGAAGAACGGCCACATGGCCGTCCAGGAGGGTCCCGATGGGATCGTGTTCCTGCACCGACTCGTCCCGGGAAGCACCGACCGGAGTTACGGGATCCACGTCGCGAGGCTCGCCGGTCTCCCGGACGAGCTGGTCGCCGAGGCGGAGCGACGCCTCAAGCGACTGGAGGCCGACGGAGTGGAGCTGGGGCCCTCCGGACGCCGGCCGGCGCCCACGCGCTACACGCAGGCGATGCTGCTCCCGACCGAGTCGGCTCCTTCCCCGAGCCCGGCCGTCGTCGAGGCGCTGCGGCTCCTCGACCCCGACCGGATGACGCCGGTCGAGGCGCTGCGGTGGATCCACGAGTGGCGGAAGCGGCTCGACGGAGACCCGCCGGGGGCCGGATGAGTCCGGCCGAACGTGGAGCGCCGATCCGGCGGCTCTCCCCCGAGGTCGTCCACCGGATCGCCGCGGGCGAGGTCGTGGAGCGCCCGGCCTCGGTCGTCAAGGAACTCGTGGAGAACGCGCTCGACGCGGGGGCCACCGAGGTGACGGTCGCCCTCCGCGGCGGGGGACTCGAGGAGGTCGAGGTCCGCGACGACGGCGCCGGCATCCGGCCCGAGGAGCTCCCGCTGGCGGTGGAACGGTACGCGACGAGCAAGCTCGCGGACGCGGCGGGGCTGGACGCCATCGACACGCTCGGCTTCCGCGGTGAGGCGCTCGCTGCGATCGCCGCCGTCTCGCACCTCACGATCGTCTCCCGGGTGGCGGGCGAGGACGCGGCGGCGACGATCTCCGTGGACGGGGGCACCGTCGGTCCGCCCGGCCCCGCCGGCCGCGGCGTCGGGACGACCGTGACCGTCCGCGACCTCTTCTTCAACGTGCCCGCCCGCCGCAAGTTCCTCCGGGGAGCCGCCGCCGAACAACTTGCGGTCGGGGACGTGGTCGACCGGATGTACCTGGCGCGGCCCGACGTTCTGTTCACCGTCTCCGCCGAAGGTAGGACGGTCCGACAATACCCGCGTGCGACCGGGCCGGTCGATGCCGCCGCCCGGGTCCTCGGGGAGGAGTTGCTCGACCACGCCGTCGAGGTCGCCGACGGCCCCTCGGACGGGCTCGCCGTCGCTGGGGTCGTGGGCCGCCCGTCGCTCCACCGCGGCACCTCGCATGGGATCTACCTCGCGGTCAACGGCCGTGTCGTTGAATCGAAGACGCTCGCGCAGGCGGTCCGCCTCGCGTACCGCGACTACCTCCCCCCGGCGCGGTTCCCGGTCGCCGTTCTCCACCTGACGCTCGACCCTTTGCGGGTCGATGTCAACGTCCACCCGACCAAGCGCGAGGTCCGGATCGCCCGGGAGCGCGACGTCGCCGAGCGGCTCCGCGTCGCCGTCCGCCGGGCGATCCGCGAGGGGAGCCACGCCGTTGACCGGGACGTCCCGGACCCCGTCTCGACGTCCCCCGCACCCCCCGTCTTCGAGCCCGTCGAAGACGACCGTCCCGTGGCGGGCCTGTCGCTCGCTGCGATGCCGGCGTCCCGGCAACATACGCTCGTCGCGCCGGAGCCGCCCCGTTCCGTCCCGGGCACCTCGCGCCACCCGTCGATCCGGCTGCTCGGCCCCGTCTTCGACCTCTATTGGCTCGGGGAGAGCGACGGGGCGCTCGTCCTCGTCGACCAGCACGCGGCGAGCGAACGGGTCGTGTTCGAGGCGCTCCGCTCCGGGGACGGCCTCGCGCGCCAGGAGCTGGTCGAGCCGATCACCCTCCGCCTGACCGCACGGCGGGCCGAAGCCCTCGCTGCCCACGCGGGACCGGTCGACGCCGCCGGCTTCTCGGTGGAGCCGTTCGGCGGGGACGCGTGGCGGCTACGGTCGGTCCCCTCCTACCGCGGTCGCCGCGCCCGCCCGAACGCAATCTTCGAGCTCCTCGACGAATTGGCGGACGGGGCGCGACCGACCCTTCCCGACGGGCTCGAAGAACGGGTCGCCGCCTCGATCGCCTGCCACAGCGCGGTCCGCGCGGGGGACGTGATCGAACCCGCCGAGATGGGCCGGATCCTGAGCGCTCTCTTCGCGCTCGGCGATGCTGCCTTCGCCTGTCCACACGGCCGTCCGGTTGTCGTCCAGGTCCCGCGGTCCCGCCTCGACCGGTGGTTCCTGCGGCCCGGCGGTTGACGGGCGGGTCCTCCCATGCTGGAGAGCGAACTCGTCCCGCCGGTCCGGGCGTACCTGACCGGGCTTGGCTACACCGTCTACGTGAACCCCGACGGGGCGGACTACTTCGACGTCGTAGCCCGCCGCGGGAGCGAAGTCGGCCTCGTCGAGCTGAAGGTTGCCGACTGGAAGACCGTCGTCGTGCAGGCACTACGCCGCCGCGGGTGGGGCGACTGGGTGGCCGTGACGCTCCCGCGCCGGTCGCTGGCCGAGAAGGTCGTGGCGCGCCCGACCGCCCCGCGCGGGATCCGGGTCGGGGTGTGGTACCTCGAAGGGGGAGAGGTCCGGGTACTGCGCCCCGGCGCGCCGCTCGTCGCCGTGGGGGAGGTCGACCCGTTTCCGGAGCCGAAGCGTTGGCTCACCGAGCGCCTGGACCTCGTCGACCGCTACGGCGTCGCGGAGCCGGTGACCTGGTCGGTGCCGGACGCCGGTCGGGTGGGGGGGCGGCGCCGCTCGAGCCGCGACTGGCGGCTGGAGGAGTTTCCCGAGGAGGGACCGCCGGGGGCGTCGGGGGAGGCCCCGCCGCCTCCACCCGGGCAAGCACCCGACGAGCGGTGAGCGTCACGATCTTGCTGGGCCGTGCCGGCGCCTCGAGGACGAGCGGCGTCGGACGGCGCTTCGGGTGCTTCTCGAACCACGCGGCGATCGACCCATCCACGTCCGGGTGGACCGCGTCGAGGTTCCACCGGCCGGTGGGGAGGCGCCGGTCGCGGAGCCAGCCGAGCGCGAACCCGAGACGGGGGTCGCGTCCGTAGCCGAGCGCCGTCAGGGCGTCGAGCCCCTGGAGGAGGTCGTAGTAGTAGTGCACCGGATAGTGCGTCCGGTACCACGGCGCGTACCGTTCGCCTTGTTGGTGCAACTCGCGTCCGAGGAAGTACTCGGCCCCCAGGGCCGCGGCCGTGGCGATGCCGTCGGTCCAGCGGTCCCTCGGGTACGCCGCGAACGTGCTGAGCGGCTCCCAACTGTCGAGGAGTCGGCCCGAACCGTAGCACGACCAGCCGCCCTTCCGGTCCGCGGATTGGACGAGCCAGTCGAGCGCCCGGGCGACCCGCGGGTCGTCGAGGTAGCCGACCTGGATTAGGGCGCGCGTGAGGTTCGCGGTCGTGCACAGATGGGCCGACCCGCCGTCGCCGATCCCGATACCCCCATTCTCCCGCTGCAGACGTTGGAGCGCGAACTCGCAGAGGCTTCGGATCCGCGCGTCCTCTCGCGTCATCCCCAGGTCGGCGAGCACGAGGAGCGGCCAAAGCCGGGCGTGGTACTTCGGAAGGTAGAGGGACGCCGTCACGTCCCCACCGGCCCCGGGCGTCAGGTCCCTCAGCAGACCCACCCCCCAACCTTGGAGCGGAATCGAGCTCCGCGCGTGCCGGACTTCCGGGTCGTCGGGCCCACAGCCGAGGAGCTGGGTGAGGGCGAGGTACCGGACCGACGGCTGCTCCTCCTCGAGGAGCCATTCCAGGACGCGGTCCTTCGACATCGCTCGGGCACTCGAGCCGGTCGATATAGGTCTCCGGAGAGCGCGCGAAACGGTGGAACAATCCGGGCCTACGAGGCGCGGACGCGGCCGGCGAACAGGGTCTCGAACCGCTCGGCCATCTTCTCGTAGGAGAGCGTGTCGGCGTACGCCTGCCCCCGTCGGCCGAGCTCGCGCCGCGTCGCCGGGTCGGCGAGCAGTTCCGCCAGCTCGCTCGCATACGACCCCGGGTCGTCGTCGGCCACCACGCGGACGTCCTCCGGGGCGCTGGCGCCGTCGAGCGGGACGTGGCGGCTCACGACCGTCGCGAGACCGTAGCGCATCGCCTCGCGCGGGGCGAGCCCGAACCCTTCGTACCGGGCGGGGAAGAGGAACACGTCGGCCGAGCGGAGGGCGCGGGCCTTGGTGGGCTCGTCGACCACGCCGAGCGCGTTGACCCCGGGTTCCGGCTTCGGCGTGCTCCCGACGACCAGGAACCGGGCGCCCGGGAAGAAGACCCGCACGCGGCGGAACGCCTCGAGGGCGAGGTCGAGCCCCTGCCGTTCCGGGGTCTTCCCCACGAACGCGACGACCGGGACGTCCGCCGGAACGTGGAGCGTGGCCCGGGCCTCCGTCTTCGTCCCGACGTCGAGCGGGGCGGGCACGCCGAGCGGGAGGAGCGCGACCCGCTCCTTCGGGACGGAGTAGTACCGCGCGAGGAGCGCCCGGTTCGCCTCGCTCGCGACGATCACCACGTCGGCCCGGTCGAGCGCGGTCTGTTCCAGACGCTGGAGCGCGCGGCGGTCGAACCAGTTGCCGACGCGCTGCCGGACCCCCCGGTTCGCCTCGAGGGGGCGGAGCGTGTCGAAGGTGTGGAGCGCCACGTCGTGGAAGAACATCCCGAACGCCGCGCGGCGCCGGTCCGTGCCGAGCGATTCGAGCGCGCCGGCCTTCTCGTCGTTCCCGAGCACCACGTCGGCGTCCGGGCGCAGGAGCGAGGAGGCGGCGCGGCCGACGGCGATGTCCCGGCCGAACGGCCGTCGGGAGACCCCGACGACGGGCACCGAGACCGCTTCGACCCCGGGCGGTCCGGGCGGCGTGGGCCGGCCGTCCGAGGGATACAGGACGCGGACGGAGTGGCCCCGCTCCGCGAGCGCCCGACCGAGCTCCCAGACGGTGCGGCTGAGGCCGCTCGTGGGGTCGTCCGGCGCGGCGGTCGCGAGGAAATCGACCCGCCACCCCGCCATCGACCGGAGCGGCCTAGGCCGCGACCTCGCCGAGGAGCGGAGCGAAGGAGCGGCCGGTCATCCCCGGGGGCACGGGGACGTCCATCGTTTCGAGGATCGTGGGGGCGAGGTCGAGGAGCGAGCGGGGCGTTTGCTCGAACTTCGGCCGCACACCCTCCCCCGCGGCGATCAGGATGCCGTTCATCCGGTGGACCCCCGAGCCGTAGAAGAATCCCGGCCGAGTCGCGAGCATCGGGTCCGGGTAGCTGAAGTCCATCCGAGGTTCCGTCCCGAGGTCGTCGATCTTCAGCAGGAGGGCCGGCGCCTGCGTCAGGTTGGTCCCGGCGTAGATCTCGGTCGGCTCGTACACCTCGATGTGGGCACCGGGGTACGCCTCGAGGCGGCGGCGGAGTTCCCGGACCGTCGCGCGCTTCTGGTCCTCGGTGAGGGTGAGGTTGTACCGGTTGAGGTAGATCCCCTCCGGCACGGGGTAGGAGAAGGCGGTCGTCTTCTGCCAGTCGATCTGGGCGGCCATCGACTCGAAGCTCGACTCGCCGCCCAGGAGCTTGCCGACGGATTCGCGGCGGCGGCCGCCGCGGAGTCGGTCGGCAATCGAGCTGACGAGCCGGCGGGTCGGTCCAAACTTTTCGCTCAGCAGGAGGGCGCGGGCGAGGAGGCGGCGGCGGCTTCCGGTCGCCCCGCGGCCGGCCCCGTCGCCGTTCTTGAACCGCAGGAACCCTTCCTGCGCCAGCCAGCGGTTCGTGAAGAAATCCGCCTTGGCGGCGCCGTGGCCGTGGTCGGAAATGACGAGGGTGACCGATGGGCCACCCGCCGCGCGGAAGGCGGCGTCGATCCGGGCGCAGGCGGCGTCGATGCTGCGCCAGAACGCGATGAGGTCGGGTCCGACCCCGGAGGCCGGCCCCGAGAGCTCGCTCCAGTGCTGATGCTGGATCCGGTCGGTCTCGCGGAAGAGGACGAACAGGAACTCGGGACGGTACTGGGAGCAGAGGAGTTCGGCCGACCGGCCCCGCTGCTCGACCCCCCGGGTGGCGAGGGACATCCAGGCCTCCCGGTCCGCTCCCCGGTACGCGGGGAGCTCGGGAAGGAGCGCCTCGCCCAACTCGCCCTCCAGCGTCGCCCGCAGCTCCTTCGGGTAGGTTGGCGGGTTGTCCGACAGCATCCCGGGCACCACGAACCCGTGGATCGGGTAGCCGGCGCGAAGCGGGAAGTTGAGGACCCCCACGGGGACCCCGCGGCGGGAGAGGTGGTCCCACACTGCTTCGGCCGGGCGGAACGACTGGACGATCCGGCTCTTGCCCGGACCACCATCGGGTTCGGTGAAGCCGAAGATCCCGAGGGATCCCGGGTCGAGGCCGGTCGCGAAGGAGTACCAGGCCGGGATGGTCTTGGGGGGATAGACAGAGGCGAGCGGCGCTCGGAGGCCCTTCTGGGCCAGGGAATTCAGGAACGGAAGGACGCCCGCCCGCATCAGGGGGTCCAAGAGGTCGAACGTTCCCCCGTCCAACCCGATGACGAGGACGCGACGGCGGGGGGATGGCATCGGAGGACTCCTAACCCTAGAACGCGGCGACCCGAAGGACCCGGGACGAGTTATAAGTCGAGCGGCAAAAATCGCCGCCGCTAGAGCATCCGGATCGCTTCGAGGTTGAACGGCACGCGCGTCTCGAGGTTGAACCGCTTGTGGAGGCCGGTGGCGAGGTCGAGCGCCTTCGACTCCTCCCCGTGATTGAGGAGGATGCGCGTGGGGCGCGGGTCGAGCGTCGCGACGTAGTTCATCAGCTGGACCCGGTCGGAGTGGCCGCTGAACCCTTCGATCGTGGCGACCTCCAACCGGACCGGGACGGAGCCCTGCCGCCCGCCATCCAGGAAGGTGGCCTCGTTGAGGCCCCGCTGGAGTCGGCGGCCGAACGTGCCGTCCGCCTGGTAGCCGACGAACAGGATACCGTTCTTCTCTTCCGGCGCCCAGGCGCGGAAGTACTCCATGACCGGCCCGCCGCTCATCATGCCCGACGTGGCGAGGATGATGCACGGGTCCTTCGAGTCGAGGACGGAGTAGCGCATCTGTTGCGAGTCGATCCGGTGGAAGATGTCGGAGAGGAACGGGTTGTCCCCCTGCTGGAAGATCTGGGTCCGGAGCTGGCTGTTGAGGTACTCCGGGTAGGCGGTGTGGATGGCGGTCGCCTCGAAGATCATCCCGTCGAGGTAGACCGGGACCTTCGGGATCGCTCCCTCGCGCATCCGCTCCTCGAGCACGAGCATGACCTCCTGGGAGCGGCCGACGGCGAAGACCGGGACGATGAGCTTCCCGCCCCGGCCGACGATCTTGGAGGCGAGTCGCCCGAACTCCTCGGTCGCCTGCTGGCGGCTCGGCTGGACGTCCCTGTACCCCCCGTAGGTCGACTCGAGGACGAGCGTCTCGAGCCGTGGGAACCGGTTGACGGCGGGGTTGAACAGCCAGCTCCGCTCGAACTTGATGTCCCCGGAGTAGGCGAGGTTGTGGTCCCCGTCGCCGAGGTGGAAGTGGCAGATCGACGAGCCGAGGATGTGGCCCGCGTTGTGCATGGTGAGGCGCATGTCGGGCGCGATGTCGGTCGTCTCCCCCCACCGCAGCGGGATCGTTCGCGCGACCATGTCCCGCACGTTCCCGGAGTCGTAGAGGCCCTTCCGGGCCTCCTGGTTGGTGACGCGGATCGCGTCGAGGAGCATCAGCGCCATCATGTCGCGGGTCGGCGCGGTGCAGTAGATCGGCCCCGTGTAGCCGTACTTGAGGAGGACCGGGACGAGGCCGCAGTGGTCCAGATGTGCGTGGGTGACGACGACGGCGTCGAGCGAATCGAGGGGAAGGAGTTCGGGCGCGTTGAAGAACGGCGTCCGGTCCGAGCCGGGGTCGATGCCGCAGTCGATCAGGACCTTCGAGTTCTGGGTGGTCAGCAGGTGGGCGCTGCGGCCGACCTCCCGGTAGCCGCCGAGCGCCGTGGTCCGCGCCCAGATCTTCTCGGGGAGGCGGTCGCGCGCGATCTTGACGCCGACGTTCTTCAGGAACTTCCGGCGCTGGTCGAAGACGTTCCGCAGGTGCACGCGCACCTCTTCGACGGTCTTGGAGGGGATCGGGGGAGTGCGGACGACCGTCGGGACCCAGCCGATCCGCCGCTTGAGCTCGTTGAGGACCGAGCCCTGCCGACCGATGGCGGCCCCCGGGTTCGCCGCCTCGATGGCGACCTCGCCGGTCTCCGGCTCGAAGAACAACGCCGAGATCTCGGCCTCGCGTGGGATCAGCTCCCGGATCGCGGCCTCGGCCTCCTTCGGGTCCATCAGGGTGGCGGGGTCGGAGCGGACGAGCACGCGGCGGCGGAGGCGCTGCGCCACCTGGCGCAGAAGGTCGCCGCCGGAAAGGAACGAGTCGAGCTGTTTCGTGTAGAGGACGATGTGCGGGCCCTCCAGCTCGATGTCCGTGACCTCGATGGTCTCTGGCAATACTTCCCGCAGGGCCTCGCGGGTCTGCTCAATGAGCGAGTCGAAACTCATTCGGTACTTGGAAAGGGTTGGCCCGGATCGGGCGGAAAGGGATCAGGGTAGGACGGGGGGCAACGGAATCTTGAGCGCCTTCAGGCGCTTATTGATTTCGTCCTCGGAGAACTCGTGGTACTCCTTGGTCGTGATCGTGTGCACGATGTAGCCGTCGCCGCTCGCGCTGTCCCGCTTCATCGCGACCGTAAGGCCGCGGAGCGCGAGGTCGACCGCATCCGAGACGGTGATGTCGCGGCTGTAGACCTCCTCCAGAACACCGTAGGCGAACGTCGAGCCGCTGCCGACCGACACGTACCGGTCCTCGATGGAGCCGCCCGCGGGGTCGACGGAGAAGACGTGGCCGCCCTTCGCATCGACGCCGCCGAGGATCAGCCAGGCGTAGTAGGGGAACATCCGGTTCCCGCTGAGAATGTTGGCGAGCAAGGTCGCCGCTCCTTCCGCGCTCAGTTGGCCGCTGCGGCGCAGGCGGTAGAGGGCGACCTCCGCGCGGAGGTAGCGCCCGAGCACCTGGGCGTCGCCGACGAGGCCGGCGACGGTCATCCCGATGTTCTGGTCGATCTTGAACAGCTTGTTCGTGGACTTGTTCGCGATCATCGTGCCGGCCGTGGCGCGACGCTCGGTCGCCAGAACGACTCCGTCCTTGGCGACGATGCCGATCGTGGTCGTTCCCTTGAGGAACCGCCCCTCTTCACTGGCCGTTGCTGTGTGCATCGAACCCTCGGCTGGCTTTTTGGAAAAGCGAGCGGGTGACCGATGGTCGGTATATAAGGGCGCGCGGGGCGATTACGCTCTCGAAACTGCACCGGCGACCGGATCGGCTCCGGAGGGCGATTCTTCGGCGGCGGCAGGTTGAAAACCCCCCGCTCCCGTCGTCGTGGGTGATGCACCGCCCCGCACCACTCCTTGCAACGCTCGGCCTGCTCGTGGTCGTCGCCATCGCCCTCCTCCTCGCCCCGTTCGCGGCGGCGACCGGCAGCGGCTACAACCTCAGCTACACGCGCGGCGCCGGCAGCACCAGCAACTCTGCGATCGACCTTGTCGCCGTGACGAGCACCGACCCCGGCGGGAACAACCTGACGATCGCCTTCACCGTCAGCGGGGCGCCCAATCTGGGGAGCGACTCCTACTCCTACTGGATCTACTTTGATGGCGGTGCGGCCTCGAACTCTTCCGCCTCGGTGTTCGTGACCAACAACTCCACGTCGGCGTTCTTCGACGCCTACTCCTCTGGCGGCTCCAGCTCCGGATACATCCCCTACCACCTGAGCGGCTCGACGGTCTCGGTCTCCGTGGCGAAGGCGGCCGTCGGCTCCGCCTCCGGATTCGGCGTGAACGTCGACGCGGTCTACTCGAGCCTCCAGTCGAGCACGTTCGACGAGAGTTGGCTCGGGACCGACTACCAGGGAGCGAACGGCGTCTCCTGCACCACGCTCGGGACCTGTACCTCCACCGGTGGCCAAACGAACGCGGGGGCCATCTTCGGTTTCGGGCTGTTCCTCTTCGCCGCGATCATCATCGGAATCATCGTCGTGGTCATCGTCATCATCGTGGTCGTCGTGGTCGTCGTTGGCCGGAGCCGGACCCCCACCCCGCCTCCAATGATGCCTCCCCAGCAGGGCGGCTGGAACCCGCCCCCGCCGCCCCCGGGCGCGATGCCGCCCCCTCCCCCTCCTCCGCCGCCCCCCCGGTAGGCCGAACCCGCGCTCCGAGCCTTCGACGGCCACCGCCGAGGGTCCGCTGCCCCGTTTTGGCCCGAACGGCTAAGAGGCCCGGCGCATCGGTCCGCCCGGTAGGTCTGCCATGCACCGTCACGACGTCGTGGTCGTCGGGGCCGGACTTGCCGGACAACGCGCCGCCCTCGCCGCCATCGAGGCGAAGCGCGACGTCGCCATCGTCTCGAAGCTTCACCCGCTCCGTTCGCACTCGGGCGCCGCCCAGGGCGGGATCAACGCCGCCGTCGGCAAGGAAGACTCCGTCGACACCCACATCTACGACACGGTGAAGGGGTCCGACTACCTCGGCGACCAGGACGCGATCGAATTCTTCTGTCGGGAGGCCGGCCCGACGGTCATCGAGATGGAACACTTCGGCACCATCTTCAGCCGGGCGCCGGACGGCTCCCTCGCCCGCCGACCGTTCGGTGGTGCGGCGTTCCCCCGAACGATTTACGCCGCCGACCGAACGGGACTCGCGCTTCTCCAGGGACTGTACGAGCGGCTGGGCACCGAGTCGTTCACGATGTACGAGGAGTGGGACCTCACCTCCGTCGTCGTCCGCGAGGGACGCTGCCAGGGGATCGTGGCGTTCGACCGGCGCCACGGCGAATTCGAGACGATCGGCGCGAAGAGCGTCGTCCTCGCCACGGGTCCGTGTGGCCGCGTCTACGGCCGGACCACCAACTCCCACACCTCGACCGGCGACGGCATCGCCGCCGCGTACCGCGCCGGGGCCGCGCTAAAGGACATGGAGTTCGTCCAATTCCACCCCACCGCGCTCCTCGAGTCCTCGATCCTGATCACGGAGGGCGCCCGCGGCGAGGGCGGTCTCCTGAAGAACGGCATCGGTGAGCGGTTCATGTCCCGCTACGCCCCCCACGTTCTCGAGCTCGCGAGCCGCGACGTCGTCAGCCGCGCGATCATCACGGAGGTCCGCGAGGGCCGCGGATTCCCGGGTGGGTACGTTCACCTCGAGCTGATGCACCTCGGCAAGGAGCGGATCGAATCGCGCCTCCAGGAGATCTGCGACTTCTGCCGCACGTTCGCCGGGATCGACCCGGTGACCCAGCCAATCCCGGTGATGCCGGCCCAGCACTACATGATGGGCGGGATCGGCACCAACATTCGTGGCGAGACGAATATTCCCGGTCTGTTCGCCGCCGGCGAGGCGGCCTGCGTCTCCATCCACGGCGCGAACCGGCTCGGCGGAAACTCCCTCCTGGAGACCCTGGTGTTCGGCAAGCAGGCCGGGACCGCCGCGGCGGAGCATGCCGAGAAGACCGTCGACCCCCAGGTCGTCGCTGCGGACGCGGAGGGCGAGGCGGCGCGCGTCGGAGCGATGGCGTCGCGCAAGGACGGGGAGGAGCCCCAGCACCTTCGGATCGCCATGCAGGCGACGATGGACGGGCTGGTCGGGGTCTTCCGGGTTCCGGGCGAGCTGACGCAGGCACTCGGGGAAGTCCGGGCGCTCCGCGGCCGCTACGGGCGCGTCCGAGTGATCGACACCGCGAAGTCCTACAACCTCAACCTCACCGATGCGTTGGAGACGGGCAACATGCTGGAGCTCGCCGAGGTGATCGTCGCCGGCGCGATCGCGCGCACGGAGAGCCGCGGAGCGCACAGCCGCGTCGACTTCCCGAAGCGCGACGACGCGAACTGGATGAAGCACACGATCGCCCTTTCCGGGCCCGACGGTCCGAAGCTTTCGTACGCCCCGGTGGCGTACACCCGCTGGGAGCCGAAGGAGCGGGTGTACTGATGGCGGCGGCGTCGATGCCCGCGAAGTTCGAGGTGTACCGGTTCGACCCGTCGAAGGACCAGGTCCCCCGCTACGACACGTTCACCCTCGACCTCCCTCCGCACACCCCGGTCCTCACGGCGCTGCTGAAGATCCGGACCGAGAACGACCCGTCCCTCACCCTCCGATATTCCTGCCGGAGCGCCATCTGCGGCTCCTGCGCGATGCTGATCAACTCGAAGAGCCGGCTCGCCTGCCAGACCCAGATCGGTCCCGAGATCGCCGCGCATGGCAAGATCGTCATCGAGCCGATGCGCAGCCAACCGGTCGTCCGCGACCTGGTCGTCGACCAGAAGCCGTTCTGGGACCGGTACCGGCGGATTGAGCCGCACCTGAAACTGGACGCCCGCGAGCCGATGCCCGTCGGGAAGGAGAACCCGATGACCCCGGAGCAGGTCGAGCGGTTCAAGGAAACTCCGCGGTGCATCGCGTGCGGGGCCTGCTACTCCGCCTGCCCGGCCGTGGAGGCCGACCCGGCGTTCCCCGGGCCGATGGCGCTCGCGAAGCTGTACCGGTTCGTCGTCGACCCCCGGGACAAGGCCCAGAAGGACCGCCTCGTGCGGATCCAACCGGACGGTCTCTGGCTCTGCCTCCGGTGCCACCTCTGCACCGAAGCGTGCCCGAAGGACGTCCGGCCCTCGGAGCGGATTCGCGACCTGAAGGAGATGGCGATCGCCGCCGGCGGACTCTCCGAGAACGGGAGCCGGCACGCCCACGCGTTCAAGGAGAACATCGGCGAGGCGGGCGTGCTGAACGAGATGAAGCTCGTCCGGCAGACGTACGGCCCGATGGACCTCCTGAAGAGCGTCCCGCAGGGGATCAAGCTCGCCCGGAAGAAGCCGGAGATCCTGAAGCGGCCGCACCCGATCGAGGGGATCGACGAGGTGAAGGCGATCTACAAGGCGCTCGACCCGGAGGCCGAGGGAAAGTGAAGCTCGCGTACTACCCCGGCTGCGTCGCCCAGGAGTCGGGCAAGGAGCTCGACATGGCGACCCGGTGGGTCTGCCGCCACCTCGGCATCGAGCTCGTCGACTTCCCGAAGTTCTCCTGTTGCGGCTCCGGGTTCATCGACGAGGCGAACTCGGTCCTCAACGTGGCGCTGAACGCCCGCAACCTCGCGCTCGCCGAGGGCGCCGGCCTCGACCTGATGACGGTCTGCTCGACGTGCCAGGGGATGCTCACACTCGCGAACCGTCGCCTCGAGGAACCGGCGGTCAAGACCAAGGTCGATTCGGTGCTGGCCCCGCTCGGGATCCACTACCGCGGTACGACGAAGGTCACCCACATGCTCGGCATCCTCACCGAGAAGATCGGCGCCGACGCCCTCAAGTCGCGCGTGGTCCGACCGCTCACCGGTCTGAAGGTCGGGGCGTTCTACGGTTGCCACCTTTTGCGCCCCCAGGCCGAGATGCGCTCCGAGAGCGCGGAGGAGCCCCACTCCTTCGAGGACCTGATCGCCGCCATCGGCGCCACGCCCGTCCTCTACCGCGGCCGCGTGATGTGCTGCGGCTTCCCAGTGCTGTTCGTGAAGGAGCCGACGGCGAACCGGATCGCCGCCCGGCAGATCGACGACGCGAAGGCGCACGGCGCCGACGCGATGGCGACCCCGTGCCCGCTCTGCCACATCTCGCTCGACAGCTTCCAGAACAAGGCGGCCCACGAGGCCGGCCATGCCCTCGACATGCCGGTGTTCCACCTCCCGCAGCTGGTCGGGCTCGCGCTCGGCGCGTCGGCGGAGGAGCTCGGTCTGCCCCGTCATATGGTCTCGACCGATGCGGCCCTCGCCAAGGTCGCGCAGGTGGCCGTACCGACATGAGCCACGAGCGGTTCGCCGACGGGAGCCCCTGGGAGCCGAAGGTCGGCTACGTCCGGGCGGTCCGCGCGGGAACCTGCGTCTACGTCTCGGGAACGACCGCGGTCGACGAGTCCGGCGAGGTTGTCGGCGAGGAGCAGAGCTACGAGCAGGCCAGATACGCGCTCGGCAAGGCGGTCCGCGCGCTCGAGTCCCTCGGCGGGCGGCCGGAAGACGTGGTGCGGACCCGGTGGTTCGTGACCCGGATCGACGACTGGGAGGAGGTCGGCCGCGCGCACCGCGAGGTGTTCGGCCTCTCGCCCCCGGCGTCGACGATGGTCGGCGTCCCCCGGTTGATCGACCCGCGCCTCCTCGTGGAGGTCGAGCTCGACGCCGTCCTCGAACCCTCGACCGAATCGCCCCCGTAACGCCGCACCGGAGCCATGGCCGTGAGCCTCTCGACGAACGACGTCACGAGCCTCGTCATCGTCGCGCTGTTCGTCGTCATCGTCGGCCGGCGGATCGTCTGGATGGTCCGGGGCGCCCCGGTCCGCCCCGAACGGATGTTCGCGGTCGCGGGCCTCTACACCGCGATCTTCGTCCTCGTCATCGCCACCTCCCTCTCCCAGCTTCCGCTCTGGTCGTACGCCGTCGATGGCGCGGTCGCCGTTGTGGCGGCCATCGGGGCGACGATCGTCGTCCAGGAGCGCGTCGTGATCGAGTGGCGGAACGACCGCTGGTACTACCGGCTCGGGGTGGCGATCCCGGTCCTCTACCTGGTCCTGTTCGTCGCCCGGCTGGCGCTCGACTTCGTCGTGCTGGGCGTCGACCCGTTCGCGTTCGCAAGCCCGAGCACGGCCCCGCTGTCGGGGATTGACCTGGTCACGGTCGCCGTCGTCGACGCCCTGTTCGCCTTCTCCACGGGGCTTCTCGTGGGACGGACGACGGGAGTCTATCTGGAATACCGGAAGAAGGTCGCGGCCGGACCACCGACGCCGGCGGCGCCCCCTCTCCCGCCGTCGGCCTAGGTCCGCCCGGCGGCCGGGTCCCTACCCACGGGGCTTGGGGACGTCAGTCGCTTTCCGCCTTCGCCCGCCGTCACGTAGAGGTGCAGCCGGTCGCACATCCCGCGGAAGTACGGTCCGCCGCCGGTGGGGTGAGCGGTCGCGAGGAGGGTCGTCACCTGCTCGTCGGACATCGCGGGGTCAACCTCGGGGGTGAACATGCAGGCGAACACGACGAAGCGCCTTCCGTCGAGGTCGATCCGGTCGGTCTCCGGGGAGGCGCAGAACGGGCAGTGGAGCACGAATCGCGACCAGCGGTGACGGACTTAGGTTTGGCGGAGGCGGTTGGGCCGGGGCGCGCGCTCAGTCGATGTAGCCCAAGGAGCGCAGTCGCTCCTTCAGGCGGCGCTCGTCGTCCTCGCTGAACGGGATCTCGCCGGGCGCCTCGAGAAGTCGCGCCATCACGAACTCGACGAACGCATCGACGGATTGGAATCCGGTCCCGCGGATCCGGGCCTCGATCCCCTCCGCGACGTCCTCGGGGATGGTGAGGGTCCGACCCTTCGCCGCCGGTTCGGTCATCCCGTCGCCTCGGTCGCTCCCATGCGCCTTCGTGGATAGGGTCTTCGAGGCCCGGTGGATCTCACTCCCACTCGATCGTCGCCGGCGGCTTGTCCGTGATGTCGTAGAGCACGCGGGTGACCTTGCCGGCCGAGCCGCGCGTAATCCGCTCGGCGATCCGTCGCAGGAGGTCGGCGGGTGGGTCCATCGCCGTGCCGGTCATCGCGTCCGTGCTCTCGACGATCCGCACGCTGACCGCCTCGCCGTAGACCCGGTTGTCGCCCATGACCCCGACCGTCCGAACGGGAAGGAGGACGGCGAAGTACTGCCAGGGACGCGGGAGCGTCTTCGCCGCGATGGCCTTCTCGACCTCCTCCTCAACGATCGCATTCGCGAGGCGGGCGGTCTCCACACGCTCCGCGGTCACCAACCCCGCGACGCGGACGGCGAGGCCCGGACCGGGGAACGGTTGGCGCTCGGGGTGAGGGATCCCTAGATGGGCCGCCAGCACCCGGACCTCGTCCTTGTAGAGGTCCCGGAGCGGCTCGACGATCTTCAGTCGCGAGTCCTTCGGGACGCCGCCCACGTTGTGGTGGGTCTTGATCGTGTCCCGGAGCGAGCCGCCGCTCTCGATCCAATCCGGGGCGATGGTGCCTTGAACCAGGCGGTCCGCGCCGAACCGGTCGGCCTCCTCCTCGAAGACGCGGATGAAGGTGGTCCCGATCCGTCGGCGCTTCTCCTCGGGGTCCGTGACGCCCGCGAGCGCGGCCAGGAAACGGTCCGCGGCCGGGACGACGGTCGCCGGGACCCCGCTCGCCTCGAACAGTCGGCGAACGTTCTCGACTTCGTGCGCCCTCAGGAGTCCCGTATCGACGAACAGAGAACGGGCCCGGTCGCCGAGCGCGCGGTGGGCGAGGACCGCCGCGGCCGTGCTGTCGATGCCGCCGCTGGCGGCGACGATCGCTTTTCCGGGAACCTCGGCGCGCAGCGCGGCGAGCGCTTCGTCGACGAACTTGGCGGGGTCGTTCACGCGCTCCCCTTCGACGGGGCGGGCTCTTCGAGCCACTTGGCGCGGTACTTCTGGAGGGCGAGGGTGACTTCCGGATACTTCAGGGCCAGGATCTCGGCCGCCAGCAAAGCGGCGTTCTCGGAGGCGTCGAGGCCAACGGCGGCGACGGGCACTCCGGGAGGCATTTGGACGACGGAGAGGAGGCTGTCGAGTCCGAGGCCACGGTTGATCGGAACCCCGACGACCGGCTTGAGAGTTCGAGCGGCCACCGTCCCGGGGAGCGCTGCGGAGAGGCCGGCCATCGCCACGAAGACGTCGGTCGATGGGTCGGCGACGATCCGGTCGACCTTCGCGGGGTTCCGGTGGGCGGAGGCGACGTGGACCTCGCAAGGGATCCCCAGGTCGGTCAGCCGGGTGCGAACCTTCTCCGCGTGCTCGAGGTCCGACTTGCTCCCGACGAGTACGGTGACCTTCACGGAGCCGTCGAGGGGGCACGGAAGAAAAGGCTGACTCGCCGGTCCTGCCGGAATCGATGAACGTATTCTTCCGTTCGGGGCACGCGGTGACGCCCTGAGCGCGAGTCGATGGCCTTAGGCGCTAGTTGGACCGAGTCGGACCCAGCTGAGGCTCCTGTCTGGCCATCCGAAGCCCTGGTTCGAGGGCCCCCGGCCCTCCGCAGGCGAGGTTGACGGGCCGGCGCCGACCAAGTATAGTGTCTTATGCCGGGTTTTGCCAATAAATCGACTCCGGAGAGCCCTCGGGGCGGAAGGGCTTTCTCGGACGTCCGCCCCCGGTGCCTCCGTGCGTCTTCACACCGGGGGTCGGTTCCGGGGCTGGCTCGGGGCTCGCGTCGGGGGAGACTTCGAGGTCGGCGACCGGATCCATCGCCGGCTCCTTCACGGGCTTGGCGCCTTCGCCCTCCTCTACCTGCTAGTCCCCGCCCGGATCCTGGTCGTCGTTCCGAACGACGTGATCCTCCTGAGCGCCCTCGAGCTGATCTTCGTCGTGGAGTATCTCCGCCACGTCCGGCACTGGGAGCTGCCGACGATCCGCCCGTACGAGGAGGGCCGGATCGCGAGCTACGTGTTCTACGCGACGGCCCTGACCGCAGCGCTGCTGTTGTTTCCCCGCCCCGTCGCCGCGGCGGTCGTCGTTGGAACGGCCCTCGTCGACCCGCTCCTCGGTGAGCTGAGGCTCCGCTCGACCCACCCGGCCGCCTCCCTCCTCCCCGGCCTCGCCGTCTATGCCCTGCTGGCGGGCGTTGCGTTCGCGCTGTTCGGAGGATGGAGGGGTCCCTCCCTCGTTGGACTGGCCCTCTTCGCGGCGGCCGTTGCGGTGGCGGTAGAGTGGCCCACCTGGGGCACCGTGGACGACGACCTCGCCATGACTCTGGTGCCGGGGGCTGCGCTCACGGCAGTCTTGCTCGTACGGCCTGGGCTCGTGTAGACCCCGCGTCGGACCCGATGTGTCCGGGGAGGGCCCCGCGGGGGACTACCCGTCCGCGTTTTCGGTGAACTCCAAGAGGACGGAGTAGGCGGCGACCACCGCTGGGTACCTCAGCGTGATCTGGATCGTCACCGGCGCGCCTGAGACATTGAGGTTGCCGCTCGGGAACGCGTTGACAAACGTGACGAGGGGCGACCCCCCGAGCCCTGTGTACTGGATGTCGTACCACCCCGCCGTGACGTTGTCGAACGTGACGTTGACCACGAAGGTGACGTTGGGGGTGAGCATCGTCACATTGGGAGGGAAGGACCAACCCGCATTGTAGAACGGGTCGACCTCGATGGAGATCTGGCCGTTGATGGCGACGATGCCGTACACCGTCCCGTCGACGGTGACCGGCAGCGACCCGCTCCCGTTGGTCGAGGGAGTGCTCACGTTCAGCTCGATTGATTGATTCTGCCCGGGGCCCAGGAGGAAGGGAAAGGTCAGGTTCGTACTGACAACCGCAAAGCCGTTCCCCAAGGTGATTCCGGTCACGTTGACCACGACTTTGGTCGGGTTGTCCGCCGACACATTGGTCGAAAAGACGGTTCCGGGCGCGGCCGCGGGCGGAGCGACGAACTCGGAGCCCAGCTCGGAGAGATCGAGGTACGTCCCTGACGCGTCGGCGTACGACGTGCCCCACGTGGCGCCGGTCACTCGATAGACGGGGGGAGGGGCCGCGGCGACGACCGTCCCGTGGAGCGTGTAATTCCCGGGCGCGGATGGGACCGTGACGACCAGCGAGATCGAGAGGTTGTTCGATTGGAAAGCCGTCGGAAGGGAGGAGCTGGAGCTCTCCAGCGCAAACGGTCGGGAAATCGTCACCGAGAGTAGGTTCGGCGAGCAGCCGAGGACGTCACAGTCGCCTTGCACCCGCAACGTCAGGCGAAGCGTACCATTCACCGCAGTGCCCGTCGAGCAGTTCGGACACGTCGTCACGGGAACGGTCGCGTTCGTCGTGGTCCAGGACTCGTCCGTGACGTTCACGGTCGGGCCCGTCGGCCCCGTCGGGCCGTGCGTGGGAAGGCGGGAGCCCCCATTCGAATTCGGCGGCGGCGCGACAAGGTTTCCCCAGAGGAGGAGTAGAACGACGACCGCGACCACCGCCACCCCCGCGGCGGCTCCCGCAAGTAGCTTGCGGCGCGGAGACCACGGCGTGGTCGGCACGATGGCCAGCGAGTCCGGACGAGCCTATAACCCTCCGTCCGCGGCGCGCTCGACGAGCCTACGGCAGGGCGGCGGGGGAGACCGCGGTCGGTGGTCCCCCGCTCCGCGCCTGGTGGCGGATTGCCATGGGGAAGACGAACGCGCCCAACCAGACGATCTCGCCGGCGTTGACGCCCTGGAAGCTCCAGAACGCTGCCGGAATGGAGAGCGCAAACACGACCGGCGTCACCATGGTGATCCGGGAGAGGTAGCTCCGCCAGGATTCCGGGATTTTCTCGTGCACCAGGTGGCCAGAGCCGGAGGCGTACCTCCACAGCAACGCCAGGCTCAGGCCGGCGGCGATCTGGTTCACGGCGAAGAATCCGACGCCCACCGGGGCGTTCCCCGCGGCGTTCAGGACGATCGTGGCGAACGGTAGGATGGCGATGGTGACGAGGAAGACCGAGTTCACCCGGACCAGCACCCGGTCGTACTGTTGGATGTAGCCGAAGATCAGGTGGTGCGACTGCCACCAGAGCCCGATTACGAAGAAGGTGAGGATGTAGGCGTACATCGCCGACGCGAACGTCTGGGTTTGGAGGTACGCCGCGACCGCCCCGCCTTTCGCCCCAATCGGGAGGACCAGTCCGAGGACGAGGAGGGTCATCGCAAAGGCGAAGACGCCGTCGCTGAGGGAGAGGATTCGGCTCAGGTCCCGACCACGGAAGATCCACGGCGGCGCGGGAAGGTCGGGCGAAATGGACCGCTCGTCGTCCTCCATCGTCCGGAGCAACGACGGTCCCGTTCCCCCATTTAGGTTCTCTCCCGAGGAACCCGTCCTGCCTCCTTTGGGGTGAGTCGACCCGCCCCTTCGGGACCGTCCAGCATCCCACGATGAGCGCCGCAGGCTCGCTCGGCCAACCCGGGCTGGAGACGTCCGGCCCTCGGGCCCGTTTCGTACCGCCGCTCCGATTGCGACGGGTGTTCCCCGTCGTTCGGGTCGAGGCCGGGCTCGGGGTTTGATAACCCTCCGGCCCCATGCCCGCGCGGCATCGGACATGGCGGAACATCCGGGACGAACTGGCTCCCGAGCACGGCGAAGTCGAGCGCTTCGGTTTTCGGCGGTCCTCGTCTGCGCGGTCGCGGCCCTCGAGCTGATCAGCGTCCTACCGGCGGGGCACCTCGCGGGGGGGATCGGGGCCGGAGTTGTGGGGTCGCCGACGGTCGATCGACCGACGGGCGGAGAGGCCACCTCCCTGCTGGCGGAAGCTTCCGCCTCGCTGGGGCGGGGCTTCGGACCCGCGGCCGGTCTTCCCTGGACCTGCACGCTCGGGGGTTCCCCGACGGCCAGCGTGCCGTGCGGGACCAACGCGGGTGCCCCCACCGCCGTCACCGCCGGCCACACCTCCCCCTCCTGGACCGAGGTGACTCCCGCCGTCCCGTCGATCCGCGAGGCGGGCGCGATGGTCTTCGACGCCCGGGACAACTACGTGCTCCTCTTCGGCGGAATCAACTCCGCGATGATCCAAGACACGTGGAAGTTTGTCGGAGGGACGTGGACCCAGCTCCACCCGTCGGTCTCCCCATCGGCCCGGGCGGGAGCCTCGATCGCGTTCGACACCGCGGACAACTACGTCGTGCTCTTCGGAGGAGCGTCGGCGACTTCGACGTTGGCGGATACGTGGAAGTTCGTGGCCGGGGCTTGGACGAAGCTCCTCCCCGCGTCCCACCCCGCCCCGCGGTACTATGCCGGGATGACGTACGACGCGAAGGACGGGTACGTGGTCCTCTTTGGCGGGACCAATACGACGGCGGCCATTTTCTCGGATACCTGGAAGTTCGTGGGCGGGACGTGGACTCTGCTCCATCCCACGGTGCATCCGTCGGGGAGGGAGCTCCCGGCGATGGCGTACGAGGCGGCCGGGGGAGACGTCGTCCTGTTCGGCGGGGCCAATACCATCCTGGAGAGCGATACCTGGAACTTCTCGGCGGGCGTGTGGACGAATCTCACCTCCAGCGTCCACCCGAGCGCTCGCTACGGGACCGCTCTCGCCTACAGCGGGAAGGACTCCGAGCTGATGCTGTTCGGCGGAGCGACCGCGACCGGCTACGCCTCGGACACGTGGACGTTCAGCGGAACGACGTGGACAAAAATCAGCACACTGGTGCACCCGTCCTCGCGGGCCGCCGCGATGGTGGCGGACGGGCCCTCGGGCGGAACGGTGGTTCTGTTCGGCGGGCAGGACCTCAACGGGCCGAGGAACGATACCTGGACGTTCCACGGGCTCGTCTGGACCCACACGCTCCCCCACCTCCCGCCCCCCCGGTCGGACGCGATGATGACGTACGACGAGGCGGACGGGTACGTCCTCCTGTTCGGGGGCGTGGGCACCGGGAACGTCCCGCTCGCGGACACCTGGAAGTACGTCCATGGCGTGTGGACCCAACTCCACCCGACCGTCGCGCCGTCCGCGCGCGTCGATGGCGCGATGACCTACGACCAAGCGGACGGGTACGTGGTGCTGTTCGGTGGCACCAACGCCGCGGAGACCAGTTTTGACTCGGACACCTGGACGTTCCTCCACGGGAGCTGGAGTTCCAACGTCACCGCGGTCGGGCCGGGCGCGCGCGCGGGGGAGTTCCTCACGTTCGATGCCGCCGACGGGTACGTGCTCCTCTTCGGCGGGATCAACCTGTCCGGCCTGTTGGGGGACACCTGGGCGTACGGCGGAGGAACCTGGTGGAACCCGCTCCCGAGCAGCGCCTCCCTCGCACCGGACCCGCGGACCGACGGTGCGATGGCGTACGATTCCGGAGACGGCTATGTCGTCCTGTTCGGCGGCCTGACGGCGGGTGGGTACGTCGCGAGCACCTGGACCTACCTGAACGGGGTCTGGACCAATCTCACCTCGGGCCTCTCCACCCAGCCGCTGCTCGGATACGGCATCAGCCTGGTCGACGACACGTTCGACGGCTACCTCCTCCTGTACGGCGGGTTCTTCAAAGGATTCCAGTACAACGAGACCTGGAGCTTCTCCGGCGGGGCGTGGACCCAGCTCTCTCCGGCGAACAACCCGGGACTCAACTCGTTCGAGCGGCTCGCGTTCGACCCGGTGGACAACGAGGCGGTCTTGTTCGGCGGCTTCGTGTCCCCCAATCAGGACCTCGGCGGGACCTGGACGTACTAGGGTCCGAGGCGGGCGAGCGGCCCCGGGCCGTCCGCCCCCTCGGTGGGCCGACCGCTCAGACGATCGGGGTCAGCTTCGCGTGGGGCGCGCCCTTCTCCGGGTCCGGAGAGATCGCGTAGATGGTGGTGCGTGGCCGGATCCCGTAGATGCACGGCGCGTTGTCGATGTTGATGATCCGGAAGTACGTGTCCATCATGTTCAGGATCTCGCTCGAGACGAGGAGCCCCGGCTTCAGGAGGCCGATCCCGAGGTTGCCGACGAGCTTCGTCCTCCGAACCCCGTGGAAGTACATCCGGATCGCCACCTGGTCGCCCATCAGGCTCTCCAGGGTGTCGAACGCGGTGTACTCGAGGAACGGCTTCTGCTCCGGGCCCCGGGCCGCCTTCTCGGCGGTGACCATCGCCCGCATCGCCTCGTCCCGGCCGTACCGGGCCATCGGAACGATGTAGCTCTCCTCGGTCTCGTTCGCCGTGTAGTCCGCGATGCGGACCCGGGTATCGAAGACGTTGGGGGGCGTGTGGCGCACGAGCGTCTCCCGCAGCTTCTCGTGGGACTCGCCGGCGGCGAGCACCGCGATGATCCCGCGCGACTGCGTCAGGAAGTTCAGGAACGTCGGCGTGAACAGCATGTAGTAGTCGTCGATGCCGACGTTGACGTCGACCTCGAAGGCGTTGAAGCTGCCCCGCTTGAACCCGCCCCCGAGGAGCGCGTCGAAGTCCGGAATGCCTGTGGAGTAGTGCTTGTCGGGGTCGGCAACCGGGTGCCAGACGGGCGACGACGGCTGCGCCGGCGCGGTCGAGGAGAACCCGAGCGCCTCGAAGCGGCCGCTCGAGAGCGTGACCGCATACCGGGGGCGCTGGATGTTGGTGGCGCGGAGCTTCTCGAGCCGCATGTGCCGCACGCGGCGTTCGTCGAGCTCCTCCCGCTGGATGGAGATCAGGCCGTCGACCAGGTACTCGATCCCGCCCGCCTCGGGCTTCTCGAGGATCATGACGACATTCGTGTTGGAGCTCTCGACGAGATCCTTCTGGAGCGCCATCACGAACTCTTCCATCTCGAGTCCGTACTTGTGGGTCACACCCTCGAGGGAATCGATGACGAGCAGCGACTTCTCCGGGAGCGCCTTCTCGACCCGGTTGTAGACGTTCTCGACCTCCGGCATCGGGTTGCGCTTCATCAGCGCCGTGAGGTGGGTGCGGTCGACGCGGGTCGGGGGACCCCGCTCCTCGTCGAACGTCCGCATCATCTCGCGGGCGGCCTTGATCTTCTTCTGCTCCGACTCGGGGAGCTCGGAGTTCGTCGAGCGCGGCTGCGCGCTGATCGCGTCGAGGAACAGCTTGCCCGCGTCGAGGATGCGCGAGCGCATCTCCGTCGCCTTGAGCCAGGGGAACTGCCGGTAGAGCGCCTCGTCCCCGACTCGCGTGGAGAGGTAGTACGACTGGGCGGGCTTCCCGACGCGCTCGAGCAGCTCGAGACCGAACGTCGTCTTTCCCGTTCCCGCGCCGCCCTTGACGATCAGCGAGCGTCCGCCGCGTCCCGACAGGAACGCGAGCACCTCGGGAGGAACGCCACCGGTGCGCCGCGCTTCGTCCGCCATCAGCCGGCCTCCGGGGTCGCGGGGGGTGACCGCTTGCGCTCGTTCATTCGTTCCGACCGAACTGAAATGGTGGGGTCCGGAAGGTAAAGGTTTCGTTGTCGCCGACGCCCCTCTCCCTCACCTCACGGGGGTGGAGGGGGCGGGGGTGGCGGTGGGGGCGGCGCTGGGGCCGCCGCACCTTTCGCAGTCTGCACCGCCGCCCTCAGCGGCTCGCCCGGCTCACCGACGGCGGTCGCCGACGACGGATTTCCGCCGCCCTTCCCCTTGAACAGCGGGCGGGCCGCTTCGAGGAGCTGCACCGCCGAGACGAAGTCGCTGGACGACCCGACGAACAGGGTTCCGCGTCCCTCGTGCTCGCTCGAGAGGATGGCGACGTGGCCCGTCTCCTTCGTCAAGAGGCGGGAGAGTTCCATCAGCTCGGAGCGCGGCAGGTCGAGGTGGGCAACCGTGACGGTGACCCCCGACGCCGACGACGTCGTCGTCGGGTCGACGAGGAGCCGCTCGGCCCGGGCCCCGATGCTCATCTTCTCCTCGAGACGGCCGCGCTTCCGCCACGCCGCCACCTCGAGCTGGAGACGCTCGATCCCCTGTCCGACCTGATCCGGCGCGACGTTGAGGGCGCGGGCCGCCATCGTGAGCGATTCCGCCCGTTGCTCGGCGATGTCGAGGGCGCGCTCGCCGGCGGCGTAGGTGAGGCGGACGACCCCGTCCTGGATCCGCTCGGTGGCAAGGATCGTCACGTAGCCGACCTCGCTCGTGTGGGTGCAGTGGGTTCCGCCACACGCCTCCACGTCGAAGTCGGGAATCTCGACGATCCGGAGTTCCTTCCCCGGCACCGCCCCGCCCTGGTACAACGTGAACCCGAACCGCCGCTCGGCCTCGACCCGGGACTCGAAGTAACTCTTCACCGGCCGGTCCTCGCGCACGAGTTGGTTCGTCATCCGCTCGACCTGCCGGATCTCCTCGGGGGAGAGCGACCGGAAGTGGGTGATGTCGATCCGGGCCGACTCGACCCCCTTGTACGCGCCCGCCTGCCAGACGTGGGGGCCGAGCACGTGCCGCAGCGCCCCGTTCAGCATGTGGGTCGCCGTGTGGTGCTGCATCAGCTGGGTCCGGCGGTGGTGGTTGATGTCACCGTGCACGCGGTCCCCGACGGCGAGGTGCGTGGGCGAGTCGACGCGGTGCACCACCCAGGGGCCCGTCCGGAGGACCTCGACGACGGCGGCGTCGCCGAGGTGGCCGGTGTCGGTGATTTGGCCCCCTCCGGTAGGGTAGAAGTACGTGTGGTCGAGGACGACCGACGTGCCGGCGGCGAAGACCACGTGCGCCTCGAAGGAGAGGGTGTACGGGTCGAGGTAGTACCGGACATCCGTCGCCGGCGTTTCCTGAGGAATCTCGGGACCGGCGGAGGGAGCCTCGGCGTAGTCGGTCCGGGCGACGCCGGATTCGTGGCGCTTCGCCACGCGGGCGTAGAAGTCCTCGGGGATGGGGGGCGGAGCCTCCAGCGATTCGACCGAGAGCTCCGGAGGGATTCCGAGGGAATCGTACCAGGCGACCAGGTCGTCGCCGGAGATCTTGCCGCCGGCGCTCACCGTTCGCTCTTCCTGGCGGCGAACCTGGTCACGTGCCCGTCCAATCGCTTCACGGTACCGCTCGACCTCGGCCTCGACGACGAGGTGGAGGTCCTCCCGGTTCTTCCCGATCTCCGGGAAATCTTCGGACATGTCGCGCGCGGCCCGCTCGAGAACGGCCGTGATCTCCGGAGCTTCGGGGACCTTGTCGAGGAGGCGCAACATCCGCCGGATGAGAAGTCGGCCGAAGTACCCCTCCTTCGCGTTGGACGGGACGACCCCATCGGTGATCATGAAGTTCAGCGCCCGTGCGTGGTCGAGGAGGATTGCGGTCTCCTCGGGCGGGAACGTCCGGCGGAGCTCCTCGTACGCCTCCCCGAACACGGACTCGTAGGCGTTCTTCGAGCCCTGGGACATCCAGGTGAACCGTTCGAGTCCGTAGCCGGTATCCACCACGGTGAGCGGCATCGGTTTCACGACGCCGCCCTCACGGGTGTACTCCATGAACACGAGCGTCGCGAGCTCCATCCCGGCGAGTCCGACGGAGAGCGAGGGGCCGAGGTTCCCCCCGCCTTCCCATTCCTCCTCCTTGTAGGTGATCCCGCGCGGGTTGGCGCCGAGCTCGACCGAGAGGAGTTCGTGGCACAGCTCGGTGGTGCGGTCCTTGAAGTAGACCTCGTGGTCGGGCCGGTTGAAGGCGTGGTGGGCCATCATCTCGAACTCGGTGAAGTGGCGGCCGGACCGGCCGACCTCATCGAGGTCGATGAACCTCAGGGACGGCTGCGAGATCGTGAGCGGGTTCGCGGGCGGCGGGATTGCCCCGCTCGTCACCCACGGCTGGAAGTCGTAGATGCTTGCCTGCGTGAAGAACACGTCGTTGCGCCAGCGCGCGACCGTCGGGTACCGGCGAAGTCGGGTGTGGCCGCGGCGCTCGAAGAATCCGAGGTACGTCTCCCGCATCTCGCGGAGGGTCTGCGGCTTCGAGAAGCCGGGAGCTCCGATGAACGCGTACGGCGTGCACGGCGCCTCCTGGCATCGCGTGGCGTCACCGAGGGTCCAGAAGGCGGAGCCGCACGCCTCGCAGGCCCGCCGCTGGAAGCCTTCCCGGTGAAAGAACGCGAGGTCGTACTCCGCCGGGTCCATCCGACCGGACCGAGCCGTTTCGGGGGAAAACCCTTCCCTTCGGAAGGAATCGTCCGCGCCGCCCGTTCGTCGCGCCGGGACCGTCGTGGCTATCGGACCCGATGGGGTCCGGCCGTCTCGCGCGCGGTCATTGCGGGCAGAGTTGGTGGGGACGATCCGGCTGGAGGGACTCCCGCTCACGCTCCTCGGTTTCCCGGCCGAGACGATCACGAATCGCCGGTTCCCCGACCCCGCCCTCTGCCGCTGGGACCGGATCTTCCTCTCGCCGGCCATGGCGCCGCTCCTCGAGGATTCACCGGTCGAGACCCTGGAATTCCTGGAGGACGACAACCGAAGCGCAATCCTGCCCGACCCGGTCGCGACTCTCGACGGCCATCCGATGTACCTCTCGGTGAAGGGGGTCGGTTCCCCGGTCGACCCGTATTCTTGGCGGGCCCTCGACCGCGCCTACGCGGCGGAGCTCTCCGACCTCCCGGAGGTTCGGGGGAGGCTCCAAGCCTCGCCGCCGCTGGCCAGCGACCGCATTTTCACTGGAGAGGCGTGGCTCCGCGGCTCCCCCTACGGGGGTCAAGGGCTGGAGCACGCGACGACTGCGTTGCGGGTCTCCGAGGAGGCGCTGGGGACCACCCTCGCCGGATTCCGGATCGCCCCGGTGATGAAGGTCAGCCTCCTTCCCCAGGCATTGGAGGACCAGCTCCGGTCGATCTACTGGTACCGGAAGTTCCCGGGTCGAATGGCCCAGGAACTGCGGCTGGTCCCCTCGAATGTGCGGGTGTACTTTCACGGGAAGAACACCGTCGGCTCCAACGTGCGACATCTGTTCGGGCAGTTCGGGTTGGAGACCAACGAACGCGCGCTTCGGTTCGAGACGAACTTCGTTCGGAGCGCGGTGCCGATGCTCACGCTGTTCGCCCGCACGCTCTCCTTCGACGCGTCCCGCGGACGCTACCGAGGTCTCGACTTCTACGATGTCTGGCTCGACAAAGACGCCGTCCTCGCGCCCGACGGGACCGCGTTTTTCGTCGACCTCGAAGGCATCGAGGAGGTGTTCGTGGAGGCCGGCGAGGTCCGCGAAAAGATCGAGGACCAGGTCTACCGGACCCTGTACGAGATGATGTTCGCGTACGAGCAGATCGAGGGAGAGCGCACCCGCCGGTTCGGGCCGGGGGGCTCCCGCAGACGGCACTTCGCCGAGATCCTCCGACGGGCGCTCGTCGACGACCGGTTCGTCCGCGTCGTCGAGGATGGACACCACCTTACGGTTTCAATCCGCAACGGGTGCGATGAGGAGTCGTTCTATACGCGCTTCCGGCTGGCGGACGGCGCTGATGGCGAACTGTAACGACGTCTACGCGTTCCTCGTCGGGATTACCAACCGAAACGTCCCCGCCTCGCTTCCGGCGGCCGACGTCGATCTCCTCACGCGCCTCGGTCTCGTCCAGACCCTCACGTCGGAGCAGTTCGCCGACCTCTCCCAGCAGGTCGGGGCTTTGCAGCAGTCCCGGGCGGCCGTGCAGGCGGAGACGGCGCAGCGCTGGCAGCTCGCCGACCAGACGGCCGCGGACGACCGCGAGACCCGGTCGGTGCTCTTCCTCTTCGAGGGGAAGAACAAGAAGGCGGCCGCGCTCGAACGGGCCGCCAAGGACCGCGCCGACCTGACGGCGACCGACGCCGACCTGAGCGCGAAGCAGGTCGCCCTCAACGACCTGATCGCGAAGAAGTCCGCCCTCGACACGATGGCCCAGTACGGAGGAAAGTACGTCAGCCTCTCCGCCCTCGGACTCACCCAGTTGCGCGAACTGGGCGTTCGTCTGTACCGCGTCTCGGACCTCGACTTCGCGGCCTACTGGACCCAGTCCCAGCAACTCGACCAGGACCTCGCCACGCTCGCGGACCGCAGCTCCGGATTCTTCGCCGGGGTCTCCCCCTCGCTCTCCTCCGTGGACCGGGCGAACCTCTGGTCGATCGCGATCGGCCTCGCCGGACAGCCGGCCGACCCGCCCGTCGGAGTTCCGAGGTTCCTCGACGCCCACGCCCGGCTCGGGAAGCTCGCGAACAACGAGGAGAACCGCCTGCTCTCCGCCGAGATCGTCACCTCGATTGCGCGGGACGTCCCCGCGAGCGTCGCGGCCCTCGAAGGGCTCGACAAGGACGTCCGAAAGGCCGGCGTGCCGAAGGAGTCGTCCCTCGGCATCGCGGCCACCCTATTGTATGGACAGCGGGCCGACGGTACGTTCGCCACCGCGAGCCTCGTCAACTTCCTCCGCGTCACGCGGTCGTACGAGTCCGCGGCCATCCTGGGGATCGTCAACCAGCCGTTCGACGGCCTCTCGCAGAAGTTCCTCGCCCTCCGTCAGACCTTCGGCTCCTGGGGATTCGGAGAGTCCGAGGACGTCGAGCTCGCCTCCGCCTACCTGGCGGTCTCCGAGCTCCCCATCGAGGGGATCAACACGAAGCTCGCGATCATCTCGAAGGGGATGGCGAGCTACCTCCAGTACCCCCTCGTCGCTTCGGCGGTCCTCGCCTCGATCCCGGTGCTCGAGGCGAACGAGACGCTCCACCTGCTCGAGCAGGCATACGACGTGATCGGACGTCGCGCGATGCCCCTGGCGCAGCCGGAGTTGATCACGCTTGCCGTCCGGATGATCCACGGGATCCGCAACGAGACGCTCGCGAAGCTCGACACGACGGCCGCGGTCCGGCCGGTCGCCCCCGTGGGCTACCGCGGGCCGTACGGTGGCTTCTACGGCGTCCCGATGTTCGTCTTCTACGGGGCGTACTTCTCGACGTTCAGCGGCATCGGCGGGATCCACCCCGGCCACGCCCACTTCGGCCCCGGCGGGTTCGGCGGCTCGGGAGGGATGACCGGATGATCGGACGCTTCCTCCTCCTCGGACTCGCCGTCGTCGTGCTCTCGCTCTCCCCGGCCGGGGCCAGCGGCGCATCGACCCATTACGTGCCGAAGGCCGGGGACGGGTTCCACTACACCGAGGTGATCGCGCTCAGCAACGGGCAGGGCAACTACTCGGGCTACACCGAGGACACGTTCATCAACGGCACGATCGGCGTCACCGGTATCCAGCCGAACGGCACCGAGAACGCCTCGTACTCCAACTCGAACTTTTACGAGAACAACCAGGGGCAGAGTACTGCGTGGAGCTCGTCCGGGACCTTCACGTTCTCCGCCACCACCTACCACTACGTCCAGGGAACTGACAACCAGACCGGGGACAATGGGACGGAGGTCTGGTTCTTCGCGAACAACTCGCTCGGCGCCGGCGCGACGTTCTACGTCCTCACCACGCCCGTGAAGGTCGTCTCGGTCAACACGAGTTTCGCCCTCCCCGCCGAGGGCGGCAAGTACGTCGCAGCGATCTACGCCGAGGGGAACGGCACGTTCCAGCGCAACGACGTCTACGGCGTGTTCTCGGCCTCGTACACCTGGCAGGAGTACTTCGACCCGTCGACCGGCTACCTCGTCGGGTACGTGTACACCGAGCAGGACAACGACGGCGCCGGGGACGGGTTCACGATCACCGACTCCCTCGGTGTGAGCAGCACGACCTACGCGCTCACTCCAGGGGCGGCCCCGCCCCCCAGCCCCGCCCCGACCTCGAGCACCAACGACGCGTTGGTCGCCGCGGTCGTGCTGGTCGTCGTCGCCCTCATTGTTGTCGGGATCTACCTGCTGGTCCGGTCGAGGCGCCCCTCTGGACTCCGGCCCCACTCCGGCAGCGGGCCGGTCGGGTACGCACCGCCGCCGGCGGCGTACGGGATGCCCCCTGCGCCGCTCAATCTGAGCTCCTCCGGTCAACCACCCGTCCAGCAGATCATCGTGCGGGAGACCGTGAAGGTCCCCTGTCGGTACTGCGGGACCCTCATCGATTCGACCGCGACGATCTGTCCCAAGTGCGGTGCCCCGCGCACCTGAGGCGAGCTCGCTCAGCGACCAAACGACCGGTAGATCTGACCCACCCACCGCATGCCGCCCGCCTCGGCGATGGCGCGGGAGCCTGAGTTGTGCTCGGAGATCTCCGTCACGACCGGTCCCGCTCCGCTGCCGGCCGCCCAGCGCATCCGGGCATGCCAGAGGTCGGTGCCGACGCCGGTGCGCCGGTACCGCGGACGGACGGAGAGGGAGTGGAGCCGGCCGACCCCGCTCGATATCGAGGCCCACCCGACCCCGGCGAGCTCTCGGTCCCCCTCCACGACGAAGCAGACCTCGTTCTCGCGCGCGATGGAGGTGAACCACGCATCGTCGACGACGCCGTGCACGCCCCGCATCAGCCCGAGCACCTCCAGGCGGTCCGCGTCGCCGCCGGCGCGGACGGGGTGCCGGAATCGGTGCGACGGGTCGGGCCCCGTGGCGGTCCCCTCGTAGATCCGGAAGAGCTCGCTCCGCGTGCCGAGGGGGAAATCGGAGTACGTGGACGAACCAGAGTGCCGTGCGGAGAACGATTCCGCAATCGGCCGGGAGTGGGTGAAGACCGCCCCCTGCCTCTCCGATTCGAGGTAGAGGTAGAGGCCGTCCACGGAGTCGCCCGAACGGGAGACCCACACCTCTCCCCCGGTACGCAGCGTATCGCGGGCGAACGCCCCGAGGAACGGGTCGAAGAACTCCGAAAGGCCCCGGAGCCGGAGTTCGTCCAGCGATGCGAGGTCGGGGCAACGCTCCGCGGGGAGCAGCGTCTCGGACGGCGCGGTGGTGCTGGGGTCCATTCGTCCCAGAGCCTCGGTTCTCAGCGGAGAGGAGGGCGTCTCCGAGGTCGGGCAGCCCGGGCCGACGGTCGGATTCGGGCGCGGGTTGCCCGCGCGCGGACGGACGGGTCGTCGGCGGGGCGCGGCGGCCTCCGACCGGCGGCGAGGGCCATTCCGGTCGCACAGAGGTCGGCGACCGGGCACTCGGGGCATTTTGGCCCGATAGGTCGGCAGAGGTTCTGTCCGTGTTGCACGAGGAGAGGGTTCACCGGAATCCAGAAGCGCTCGGGCACCGTCGCGCGGAGGGCGGCCTCGGTCTCCTCGGGGGTCTTGGTCCGTACTACGCCGAGGCGGTTGGAGATCCGGTGGACGTGGGTGTCGACCGGCATGCCGGGAACCCCGTAGCCGAAGACGAGGACGCAGTTCGCCGTCTTGGGACCCACGCTGGGGAGGCTGGTCAGCTCCTCGAGGGTTTGCGGCACGACCCCCCCGAACCGGTCGAGGATCTCCCGGGCGCACGCCCGGATCCCCTTCGCTTTCGTATGGTAGAATCCGGTCTCCCGAATGAGCGGCTCGATCTGCTTTGCCGTGGCGTCGGCGAGCGAGCGGGCGTCGGGATACTTCGCAAACAGACGGGCCGAGGCCCGGTCGGTGTTCTCGTCGCGGGTCCGCTGCGAGAGGATGGTTCCAATCAGGACCTGGAACGGATCCTCGGCGTGGTCGCGAAGGTACGGGACGCGCCAATCCCCGGTGTGGTAGAAGGCCGTGATCCGGTCGAGGAATTGCTCCCAATCGAACGGCGTCGTTCGGGTCATTTCGCCGTCCCCGCCGGTGCCGCGACCCCCGGGTCCGAGAGGTCGGGCTCCTCCTCCGGACGCCCCTCGACCTCTCCGATCAGGTCGCCCACCAGGTAGTCGCTTCCGGTCACGAGCACGAATCCCTCCGGGTCGGCGGCGGCGCGGGCGAGCTTCCAGGCCGTGGCGATGTCCGGTGCGACGACGATCTTCGGGAACCGTCCTTCGGCACTGCGGCGCATCGCCCCCGCGTCGAGGGCGCGGGCCGAACGGACCGGCACGACGATGACCGTGGTTGCGAGGGGCGAAAGCGCCTCGAGGATCTCGTCGGCCCGCTTCTCGGCGAGGCAGCCGAACACCACGGCGTTCCCCGACGGGTCGGCGAGCGGGTAGATCTCGGCGAGCGACTGGGCGAGGGCCCGGGCGCTCTCGGGCGTGTGGGCGACGTCGAGCCAGCCTTCCGGGCGCGTCCCGAACCGTTCCATCCGGCCCCGCCACTCGACCGATTCGAGCCCACGGCGGACGTGCTTCTCCGTGAGAGGTCGTCCGAGCGCCGTCTGGAACCGTTCGACGGCGGCGACCGCCAGGGCCGCGTTGCCCGCCTGGACGATCCCGTGGAGCGGGATCCGGAGCGCGGTGTACGACTGGTGGGGGGTCGCGAGGTCGAACTCCTGACCCCACTCTCCGATCGACCGTTCCGAGGCGCTCACCTCGCCCGGCAGATGCAACACCGGGACGCCGATGGGATCGGCGATCCGCTCGATCTCCGCGAGCGGACCGGCCTTCGTCTCCCCGACGACGGCGGTCATTCCCCGGTGGAGGATCCCGGCCTTCTCCCGGGCGATGTCGAGGAGGGTCGGTCCGAGGACCTCGGTGTGCTCGAGCTCGATGGTCGTGATCACGCCGACCGGCGCGTCGAGGACGTTGGTGGAGTCGAGTCGGCCGCCGAGGCCGACCTCCACGACGGCCGCATCGACCTTCTCGGAGCGGAACCAGTCGAAGGCGAGCGCGGTCGTCATCTCGAAGAACGTCGGCTCCCGGTCGATGGTTCCCCGCGCGTGGGCCCGCTCCGCCGCCGCCTCGACCTTGGTCAATCCGTCGACGACGGCGGCCGGGGAGATCCGGTCGGCGCCGACCCCCATCCGTTCGCGGTAACTGAGGAGGTGGGGAGACGTGAACCGGCCGACCCTCGCGCCGGTGGCGGAGAGGATGCTGGCGGCCATCGCCGTGACCGAACCCTTGCCCTTGCTTCCGGCGACGTGGATCGAACGGAACGAACGCTCCGGGTGGTCGAGTTCCGCCAGCACGGCGCGGATCGTCTCCAATCCGGGCCGCATCCCGAACCGGCGGCGCGCGGAGAGGCGGGCCACGGCGGCCGCGTACTCCGGATGGGTCGCTGCGGGGCGGCGTTTCGCCGCGGCGCGCTTCGGCATGGACGGATACCTGGGCGCCGTGCGTCTAGTACGTCGAGCGCTCCCGGTAGGAGCCGAAGACGTCCTGGAAGGCGTGGACGATCTCGCCGAGAGTTGCGTCGGCGTTGAGGGCGGCCAAGACCGCGGGCATCGTGTTCGTCGATTCCGCGCGCGCCGCCTTCCGGACCGCCTCGAGCGCCTTCGCGTGCTTCGGGGCCGACCGGGCCGCGCGCAGCGCCTTCAACCGCTTCGATTGGGCCGTCCGTGCCTGCTCGCTGATCCGGAGCCGTGGGACATGGATGGGCGCGTCGAGCGTGTAGGTGTTGACGCCAACGACCTTCTGCTCCCCCGACTCGACGCCGCGTTGGTAGCGGAACGACGCCTCCTGGATCTCGCGCTGGAAGAAGCCGCGCTCGATCCCCGCGACCACCCCGCCCATCGCGTCGATCCGGTCGAAGTACCGCCGTACCTCCTCCGCCATTGTGTCGGTAAGCCACTCCACGTAGTACGAGCCGCCGAACGGGTCAACCGCCTCGGCGACGCCGCTCTCGTGGGCGAGGATCTGCTGCGTGCGGAGCGCAATCCGCACCGCGTCCTCGGTGGGGAGCTGGAGCGCCTCATCGTAGGAGTTGGTGTGGAGCGACTGGGTGCCGCCGAGGACCCCGGCGAGCGCCTGGATGGTCGTGCGGACCACGTTCAGCTCGGGTTGCTGGGCCGTGCACGAGCAACCGGCGGTCTGCGTGTGGAATCGCATCCATAACGAGCGCTCCTTCTTCGCGCCGAACTTCTCGCGCATCGCCTCCGCCCACAGGCGCCGGGCGGCCCGGAACTTCGCGATCTCCTCGAAGAAGTCGTTGTGGCTGTTGAAGAAGAACGAAAGGCGCGGGGCGAATTCGTCGACCGCGAGGCCGCGGCGCTTCGCCTCCTCGACGTAGGTCATCCCGTCGGCGAGGGTGAACGCGAGCTCTTGGACGGCCGTCGAGCCCGCCTCCCGGATGTGGTAGCCGGAGATCGACACCGGATTCCACTTCGGCATCGTCTGCATCGCGGTCTCGATCGTATCGATGACAAGTCGCAGCGCCGGGCGCGGCGGGTAGAGGAACTCCTTCTGGGCAATGTACTCCTTCAGGATGTCGTTCTGTGTCGTCCCGCCGAGCCGGGCGCGGTCGACCCCGGCCTTCTCGGCCGAGAGGATGTACATCCCCCAGACGATGTTCGCGGGGCCGTTGATGGTCATGCTGGTGGTGACGTCGGCGAGCGGGATCCGCTTCAGCAGGCGGTCCATGTCGTGGAGCGAGGAGACGTTCACGCCGCACTTCCCGACCTCCCCGAGCGACTCCTTGTCGTCGGCGTCGATGCCGTACAGCGTCGGGTCGTCGAAGGCGATGGAGAGGCCCGACTCCCCGTGCGACAACAGGTAGTGGAACCGGCGGTTCGTGTCCTCCGGCGTGCCGAACCCCGAGAACATCCGCATCGACCAGACCCGGCCGCGGTACATCGTCGGGTGGACGCCGCGCGTGTAGGGGTACTGGCCCGGGTAGCCGATCCGGTCGAAGTCGTCCGTGCTGGAGGGGACGGAAAGGCGAGGGACCGGAATCCCCCCGAGCGTCTCAAACCGCTCCTTGCGCTCCGCGGACTTGGCGAGCGCGGGTTGGACGACCTCGGCCTCCCACCGACGCTTCGCCTCTTCCGACCGTCCTTCGGGGCGGGACGGAGCGGGTGCCGGAGTGGGCGCCCGACGCGCTGCGGCCCGGCTGGTCGCCATCGAGACGACCACGGAACCGTGACCTATAGCCTCGTCGCGGGAACGGCGTTCCGGCACAGCCGTTAAGCCTGCCGCGGGCGGTCGGCGGACGTGCCGGCGTACGACGTGGCCGTGGTCGGCGCCGGTGTCGTCGGCCTCGCCATTGCGCGGGCGTTCGCCCAGGACGGCGCGAGCGTGGTCGTCCTGGAGCGCCAACCCGGCCCGGGCCGGGAACAATCCACCCACAACAGTGGGGTTGTGCACTCCGGGGCGTTCACCCGTCCCGGGACGCTCCGCGCCCGGCTCGCCGTCGAGGGCAACCGTCGCATGTTCGATGAGGCTCCCCGACTCGGGGTCGCCATCGAACGGTGCGGAACCCTGGTGGTGGCGCGGGTCGACGCCGATGTTCCGCGACTCTGGGAGTACGAACGGTGGGCCGCCGCGAACGCGGTGGACGGCGTCCAGAGATTGGGATCGTCGGAGGCGAAGGAGATCGAACCCGCTCTCGCCCCGTGCGCCGCCGCCCTGTGGGTGACGTCGGGTGGAAGGATCGACGCGGCGGGACTTGTCCGCGCGCTCGACAACGACCTCGCTCGGCTCGGCGCCGACCGACGGTTCGACTTCGACCTCGCCTCCGCCCTCCGCGGAGACTCCGGCTGGACCCTCTCCACCCGGCTCGGGGAATCGGTCGAAGCCGAGCTCGTCGTGAACTCGGCCGGGGTCCGGGCCGCGCGAGTGGCCGGACTGTTCGGAAGCACCGGTCACCGGGTCTACCCGTGCCTCGGGGAGTACGCTCGCGTGGTCGGAGAAAAGCGGAGCTGGCTCCGTACGATGGTCTACGGGTTCCCACCGCCCGGCTACCCGGGCATCGGCGTCCACCTGACGCGCACGACCTCCGGCGATGTCCTGATCGGCCCGACCGCCACCTACATCGATTCGATGGACCCGCCGCCGCTTCCGCACACCTCGCTGGCGACCTTCGCCGAGTTGGCGAGCGCGTACCTTCCGGGACTCACGGAGCGGGACCTCGAGCCCGCGGGCGCCGGGGTTCGGGCGAAGACGGTTCCTCCGGGATCGGGCGAGGCGTTCGGCGAGTTCGAGATCGTGGAGGAGCCCCCGGGCTCTGGCGTTGTCCACCTGTTCGGCTTCGAGTCGCCCGGGCTCACCGCGTCGTTCGCGACCGCGGACCACGTCCGCGCCCACTGGCCGGTCGGTCGTACGTAGGCACGCGAAGCCCGACCAGGTCGGAGCGACCGCGCGGAAGAACGGGCGCCCCGAGGGAGGCCGCGAACCGGTCGAACGCCGTCCCGGTCCACTTCGTATTGTCGGCGAGGACGACGGCGCCCGGCGCGAGGTGGGGGCGGATCGTCTCGAGCTCGAAGGTGAGGTGGTGGGGCGTGTGGAGGCTGTCGTGGAGGAAGAGGCCGATCGGGTCGGACGCGGTGGCCACGGTGGGGAGGAGCTCCTGACTCGGTCCGAGGTTCAGCTCCCACCGCTTCCGTAGACGGGCCGGCACCGCCCAGCCGGTCGGGCGTCCGGGGGGCAAGCTCACCGGGGATTCGGACGGGCTGAGTTCGGCGCCCTTCTGCAGCGTCGGCAGGTCGATCGACCGGAGGCGTCCCCGACGATTGTCCGAGAGGGCCAGGAGAAAGTGGGCGGAGGAAACCCCCGAGGAGACGCCGGTCTCCACGATCGAGGACGGCCTAAGCAGCCGGGCCATGGCATACAGCTCGAACGGTGCGCGGATTTGCGCGTAGGATTGCCGCCCCCCTTCCCGGTGCCGCTCGCGGATCTCGGCGAGGATCTCGAGGTGATTCTCCACGTCGTGCAGGGCGGCGCGGACCTCGGCTTCCGTCGCTCCCGTCAGGGCCGAGACCCATCGGACGTTCGGGTGGGCGCGCGGGTCGCCGAGCTGGCGGAATGCCCGGTCGCACGGACCGGCGCGGGAGGCGGGGGTCATCGGTGGCCGGGACCGTCGGGCGCCCTATAGGGCTTCGGCCTTCGGCACGAGATGGGCGCCACCGATCGTCATCCGGGTCGCCGAACCGCGGCGCTCCACCCGTTCCTCCTCGAGGACGAGCCGGGAGGAGAAGAACGGGGCGTCCACGACCAGGGTCTCGTACTCCCCCCCTTCGCCCGCGACCTGGATCGGCCGTACATTCGCGCTAATCCTCTCGAGCTCCTCGAGGAGCGGGAGGTCGAGGCGGCGGCCGACGAAGTCCGGACCGAGCGGCTCCGCGGCGACCTGGACGATCCGGATATCGAGGCTGGCCGAGATCTCCTCCCGGACGACCCGGCCCGCGTCCTTCCCCCACAGCGGCGTGTACATCGGCCGGCCGAGCGCCTGCGTCAGTCGATGCAACCGGCTCCACTGGTACGCGGAAGCGATGGCGCCGGCGACGACGGGCGAGGTGGGTCCGTCGAGCGCGGACCGGAGCGCGGCGGTCTCCGCCTCTTCCCCGGACTCGGGGACCCGGACGATCCGGTGCGGTTTTCCCCACGCCTCGGCGATCCAGCGCACGAGACCCACATTGGGGGTGTGGAAGAGGAAGGAGTCCGGGTCGTCCGGGGCGATCGTGACGAGCTCGGTGACCTCGAACCCCTGGCTTTCCGCCAGGTACGCGGAATAGACCGAGTCCTTCCCGCCCGAGACGAGCGCGGTCGTCATCGACGGCCGACCGCGTCCAGGCCGGCTTGCCAGCGTGGATAGAGCTGCTCGAGGTCGAGCGTGTCGAGCAACTTCGGACCCCAGAGGAACTCGCCGCCGCGCTCGGTGACCTCGCCAAGGCGCCGCACCGCCAGGCCACGCATCGCGTGTTCGAACGCCCTCGCCGCGTCGGCGCCGACCTCGACGACCCACCGCGAGCCGCCCTCGGCGACCAGAGCGACGCCGGGTGTGAACAGGCCGGTCGCATCGAGCTGCGCCTGGAATCCCATCTTTCCGCCGAATGCCATCTCCGGAAGCGCGACGGCGAGACCGCCGTCGGAAACGTCGTGCGCCGCCCGGACCCAGCCTCGCGCCATCGTTCCGAGAAGCCGTTCGCCGAGACGACGAAGGTACGGCGCATCGGTCGGAGGGATCGAAATCCCGCGGAGGTCCCGGCGACGCGCGTACAGCGAGCCGCCCAGGGCGGGCGAGGTGCGCCCGACCAAGTACAGCGGGTCACCGACCTGCTTGAAGTCGGACGTGACCGCCTGCCGGAGGTCGGTGAGGAGGCCGGTCCCGAAGAGTACCGGCGTCGGCGGGATCGCGACGCCAAGGCCCTCGTTGTAGAAACTGACGTTCCCGCTCGGGACGGCCAGCCCGAGCGCCTTCGCCGCCTTCGCGAGGCCATCCACGGTGGCGACGAAGTCGCCCATCACCAGGGGGTCTTCGGGGTTGCCGAAGTTGAGGCAGTCCGTGAGCGCGTCGGGGCGGGCCCCGACGGCATAGAGATTGCGGGCGGCCTCCTCCACCGTCCACTCGGCTCCCCGGGCGGGGTCCTCCCGGCAGGCCCACGGCTGGGAGGCGACGGTGGCGGCGATTCCCCGCCACGATTCCGGGCGGGGTCGGAGGACGCTCGCGTCCCCGTGGCTGGGCGAATCGATGTGACCCTGGAGCGGCAGGATCACGGTGCGGCCCTGGACCGCATGATCGTACACGCGGACGATTGACTCCCGGGAGACGGAGTCCGGCGCGAGGAGCAGTTCCTCGGCCAGCGCGCCGACGCCGTCGTCCGGGACCTTCGGAGCTCGCCCCTTCGGCGCGGCCCGGCGACGGCGGGGACGGGTCAACAGCGGGGGGTCGACGCGGAACGCCAGTCGGAGATGGGCCGCGGGGAGACCCTGCCAGAGGATCTCCTCGTCCGGCCCGGCGGTCACGGTGCCCACCGCCGTGGCCGGAACATCGTAGCGCCGGAAGATCCCGAGGAGCGCCTCGAGGTCTTCCGGACGGACGTCGAGGATCATCCTCTCCTGGGATTCCGAGATCCAGATCTCCCACGGGAGCAGCCCCGATTCGCGCAGGGGAACCAGGTCCAGGTCCATGGAGAGGCCGAACCCACCGGCGTAGACGAGCTCGCCCGAGGCCGCGGCGAGACCGCCGCCCCCAAGATCCTTGACGCCCCGGACGAGGTCGCGGTCGAACGCTTCTAGGCAGGCGTGGATGAGGGGCTCTTTCATGATGGGGTTGCCGAGCTGCACGGCGCCGCGAGATTCGTCCTCGCTCCGTTCCGTCAGTTCCCGGCTCGCGAACGCCACGCCGCCGATGCCGTCACGTCCGGTCAGGCCGCCCACCAACACGAGTCGGTCGCCGACACGGTGCGCGCGGTTTGGCTGGAGCCGGTCCCGGGGAAGGAACCCGAGGCACGCGACATTGACGAGCGGGTTCACGGAGTAGGAGGGGTCGAACGAGACGCTTCCCGTCACCGTCGGGACGCCGACCCGGTTTCCGTAATCGCGAATTCCGGCGACGACGCCGGACATGAGCCAGCGGGCCGGTCGGACGCCCTTCGGAAGTTTCGCGGAGGTCCCATCGATCGGACCGAAGAACAGCGGGTCGGCGAGCGCGATCGGTTTCGCCCCGACGGCAAGAACGTCCCGCAGGATGCCCCCGATTCCGGTCGCGGCGCCTCCGTACGGCTCGACGGCCGACGGATGATTGTGCGACTCGGCGCGGATCGCGTAGGCGTAGCCTTCGTCGAAGGCGAGCACCCCGGCGTCGCCGGTCCCCAGCACTCGTCGAGGTGGATTGAGCCCTCGGAACGCCCGCTTGATCCAGATTTTGGAGCTTTTGTACGAGCAATGCTCGCTCCAGCTCTGCGCCACGGCGGCCAATTCGACGTCGGTGGGATCCCGCGCGACGGACCGGAAGTACGCGCGAAGGCGTGCCCACTCCACCGGCGAGAAGGTGAGACCCTGAGACCGTCCCGACTTGGCGAGGGCCGCGAGGGAGCCCTTCTGAATGGGGAAGGTATGGACGCCCTCGGCCCACGTCTCGGGAGCCTGGGTGGAACGACGCGCCATGACCCTACGGAGGGGGAGACGCGGTGATCGTCACTCGATGAATGACCGGGTTCGCGAGGAGCCGGTCGACCGCGCGGGCCGCAAGCCGCTCCGCCTCGACCTGGGAGACTCCCGAGAATTCGAGCCGGTAGATTCGAGCCGTCCCAACATGCGAAACTTCCGGGATTCCGAGAAGGCCGAGCGACTTTTCGATGCTCGAGGCCTCGGGGTCGAGCACGCCCGGCTTGTACTCGACGCGGACTTCGACGACACTGGGGGACGTTGCGCCCGTCACCGACCGCCTCGGTCGGTTCGTACCGGTCGTGGCGGATAACTCTGATGCCGGTATCGACCGTTCTCGCGCGCGTTCGGCGGAAGCGCTGAGGGGAGCGGGCCACGCATTGGGTTCGACCCCCCACTGGGGATCCTCGGCGCGGCGCGAGCGGTCCGCGGACACAGTATTTTACATTTCTATGTTGTGGGCCGACATGAAGTGAGGGGCCCGGGTCTGGGGTTTTCGTGCGGACCGTCGAGTATCCATACGGGCATATACTGCAGAGGACTACTGTTTCCCAGATATGGCCGCGATGAAGAAGGCGAAGAAGTCGTCGAAGATGGGAAAGAAGAGCGCGAAGAAGGGCAAGTCCAGCCGGAAGTAAAGCCCGGACCGCACGGCCCGCGCGACGTTCATCTTCGCGCGGGCCGGGCTCCCTCACCCAACCTTTTGGCCCTCAGGGCATGTTTCGTTTTCTTGACTCGGCCCTACGTTTGACCGCGCACATCGACGGTCGCTGGATCGGCCGCCGCTAGAGAATCGTTCGTAGGCTCGTCAGAAGATCCGACGATGCCGGGCTCCGACACGGAGTGGGCCGGCCCTTCGTCGGTCCCCTCGGTCGATGCTGGACCCGCAGGTCGGCCGCGGCGGCGCCGCGCCACGAGAGCCGCTACGGTGACGCCCACCACGACCAAACCCAACGCGATGAACCACAGCGCGTTCGGGCCCGAGCTCGTCGAGCCGGACGGGGCGGTGACGGACGAAACGAAGGTGACCTGAAGCACCACGGGTCCACCCTCCACCGAAAGGTTCGTCGGAGGTCCCACAAGGTGGTACCCGGTCACCGGTGGAATCGCGAGGCTGTACGTGCCGTTCGGAAGCCCAGTGAGCGAGATTGTGCCGGTATCGACCGAGGCCGTCTCGTTGCCCACGACGACGCTCCAGTTCGTCCCGGAAGGAAGACCGGAGGCCACGATCGTGACGGTAAAGGTCGTCCGGAGCCAGCGCACCGTCTGCTGCGCGATGCCACCGTCGACTGGCAGGGTGAATCGGTACGTCGACGCCCGCCAACCGGCCACGTTCGACACGTTGAAGGTCGCCGTTCCGTTCGGAAGTAGGAACGCAAGGCTCGCCGTCCCCGTGCGGATGGTCGTCCCGGACAGGGTGACGGCCCACGTCGTACCGGAAGGCAGACCGGTCTCGTTCACCTGGACCGCGTAGGTGTTGACGGCCCAAACGATGGTCAAACTCTTTGGCTCGCCGGCCACGGTCGTCGCCCCGTCGTACGAACTTGCCCGCCAACCGGGGATTCCAGAGACTTGGTACTCCTGCGAGCCGTTCGCCACGACGAACGTGACGTTCGTGCGGGTTGACTCGGGAGTCGAATTGTTGAGCCCCACAGACCAGAGAGTGTCGTTGGGGAGTCCGGTCTCGGAGAAGGTCAAGTTGTACACCGTTTGGATCCAGACGGTATCGACACCGACGGCTGAGCCGATCACGGTGAGGTTGCCCCGGTACTGGTTCGCCCTCCAACCGGGCACGTTGCCGACGGAGTAGGCGAACGAGCCGTTCGGCTCGTCGAGCTGGGTCGAGCTCGCGTTCGACGTCGACACCGTCGCTCCGATGGAGACCGACCAGTTCGTTTTCTTCGGGAGCCCGGACTCGGCGAACCCGACGGTGTACTCGCTCCGAATCCACGCGACGGAGACGGACACGTTCCCCCCGCGAACGTCGACGGAGCCGACATAGGAGCCTGCGCGCCACCCTGGGACGTTCGACACCGAATAGCCGAAGCTTCCGTTCGTCACCTCGAAGGTCAGGGAGGATAGCGTCGACGAATTTTGACTCCCGTTGAGGGTTGCGGCCCACGCGGTGCCGTTCGGAAGTCCCATCTCCGTGAACTCCACCAGGAACCCTTCCACGAACCCAATGGACATGACGACGTTCGCGTCGTTGACGCTCACCGTTCCGCTCGCCGGCTCCGGCGCGAATCCGGCGGGCCCGGAGACCGAGTAGGAATACGTCCCGTTGCCGATCCGGAAGTCGCTGGCGTCGGACGACGACCGATTGGTCGTCCCGTTCAACGTGACTCCCCAACTCTTTCCTCCGGGGAGATGGGAGGCCGAGAAGCTCACGGAGAACTCCGTCAGATTCCATCCGAGCGTGACGTTTCTGGGCGCTCCCGCGACGGCAACCGACCCGAAGTACGACGTCGTTCGCCAGCCGGGGACGTTCGCGACGGAGAAGTTGTACGTGCCATTCGGCTCCTCGAATGCGAGGGATCGGCTGACGGTGCGGTCGGTCGAGCCGTTCAACGCGATGGCCCAGGAGGTCCCGTTCGGCAGACCGTGCTCCTGGAAGTTGACCGAGTAGGTCGGCTCAAAGGCGATGGTCTGGACGGTGGCGGACCCGTTCACGGTCGCGGTGCCGCTCGCAGGGAGTCCGAAGTAGCCGGAGACGGGCCCGACCGAGAACGGATGGCTGCCGTTCGCCGCGAGGAACGTGAGCAGGGACCCCGCGGTCGATTGGGTCGCGCCGTCGACGGTCACGGTCCACGTGGTGCCGACCGGAAGTCCGGTCTCGGTAAAGTTGAGGTCGTAGGGCGAGGGGGGCTGAATGATCGAGATCGTGCCCTGTCCCCCGTTCGAGACAAACACCGTGTCGCTCACCGGGTCGAAGGCGGCGATCGAGACGCTCGCGCCGACCGGGATCGTCGACACGACCTTGTCGGTCGAGAGACCGATGACGCTGAGGTTGTTGGAGTACGAGTTGAGCACGAACACGACGCCGTCCGCTGGGTCCACCAACATCCCGCCCGGAGTGGTGCCGACGGTCACGGTCGACACGACCGTATTCGAGGACGCGTTCACAATCGCCACACTCCCGTTGTAGCTCGCTCCAACCTGGGCGACGTAGATGGCCCCGGTGACGGGGTTAATCGCCATCCCGTTGGGGGACGTCGCGGTGGTCCCGATCGCGACGGTCGCACTGACCGCGTTGGTCGTCCCGGAGATCTCCTCGACGGCATCCGGGCTGAGAGTGAGGACGCAGACCATCTGGGTGACCGGGTCGTAGCCGATCCCGATGGGATAGGCACCCGCCAAGCTGACGTTGGCCACCACCGCATTCGTGCGCCCCGAAATGACGGAGACGTTCCCGTTCCAGCTGCTCTGGACGTAGAGGTCCCCGTTGGCCGCGTCGAAGGCGACTCCGTCTGGGTTCGACCCTACGCCCACGGTCGCGATCAGCTTGCCGGTACTGTCGTTGACGACCGAGACGTTGTGAGAATAGAAGTTGGCCACGTAGAGATCGCCGTTGGCCGGGTCGAACGCGGTGCTCGCCGGGGTGTTCCCAACTCGAGCGGTAGCAACCAGGGTGTTGGTGGACGTGTTGATCGAGCTCACCGTGTCGGCCGCGGTGTTCGTGACCATCAGTCGGTGGTTCGGGACGTCGACCGCAAGCCGAGAGGCGCCGGCCCCCGCTGGGACGGTCGCCAAGATCCGCCCGGTCGAGCCGTTCAGGACTGTGACGGTGCCGGCGTCGGACTCCGTGACGTAGACGCTTCCGGTGGCGTTGTCGAATCCAACCCAGTCCGGGGAAAGTCCGGTGGAGATGTTGGCAACGACCGTTCGCGCGCTTCCGTTGATCGCCTCAACCTGATCGGCGCTCGTGTTCGGGATGAAGATCGTTCCGTTCGAAGTGTCGACGGCGAGAGCCGTAGGGTCTGCCGGACCGGCCATGGAGCCCGTCACCAAGTTGGTCGTCGTGGAGAGGAAGCTTACATTCGCGGAATACAGGTTCACGACCGCGACCTCGCGGATCACGGCATCGATTGCGATGGCTTCGGGTTGGTTCCCCACCGGCTGCTTCGTGATCAGGGAGTTGTTCCTGGTCGACAGGACTCCGACTTGGTTGTTGTAGGTCAGGGCGATGTAGAGCTCCGAGTTGGCGGGGTCGTCGACGAGCACTTGGGAGCCGTACGTCCCGGATCCCACCGTGACGGAGGCGAACACGGTGTTCGTCGTCCCGTTGAGGATGCTCAGGTTGGTCGAAGGGTATCCGTTGAGGACGTAGACGGTGTTGTTCGCCGAATCCACGGCGATTGCGTCCGGCTGGCTCCCCACCGCGATGGTCGCGGCCAGGGCGTTGGTGCTCCCGTTGATGACGCTCACGTTGTTGCTCCCCGAGTTCGTCACGTAGAGTTCCCCATTCGCGGGGTCATCCACGATGTTGGCCGGGGTGTTCCCGACCGGGATCCACGCCACGACCGTGTCGTTCGTTAGGTCCAGCACGCTCACGTTGCCACTTCCCGAGTTGGCGACGTTAAGCACGTACGCTTCGCCGTTGGCCGGGTCCACGGCAATGCTGACGGGATCATTCCCAACGGCCACCGTGGCGTCGATCTGATAGGAGCTCGCGTTCACAATGGTCACGAACCCCCCACCGGCGACCAGCAGGAGACCCGCAGGCCCGTCGAGGGCCATTGCGGAGCCTGCGTCCAACGAGACCTCCGTGAGAAGCTGGGACGAGCTGGCGTTGATCACCACCAAGCCCGGCTTCGAGCTGCCCCCATTGCTCAGCGTGTACACCACGTTCGTCGCCGGATTGTAGAGGGCGTGCTGAGGTCCGACCCCGTCGAGAGGGAGGGCATCTCCCGGCGTGATCGTTCCGTTCAGCAGGTCGAGGGTCTGCTCCGAAAATCCCGAGAACACTGACGTGACGCCGGGCCGCGGGGCGAGGGTCGGCGAAGGCAGGGTGGCCGTTCGGAGCGGGAGGGAGCTGGGTCGGGGTGCGTTGACCCCCAGCACGCCCGAGGCCAGAAGGATCGCGATCAGCACGATCGCGAACGCGGTGAGTCCCACTGGGCCCCTCGGCCTCGGGAGCATGCGGAGCGGTCGAGCCTTCTCGGAGGATATGGGTTGCGGCACGACGAGGAAGTGAAAGAATTGGTCGTGTCTCACACCGCCCCTCGAGCCGATCCGATTGGCCGAGGGTTGCTCTACCGGGGTACTCGCCTGTCCGGCCAGAATGTCGGGCCGAGCCCAGAAGCCGAAATGATAAATAGGGGGCCCAAGTGGGCCGACCGGCTCGGGGGGGCCGCCGCCAGTGGAGGAACTCATCTGCAACGTCGAATTTCTCCGCGGTAGCGCGGAGCTCGTCGCCCGGGTTTCGAGCGAGGCCGGAGGCGTCCGGGAATACCGGGCCCCGTCGGCCGGTGCCGTCATTGACCAAGTGATCAACGACCTCCAAGAGGAGTTCGAGTCGGCTCCGCCGAGTTAGCCGGATGGCTTCGGTCGGGGCATTCGCGTTGGGTTGAGGAGTCTACACGATGGAGAGGACGCCGGAAGGCAAGGCCCCTGTCAGCCGCGCCGTCGAAAGCGCGTACACGAAGGTCTGGGGCGATGAGCACGTCATCGCGCTCATCGCGCTCAAGGTCGAGACGTCGGAGGCGGACAACGTGGCGACCGAGGTCGCCCGATTCACCGAAGTCGAGGACGTCTTCCTCGTGACGGGCGACACCGACATCTTCCTCAAGGTCCGCTTCCCCCACTACGACGAACTGAAGGAGTTCGTCCTGCACCGCCTCCCCGCCGTCAAGGGGATCCGCGAAACGAAGACGCTCCTCGTCGTCACCGCCTACAAGGAGAGCGGGGAATCCCGCCGCGTATGAGCGCCGAGGGCGCCTCGTTGCCGGTGACGCCGAGCGCCGAGCCGGCCGACCCGAAGAGCCTCGCGATCGAAGCCACCGTGGCGACCCTCACCGAGCTTGCCGACGATTCGTCGGTCCCGCGGAACGTTCGGCGCGGCGCGCAGAGCGCGAAGGACGCCCTCGGAAAGCCCCGCACCGCCCTCGACATGCGGATTGCGAGCGCGGTCTACGTGCTCGACGACCTGGCGAACGACCCCAACCTTCCGACCCATGGCCGGACCGCGATCTGGTCGATCATCAGCCAGCTCGAGAGCCTTCAGTGAGTTCTTTGGGGAGAAACGTGAAATACGGCCCCCGGGTCGCTCGCGACCGGAACGGGGGCGGGCCCGTAGCTCAGGTAGGTTGGCCGGCGGTCGCCACCGTCGGTCCTACAGAGAGCATCTGGCTTTTAACCAGATGGTCGGGGGTTCGAACGGGCGGCTCTGTTGAGGTGCTGCCCCGAGATTCCCCCCGGGCCCGTTCCGATCCCGAGGTACTAGTAGCATGACCGCCCCGAAGCGCCGCGCACCCGCGAAGGCCAAGGGAAAGGGCAAGGGCGCCCCGGCGGTGCCCGCGGCCCCGCCGCGACCGTTCACCGCCCACCACCTCGTGCCCCCACACGAGCTGTTGAGCCAGGCCGAGACCGAGGAGACGCTGAAGGCGCTCGGCACCTCGATCGACCGCCTCCCGAAGATCCTGCTCACCGACCCCGGCATGAAGACCGACCGCAAGTTCGTCGCCGCCCGTGAGGCGCGCGAGCCGTTGAACGGCCGGCTCGTCCGGGTCCGCCGACCGTCGCAGACGGCGGGCGAGGCGATCGCCTACCGGGTGCTCGTCACGAGCAGCACGGAGGCCTAGGTACCTTTCCATGCGCGAGATCGTGGACGCCTTCTTCCGGGAGCGGTCGATCGTCAACCATCACTTGGCCAGCTTCAACGACTTCCTGCCGACCCCCGACAACCCGAACAGCCGGATGCAGCGGATCGTCGACGAATCCCGAGTCTCGGAAGATTCCGGCGAGCGCGGCGTCATCCGCCTCGACGTCCAGAAGACGAAGAGCTCCATCCACGTCCGCGTCGGCCGCCGCCGCGACCCGCGGACCGGCCAGATCTCCGCCACCGCCGAGCCGACGATCTTCGTCGGGCAGCCGTTCGTCAAGGAGCCCGTCGGCTCCAAGCCGACGCTCACCCCGATGGAGGCGCGCCTCCGCAACCTCACCTACCAAGCCCCCATCCATCTCAACGTCACCGTCGTCGAGAACGGCGTCGAGCGCGCCCCCGAGCAGGTCCACATCGGCGACCTGCCGATCATGGTCAAGAGCCGCCCGTGCAACCTGAACCGTGGGAACATCGAGCGCGACTCCGGTTTCCCCCTCTCCGATGAGGAGTACCGCGCGAAGCTGGTCGAGTACGGCGAGGACCCTCTGGACCCCGGCGGCTACGCGATCATCGGCGGCACCGAGCGGGTCATCATCTCCCTTGAGGACCTCGCGCCCAACCGGATCTTCGCCGAGTTCAACGAGCGCTACGGGACGCCGATCGAGTCCGCGAAGGTGTTCAGCCAGCGCGGCGGCTACCGCTCGCTCACCGTCGTCGAGAAGAAGAAGGACGGGATCCTACAGGTCTCGGTCCCGACCGCCTCCGGCCAGATCCCGCTCGTGGTCCTGATGAAGGCCCTCGGGATGAAGAACGACGAGGAGATCTTCCAGGCCGCCCTCGGCGAGTTGCTCCCGTTGGACGAACCGTTCGTCCAGACGATGAAGCACATGCTCAACGTCAACCTCGAGGAGTGCACCTCGAAGAAGCTCTACCCCCCCGAGGGGATCCTCACCACCGAGGACGCGCTCCTCTACCTCGAGAAGAAGTTCGCCACGGGTCAGGCGAAGGAGTACCGGCAGCGGAAGGTCGACGGCATCCTCGACCGGTCGCTCCTCCCCCACCTCGGCGACACGAAGGCGGACCGTCTGAAGAAGGCCCTCTACCTCGCGCGGATGGCGCGAACCGTCCTCGAGCTCCACCTCAAGGTGCGGGGCGAGGACGACAAGGACCACTACGCGAACAAGCGCCTCAAGCTCGCTGGCG
>JAKIVS010000017.1 GCA_022750435.1 Thermoplasmata archaeon | reverse complement strand
CTCCTGCATCGCCTCGAGGAGCGCCGACTGGACCTTCGGCGGCGCCCGGTTGATCTCGTCGGCGAGCACCACGTTTGCGAACACCGGCCCCCGCCGGTACTCGAACTCCTGGCTCACGGGGTTGAGCACCACCGTGCCCACGATGTCGGACGGGAGCATGTCGGGCGTGAACTGGATCCGCTTGAACGAGAGCGAGAGGGCGGAGGAGAACCTCCGCACGAGCATCGTCTTCGCGATCCCCGGGACGCCCTCGAGGAGGACGTGGCCCTCCGAGATCAGGGCGACCGTGAGCAGTCGGACGACCGGGTCGTAGCCGATCACCGACTCCCCGACCGACTTCGAGAGCCGGTCGAGGACCGTGGCCGCATCGGGGGCGCCGCTGGGGGCGCTCGCCGGGGTCGGTCCGGGCGCGTTCGGGATGGCGGCGGCCGGTCGGGCGGGCTTCGAGGAGTTCATGGAACGTATCCGAGGCGGCGGAGCTGGTGGTCGACGAGCTGGAGCTGGGCGGCGAGACGGATCCGGAACTGGACCCGGGAGGCCTCGATGGAGCGCCAGAAGTCCCACCGCAGCAGGCTCGCGGTCTCGAGCCGGACCGACCAGAGGTAGAGGGACTCAAGGCCGCGCAAGCTCGCGCGGAGTGCCTTCGCATCGGGAACGCCGAGCGTCTTCGCCGCGCTCGCGCGCCACGGGATGTCGCGCAGCCGTCGGCCCGTGCGAGCGAGCAGCGCGCGGTCGAGGCGGACGTGCGTCTCCACGAGGAGCGAGGAGTACGCCTCCCGCCGGACCGCGAGGTAGGTCCGCGACACCGGGTCGGCGTCGGGCTCGGGCGCGCTCGCTTCGCTTCGGTGGCGGCGGGGTTCCGAGCCCGGGTGCGAGGCGACCCACGCGACCGTGGCCCCGGCGAGCAAGAGGATTGGCAGGCCGACCCGGGGGTCGGTCACGAGCCCGAGGAGGATGGTGGGTGCGTCGACCATCTAGCCCTCCTCGCCCGCGCGCTCGGGGGTCGTGGCGGAGGTTCCGGCGCTCGTCGTGGCCGCTGGCTCCGGCGAGTAGGGGGTCACGTACAGGCGCCACATCGGCTCGGGGGAGTACAGGCTCTGGACGAGCTCGAGGACGACGTCCGCCGTGCCGGGCGGGGCGCGTCCGCCGAATCGGACGGGGGCGTACATTCGGTACAGCTGGTCGAAGAACTCGGCCATCGGCGCCATCGCCTCGTTGAACCGGCGCGTCAGGATCTCCTCGTGAGAATACCCCTCCGGGAACGCCACGTCGTACGCGCGTCCGAGGTCCTCGACGACCTTCGGGTAGGCGTAGAGGAGCGCCCCGGCGACGTCGTCGCGTCCGAGGCGGCGCTTGACTTCCGTCAGCACCGGCACCTCGACGGGGCGGATTCGGTCCAGGACGACGGGAGGTGTGGGCTCGGGTCGGCGAAACATCGGCGGGCTCACCGACCCGGGTCCGCGCGGACCGGTGAGGCGGGGGCTCGGCGAGGGGACCGGCGGAGGACCACGAGGGCGTACAGGGCGCCCGCCCAAAGGAGCGCGACGGGGGTGGCGAGCAGCAGGACGCCGACCCCGCCGCCCGAGGTCACGAACCCAAACGGCGGGCCATTCGTTCCGGACGTTCCCGGGCTGCAGCTTGGGCTCCCCGGGCAGGTCGGCAACGGCGTCAGGTCGACGACGTACGGTGCGACCTTCTGGAAGAAGCTCAGCGAGACGACGGTGTAGTTCGAGGTGAAGCCCGTCGCGTTCACCTGGACGGGGTAGAGGTTGGGCGGCTTGACGTCCGAGAAGTTCGCCCATCCGGTCGGTGTGCTGACCAGCGTCGCGAAGCCAACGAGGCGGACCGTCGCCGCCGGGATAGGCCCCCCGGTGGCCGAGTTCTGGACGAAGACATCGAGGGTGGCGCCGGACTCTTCCGGGAGGGAGAGGACGACGATCTGAGGCTCGATCCACGGGTGGTCGAACGTGGTCTGATTCGAGAGATAGCCGGCCGCCCCCGCAGAGATGGAATAGTTCGCGGCGTCCAGAGCGGAGACATTGTACCAGCCCTGCGCGTCGACCGAGAACGGGGTCAAGGCCGGTCCCTCGAGGTCGAGGTCCCGCATCTCCTCGTTCACCGCGGCCACCCCGAGGCCGGTCGTGCCGTCCACGATGTGGAGGTCGAGCGGGCCGGCCGCGAGGAGCGTGAGGTTGGCCACGACGCGGCCGGTGACCGGGACCACCACGCCCACCGAGGCGCCCGAATAGTTGACGAGCGCCCCGCTCACCACGAGAGGCCCCGGCGAGGCCACGAGCGGCGTGGTGTTTAGCCACCCCTCGGCGTCGGTGCCCCCAAGGATCCGGTACTGCCCCTCCTGGATCGCCACGTTCGCGAGCGGCACCGGAACTCCCGAGATTCCGAGTCCCCAGGCCTGGACGTCGAGGGACGGGTCCGGCAGGAGGGTGATGCCCACGAAGTTCGTCGTGTTCGGGAGGAATCGGTCGACCACCGTCCGGTCGCGGTACCCGGCGGCGCTCGCCGTGAAGTTGAGGACGTCGGGTGCCGGCAGGGTCGCGTTGAGGTATCCCGCCGAGTTCGTGATGAGGTGGGAGTCGAGGCACTTCCCGTCGATCGTCACGGTCGCGTTGGCGATGCCGTGTCCGGTCACGTTGTCGGTCACGCGCAACTCGAGGGGGACGCTTTGGACCGAGCAGGGCGGAGGCGGTGGGGAGCCCCCGCCGGCGATCAAGTTCGGGAAGCAGTCGGTCGCGGGTCCGCCGAACGGCTCCAGCAGGGAGGCGTTCTGCGGGGGACCGGCCAGCGAGATGTCGCCCCCGAGGATGTTGAGGCCGATGCATCCGGGGAAGTCGGCCCACGCGTTCGGTGCGTCGTACCGCGGTCCGGGTCCGCCGCCGGCGCCGAGGATCGACCAAGCGAGAGATCCGGGGGAAAGCAGGTACTGGTCCCCCAGCGCCTGGGCGCCGGAGCCGCTCCAGGAGAACCCGCCGACGAGGATGCCGACCCCGTCCTCGCCGTCCCAGACGAAGGCGTCGGAAGCCCGGGCCGACGGCGTTCCCGTCGTCGCCTCCTTGTGCCAGTTGGCCGGGACTCCTCCGTAGGTCCAAAGCGTCGACGAGCACGCGAGCGCGCAGCCGCCGAACAGGTCGAACCGGTTCGTCACGTTCTGCCAGATCAGGCCGGAGCCGAACAACGGGGGTGGCGCCGCCGTCGGGTGGAGCTCGGTCCAGTCGAACGTCGTGAGATTGAGCGACCAGGTGTCGTTCCAGATCACGGCCGCTCCGGAGCCGTTCGCGGTGTACGTCGGGTTCCAGCCCCCCTCCAGGAGGGCGATGTTCCCGGAGGCGTTCACGGCGAACGCGGCCGATTGCCGGGCCGGGGGAGCCAAGGCATGGGTCACGTTGAACCACGTCTGGTTCGCGAAGTAGTACACCCACGTGTCGTTCGCGGTCCGCTGGGTGCGGAGGTTCGTGAGGCCCCCGAACAGCACGGCGAAGTCCTTGCCCGGCACGTCGGCGAACGAGACGTTCGTGCGCGCGGAGGGGCTCGGGCTGTTCTGGGTGACGTTGAAGTAGCCCGCCGAATAGTTGTAATTCACCGTCGAGTTCGTGAGCCCTCCGGACCCTTCGCCGCCGAACGTCGTGATGTTCCGAAGTTGATTGTCGACCACCATCGCGGCTCCCTCGCCCATGAAGTGGGTCGTGTCGTCGCCCTGTCCGTAGAGGATGAACGCGAGGCCCCACTCAAACGTCGGAAGGGTCGCGGACGGCTGAGGAGCCGCGGGGGCCGGCGCGGGGGCGGGGACGCTCGCCGCGGCCGAGGCGGCGGGATCGTGGGCCGGCACCGCCGGAACGATGGACGCGGAGCCGGCCGCGAACCCGAATCCCCCGGGGGCCACGAGGACTCCGGTCAGCGCGAGAAGGAGCGCGAGCCGCGCGACCGGGCAGCGGAGGCGCCGCACTCCGGGTCGGAGATGGGTAAGGCAGATAACGACTGGGCCCCCGTCGAGCGACGCGTCGCGGGAATCGGCCCGGTCCGGGGACACCGGGACGAACTTTCCACGCCGTCCGGCGCGTCTCCGGGTCAGAGCCCGAGTCGGGATCGGAGGAACTGGAACGCCGTCTCCCCCTTCGACGTGTGGGGCGTCACCTTCAGCGGACCGGGCGGGACGAGGTCCTTTCGGCGGGTGGTCAGCGCAATCCGAAGGCGCTCGAGGCCGATCTCCAGCGTGACGTCCGGGGGGGCCGCGATGCCGGCGACCGCGGTGACGCCGCCGGTCGCGTCGACCACCAGGCTCGCCGTCTCCGTCTCGGTCACGAACACCCAGCGTTGCGGCAGGTAGGGCCGAACGAACATCGCGGCGAATCCGGTCAGTTGGGCGCGGACCCGCTGCTCGAGGTCGGGGGCGATCGATGTGAGAAGCTCCACGAGGCTCGGCACGGGGCCCCGCTACGCGGGAGGGCCGATAACGCCGACCGGACGATGGCGGGTTCCCGACGCAGGGAGTTAAACGGGCGGAACGGGATGCCGGGTCGTCGATGGCCGCGCCGACCGGGGGGCTTCCGCTCCCGCACCCGCCGACGTACTTTCCGGCGCCCCACCCCGGACCCATCACCCCCATCGGCCCCCCGGTGGGTATGGGGGGACCGGTCTACCAGTACGGGCCCTCGGTCCGCGACTGTCTCGGTAACGTCGCGAGCGGAATCCGATGGTACCTGGCCACGCTCCTCCTGACTCTCTTCCTCGGCGTCGGAGCCGTCGCGGTAGCGGGGTACGTCCTCATACCCGGCCTTGGAGTCGGCACCAGCGCCCTGCCGAGCGCCGGCGAGACCGCCGCCACAGCGGTCCTCTCTGCCGCCCTCGGTCTCCTCGGGGTCCTGGCTCTGGTGATGATCATCGTATCGTGGATCCACTGGCGCGCAGGCGTCCGCCCCCTCCCCCAGGCCGCTCCGGAGTACGGCCCGGCGTACGTCGCCTCGGCGCAGGGCGCGGAGCGGGACTATCGTTGGACGGTCTACGTGTTCGTCACCACGCTCGTGGCCGGGGTGGTCTTCGCGGTCACGCTGATCGCCGTCCTCGTCTCGGAAACCGTCCCCGTCAGCTGCCTTCAGCCTCCGGGCAACACGACTGGCTGCGCGTCGTCGGTCGCGACGAACCCGACCGGTGCCGTCTGGGTCGTTGTCGCCTTCGGTCTGGTCACGGCCATGCTCGCGTTCCTCGAGTACTACTTCGCGTCGCGGAGCCTGGTCGACGCGCTGCGCCCCCTCGTCCGGACCGAGCAGCAGGAGCGGCTCGACCGGGGACGACTCCTCATGGTGATCGGGGCCGGCTTGACGCCGATCGGCATCGTCAACGCCGCCCTCCTCCTCGGGAACGACGGGACTCCGTTGGTCGGGTTCGCGGGCCTGATCTCTCCCCTCCTGCTGGTCGCCGGCCTCTACCAGATCCACGAGGCGTACGATGCGTGGATCCAGGATCACCCTCCCTCGCGCCCGCCGGCGGGGTACAACCCGTATCCCCCGCCCGTCGACCACCCGCACAACGTGGTCCCACCGCCGACGGTTCCACCCGCGACGACGCGTGCGCTCAACCTCCCGGCATCGCCCCTCTCGTCGGCTCCGTCCGCATCTTTACCTCCGCCCCCGGCGGTCGGCCCCCCACTCCCCCCACCGCCCGCCCAACAGTACTACTGGGTCCCCTACTCGCCCCAACTACCCCAGGCCCAACCGTACGGTGTTCCGCTTCCACCGCCTCCACCGCCTCCGAGACCGTACGGAGCTCCTCCTCCGCCCCCTCCACCACCGCCGCCGCCCCCTCCCCCTCCGCCGGCCGCCTAACGCGCTCGACCCCGGGCCGCGCCTCGTCCACGATCCCGGTTCCCGCCCGTCGATTCGTGGCCAACACGCGGCGTACGGCGAGCGAGCGGAGTCACGGGGCCGGAACTGCCGCGAACCTCGTCGGCTGAGGGTGCCGCACGTGGGACGCCACCTCGAGCGCGACAACTGTTATGCCCCAGTCTCGCTCCCTCGACCGCGGGGAGTCGGGTGGCGCAGCGGTTCGAGCACGAGGTGGTCGGTTCGACGCAGACCGAAGCCGTCGCTCTCGCTCGTCGCGGCTTCGCGAGCGGCACCGTGGTCGTTGCGCGAGCCCAAAGCCAGGGCCGGGGGCGCTTGGAACGAAGCTGGGATTCGCCCGACGGTGGCCTCTATCTCTCCGTCCTCGTCGACCTGCCGACATCGACTCCGGAACTGTTGCCCCTCGCGGTCGTCGCCGAGCTCCGCGCCGCGTTCGACCCCGAGGGCGCCTCGGGACTTTCGGTGAAGTGGCCGAACGACCTCGTCGCCGACCGGGGCGAGCCGACGCTGCGCAAGCTTTCGGGCATCCTCGTGGACCGGATCGCGCGACCGGGCCACCCGGACATCGCCGTCGTCGGGGTCGGGGTGAACGTGGATCGGGGGACCGCCTCCCTCGCCGCGGACGTGGAGTCGCGAGCGCTGTTCCTCGAAGACCTTCCTCCTCCCGTTCTGCCGATGGGCGAGGTGGAGAAGGTCGTGCTCCGGTCCATCCACTCCGCGGTCCAACGCCTGAATCTTCCGGAAGGAGCACGCCACGTGGTCGCCGAGTGCCGCCGTCATCTGTGCGGCGTTGGTCACCCGGTCCGCGTCGACGGCCACGAGGTCGGTGTCCTCCGCTCTCTCGGCGACGACGGTTCGATCACGGTGGACCACCAGGGCACTCTCAGCTCGTTCCACGCGGGCGACCTCTCCGTGGGAGCGAAGGCATGACCGGCGCGTTCGACCGATGGGAACTCAAGCGACGCCAGACCCTCGAGGGCGGAGGGGCGGACCGCGTCGCCAAGCACACCGGGAGCGGGAAGCTCACCGCGCGGGGGCGGCTGGAGACGTTCTTCGACGCGGGGACGTTCGTCGAGACCGGCCCGTATGTCACCCACCGGGTCACCACCTTCGGGCTCGGCGACCGGCGGATCCCCGGCGACGGCGTCGTCACCGGCTGGGGCGAGGTCGACGGCCGACCGGTCTGCGCGTTCGCGCAGGACGCGACGGTGTTCGGCGGCGCGCTCGGGGAAGCCCACGCCGAAAAGATCGTCCGCCTGATGGACACCGCGAAGAAGGCCGGGGTCCCCGTCGTGGGACTCAACGACTCGGGCGGCGCCCGGATCCAGGAGGGCGTGATGAGCCTCGGCGGCTACGGCGAGGTGTTCTTCCGGAACGTCACGCTCTCGGGCGTCGTTCCGCAACTGTCCGTCGTGCTCGGTCCCTGCGCCGGCGGCGCGGTCTACTCTCCCGCGATCACCGATTTCATCGTCATGGTCCGTGGCCAGGGCCAGATGTTCATCACGGGCCCCGACGTGATCCGCGCGGTCACGGGGGAGGAGACCACGGCCGAGGCGCTCGGCGGCGCCGACGCGCACGGGCTGGGGAGCGGAGTCTCCCACTTCGCCGCGGCCTCCGACGCCGACGCCCTCGCCCTCACTCGGAAGTTACTCTCCTACCTCCCACTGAACAACGTCGAGGAGGCGCCCGCCACCGCGCCGGTCGAGCCGCCCGCGGACGCGGCAGCCTCGCTGAAGGGACTCGTCCCGGAGGACGCCAACACTCCGTACGACGTGCTCTCCGTCGTCCGCAACGTCCTCGACCCGGACACGTTCCTCGAGGTGCAGGAGGGCCACGCCCCGAACATCGTCGTGGGATTCGCGCGGCTCGCCGGCCGATCCGTCGGCGTCGTCGCGAACCAGCCGAGCCACCTGGCCGGCTGCCTCGACCTGACCGCCTCAATGAAGGCCGCCCGGTTCGTCCGGTTCTGCGACGCGTTCAATCTGCCCCTCCTCACGTTCGTCGACGTGCCGGGGTTCCTTCCCGGCGTCCAGCAAGAGCACGGCGGGATCATCCGCCACGGCGCGAAACTCCTCTACGCGTACGCCGAGGCGACGGTCCCGAAGCTGACGGTGATCCTTCGCAAGGCGTACGGCGGCGCGTACGACGTGATGTGCTCGAAGCACCTCGGCGCCGACTTCAACGTCGCCTGGCCGACGGCGGAGATCGCCGTCATGGGCGCCGACGGCGCGGTCAACATCCTGTTCCGCCGGGAGATCGACAAGGCGGCCCCCGCCGAGCGGGACGCCGTGCGCAAGAAGCTCGTCCACGACTACCAGGTCGAGTTCCTCAACCCGTACCTCGCCGCCGAGCGTGGCTACATCGACGACGTGATCGACCCGTCGGAGACGCGCGCGAAGCTCGTGAAGGCGCTCACGCTGCTCGAGCCGAAGCGCGAGGACCGACCGGCGAAGAAGCACGGCAACATCCCCCTCTGAGGCGAGGGGTCGGGGGGGCGTCGTCCGATGGTCGGCATCACCGAGACCGTCCTGCGCGACGGCCACCAGTCGCTGATCGCGACGCGGATGCGCACGAAGCACATGCTTCCCGCGCTCGAGCGGCTCGACGCCGTCGGGTACCGCACGATCGAGGCGTGGGGCGGGGCGACGTTCGACGTCTCCCTCCGGTTCCTCCACGAGGACCCGTGGGAGCGTCTGCGCACTCTGAAGCGCGGGATGCCGAACACTCCGCTCCAGATGCTGCTGCGCGGCCAGAACCTCGTCGGCTACCGGCACTACGCGGACGACCTGGTCGAGAAGTTCGTCGCCGAGGCGGCCCGGCAAGGGATCGGCGTCTTCCGCGTGTTCGACGCGCTGAACGACCCCCGGAACATGGAGGTCGCGCTGAAGGCGGTGAAGCGTACCGGCGCCGTCGCCCAGGGGACGATCTGCTACACGCAGTCCCCGGTCCACACTCTGGAAGCGTTCGTCCGCCTCGGCACGACGCTCGCCGAGATGGGGGCCGATGAACTGTGCATCAAGGACATGGCCGGCTTCCTGCCTCCGACGGAGGCGTCGCAGCTCACGAAGGCCCTCATCACGAACGTCGGTCTCCCCGTCGTCCTCCACACCCATTCCTCGAGCGGCATGTCGACGCTCTCGTGCCTCGCCGCCGCCGACGCCGGGGCAACCGCGGTCGACAGCGCCCTCAGCCCCTTCGCCGGCGGAACAAGCCAGCCGCCGACGGAGACGCTCGTCGGCGCGATGCGCGGCACGCCGACGGACCCGAAGCTCGACCTCGGCGCGCTCGCCGACCTCGCCGAGTACTTCCAGACCGTCCTCGAGCACTACCGACCGATGCTGAACCTCCGGTCGCTCCAGACGGACCCGGGGATCCTCGTCCACCAGGTCCCGGGCGGCATGCTCTCGAATCTCCTCAGCCAGCTCCAAGAGCAGGACCAGTTGGCCCGGCTTCCCGAGGTGCTCCAGGAGATCCCGAGGGTCCGGGCCGACCTCGGCTATCCGCCACTCGTCACGCCCACGAGCCAGATCGTCGGCATCCAGGCCGTCGTGAACGTCCTCGTCGGCGAGCGGTACAAGCAGATCACCCGCGAAGTCCGGGACTACGTTCGCGGGCTCTACGGCCACCCGCCCGGGCCACTCGACCCGGAGCTGACGAAGAAGGTGCTCGCCGAGGCGAAGGCGATCTCCGGACGTCCCGCCGACCTCCTGGAGCCCGAGTTCGCGAAGGCGGTCGCCGAGGTGCGCGCGCTCGTCCCTTCGGCCGACACCGCCGAGGCGCTGAGCTACGCGATCTTCCCGCTCGTCTACAAGGCGTACCGGACGGCGAAGGACGACGGCCTCACGCCGGACGTTCTGAACGCGGTCGCGGTCGGTGTCGTCGGGGCCCTTCGCACCGCGAAGCCGGTCGTGGCTCTCCCGGCAGTCGCGCGCCCGGCGGCGGCCGGCGTCAGCCCCTGGGCCCACGAAGGACGCGCCCGGCTTCAGGCCGGGAGGAGGATGGTCGATGCGGCTCGACGTCGCGATCGACGGTGAGACGACCACGGTCGAGGTCGACCTCGACCGTGGCACGGTACGGTGGAACGGCCGGGAGGTTCCGCTCAAGGTCCTCAAGGACGCGCTCGGCAAGGTCGAGCTCGAGGTCGCGGGGGAACGCCTCGTCGTCGAGGGGTGGCCCGAAGCGACGCCCGACGCCCCGCCGGTCGTCGTGGTGAGCGGCGAGCAGTACCGCACCATCGTGAAGCGGGTCGGCGCGGGGAATGCCCCCCGGCCGGTCCCATCGACGGGGACGCCGACGGCGATCGTATCTGGCCCCGTAGCGCCCTCGATCCCCGGGGGAACTCCGGTCGCCCCGCCGATGCCGGGGAAGGTCGTCGAACTCCGCGTCCGGGAGGGAGACCGGGTCGGGAAGGGTCAGGTCCTCCTCGTCCTCGAAGCGATGAAGATGCGCAACGAGATCGCGGCGCCGGTCGCGGGGCGGGTCGCGGACCTGAAGGTCTCGCCCGGCTCGAACGTCCGGGCCCGCGAGCCGATGCTCACCCTCGTCCCGTAGGACACGCGCGGTCGGTGTCAGCTCTCCGGCGGCGGCGCCGGTTTGGTCGGCGCGTGGGTCTCGATCTCGTCCGCCTCGGCGACGGGGTCGTACTCCGGGTCGAACCGGTCGACCTCGACCGGGCCGGTGTCCGGCTTGTGGGCCACTTCGACCGGAGCAGGCGCCGCGGCGGCCGCCTCCCCGGCGAAGAACTCCGACCGCGGTCGGGCGGTCTGCGCGCGGGGCGGTCGCGGCGCCGGGCCCGGGAGGCGCGAGTATTCTCGGAGGTACAGGACCGCGAACGCCCCGACCACCACGATGGTGGCGATCAGGTACACGATCGACTCGAAGTGGGCGTAGGCGACGACACCCCCGGCGGTCGCTGCGGCGAGGATCGCCAAGGCCGCGGGGAACGGGAGTCGCACGAGGACCGACACGGACTTCGGGGATACTCACGTGCTACATGAATCCCCGACGTACGAACGGCCGCGCGGGCCGCGGCTCGCTCAGACGGGGGCGATCGCCCGCCCGCACGACGGGCAGGTCGCCGTTCCGGGCGCCACGTGAGTGCCGCAGTTCGTGCAGAAGTCGAGCGAAACCGCGGGGCTCCCGGACGGGAGCGGCGCCGAGGCGGGCGGCGGCGGCGCGGTCTTCCCCCAGCTGATCGGGCGGTTCATCGCCGGGAGGCGGTAGATGAAGAAGCTCAGGATGAACCAGCCGAGGACCCCGTAGAACAGAAACACGGAGATCGCCGGGTCGAGGAATTGCACGAGGATCGCCACGACGAGGACGACGAGGTAGCTGATCGTGAGCACCCAGCGGAGAATCACGGTTGGTCGGCTCCCTCGGGGCGTCGTACCGGTCGGGACTCATAGCTCCGACGACGCCGGTGGCGTCGACGGTGCCGTGTCGTGCGCCGTCTAATACCTCGCCCGGATGGCGCGCGCCATGCCGACGGTGCCGAAGCTAATTCAGCGGGATGAGTTCACCTTCGAGATACCGATCGGCGAGGCGCCCGGCATGCGCGTGCCGGGGATCCTGTACTCGAGCGCGGCCCTCCTCTCCGGCGTCGACGGCGACCCGTCGCTCCAGCAGCTCGCGAACGTGGCGACGCTCCCGGGCATCGTCCGCGGCGCCTACGCGATGCCCGACATCCACTTCGGCTACGGCTTTCCGGTCGGCGGCGTCGCCGCGTTCGACCTCGACGAGGGGGTCGTCTCCCCCGGCGGGATCGGCTACGACATCAACTGCGGCGTCCGGCTTCTCCGGACCAACTTCACCGTCGACGAGGTCCGGCCGAAGCTCAAGGAGCTCATCGACGCCCTCTACCGCGAAGTCCCGACCGGCGTCGGCTCGAAGGGCGGATTGGCGCTCACCCCTGGCCAGGTCGAGGAGGTCCTCGCCGGCGGGGCGGCGTGGGCGGTCGAGCACGGTCATGGTCGGGCCGAAGACCTGCCGGTGCAGGAGGAGAACGGCCGGCACGCCGGCGCCGTCCCCTCGAAGGTCAGCGACGTCGCAAAGAAGCGCGGCCTCCGACAACTCGGAACACTCGGCTCTGGGAACCACTTCCTCGAGGTGCAGGCGGTCGACACGATCTCCGAACCCGGGTTTGCGAAGGCGCTCGGTCTGTCGACCGGGCAGGTGACCGTCATGCTGCACACCGGGTCGCGCGGCTTGGGCCACCAGATCGCCACCGACTACATCGCCCGCATGGACGCCCGGCTCCAGCAGGAGGGGGTCCAGCTCGTCGACCGGCAGCTCTCGTGCGCGCCGATCTCCTCCGAGGACGGACAGAGCTACCTCGGGGCGATGGCGTCCGGCGCGAACTTCGCCTGGGCGAACCGCCAGCTGATCACCACCGGCGTGCGACGCGCCTTCCGCAACGTCTTCGGCCGGCCGGACGAATCGATGGACCTCGCGGTCGTCTACGACATCGCGCACAACATCGCGAAGCAGGAGCGCCACCGAACCAACGGCGGCGAGGCGCCGGTGCTCGTCCACCGCAAGGGGGCGACCCGCGCCTTCGCGGCCGGGCGCGACGAAGTTCCGGCGGCGTACCGGCCGTTCGGTCAGCCGGTCCTGATCCCGGGCGATATGGGAACGGCGAGCTACGTCCTCGTCGGGCTCCCCAGCGCCATGGAGCGGTCGTTCGGCTCCTCCTGTCACGGCGCGGGGCGCCGGCTCAGTCGTCACGCGGCCGTCCGCCAGTTCCGGTACGACGAGGTGACCCGCTCCCTCTCGAGCCACGGCATCATCGTGCGCGCCGCCTCGCGGGAGGGCGTCACCGAAGAGGCGCCCGGGGCGTACAAGAACGTCGACGAGGTCGTCAAGGTCGCCGAGGGCGCCGGCCTCACCCGTCGCGTGGCGCGCCTGGTCCCCCTCGGGGTCGTCAAGGGGTAGCGAACCCGCCGCGGCGTTCTCCACGTCGCAATTGGACGGCGCGTTTACGCCGGGCACCGAGATTCGGGAGCATGTCTTTGACCCGGAATTCGTTCCCGACCGCATGGCGGCCCCCCGAGCTCCCCCGCATCGACACTCCCCGCTCCGAGCGATCTGGCTGACGACCGGAGGCGTGTTCCTCCTCACACTCCTGATGGCGATGCCGAACGTGACCGCGGCCGGCGTCCGCCATTCCGTCACGTTGGCGGCCCCGTTCCACGGGACCCACCATTACGCCTCCACCGCGCAATCGACCGGGTGCGGAGGGTCCGCGACGATCGTCGTGCCTCCGGCGTTCAACCTGAGCACGGGAATCGGGCGGGAGGACGGCCAGTCCTCGGCGAACGGGTGCGGACCGCCGACGTTCTCGGACACCGGATTCACCGAGGTCACGACCGGATACGACAGCCTGCCCTTCGTGGCCCACGCCGCCGACCGAAACTTTAGCTTCAGCTTCCGGTCGAACGTCAGCTGGAACCTCTCCGCGACCCCGATGAACCCGTTCGGCGGACCGTTCGCCTGGGCGTCGGCGTCGATCGTGTGGGTCGGGGTCCTCTACGACCTGACGAACGCGTCGGTGCGGGAGGGGTTCACCACGACCTACCTCCTTCTCCCGACCAACGCCACGACGACGGGAAATTCGTCCGGATACGTTTCCGGCCCCGGCGGAGGTTCGGTGATCAACTTCGCGAACTTGACCGTGGTCGGCCACCAGTACATCTTCCAATTCTATGTGGAGCTGTACGAGTGGACGTACGCGCCGTCCGGCACGAACACCCATGCGAGCGCCCGGATCAACATGGGGACGGGGGGGCACCAGGTGAAGCTCCTCAAGATGACGCTCACCTGAGCGCCAATCGGGGAGCGACCCCCGGCGTGGGAGGGCCCCACGACGTTGCGGTCCGCCGGGGCGCCGCCGGATTCGTCCGGCCGGGGGCCGGCGGAGCGTTTCGTCGGACCTCGGCGTCGAGTTCAGGTCGGCGGCCGAGAGCCGCCCCTGGCACCCTCACGTCGCCCGCGGTCGGTCGCTTCCTTCACCCGTCGGCGCACCTCGAACGGGTCGGCCACGCCGAGCCAGGCGATCCCGAGTCCGTGACGCCCCGCTCGCAGTCCCCACCACGTGCCGGCGGCCGAACCGGAGGAGAAGATCACGTCCCCATAGTCCATCGATCGGCCCAAGATGCCCTGGTCGGTGGTCACGTCCCGGATCTGGTCGAGCGGGGCGTCCCGAACGTACCGTCCGGCCATGCCGGTGGTCGTGAGGAGTCGTCGGTCGGTCAGCGCGTATTCGGTCCGCCTCCACGTCAGGAGCGAGCAGGCCATCGGAAGCAAGACCACCAAGAGGACGGCCACCAGGGCGGCGATGCCGTAGGCGCTCCACAGGTCGTTCAGGAGCGCCGTGGGGGCCAGCGGGTTCGACGCGTTCAACGGGGGGAACACCGCCCCGCTAGGGTTCGCCGACGGGACGGCGTACACGTACGCCTCGAAGTACACGGAGGGGACGGCGAAGAACCCCAGGGCGGCGAGGCCGAGCCGGATCGATTGGGCGATCTGGCGCCAGAGCAGCGCGCCGAACCCAGAGAGGAGCGCGAGCCCCAGGAGGATGGTGTCGAAATCCGGAGGAGCTGGAATGGTCGTTCCGTTGGGCCCCGTCAGGTAGTCCGAGAACTGCTGCGAGACGGGCGTGAACGCAGCGATGCCGAGCCCGAGAACGAACAGCGCGACGCCGACGAACACCACAGGACCGATTCCGAGGAATGCCTGGATCCGCGGCCGGACCGAGAGAAGGCCCCGTTCCTCGGCGACGAGGAACCCGTCCAAGAACGGTCCGGGGTCGGTCGACGCATGGATCCGGGTCGCCGTCGGCGGCGACGCCGCGCCGGACGTCACCCGGGCCGAGAGCGGATGCGCGTATTTCAAGCCGGACGGCGGCGGCCGACGCTCCGCGTCGACTTCGGGGCGGGCATCAGCCAGAACTCGTTCCCATCCGGGTCGACGAACTTGGCGATCCAGCCCCACGGGACCTCGCGCGGGGGGAGAGTGAACCGGACGCCTCGCTTCGCGAGGCGGCGGCACAGGCGCGGGAGCGACTCCTTCGTGAGCAGAAGGATCCCGGAGTTCGAGCTCGACTCCCGTCGGCGACCTCGCCGGGACCCTCCGCCCTCGCAGAGATGGAGCCGGGCTCCGAGCGCGGGGTGGCCGACGGTCGTCCAATGCTCCGGGTCGTCGTCGAGGACGGAGAACCCGAGGACGTCGCAGTACCACCGCACCGCCTTCTTCCGGTCGGCCACCTCGACCGCGGAGGAGTGCAACCACATCGGCATCGCGGCCTCCGAGGGACCCGGAGCGCGCGCTTAGGGGTTTGGGCCCGTCCCGACTCCGGGAGCGGGGGCGTCCGGCTCCCGCCGACGAGGTCGCAGGAGTACGAACGCGGCCAGGCCGACCCCCAGACCGACCACGCCGGCCCCGGCGAGGAGCTCGAGGGAGTGGTCGGCGGGCGCCGGAGTCGAGGTGGCGTTGACGACCAGGTAGGCGACGGCGAGGCCGGTGTAGTTGCGGCCCACGGTCTGCGCCGTGACGATGTAGGTCCCGGAGGCGGACGGCGCGTGGACGTCCGTGACGCCTTCCCCGGAGGCGTTGAGGGGGACCGACGTGTACGACGACCCGCCGAACCCGGTCGGTGCCGCGGTCGAGGTTACGGGCACATACGTCGCGCGCACCGTCACGTTCCCGGGCGCGCACGCGGGGACCGAGGTCGGGGTGCAGTGCGGCGCCGCCGCGACGTCGAGTCCGACCCCGCCTCCCGGGTCGGTCACGTTGGGGAGGAGAGCGAGGGTCAGGAGTACGTCCGTGCCGTTGTACACGTCGATCGAGTACGCCGCGGTCCCGGTCGTCCCGAGCTCGTCGGTGGCGGTCACGAAGGCGATGTAGTGGCCCGGTCGGTCGTACGAGTGGTTCACCACCGCGCCGCTCGCATTCGTCGTATCTCCGAGCGACCAGCTGTACGTGTACGGAGCGCCGACTCCCCCGGCCGCGCTCACCGAGTATCCGACCCTGAGGGGCGCGACCCCGGCGGTGACGTTCGGTCCCCCGGAGACGTCCACGATCCCCGGGCCGGGCGGCCCGCCGGAGATCGCGAACGTCTGGACGACGGCGTCTCCCCCGGCGTCCGTGGCGGTGATGGTCGCCGTGTAATTCCCGTTGAGGTTGTACACGTGGGTGACGATGGGGCCGGTTGCCGTGCCGCCGTCCCCGAACTGCCAGCCGAGGCCCACGCCGGGGAGGCCGGTCGCCCCCGCGAAGCCGAACACCACGAACGGGGCGTTGCCACCGGACGGGGAGAGCCGGGTCTGGAACGCCAGGCCGGTGTCGTTGCCCTGCTGCGCGCCGCCGACCTCGATCGGCACGGCGGCGACGGTGAGCCCGTCAGAGGCGCGGACCGAAAGGTTCGCGAACAGCGGGCAGCTCCCGCTCGTCACGCACGCCACGTACGGGAACGACTCCGACACCGTGGGGCCGTACGCGGAGAGACCGAACGGGGCAAACGACCAGTAATCGACGAACGGGGCTCCGATGGTCCCAACGACGTTGGCGGAGAAATTGACCGGCGTTCCCGCCGGCACGGAGACCGCCGGGGTGACGGTCGCTGTGACGACGACCGGCGGAGGGGCGAGCGAGTTCGTCACGTCGATGAGGAACGCCTCGCTCGTGCTCCCCCCGAAGGAGTCGTTCGACCGGCCGGTCGCGACGTAGAAGCCGGGAGTGGCGTACGTGTGGTTCGCCGAGAGGCTCGTGTTTGTCGCGCCGTCGCCGAACTGCCACAGCGACGTGTTGGGTCCGTGACCTCCGCCGACCTGCATGTCGAACTGGACCAGCAGCGGGGCCGGGCCTCCCTGCACGCTCGCCGTGAACCGGCCGTACATTGCGGGGTACAGCGTGAGGTTCGTCGAGACGGTCGTCTGCTGGTCGAGGGAGTCGTTGACGAACGCCGTGACGTTGTGGACGCCGAGCGTCCGGAAGATCCCGCATTCGCAGAGGTCGGCGTAGGTGTCGTTCGCCGCGTACTGGACGGTGTACGGCGCCGTTCCGCCGACGATCGTCGGGGCGAGGTCAAAGTCCCCGGGTAGGTCCCGGGCGGCCGGCACCGGGGACAGGGACGCGGAGATCGCCGACGGGTTCGGGCAGAAACCGGAGGTCGCGCCGCCGACCAGCTCCAGGACCCGGTTCGACGCGCCTCCGTCCTGGGGGTGGCCGGAGTCGTGCACCGTCACGACCACGCACGCCGGTCCCGAGGCCCCGTACGAGTGGTTGACCGACGCGGTCGTTCCGTTCTCGAGGTACGTCCCGTCGCCGAAGCTCCAGTTGTACGTGAACGGTGCCGTACCCCCGGTCACGTTCGCTCGATAATTCACCGCGAGACCGACCGTGGGAAGCGGATGGTTGGTCGTGAGATTCACCGGCAGCCCTCCGCCCCCGCCCACGACCACAACTATCGGGGTCGAGGTCGAGCTGTTCCCCTGGGCATCGAACACCACCGCCCAGGCATCGTAGACGCCGGGGCGAACGAACGTGTGGTTCGTGAACCCGTTCGGCGCGAGACTCGTGTTGAAGTCGCCGAAGTCGACCTCCTCGAAGTTGTACGGCGTCGCGCCACCGGTCGCCTTCACCTGGAAGCTGACGTTGAGCGGCGCCGAGCCGAACCTCGGGGTCGCGAGGAGGGTCACCTCCATCGGGGAAGCGGTGACGGTCGTCCGGGTCAGTAGCGGAGCGAGCCGACCGACGTTCGGGGAACCGATCCCCGTCACAGGGTCCCATCCGACGCCCGTGTGGTAGCCGTTCGACCCGGTCGTCACGTCGTGAAACGCGGCGGAGCCCGAGACTCCCGATGCGACGGTGTAGAGGGACGGGTCGACGAACCCGAGCGCGGCCGCGCCGTAGGTGTCGAGGTCGGTGACAATCCCGCCCCACAGCGGGGAGGAGACGCTCGTACCGCTCGCCGCGGTGAGGAATCCCTCGAAGACGATCTCCACGCCGTTCCCGCCGTTGATCGCGACGTCCGGAACCCCGCGTTTCGTCTCCGAGGTGGCGAGGCCGGTGTCGTGCTGCCAGTACGGGCGAGGGAACGGAGCGTACCCGCCCCCACTCCCGCCTTGATTCTGGCACCCGGGGGAGCTCGCTCCCGTCGCGTTCCCGCTCCAGGCGCTCTCGCGCACGTAGCCGTTCGAGGCATTGACGGTGAGGTCGGTGGCGCCGACGCCGACGACGTACGGGTCGCTCGCGGGATAGTCCGTCGAGACCCCGCTCGTCCCTCCGGCGGCGCCGCAGTCCCCGGTCGCCGCGAGCACCGTGATCCCCTCGAGGGCCGCGTCCTCGAGCACGGGGTGAAGGAGGGCGTACGAGCCGTCGGTGGTGGCGTTGCACGCCGACGGGCACGCTGCGGAATACGCGTTGAAGACACCGACGTCCGGCTCCCCCCAACTCAGCGAGATGACGTCGGCGGCGTGGTGGGCGACCAACCAGTCGACACTCCCGTAGAGCCCGGCCGTCGCGTCCGGGGCGAACGTCATCTTGATCGTCGCCGCGGGCGCCATCGCGCGGGCCCATTCGAGGTCGAGCGCCTCCTCGAGCGCCCATCCGGTGGCGGTCGTGTTCAGGTTCCGGCTCGTGGGCACGGGGTACAGGTAGTCCACGGTTCCGGCGGCCAAACCGACATCGCTGTCGAACGACGCCAGGTCGGCGCTCAGCTGCGGCTGCGGCTCGTTCCCGTCGTAGGTGTCGACGACCGCGAGCGTGTAGCCGCTCCCGTTCGCCCCTCCCGCCAGGACACCGGAAAGATTGTACGCCTTCTGGATCTGGCACGGGAGGAAACCGAACGTCCCCGAGCATCCGGCCAGCGGAGCCACGGGATTCGGGTTCGGCGCGGCCATCGGCTGGATCTCACTGACGTTGCCGAGGCCGAGCGCCCCAGACCATGGTACGCCGGCGGGAAGTCGGGCGGCCGTTGGATGGTCGAAGAACGTTCGACCGCCGTCGCGGTACGTCTCGAACCGCGTATCAAACGCCGCGCCTACAGACGAGGCGTTCCCGTGGACGAGGAGCATCGTGCGGTCGGGGCTCGTCTGGACCGTGAGTCCGAGCGACCGAAAGTGGTCGACCGCGACGCTGTAGGTCGTTGTCGACGCGCCGAACCGGTCCGCGACCTCCGCGGGCGTGAGGTACTGCCGGTACTCGGGCGTACCGGGGGTATCGATCAGGGTGAGCGTTCCCTGGGCCGAAGCCGCGGCAAGTCCGGCGACCCCGACGGCCACGTCGAGCGTGGTGTTGGCCGCCATCGGACCTAGTACCGATGTGGTTGGGCCGGGAACGAACGCGGGTGCTACCACGACACCGCTCCCGGGGGGGACCGGCGGGGTCGAGGTCGTCGCGGAGCTCGACGCGACGGTGAGCGTACCGCTCCACACCGGAATCGCCATTGCGACGGCGACCGCGAGGACGAGCGTAACGCGGGCAAGGGGAACGCCGATGCGGCGGCGCGCGACCGGCATCGTGCCTCGACCGGCGAGGCGGCGCCCCCGTATTATCCCCGCCCTACCGATGGGCGGGCAGCGACCAAATCCGCGCAGGGCGTTTTAACCTCCGACCGCTCGGGGACCTCCGGACGTTCGTGAACGACTGGATCGATTGGGCGGTCGGGCTCGGGCTGGTCGCCGCCTACGCGATCTTCGTCGTGGCGATGTACCGGCGCGGTCGCGTCGGCCCCGGGAAAGCGCTCTCCCTCTTCGGCCCCGCGCTGATGATCAAGACCCAGCGGGGGCGCGGGATGCTCGACCGCGTAGGCCGCTTCCGGCGGTTCTGGTCGGTGGTCGGCGATGCGGGGATCGTCCTCGCCGCCCTCGCAATGGCGACGATCGTCGCAGTACTGGTCCTCGACGCCACCGTGGCGCTCCGCACGCCGGCGAGCGCCGCCCCGACCCCGCAGGAGGCGCTCGGGATCCCCGGCATCAACCCGTTCATCCCGATCGGCTACGGCCTCATCGCGCTCGTGATCGGCGTCGTGCTCCACGAGCTGATGCACGGCATCATCGCGCGTTCCCAGAAGATCGGCGTGAAGAGCATCGGCATCCTCTGGCTCGTCATCCCGGTCGGGGCGTTCGTCGAGCAGGACGACGCCGAGATGAACGCGGCCCCGCGCCGGAAGCGGGCGCGCGTCGCCGCGGCCGGCGTCCTCGCGAACCTCGTGCTCGCGGTGATCTTCTTCCTCCTGGTCGCCGCCGCGGCGACCACCACGCTCCACCCGACCGCCGACGGCGTCGGGCTCGGCGCCGTCGTCTCCGGCACGCCCGCGTCCTCGATCGGACTTCACCCGGGGGACATCATCGTCTCCATCAACGGGACCCGAACGGTGACGACGAACGACCTGTTCAACGCCCTCGCCGCGACCCACGCCAACCAGACCGTCGCGATCTCCTACTACGACCCGAACGTCGGTTCGGTCGTCTCCGGGTCCGTCCAACTGGAAGCGCTCAGCGACTACACCCACCTCACGACGGACTCGTCGAAAGGGTTCCTCGGCGTGTCGCCGACGTTCGTCACCCCGACGCAGCTGAAGACGATCCTCGTCAATCCGGCGGCCGGACCGGGCGGGCCCCTCGCCGGGGTCACCTACTGGGTCGTGCTGCCGATCGCCGGGCTCGAGCCGATCTCGGGGACGACGACGAGTTTCTTCACGGTGTCCGGGCCGCTCGCCGGACTTGGGGTCGGAGGATTCTGGGTCCTCCTGAACATCCTCTACTGGCTGTCGTGGATGAACCTCCTGCTCGGGCTGTCGAACGCGCTCCCGCTGTTCCCGCTCGACGGCGGACTGATCTTCCGCGACTTTGTCGCCTCCCTCACAGCCCGCGTCAAGCGCGGATGGGACACGGCGCGACTCGACGCCTTCGCCGGACGAGTCGCCGTCGCCTCCTCGATCGCCGTCGTTCTGTTGCTCCTATGGCAGTTCGTGGCGCCGCACCTGTAGACGAACGCACGCTCCTCGCGGCGTACCCGTTCCTCCCGGGCGCCGAGGCGCTCGTCGTCGACTCCCCCCCGTCCATCGGGGAACTCCTGCGGCATCCGGGATACCAGCGGGCCCGGGAGTACGGCCGCGCCCGGATCCGGGCGGCCGTCGACGACCCGACCGGCGGGAGCGGCGTCGCCGAGCTCTCCCTCCTCGACCCGCAGGAGCGGTACCTCTCGTTCCAGTACGCCCGGTTCGTGCTCTCGGCGGCGCGCACGCGCGCCCCGCTCCGTCGCTGGGCCGTGGCCGAGGCGAAGGAGGCGACCGGCCGGCTCGCGGGCGAGGAGCTCGAGGAGGTCCTGGAGGTCTCCCGAAGGCTCGGGTTCCCGCTCGAATTGGACGGTGGCGCCGTGGCCTTCCGCCTTCCCGATTATCTACGGCTCGCGACCGCCGTCCGGGAAGCCGAGTTCCGCCTGGTCCACCAGGCCGTCCACGGAGGGCTCGTCCGGGTGTCGAAGGCGCGGGCCGTCCGGCTCTTGCAGGAGGGTATCCGAAGGAATCTCGGCGAGCCGGTCGAACTGGCCGATGCCGCGCGGACGACGATCGCCTCCGCCGAGGCCGAACTCCTCGCCGAGGTCGAGGCGAAGATGCCCGCGCCCGCCGCCCGCGCGGGACCCGGAGTCGGTCCCCTCCGGCCCGAGATCTTCCCACCGTGTGTGCGGGCGATGCGACGGGTCTTGCAGGACGGCGAGAACCTCTCCCACGCGGGACGGTTCGCCCTCGCGGCGTTCCTCCACCGCGCCGGCGCGAACGCCGAGACGATCGTCGACGCGTACCGCGGCGCGCCCGACTTCGACGAATCGGTGACCCGGTACCAGGTCGAGCACATCACGCAGCGCGACCACGGTCGGGGGTACTCTCCGAGCGAATGCTCCACCCTCCGAACCCACGGGCTCTGCTTCTGGGACGGCGACAAGTCTTCGCGCGTCCCCGCCGACCAGCGGGTCGACCCGCTGTGCCACGAGCCGTTCCTCCGGCACCCGTTGCAGTACTACCGCATCCGCGGCGGCCCGGTCGCTATCGACGACCGGGAGCGTCCGAACGAGGCCGTCACGCCGACGGCGGAAGGGCCCGGTAGACCCGCGCCGCCCGAGAAACGGCCGTCCACTGACCGGCGATGACGAAGTAGAGGAGCGCGAGGTCGATCACCGTGAACGTGACGCCGGAGAGGTGGATCCGCGAGAGGGGCGCCGACGGCGCCCACGGCCAGGGGAGCGAGAGGTCGAACTCGAGCAGCGCCGCGGCCGCGAGGATCAGCAGCCGGTCCGCCCGGCCGAGAAGTCCACCGTAGAGCCGGCCCTGGCCCACCGCCTGGGCCTGGGTGCCCATGTAGCTCGTCAAGAGCAGGCTGACGAGGGCGAGGAGGCCGAGGGGGAGGTAGGCGAACCCCGACACCGAGAGGCCGACGACGATCGCGACGTCGGCGTACCGGTCGAACACGTGGTCGAGGAAGTCCCCGCGCGCGCTTGATCGTCCGGTCCGGCGCGCCACCGCGCCATCCAGCACGTCGAAGACGCCGGAGAAGAAGATCAGGAACCCGACGCCGAGGAACAGGAGCGGGGTCGTCCAGCGCACCACGAGCGAAAGCCCCCCGGCCGCGAAGGCGAGGGCCAGTGCGAGCGTGCTGAGCGCGTTCGGGGTCCAGCCGAGGAACGGGACGCTCAGGCAGTCGACGTACGGGGCAACCCGGCCCCGGTACGACTCCGCCCCCATCGCGCCCGCCTACGCCGGTGGGTCCAAAAGGTGCGCGGCAACGCGAGGGTCGGCGAGCCAATCGACGACGCCCACGCGAGGTGCCGGTCGATGGTTCACGAGGTCGGCGACCTCCCGGGCCACCGCGACCACGGTCCGTCCGGACGTGTCGACTTCCCACACGCGACGGCCGAGCCCGAGGGCCTCCGCGAGGACAATGTCGAGCGATTCCGCCAGGTAGTTCTCCCGACGGTCGGCCGCGGTGCCCCGACGCGCCCGCTTCAACCGGCGGGCGAGCGTGTCGGGCCGGCACCGGAGGACGACGACATCCGGGATCGGGAGGAGGTGGGCCAGGTGTCCGACCACGACCGCACCCTCGGCGAGGTCCCGGCGGCGCCGGAGCGCGCGGGAGAGCGCGGCGAGGTCGACCTCCACCCCCCCGGGGGTCGCCGTTCCGAGCCCGCTTTGGACGGCCAGGTCGGCGACTTCCACGACCGGAAACCGGCCGGAAAGACGCCTCCCGACCGCGGTTTTTCCGGTCCCGGGCGTGCCCGTCAGCGCGACCCGTTCCGGGCACTCCGGTCGACGGTGGGACGTTCCCATTCGTGACACCCACCCCCGAAGGTCTTTAAGGAGAGGCCGGTATGGCACGGCACTCTCGCGCATCGACGGGAAGACACGCTACCCACCGCCGGAGAGTCCGAACCATGCAGGGAACCGCATCACTGGTGCCGCCATCCGCCACATTCCGACCCTACGCGCGTGCGGGGGCCGCCCTTCTGATCGTCCTGATCATGCTGGTTTCGGGGTCCGCGATGGCGTTCGCCTCCGGGGTCACCCCGGCCGGTTCGCCGACGGGCGGGGCGCCCATGGCCCCCTCCGCCGTCGTCCAGACGGGGGCGCAGCTCCAGCACGATTCGTTCCTGCAGAACCCCGGTACCCCCGTCAGCTCTCTCTCCAACGCCTCCATTCTCGGCAACCTTCCGTCGAACCAGACGATCACCTTCACCGTCGGATTCCAGATGCGGAACGCCCAGCTGCTCGCCAACATGATCTCCGAGGAGGAGACGGCGGGCTCGGGCCTCTACCACCAGTGGCTCACCCTCCCGCAGGAGGAGTCGCTGTTCGGCCCGGACCCGGCCACGGTCCAGAACACGGAGAATTACTTCACGTCCCTCGGATTCCACGTCGGGACCCGGGGTCCGATCTCGATCTCCTTCATCGGCACGGCCGCGCAAGTCAACGAGGCGTTCAAGACCCAGCTCGTCAGTGTCCAGTACGACAACGGCACGCTCGGCTACGTCAACGACCTCCCCCTCGCCCTCCCGACCCCGATCGCCCCCGGCGTGGTCACGGTCGATGGGCTCGACTCGGCCACCGTGGCGGCCCCGACGAACGAGTTCAACGGCCAGGTGGCGAGCGACATCGACTCCTCGATCCCGGCCATCGACCAGCCCTCGTTCAACAGCGCCTTCGTGAACGCCACCGTCAACGAGAGCTCGGCGTACAACTACACGAACCACGGCTACATCTGGTTCCGATACTACTCGACGAGCCACCACCAGTTCCGCACGTACCAGGTCATCACGCCCGCCGCGCTGAGCACGATGTACCAGGCGATGCCGCTCATCAACGCCGGCATCAACGGCAACTCGACCGGCCGCCCGATCACGATCGCGATCATCATGGCCGGCGGGATCAACCCCGGCGACCTGAAGGGGTTCAGCCAGATGGTCTGGAACAATCCGAACCAGATCATCGACCGGGTAACACCGGACCCGGTCGACCGTTCCTTTGGCCTGAACGGCACCATCACCTGGACCGACGGCGGCTCCGGGGAAATGGCGCTCGACATCGAGTTCTCCAGTACGATGGCGCCGGGCGCGCACATCGTCCCGGTCTACGGACCCGACCTCGCGTCCAACATCCTTGACGACGACTACGCGGCGGTGGCGTCGATGACGACCGCCCCGAACATCGTCTCGAACTCCTGGGGCGGCGGCGAGGACCGCTGGCCGAACCTCTACGGTCCGAACTGGGCGAATGCGCTCACCATGCACGATTACTTCATGCTCCTCTCGGCGCGGGGCACCACCGTCCTCGCCTCGAGCGCGGACGGCGGCGGCTTCGACAAGACGTCGGGGATCCTCTCCGGGAGCTTCCCGGCGACCGACCCGTACGTCCTGTCGGTGGACGGCGCGCGGACGGTCGCCTACGGGCCGGGAGGCGCGACGTTCCCGGCGGTGGATACCTACGGGTCGTTCAACACGGAGATCCCGCTGTTCGGCTTGCCGAACGAGACGATTCACGTCGACCAGACGCAGGGGATCCAGAGCCAGGAGTTCTGGTACGTCCCGAACACCAACCTGACGACGTACGCCCCGCCCTACGCGTCCGGTGGGTTCGGAACAAGCTACTGGTTCCAGCAGCCGTGGTACCAGCACGGACTCTCCGTGCCGAACGTCGGACGCGCCCTCGGCAGCTCCGTCGCGGCGGAGGCCGACTTCAACGAGACGATCTTCTTCGACGGCACCTTCGAGTGGGGCTACGGTGGCACCAGCTTCGCGTGCCCGACGACCGCCGGCGAGCTCGCCCTCATCGACGACTACCTGCGGGCGAACGGCCAGAGCCCGTACCTCGGCGTCGGCGACGTCCCCGTCTTCGACGTCGCGAACGCCTACTACAACGGGAACGTCTCCCTGGTTCCGTTCTACGACATCACGAACGGCACGAGCTACTGGGGCAACATCGGGGCCCAGAACCAGTACGCGTGGCCGCCGGGCCAGGTGTACCCCCACGCGCCCGACGGGACCACGACCTACGGGGACACCGGCAAGGGATGGGACTTCCCGACCGGCTGGGGAACGATCAACGTCTGGAACTTCGCGCAGGACATGCTGAAGATCGACCAGATGCCCGGGACGTTCATCACCGTCAACGCGACGACGAACCGGTACGCGCCGCTCGAATGGACCGACATGACCCTGAACAGCACGTACACGATCGACGTGAACACGACGGCCGGAATTGCGGCGTCGAATCCTGTCGTCGGAATCGAGTTCTTCGGAGCGAACGGTGTTAACAGCACGAGCTACGTCACCAACGCAACATTGGTTCCGTCGCCGTCACTGAGTCTGCGATTCACCTTGAACACAGCTGTGGCGCCCTTCGCGCCTCTGTTCTCGCCCGGACTCATCCTCTTCACGCTCGGCAATGCCACGGAGAAGAACCTCGGCTTCTTCTACGACTGGATCAGCCCGCAGATTCCGTCGTCTCCGCTCAACGTCACCGTCGTCAATCCCAGCACCTCGGGGGAGGTCGGCGGGTACGCGGAGTTCAACGGCTTCCTCGGATTCGGACCCCCCACCGTCGACCCGGCGTGCTGCGGCGCCCTCTTCCCGAACACGTTCACCGTCCGCGTCACCCAGAACGGGCAACCCGTCTACGACGCCGAGGTCCAGGCACAGATCGCCACGACGAACCTCCTCGCGTTCTCCGGGTCCCTCGCGGAGGCCCAGGCGACCTCCTACGGCAATCCGCACTACCTGTCGCCGACGATCGTCTCGCAGACGTTCACGAACGTCACGGGATACGCGCTGGTGTACACCTGGAACGTCATCGCTCCGACGACGTTCTTCGTGAACGCCACGTACGGCGCGGCGACGGGCGGAACGACCTACCAGGTCCTTCCCGGACCGAACGTCGGGATCTCCGACAATTCCGGCGGCAGCATGTCGAACTTCAACATCATCCGGTGGATCCTCTACGCGACCCACCAGAACGACTCGGCCGCCGCCATCGCGCGGGAGGAGCCGAACGCCCTCAACCAGACGGCGTTCTGGAACCTGATGTACGGCTGGCAGGGCGAGCGCCTCGCCGTCAACGTCTCGAACTACACGGGCGGCGCCCTCGGGGGCGCCAACGTATGGCTCGGTACGTTCGACAACGGCCGCAACACGAAATTCGAGACCTATGAGAGTACGGGGGCGACGCTCGGCGTCACCAACACGTCCGGGACGGCCAACACCACGCTCCCGAACGGCACCGCGTACATCCAGATCCCGGACAACATGTCGGACACCGGGTTCTTCTCGGCGACCGCCCAGGGGCAGACCTCGGGCTGGGGATTCGTCGCGGTCGACATCGGCGGCTCGGTCAACCGTACGTTCCAGTACACGGAACCGTGTATTCCGACCCAGGCGACGTTCACGGCGTTGATCCACTGCGAGTTCAACAACTCCTACCAGCGGAACTACACCGCGGCGCCGATCCTCGTGCTGCCGAACCCGGTCAACCTGACCGTCCAGACGCCGAGCCGGCTCCCGCTCGACTTCTTCGGCTACGGCGCGAACGTCTCCTTCGAGGTCAATGTCTCCCTTCCCTTCCTCGACCCGGTCGCGGGCAACAACATCGGATGGAACTGGCCGGCGTCCCGCGAGCACGTCGACTCGATCAAGGCGTACGTCGACGGTCGGTACGCCCTCGACCTGTCCCCCGGGTCACCGCCGTATTGGCAGAACGTCACGAAGTTCGGCAACCTGTCGAACGACTTCGCGAACGGGACGCACAACCTGACGATCGTGGTCACGGATAGCCAGGGTCACGTCTTCACCGACACCCAGCAGTTCATCGTCGGCGGCGTGACGATCACGAACCTCGGGACGAACAACCTCTACACGGTCGTGCCGTTCGTCGTCAACTGGACGCTCGACATCCCCAGCACCGAGGTGTACAACTACACTTTCAACCAGACGTTCGACCTCCGCTACGTCACGCCGAGCTGCGGGTCGCCGAACAACCCGTGCCCGACGGTCGTCAACCTGACGGAGAAGGTCAAGGACGGCCAGGTGCTCTACAACCAGTCGATCAACCTGACCCTGATGGGGCTCGACCACTTCTACGCGGGATCCGGAGGCTATCCCCCGGGTCAGTACCAGGTGATCATCTGGCTGAACGCGAACCATTCCGGTTCGATCGCGAAGCAGGTGAACACGTTCCTGATCTTCTCCGCCGTCACCGGGTCGATCACGGGTCCGGGCACGAACGCCACGGTCCCAATCGGGAACGTCACGATTGCCTACTCCTACCAGGGGGGGTACATCGTGAACGCCTCGCTGTTCGTCTACCCGTCGACGTCGAACACGACGCCGGTGTTCACCGCGGGAGCGTACGTCCCGGCCGTCGGGGAACAACCGCGGGGTGGGGCCTCCACGTGGCAGGCGGTCCAGATTGGGATGTACGAGATCGTCCTGTTGCTCGGGACCCCGTACGGCAATTTCACCGCGCACGATTGGATCAACGTGACCAATCCGAACGGGCTGGTGTTCCTCAACCAGTCGTCCACCAAGCCGATCGTTTCGCTGTCGTCCGCGTCCCTCGCGGCGATCTTGGCGATCATCGGTGTCCTGGTCGGGCTGTTCCTCGGCCTGATTGCCGCCCCCGCCCTCCGACCGGCCCTCGGCGGCTCCGCCTCGGCGGGGACGTCGGCCCCGAAGCCGTGGGACGAGGGAAAGCCGGGCGACGCGACCTCGAGCGCGGGGTCTGGAGCGAGCACCCCGGGCGGCCTGAGCTGCCCGATCTGCCACGAGCCGGCGACCAACGAGTTCGCCTTGCACCAGCACCAGCAGGTCGTGCACGGTCTCGAAGAGTAGATTCAGCGAACCCATTCCGCTCCCGTCCGGACGGGGGTTGTCCCCCGTCCGGCTCGGGTTATCCGTCGTCCGACGACGAAAGGACGGCCTCCAGGTCGGCCGTCGTCTCCGCGACATTTAAGTAATGAAAGTCGTCACCTGACCTATGCGCCGCACTTCGGGAATCCGGGTCGGGACGATCGCCGTTTTGGCTGTTCTGTTGGTGGCCCTATCCGTCGGAGCGGGCGTGTTCGCCCTCCCGTCGGTGGTCTCCGTCCGGACGGCGGCGCCCGGGCACGCGGAGTCCGCCCGAACGACGTTGGCGGCTCCCTCGGTCCATATGGCCGTCCCCACGAGCGTGCGGCCGTTGGCGATCCACCCTGAACAGGGGAACAACACCACAACGGTCACCGCGGTGGCCATCACGCCGATCAACACGACGGTCGCGCCGGGCGGGCACACGATCCTCACCGCGAACCCGACCTGCACCCAGAACAACACGACCGTCGCGTGTGATGCGAACGTGACCGCGAACCTGACCTACACATGGGCGGTCGACGTCCCGTTCGCGGGCAGCCTCAACGCGACGAGTGGACCTTCGGTCCAGTTCAACGCGGGCTGGAGCCCTTCGGCCACGACGATTGAGCTGAGCGCAGCGTTCAACAGCACCGACTCCACGAACTACACCAACGCGAGCGTGGCCGCGGCCCCCGCGATGATCACGGTGGTCGGAGATGGCGACCCGTCGATCTCGATCCAGTTCACGACGGCGTTTCAAGTGTACATGCAGGTCCCGTGGGACCTGACGTTCACCGTGAGCGTCACGGGTGGGTCGGTCTCGCCGAGCCAGACCTGGGTGAGCGTCAACGTCCGGGACCTGATCCCGACGTGCGGCTCCCAGTACAGCTTCCTGGGCGCACCCCCGTGCCCCGAGGTGCTGAACGTCTCCGTCCCGGTGACGTCGGGCCAGTCGACGTGGTCCTACGAGATGAACTACACCAACCTCGACTCCGCCGGCTACGCGAACCCCACCGCGGGCGTGTTCCCGGCCGACGTCTACCAGTTCATCGCCTGGGTCAGCGACAACAACTCCGTCGCGAACGTGACGACGGCGCTCGAGCAGAACGCCTACCTGGTGTTCCACGACCCGTCGGGCGTGTTCAACAACCCGGTCCCGTCCACCAGCCTCTCGACCGGGAACCTGACGTTCGCGGTCACCTACACGGGCGACTATATCACCGGCGCTGAGTTGTCGGTCACGAACGCCACCGGCCAGGTCGTCTTCCTGGCGGGCGTCTTCGCGGCCGGACAGGGCAACCGGACGGTCGTGGTGGACACGGCGTGGCTGGCGGTCACTCCAGGCGTGTTCACGGCTACCGTGAACGTGACGACCCCGTACGGAGACTACCTGTTTAGTCAGAAGTACACCGTCATCCCGGCGGGCCAGACAATCTACATCAACCAGACCTCGTACCACAACGCCTCGCTGATCGGTGGCGTCTCCTCGGGGATCGCGGGCATGCTCCTGCTGGTCGTCGGGCTAATCATCGGCCTGGTGGTGGCGTTGGTGCTGGGCCGGATGATGTGGGGCACCCCGAGCCAGCCGTCGTCTCCGCAGCCGTGGTCTCCGACCCAGAGCAGCGGAAGCAGCAGCTCCAGCGGTGGGACGGACAGCTCCTCCTCCAGTTCCTCGGGCAGTTCGGACATGAGTTCCGACAGCTCGACGCCGAAGACGTAGGGCGAGCGTCGACGCCCCCGGCGCGCGCCGGGGGCGTTCGAGGGTCCAACCTCTTCCTTCTCAATTGGGTTTTTTCAAGACCACTGGGCGAGGCCCGGGATTCGGCGAACCGGGGTCACGCGAAGCGGAGAGCGGGGTACTGCTTCCGCCAGGCGAGCACCTCGGCGGCGACCCGTTCCTTCCCGATCCCGGCGCGGACGAGGAGGTCTGAGAGCCTCGGCATGTCCTCCGGCACGAGGCCGAGTCGGGTCACCTCGGCCGTGCCCACCCGGCCGGCGAGGTCGCCGACGAGCCGTTGCTTCTCCCAGCGGCGGCCGAGCGCGCCGGGCCCGATTCCGTGACGGCGCTTCAGCTCCTCGCCGTCGAGCAAGAGCTGGTGGGAGCGGGTGAAGCCGAGCGACTCGGCGACGAGCGGGATCCCGCGGTCGCTGAGGGCGCGACCGAGCGCTTGCGAGTTCTTCACCACGGTCCTGGCGTACTCCGGCCCGACCCGCTCGAGCTCGAGCACCGTCTGGGCGACGCCGGCGATCCGGTTCCAGTGGGCGTTGTCGAACACCCGCCAGACGAGCGCCGGGTCGATCTGCTCGAACAGGTCGGTCCGGTCCGTGGCGAGGATCCCTCCCTGGGGACCGGGGAACGACTTGTGGGTGCTCCCGTAGAGGACGTCGGCCCCTTCCCTCAGGGGGTCCTGGAACTCGCCCCCGGCGATGAGGCCGAGGACGTGCGAGGCGTCGTAGAAGACGAGCGCGCCGACCGCGTGCGTCGCCTCGGCGATCGCGGCGAGCGGGTACGGGAACAGGAAGAAGCTCTGGCCGAGGACCACCGCGGTGGGCCGCTCGCGGCGGATCTCGGCGACGGCGGTGTCCGCTTCGACCGAGAAGCCGGGACCATCGGCCGGGAGGGGCCGAACGTCCCACCCGAACACGGCGGGGAGGTAGCCGGGGGCGTAGCCGTCGTAGCCGCCTTGGTCCGGGGCGATGGCGAGGATCGTGGAGCCCTTCGGGAGGAGCGGCACCATCGCCGACATCGCGGCGATGTGGCCGGAGAGGGGCCGGAGCGTGGCGTGCTTCGCCCGGAACAGGCGGGCGCACGCGGCGTTCCCGAGCGCCTCGATCTCGTCGGTGTACCTCGTCCCGGCGTAGCTGTTGTCGATCGTCTCCCCGTGGAACTGGGTCACCACGGGGAGCGTGTAGCGACCGGCGAGGTCGCTCGAGAGAAACGAGCGCGCGCGCGGCGAGACCGCGTTCTCGCTGGGGAGCAGGTTGAACACCGAGCGACCGCGCCAGCGGTCGTGCGCCCGGACGAGCCGGAGGAGGCGCGCCTCGTCAGCCGGGAGCGCGGGCATCGCCCTTCGGCCCGGCGGACGGGAGCTCCCCGTAGCCGCTCGCGGTCTTCCGGTGTTCGCGGTTCCCGCAGCGCGGGCACCGCAGCTCCTTGTCGCCGCGGGCGAGGAGGCCGTGGCAGGATTGGCAGCGGGCCGCCACGACGCCCAGGTCGGCGGCCGCCGTGGTGAGCTTGACCGAGGGGTGGCTCTGGAGGACCCGCGCGACGATCAGGTCGCCCGGCGCGAACTCGTCGGAGAGCGCCTCGGTGTAGCCGTCCTTCGCCTTCGAGATGTGGACCGTCCCCTCCGGGGCGCCCGGCACCGGGCGCTGGTTGGCGGCGGCGGTGAGGATCGTGACGATCGCCATGGCGCTCTTAACCTCGTCCACGCGGCCGTACACGAGGTCCTCGTCGTGGATGCTCGGGATGGCGTTGAGCGCCTCGACGCGGACGGCCCGGTCGCTCGGGTCGACGTGGCGATGGCCGAGGAGGGCCGCGTAGATCTTCCCGCGGTCTTCGTAGGTGCCGTGGCCGGGGACGAACTCTTCGGCGGTGCCAAGGAGGTCGCCGGGGATGACGAGGGTGCTGGTCGGTTCGGTGCTCATGCTGGGGGTCCTTGCGAGCGGATTACCCAGAGGTCGACCGGGAGCTCGACGGACCGCTTCCGGTGGTGCCGGAACGTCGGGCCGAGCGTCCACGGGACCGGCCGTTGGGCCTCGACCCGCGCGCGGCGAGCGACCGTGAGGCGCGCTATAAAGGTTCGGGAGTCGGCGAGCGCGAACGCGTAGACGACCCGGGGGCGGGCGAGCGCGGCGTCCCAGAACGGGCGGTCCGCGCCCCGGGTCTGGGCGCCGAACGGCGGATTCATCACGACCGTGTCGGCCTCGGAGTCCCATCCTTCGACGCTCCGGTGGGTCCAGGTCACCGTCGCGCCGGCCGTCTCCGCCGCGGTCCGGGCGACCGAGAGCGCCGCGAGGTCCGCCTCGATTCCTTCCACCCGCGGCGACCCCAGCAGCGACGCCCCGATGGCGAGGCGACCCGTCCCGCTCCCGAGGTCGACGACGGAGCGCCCCTCGAGGTCCCCGCGGGCGAGCGCCTCGAAGAGGAGGTCCGCCCCCCGCTCCGGCGGCGTGGCGACCTGCTCGAGCTTCGGGTCCGGGGTCGGGAACCCAGGGACCTGAGACAGGAGCCGGATCAGTTCGCTCCGCCGCATCGACCGTCGTCCTCCGTTCCGTAGGCAGGGGATGCGGGGAGCCGGATTTGAACCGGCGAACGCCTGTGCGACAGGATCTCTCAGGCGGCGTGCGCCGCCGTTTAAGTCCTGCGCCGTTTCCGGGCTTGGCTATCCCCGCGCCGTCAGCGGGCGGGGATCGGCGTCG
>JAKIVS010000006.1 GCA_022750435.1 Thermoplasmata archaeon | reverse complement strand
ACGTCGAGAAGGAGAAGATCGAGTTCGTCTCGACCGGGGCGAAGTTCGTCATCGCAATCGAGTGCGGCGGCATGGTCGACCGTCTCGCTGAGAACGGCTTCGACGAGAAGCACGGCGCGGTGCTGCTCCACCTGAAGGGCCAGCCGGCCCGAGCGACTCGACGGTTCTTGAAGCGGATGAACGAGGAATTGAAGCTCCCCGTCGTCGTCTTCACCGACGGCGACCCATGGTCGTTCCGGATCTTTGCGAGCGTGGCGTTCGGCGCGATCAAGACCGCCCACATCAGCCAGTACCTGGCGACCCCGCAGGCGGAGTTCCTCGGCGTCACCGCCTCGGACATCGAGAACTACGAGCTGCCGTCGGACGACCTCACGGACCAGGATGTCCGGGCCCTCCAGGCGGAACTCACCGACCCTCGGTTCAAGACCGCGGAGTGGCGCAGCGAGATTGAACTGATGCTCAAGAACGGCAAGAAGGCCGAGCAGCAGTCGCTCGCCAAGTACGGTCTCAACTACGTCACCGACACCTACCTCCCCGAGAAACTCGCGGAGATGGGCGTCCTCTGAGCTCGCGCTACGGCAACCGACCGATGGCCTCGTCGTTCCAACGTTCGCGCTCGTTCTTCGGAAGATAGACCCAGCCACCGGCGGGTCGAGGGATTCGGACCCAGTCGACCCCCTGTTCGGAGAACTCCGACTTTTCGGCCGCCGCCTCCACCGCGTTCCCGCTCCCGCGGTGGCCGGGGTGAATCCCGTCCTGGGCGATCAGGAGGAGGTCCGAGGCGAGGTCGTGGACGACCCACTCCTTCGGAACGGCAAGGACGAGTTTCACGAGCTTCGGGCGAAACTTCGTCTCGCTCTCGGTCTCCGTCCGGTGGAACACAGCGTACTCCACGTCGCCGACCATCTCGGTTCGGTCGAATTGGAAGGACTTGAGGACGAACTCGAGGACGTTCGTTTCCAGGTCCGCCTCGTCGACCACGCTTCGTCGAGTGGGGTCGGGTAGATAATGGACCCCAAGAGTCGCGAATGTGCACGCTCCGCCGGGGCTCTTTCGACTCTGGTCGGTGACCGCCTCCGATCGGAATCGCCCACCCCCCCTCCGGCGTTCGGGGCACGCGCGTGCGTCGCGGGGCGCCAAACTCACCGCCACTCCCCCTCCGAGTCTCGACGTGCCGTCGGGAGATTTTCCGCCGAGCAAGCTTATAAAGTGCGGTCCGTAGCCCAGCCGTTTCGGACGCGGTTGGATGAAACGGAGCTCGCGCGTTTGGAAGAAGCGCGGCCACATGCGGTGGAAGTGGCGCAAGAAGCGGATGCGCCGGCGCATGCGGGCGCAGAAGATGCGGAAGCAGTAGGCTGACGCGCGAACCCATTCCACCTAGATGGGGGGACCTCCCCGTCCGGGGCCGCCCTGCTTGGCCCCGGAGGAGAACGAACCCCCCATCCGGTCGAGCTTTCGATCCTTCTTGGTCGCTTTCTTCCATTCCTTGTAGTGGATCTTGCAGAGCGCGGCGCTCCGCCCCTGGTCCGGGACCTGCTCGAATGCCCGGCGGGCCTCCACGACGGCGAGGTGACGGACCGCCTCGGCTCCGCACCCGGGAATGACGCAAACGTCGCTGCTCATCGACCGGACGCCTTCGGGAGGAACTGTTCGACGAGCGCCGGAATCTCGTACGGGAAGGTCGCGACGTGGGCGCCGACGGCGCGCAACGCGGCGAGCTTGCTATCGGCGGTCCCCTTGCCCCGCGCGATGATCGCTCCCGCGTGCCCCATCCTCTTCCCGGGGGGAGCCGAGCGGCCGGCGACGTAGGCGACGACCGGCTTGGTGACGCGGCGACCGATGTAGTCGGCGGCGTCCTCCTCCGCGGTCCCGCCGATCTCTCCGACCAGGACGATGAGGTCCGTTTCGGGGTCCTGCTCGAACAAGGGGAGTGCGTCGACGAACGAGGTTCCCACCACGGGGTCTCCGCCCAGGCCGAGACAGGTCGACTGTCCAAGGCCGCGCTCCTTGATCCCGTTGACGATCTCGTAAGTCAGCGTGCCGCTCCGGCTCACGACGCCGACGCGGCCGGGTCGGAAGACGACGTTCGGGATGATGCCGACCTTCGACTTTCCGGGCGCAGCGATCCCCGGGCAATTCGGTCCGATGATCCGCGAGCCCCTCGAACGACCGTAGTGGTACATCGTCAGCATGTCGTGGAACGGGATGTGCTCGGTGACGATCACGCTGAGCGGGATACCCGCGTCGACCGCCTCGAGGTAGGCGTCCTTCGCGAACGGCGCCGGGACAAAGATGCACGAAGCGTTCGCGCCGGTCTTCTGGACGGCGGCCGCGACCGAGTCGAAGACGGGGACGCCCTCGACCTCCTGCCCCCCCTTGCCGGGGGTCGCTCCGGCGACGACCTGGGCGCCGAACGCATTCATGTTCCGCGCGTGGACCGTGCCCTGATGGCCCGTGATCCCCTGGACGAGGATGCGGGTGTCCTTGTCGATGAGAACGGTCATGCGCCGACCCCCGAAGCGGCCACGACCGCTTGCACCGACTCCTTCAGGTCGGAGAGCGAGGTGATGCCGGCGGCCCGGAGGATGGCGACGCCTTCGGCTTCGTTGTTGCCCCGGATCCGGGCGACGAGCGGGAACCGCTCGGCCGCCGGGACCTGGCGCATCGCTTCGACGAGCCCCGTCGCGACGGTATCGCAGCGCGTGACGCCGCCGAAGATGTTGAGGAACACCGCCGACGGCTTCGCCTGGGCCATCAGGAGGAACGCCTCGGTGACCTTCTTCGGGTCGTCGGTTCCGCCCAGGTCGAGGAAGACACCGGGCTTGCCGCCGAACTCGGCCAAGACGTCGAGCGTCGCCATCGTCAGGCCGGCCCCGTTCGCGATCACGCCGATGTTGCCGTCGAGTTGGACGAAGGCAATCTCCTTCTCCCGGGCAATCTCCTCGAGGGGTGTCCGGTCGTCGCGGACGTCGCTGAATTCGGGGTGGCGGAACGAAGCATCGTCCTCGATGATCACCTTCGCGTCGAGGGCCACCACGTGGTCGCCGACGACGGCGAGCGGATTGATCTCGACGAGCTCGGCGTCCTCCTCGAGGAAGATTCGCCACAGTTGGGTAAGAAGAGCATCGACTGACTTCGCGACCGCTCCCGTGACCCCGAGGGCCTGGACGAGCTGGCGCCGCTCGTAGCCGACGAGCCCGGGGAACGGGTCGACGAAGACCCGGACGATGGCCGACTCCTCCACGTTCTCGATCTCGACGCCGCCCTGGGCGCTGGCCATGGCGAGCGGAAGTCGACGGGATCGGTCGAGGGTCAGGGAAACGTACAACTCCTTCTCGATCGGGAGCTTCTCCTCGATGAGGACCTCTCGGACCTTCTCGCCCTTGAACTCGAGCGCGAGGATGGCGCGCGTCGCCTCTTCCGCCTCGGCGATAGAACTCGCAAACCGGACGGCTCCGCCCTTCCCGCGGCCCCCCGCGAGGACTTGGGCCTTGATCACGCAGGGAAGAGGGATCTCGGCCGTCCGGAGGGCATGCGCCACCTCCGAGGGAGAGCGCACGACATGCCCGCGCGGGAGGGGAACGCCGTACTTCCGGAAGATCTCCTTCCCTCTCCACTCCGCCAACTTGACCATCGACTGCCCCTCAGCGTCGGCGAGTCGGGCCACCTAATAATGCGTCCGGCGGCCGGTCAGGCGTCAGGCCGGACGACGGCCGGGGCGACGGGGGCCGGTGCGCCGGTGGCGGGGACCGGACGGGGGGGACGTGCGGCCGCCCCGCCGGGCCTCCCGGGCCGGGGCGCTCAGGGAGCTTCCGATCGCGTCGAGCAATCGGCCGGCCACCTCCGTCTTCTCGCCCGAGAACCATTGGACCGGGCCAGAGGGGCTGACGAGAGCAAGGCGAGTCTGCGACTGGGCGAGCACCTTCGCGTCGTTGGCCACCACCCAATCCAGGCGGTGCTCCTCCAGCAAGCGCCGGGCGCTCGCCTCGAGAGCGCGGGGTTCGAGCCCGGATTCCAGCTTGAACCCGACGAGACGATGGGGCGCCGAGACATGGCTCCGGAGCTCGGGCAGAATCTTGGGGGCGGGGCGGAGCTCGAGACGGAGGCCGTCCGTCTCCCGGGACGGGATCTTCCCGCGGCGTGGTTCGATCGTGAAGTCGGAGAGGGCGGCGGGCACTAGGACGACGTCGGCCGCCTCCAGGCCCCCCGAATACTCCGAAACCCGGGAGCGCAGCTCGGCCACGCCGCGCCATGCCCGGACGGCCACGAAGCTGGGGACGGGTACCTGGAGCGAGCCGGCCCACAACTCGACCTCCGCGCCCCGGTAGTACGCCTGGGTCGCCAGTTGGACGGCGGTCGCGCCCGAGCTCTCGTTCGTGATCGACCGAACGTCGTCGATCGATTCCCGGCTGGCCCCTCCGATGACGAGGACCTTCCGGCCCTTCCAGGGTCCTCGGGCGAGTCGATGGAGGACGGCGGCGGCGATCGTCTCCGGGGACGCGAGCTTCTCCTCGCCCTCCGCCGCGTCGGACGCCACGATCCCGACGCCCCAGGAGACCAGCCGCTCGAGGTTCTCCCGGACGGCCGGGTTCTGCCCCATGTGGGCGTGCATCGCCGGGGCGATCAGGAGAGGGACCCCGCCGCCGAGGGCGACCGAGGCGCACGAGGTCACCGCGGTGTCGTCGATCCCGTGGGCGATCTTCGAGATCGTGTTCGCGGTGGCCGGCGCGATGAGGAGGAGGTCGGCCCGGTCCTCGCCCGGTCCGAGGAGGGTCACGTGTTCGACGTTCCCGGTCAGTCGGACGACGGGAGGGTGGCCGGTCGCGAACGCGAGGGCCTCTTCGCTGACGATCCGCGTCGCCTCCGGACTCACGACCGCGCGGACGTCGGCCCCGTGCCGGATCAATTCGCGGATGACCCGGATCGATTCGACCGCCGCGATCGAGCCCGAGACGCCGACGATGATCCGGCGCCCCGCGAGGAGGAGGGAGTGGCGTCCGTGGATCGCGCGGCTCGGATGCATCGGGGTCCGTCGGCGGGGGGGAGTCGCCCGTCCCCAAAAGGGCGTTCCCCGTCCGGGTCGGCACCGCTTATCCGTCGAGGGGCCTCGACACGGCCGATGGCGGAGAGCGACCCGGACACGCGAACCGAGCTGTCCCTCGCCGGCAGGGAGCGGGACGTTCCGCTCTCGATGGTCGGCTCCGCGACCTCCCAGTTCGCCGAGATCTCCCACGGCGTCCTCGGCGAGCGGCCCCCTGTGGCCCCGCGCGCGATCGAGCGCGGCGCGGTGATCTTCGACGTCGACGGCACGCTCCTCGACGACATGGCCGGGATCAGCGACGTCGCCGGAAAGGTGCTCCTCGAGGCGTTCGGAACCCCGGAGGCCGAGGGTCGACTCCACTACCTCGCCACGACGGGGATGCCGTTCGAGGCGCAGATCAACCAGCTCTACGGGGAGGCCCCGCTGGAGCTTCGGCGCTCGGTCGCCCGCCAGTTCCACCAGCGGAAGGTCGCCGAGGCGTACGCTCGAGCGAAACCGTTCCCCGAGATTCCGAAGCTGTTGAAGCGGCTCGCCGCCGCGCGCTGGACGCTCGCCGTCTCCACCGGTGCCGAGCGGGAGATGGCCGACCTCGTCCTCGAGCGCGAAGGCCTGCGGTACTGGTTCGAGGACGTGCTCGGCTCGGGCCAAGGGACCAAGCGCGAACACCTGGCCGAATACCGTCGCCGCTACCCCGACGCACCGTTGGTCCTCGTGGGGGATTCGCGCTTCGACCTCGAGGCGGCCCAGTCGGTCGAGGGCGTCATCGCGGTCGCTCGGGCCTCCCGATTTGCGAACTGGACCCTCAGCCCCGATGACCTTCGTCGGTGGGGGGCCGCCTGGGCGGACTATTCGCTCACCGAACTTCCGGAAGCGCTGGAGCGGATCCTCGCGCCGACTCCGCCTCCGGGCAAGAAGACCCGGCCGAGGTCGGCGTCTTCGAAACCGGCCCGGAAGGGCCGGTAGGGCCGGGACCGAGAGTTTCCGACCGCGGGGGTGGGCCCCGCGCTCGTTTGAACCCGGGTCGAGGGATCCACAGTCCCCCAGGATAGGCCAAGCTACCCCATCCCGGCCGCGGCGGAGCGAGGCCGGCCGGACGTCAAAAAGGTTCCGTTCCTCGGCGGGCTGGGGCTACTTGTACGCCCACACGACAGCCTGCCCGAAGAACCGCCAGGGGACGTCGACGTGCGCGAAGCCGGCCCTCCCCAGGTGCACGAGCTCGTCGGAGAGCGTGCACGGATGGTCGAACCGCTCGTGTTCGTGCCAGACCCGTTGCAGGGCCGCCGGTTGGGTCGAGCCGACGAGCTCCTGGGCGACCTGGCCGAACCGGGAATCGAACACCGGGTCCTCCGGAAGGTGGTCGTCGGCGTCCCCGAAGTACCCGCCGGGCGCGAGCGCCTTCCGGACCTTCCGAAACAGCGCCCACTTCGCGGAGTCGGCGAGGTGGTGGATCGCGAGCGAGGAGACGACCGCATCGTACGGAGCGTCGGTCGGGAAGTCGGAGAGGTCCGCCTGGAGCAAGGTGACGCGGTCCCGGTATCGGCGCGTCTTCGTACGACACAATGCGATCATGCGGCGGGAAAGGTCCACGCCGGTCAGCTCGGCGTGGGGGTAGCGGCCGAGCAGGCGGGTCGAGAGGGTTCCCGTCCCGATCCCCAATTCGAGCACCCGGAACGTCCGGGTCGGCGAGAACGGGATCCCCCACAGGAGGGTCTGGTGGAGTTCGTCGTACCCCGGCATCGTCCGGCTCGCGGTCCGGTCGTAGCCGGCGGCCTCGCGGTCGAACTCTGCCTCGGCCCGACCGGCTCCGGTAGTGCGGGGCATCGTCGGCCCGAGCGTCCGCACCTTAAGTCGTTCTCCGTCGGGGGGCGAGCGGCGCCGCGCCCCGCGACGCCCTGCCCGGCCTTATCCACCGGACCGTCTCGGGACCGTCGATGGCCTCGCCGACGGCCCCTTCGACGATCGCGACGCGCCTGAAGGCGTGGTTCGACGTCTCGACCTCCTACCACCCCTCGGTGCTCGCCGATGGGGAGACCGTCGTCTTCCTGGCCGACCCGGGGGAGCTTCCGCAGGCGTTCCGCGTCCCCATGGGCGGCGGCAAGGTCGCGCCGATCTCGCCGGACGGGCAACGCATCGGCTCCATCGAGGCCTCCCCCGCCGGGCCGCGAGCGATGCTCGCGTTGGATACCGGGGGCAACGAGCATTGGCAGCTCGCCCTCCTGGAGGGCCTCGACGGAGCCCGGCCGGCGCTTCGGCCGATCACGGCGAGCCCGAAGGTGATCCACGCCCCGGGGGCGTGGCGGGACGATGGGAAGCGATTCCTCTTCACCTCCAACGCCCGGGACCCACGGTTCTTCGACGTCTACGAGACGAACGTGGACGAATCCGGAGATCCGCGCCGGATCTACGAGGGCGACGCGCACCACAGCGTCGTCGGCGCCGTCGGGGAACGCACGCTGATCGCCCGACAGAATACGAACCTCGACACCCACCTCTTCCTCCTGGAGGGGGGCACCGCCACGCCGCTCAATCCCCACGACGGAGAGGAGACCGTCTTCGACGCCGCCCTCACCGCGGACGCCGTGTACGCCGGGGCGAACCCCGGTCGGGAGCGGGCCGCGCTCCTCCGGTACCGGCCCGGGCGCGCGGGCCACGAGTTCCTCCGGGAGTACCCGGGCGACGTCGAGATCGTCGAGCCGAGCCCGGACGGTCGCCACCTTCTCGTCGGCGTCAACCGAGACGGTTGGACGGAACTCCACCTGTACGACCCGGCGTCGGCCGAGGACCGGCCCCTCCCGACGTCGCCCCGCGGGGTGGTGATGAGCGTGGCGTGGTTCCCGGACGGGACCGCGTTCGCCCACGACCTCTCCTCGGTGGAGGGGGTCGAGGTATATCGCCGGTCGATCGAGACCGGGAAACCGCGGCGGCTGACCACCTCAACGTTCCCCGTCCCGGCCCGCGTCGGGGAGCCGAAGCTGGGGACCGCCCACGCCGTGGACCGCGTCGTGCTCCCGTACTGGGAGTTCGAGCCGTCGGGGCCGGCGAAAGGGACCGTCCTGGAAGTCCATGGGGGGCCGGAGTCCCAGGCCCGCCCGACGCTCAACCGGTTCCGCCAGTTCCTCGTGTCGGAGGGCTGGCGCGTCGTCGTCCCCAATGTGCGGGGCTCGACCGGGTACGGCCGGACGTTCGTGCATCTCGACGATGTCCGGAAACGGATGGACTCGGTCCGCGACCTCCGGGACCTCGTCGAGCACCTCGTCCGCCAGGGTCGCGCCGAGCGCGGCCGGGTCGCCGTGATGGGCGGGAGCTACGGGGGATTCATGGTGCTCTCCGCCCTCGCGACGTACCCGGAGCTGTTCGGGGCCGGCGTCGACATCGTCGGCATCGCGAACTTCGTGACGTTCCTCGAGGAGACCGGTCCCTGGCGACGGGCGCTCCGGGAGGCGGAGTACGGCCGGCTCGACCGCGACCGGGAGTTCCTCGCGTCGATCTCGCCCGTCCACCACGCCGCCCAGATCACGGCCCCGCTCCTGGTCGTGCATGGGCGGAACGACCCGCGCGTCCCCGCGCGGGAAGCCGAGCAAATCGTCGCAACGCTGCGCGGGCTGGGTCGGACGGTCGAGCTGATGATGTTCGAGGACGAAGGACACGGGATCGCCGGCCGGGCCAACCGGGAGCGGGCCTACGGTCGGATCGCCGAGTTCCTGACCGAGCAGCTGTCGGCCGCGCGACCGACCTGACCGTCAACTCGAACGGCGTCGCAGCGAGACCAGCCAAGCGTGGGCCGGCTCGAGGGGCGGACGCGTGTCGAATTTCGTGGGGCGTACCTCGAGGATCTCGAAGCGAGCTCCGAACGCGGCCGAGACCTCGTCGGCCCGGACCCGACGGGGACCGCCCCACGCCGGCTCGGCGTCGCTGAAGCACTCCACGTAGACGTGACCCCCGGGGCGGACGACGGAGGCGAGACTCTCGACGTACAGCGCTCGTTCGGGGTCGTCGAACGTGTGGAAGAGGCCGATGTCGAGCACGGTCGCGAAGGAGCGGCCGAGCGTGCCCAGGTGGAGGGCGTCTCCCAGCTGGAACCGAGCCGGGAGGCGGCGCGACTCCGCTTTGGCGAGCGCGCGCTCGACCGCGGTCGGCGCCGCGTCGATGCCGAGGACCTCGAGGCCACGGGCGGCGCAGGCGAGGGCGGTCTCCCCCGTGCCACATCCGAGATCCAGCACGGGCGCCGTCACTCGGCCCTCGTCCAGCAGGCGAAGGACCTCGGTTTGGGGCCGCCCAATGTCCCACGGGGGCGTTCCCCCTCGGTACGTCTCGTCGAACGTCATCGGGCCCGCCTCGACGTCGATCGTTTGGCCTTCGCCTGGGCCGCCGCGCGAGCCCGAAAGCGCGCGAGGACCGCCGACTTGGGGGCGAGCACCATCCATCCTTCGCTCGGGTCGCCGATGGCGACGAAATCCCCCGCCATGTACCGCTCCCCGAGCACGGCCGCCGACGCCGCATCGAGCTCGTCGTGCGTGGTGTCGACCCGCTCGATGTCGCCGCGGAGACCCGTCCGCACGAGCCCCGCGCGGAGCCGCTCGATCCCCTCCCCTTTGCGGGGAATTCCGAGCAGGTCCTGACCGGCGCCCGGGTACCCTTCGATGGTCCGGTACCCGTCCGCCTCGAGGCGCGCGCGGAGGCGAATGCCTCTCGCCGTGAGCGTTCGCATCGGGCCGAGCGTCACCGTGAAGAACCGGATGCCGAGCCGCTGCAGGATCCGGTCCGACGCCCGCAGGTGGAACGGCTCCCGGCTGTCCGGCGAGGTCCGCCCCTTCGGAAGGAACAGGGGGGCATCGATGCTCACGACCGAGGGCGAGGCCGCGTGGACGGCCGCGACGATCTCGTCGTCGGAATGCAACACGCGCGTGACGGTCACGCCCCCGGCGCCGAGTGTGCAGAACCCCGTGCGGCGCCCCTCACTCCCCGCGAGGTCGACGCCCACGACGACGGGCGCGGCGACCTCGGATCGGACGTTTCGGGCGCGATGGGCGGGCGGCATTCGGTGTCCCCTCTCCCCACCGAATCTTCCTGTCCATTTCTAATACCGCCTCCCCGCGTCGAACGGGTATGGAGTCCCCTCCCACGGTCCCCGGCTCGACGCCGGCGCGACGGTGGTGGAAGAGTCCCCTCCTCCTTCTGCTCCTCCTGACCCCGGGAATCCCGGAGTACCTGACCGGCTCGAGCTCCGCGACGCTGCTGTTCCTCAACCCGGCCGCCTTCGCCCTGTTCTTCCTCCTCAACGCCGGCCTCTACACGACCGGCGCCCTCCTGATCCGGGAGACGGTCCTCCGATGGGGGAAGGGATGGGGTTCGGTCCTCCTCCTCGGAGGCGCCTACGGCATCGCGGAGGAGGGCCTCATGGTCCACACGTTCTTCCAGCCGTCGGGAAATCCGGTCGGGATCCTCGGCAGCTACGGCCATCTCTGGGGCGTCAACTGGTTCTGGGCCCTCGGACTCGCCGCGTTCCACGCGGTCTACAGCATCGCGCTCCCGCTGCTCCTGGTCGGGATCGTCTCTCCCGAAACGAATGGCCATCCTCTGGTCGCCGCGCGCGGACTCCGCCTGGCCGCCGTGGTGTTCCTGGCCGACGTGGGGATTGTCGGCGCGATCGCACCGAGCCGACCGTCGTTCGCCCTCGCCGTCCTGTTCCTCGGGGCGATCGGCGTCCTAATCGCCCTCGCGTATCGGCTCCCCGCCGACTTCCTTCGGCCGCGGCCGGGACGGACGATCGGGTCGCTCGGGACGTTCGCCTGGCTCGGAGCGGCCTGGTTCCCGCTCTGGCTCGTGACCGGGTCGATCCTCCCCCGCACGGCCGTTCCCGCCGTCGGGGCCGGCATCGTCCTGGTCCTTGGCGAACTCGCCGTGCTCGCCCGGATCGTCCAGCGACTCCGCGCGGAGGACGCCGAACGGGCCGCCCTGTCCTTTGCGACCGGGATGATCGCCATCCTGGTGCCCTGGGGGCTTCTCCTCGTGTTCGCCACCAATCCGGTCGCGCTGCTCCTCGATGCGGCGCTGCTCTACCTGCTCGTTCGGCTCCGCGGTCCCGTCTGGGCACGGACCGCCCCGAGGGTCGAGTCGCCCGGTTCGGGAGCGCCGTTCCTTGACGGCCCGGCCGCGCCGTTGGCGGGCTAGGGGGAATTCGGCGTCGTCGTCGGCGGCCTTCGCCGAGCGACCAGGAGGACCGCCGTGACGACGACGATCGCGCCCACCGCGCCGAGGGCAAGCAGCGTGTCCGTCCCGCCGAGCGACCAGGGGTTCGTCCCTCCGCCCCCATCCCCGGTGCCCGGCAGCATGCCCGTCGCGTTGAGGACGAACTGGATCGTGACGGTCGCCCCGGCGGCGAGCGTCACGGTCCGGTCCACGGTGCGATACCCCGTCAGCGAGGCGACCACCTGGTGGACGCCCGCGGGCAGCAGAACCGAGAACGCACCGTTCGACACCGTGACCGACGCCCCGTCCACGGACACGGCGGCGAGGACCGGGGACACCGTGCCGGCGAGGGTACCGGGCGCGACGGAGAATCCCAGGTCCACCAGCGCGTTGCCCCCGGTGACGTTGACGGGGCCGCTCGCCGGTGAGACCGCGATGCTGGAGGGGGCCCCGACGGAGTAGGTGTACGAGCCGTTCGGAAGGTCGACCCGGATCGTGTCCCCGGTGGTCGCGACCGGCGGACCACCCCCGATCGAGACGTTCCAGGCCACCCCGCCGGGGTCGTTCTCGGCGACGAACTCCGCCACGAACAGGAACTGGGTCCAGGGGATCGTGAGATTGCGCGTGGTCCCGTTGACGTCCACCGACCCGCCGTAGGACGTGGGGGAGTAGCCCGGGACGGGTCCGAGAACGTAGGTGTAGCTCCCGTTGCGGAGGAACAGTCCCTCGACCTCCGACCGACCCGAGAGAAGCTCGCCGGAGACGTTCACCGACCACGGGGTCCCGGGCGGGAGTCCGACGGCGATGAACTGGAGGGCGAAGCGGGGGATCGGCGTGATCGAGATGGTGAGGAACTCGCCCGCCGAGAGCGTGACGTTGGTGCCGGCCTCGTAGCTGCCGTTCGCCGTCAAGTTGACCTCGTACGCCCCGGGAGCGATCGTGAAGTTCGCGACCCCACCCCCGTACGGGGCGTCCACGCCGTTCAGTTGGAGGACGCCCGAACTCTGGCTGCCGGTCGACACCCGCAACGTCGCCACATTCGAGGAGCCGTACAAGGGTCCGAGGCTGCCGCTGCCGTTGACCGCCTGTCCGAACACCGCCCCGGTCGAGTTGGAGGTGCCGAACTGGTCCGCCACGTTCCCCATCGATTCCCCTGTGTTCGCCCCGTAGTCGAACGCGGACCGGACCGCCTGCAGATTGTGCCCATTCCAGTACGAGAGGCTCATGTCTACGTCGGAGCGGCCAAGGGTCTGCGACAGGCCGCAGCAGGGGCCGCCCATGTCCCATTCGGCGTCCAGGTAACCGCCGAGCGGTGTGTACTGGTAGCCGCTCACGAGGAATCCGCGGTTCACGCCGTTCGTCAGGAACGGGAAGGTGACGTTGTCGAAGATGATCCAGCCGTATCCGTCGTTGTACTCGAACCCGACATGGGGCTCCCCGGAGGCGTTGCTCGCGATGACCCGGGCGTAGATGGTGGTCGGCTCGGTCAGGGTCGCGGGCGAACCGTACGCCGAAGCGACGTCGGCGTAGTACGTCCCGCTGTTGATTGTGCCGTTCCCGGCGAGGCTGTTCGCCGGGAGCGCCCCCGTGCCCGCGGAGAGGTTCCAGACGTTGTCCTCCCAGGTCATCTGATTCACCGAGGTGTCGAAGAACGCGACGTCCTGGATCCAGAACACGTAGGTCGAGCCCCCGCCCGCCACGACATCTTCGACATTGAGCTGGAATCCCATGTCGGTCCCGGCCGAACCGGACGACGAGGCGACCAACGAGTGGATGGTCGCGCTCGCCTGGAACTCCGGGGTCGCGTAGGCGTAGCCGGTCCAGTTCGGGGTGACCCCGAAATCGGTGACCCCCATCGGGGCCGGCTCGCGGGTGTAGGAGTTGTTGACGTTGATGATGTCGCCCCCGCCCAAGGCCGGGTGGGTCAGGCGGCGCGGGGGGGCCGGCGGATGGAGCGCCAGGAACGCGCCGGAGGAGCTCATCGGAGCCGACCGGTGCGGTGCCGCGAGGAGAGTCGTACCGGAACCGCCGGTGTCTCCGTGCGCCGTCGGCGGCAACGAGACAGCTCCGGGAACGACGAACGCCAGCGAGACCCAGAGCAAGGCGACGGTTGCGAAGGGCCGGATGGGGGAGCCGCTTCGACGCACGGGGCGGCGAGGGAGGTCCCGTATTAATGTCGCCGTCTCGACTCTCACCCCCGCACCTTCCGGTGTCTCATTGGAGTCGGTCGTGGCCGGCCAGCGCCCTTCGGATCCGCCCGGACCGGCTGGGCTAAGAGCCTTCCTTCGGATTCCGTTCCCCGGCGGGATTCCCAGAGAACGACCCGCGATCGAAGGGACAGTGCCCATGGTAAGAAGGTCGCACCGATCGAGCCCCCCGGAGCCTCCCGTTCCCCGCCCGGTTGCCCTCGTCACCGGCGGTGGGACGGGGATCGGACTTGCCATCGCGCAGCGCCTCGCCCGCGATGGACACGACTTGGTGCTGGCCAGCCGATCGCCGGTCCACCTGGCCGCCGGAGCGGCGGCGCTGGCGGGAAGCGGGGCCGCCGTCGAGACGGTGCCCACCGACGTTCGGGACCCGGAGCAGGCCGACCGCCTGGTCGAACGAATCCGGGCGCGCTTCGGACGGCTCGACCTCGTCGTGAACAACGCCGCCGGCAATTTCATTGCTCCGGCGGAGTCGATCTCCCCGAACGGCTGGCGGGCCGTCGTCGGCATCGTCCTCGACGGGACGTTCTACGTTTCGCGCGCCGCGTTCCCGCTGTTGCGCAAGCGGCGCGGAAGCTCGATCGTCAACATCGTGGCGTCCTACGCCTGGATGGCGGGACCCGGCACGGCCCACTCGGCTGCGGCGAAGGCGGGGGTGCTCGCGCTCACCCGGGCTCTGGCGGTCGAGTGGGCACCGCATGGCATCCGGGTGAACGCGGTGGCGCCCGGTCCAGTCCGGACCGCGGGAACTGACGAGCGGCTCTGGAGGAGCCCGAGGCTGGTCGCGGCCGTGACACGGGGGATCCCCCTGGGGCGGTTCGGGACCGTCGAGGAGATCGCGGACGCGGTCAGCTTCCTCGCCGGCCCGTCCGCGTCCTACATCACCGGCCAGGTGCTCGCGGTGGACGGCGGGCAGTGGCTCGGGACCGGCGTCATGGACCTGTTGGGGGCCGGAGGAACGCCGGAGCGTCCCAAGAGCCCCCGCACATCTCGCCCCAAAGAAACGGTCACATAGTACGACCGCTGTCGCAACGGCGAGGACCGTGGAACTCGAGTGCCTGCCCGGCCTGGTGCCGACCGTTCTCGTGACCCTGGGCGCCAACGAGGCGGTCTACGGTGAGCACGGCATCATGCTGTTCAAGGACCCACCCGTCGGGGTCTCACGCAAGACGGTCCAGGGCGGCGGTCTCCTCCAGACGCTCGAACGAACGACGGTGGGCGGGATTCCGTTCTTCCTGACCGAATTCACCGGGCCCGGGCACGTGGGGATGTCCCGGGACGGTACCGGCGAGGTCCGCATCCTGGAGCTCGCCCCGAACCAGACGATCGACGTCGCCGAGGGGTCGTTGCTCTGCGCGGATGCCCGGATCCGGTACGGAATGGAGTACGTCAAGGGAACCCACCGCCCGGGACGGATGTCCGGGCTCTGGCTCGACCGGCTCACCGGACCGGGGAAGGTCGCGGTCCACGGCTACGGGAACATCCTCTCGATGACCCTCGCGCCGCGGGAGATGATCCACGTCGACATGGGCGGGATGCTGTGGAAGGACGGGAGCGTGGAGGCGAAGACCGTGAACCTCCCGTTCGGCGGAGGCCTGCTCGGGAAGCTCGAGGCGTACGAGGTGCTCGAGCTCATCGGGCCCGGCCAGATCGCCATCCAGAGCATCGACCCGAAGTCGCACCACTTCTGAGGGAGGTTCGGAGAACGCATGCCGATTCCGGAAGAGTTCGTCAAGAAGCGGACCGAAGTGACCGTCAGCCGGGCCTCCTTGCAGGACATGAGCTGCAAGGGGTGCGGAGCGCGGATCACGGCGAAGAACATCCAGTCCGGCTACGCGAAATGCGAGTACTGCGGCGGCGCGTACTCCCTCGCGGTCGACGAACGCCCGGTGACGTAGGGGGGCGACCACGGTGCAGGCCGACTCGGTCGGAGGGATCGCACCGGCGGTCCTCGTCACCCTGCGGCCCGGCGAGAAGGTCCTCGCGGCGCACGGATTGATGCTCTACAAGGAGCAGCCCGTGCAGATCCATCGCCGGACGATGAAGTCCCTCGGCGTCAGTCGGACCCACCTGATGGGGATGCACGCGATGGGCGACAGCGACGAGAACTACTTCTTCGCCGAGTTCGAAGGGCCCGGCCACGTCTCGTTCTCGCGCGACAAGGGCGGGGAGGTCCGCGTCCTTCCGCTCGCCCCGGGGGAAACGCTCCGGCTGCGGGACGGCCACCTGATCTGCTTCGAGGAGTCGGCGCGGTACTACCCGATGGTGCTCGCGCAGTTTCCGGCCCCGTACCCGGACGCGAACGGCCAGCGGCCGGTGACGTACCTGTTCGCCGACGAGATGACCGGCCCGGGAACGATTGTCTTCCAGTCGTACGGCAACATCCTCTCCTTCCAGCTCCAACCGGGCGAACGGATGCGGACGAACGTGGCGGCGCTGCTCGCCGCCGCGAACACGGTGTCGGTCCGGGTCGACTGGCTCGCGTCGCCGTCGATGGCCTCCACCGGCGGAGTGCCGCTGCCCGTCCTCGACCTCACCGGACCCGGCCGGGTCCTCGTCCACAGCGGGGCGTGAGGGGCAATGCAGGTCGACATCAAGGGCGACTACATCCCCATCGCGCTCGCGACCCTCGGCCCCGGCGAGCAGATCTTCTGCGAGGGGGGCCTGATGGTCTATTCGGACCCGACGATCGGATTCGGCTACCGGTGGCTCACGCAGGGCGGCGTGTTCGGCACCCTGAAGCGCACCCTCGTCGGCGGACTCCCGTTCACGCTCCACGAATACACCGGCCCGGGCTACGTGGCGTTCAGCCGGTTCCGACCGGGCGAGACCCGCGTCGTCGAGCTCGAGGCAGGGAAAGCCGTCGACGTCGCCGAGCATTCCCTGCTGCTCGCCACGAACGGGATCCAGTACGACACCTTCTACGTCCAGGGGACCGGACGGATCGGACGGATGATCGGGTTCTGGATGGACCGGCTCACCGGCCCCGGCACCTTCGCGTTCCAGGGCCACGGGAACATCCTGAAGTTCACCCTCGCCCAGGGCGAGGCGATGGACATCGACCACGGCGCCCTCGTGATGAAGGACGCCAGCGTCAACGTCCGCGCCTACAACCAACCGCTCGGCGGCGGGCTCGTCGGGCACGCGATGAGCTTCGAGGCGCTCCGGGTCGACGGGCCGGGCGACATCTACCTCCAGACGATCGACCCGTCGAAGCACCCTCCCATCGGCCCCGGGTGACGGTGGGCGGCGACCGGAGTCCGCCGCTGGACGCGTCGGCGGCGCCCGAGGTTTCCGTCCCCTACACCGGAGTCGACCACCGGACGGTCGACTACGGGTTCCTGCTCGGCTACATCGACCTCGCGTTCCGCGGCACGCAGGAGTACGCCGTCTACCAGGACCTCGTCCTCGGTCCGTGGGAAGAGGTGGAGCGGCCCCGCGGCGCGTGGGGACTTCGCCAGTGGCGGCGCACCGTCGAGGACCGACAATCGCTCGGCCCGTCCGACCCGCTCGGCCGGATCCTCATCCGGATGGACTTCCGCGACCGGACGAAGCCCCGCCGAAAGACCGCCGCTCCCGTGGCGAAGCGCGACCCGAGCCGGATCGTGGTCCTGCGGGTCGGCACGCCGAGGATCCTGCTCGCGGTCGAGTCGGCCAACGAGACGAACGCGCAGCGGCTGGTCGGACTCGCCCGCGAGGTCCGGGAGCGGTTCCGCCGCCAACTGGACTGACCGGGCCCGGCGTTATGGGCTCCGGGACGTCTCGCGCTCGGATGCCTCGCGAACCGAGCCGTCGCCGCCGCGTCCGCCTCGCGGTGCGTCGGGCGACCGAGGCGGACATCAACCTTCTCGTGGCGCACCGGGTCGCCATGTTCACCGAGATGGGCGACCGACCGGCGCGCGCCATCGCCCGCCACGCTCTGGCGTACGCCCGTTGGCTGCGCCCGCGCCTGCGAAGCGCCGACGTCGTGGCCTGGGTCGTCGAGCATCCGCTCGGAACCCCGGTCGGCAGCGGCGCGCTCTGGTTCCAGCCCGGCCAGCCCCGTCCGGGCTTTGACGACCTGAAGATCCCGTACATCCTCTCGGTCTACACCCGGCCCGACGCCCGGGGTCTCGGCGTCGCGACCACCGCGGTTCGCCGGGCCGTCGACCTGGCGAAGGAGCTCGGCTACGCCCGGATCTCCCTCCATGCCTCGGCGATGGGCCGCGGCGTGTACGAACGGCTCGGGTTCGGGTCGACCACCGAGATGCGGCTGTGGCTCGACCCCGTGCAACGCCGCCGCGACGCACGACGTCGAGCCGCCGAGGCGCCCCGCCCGAAGGGGACCCGACGATGAAGGTCGTCTCGGTGAACCTCGGCCGGCCGGAGCCGCTCGTGCACGGGACCACGACGCTGCGGAGCGCGATCCGCAAGCGTCCGGTCAAGGGACCCGTGGAGGTCGGAGCGGAGAGCCTCGTGGGCGACGACGTCGCCGACCATCGGGGCCACGGCGGACCGCAGAAGTCGGTGTACGCCTATCCCCGGGAACACTACCCATTCTGGAAGGAAGAGCTCGGCGACGTGCCGCTCCCCGTCGGCGTCTTCGGGGAGAACCTGACCGTGGAGGGTGTCTTGGAGGACGACCTCCGCATCGGCGACGTGCTGGGGATCGGGAGCGCCGAGCTCGTCGTGACCCGCCCCCGCCTCCCGTGCGTCAAGCTCAATGCCCGGTTCCAGCGCGACGACATGATCGACCGGATGCTCGCGAACGAGCGGTCCGGGTTCTACCTCGGTGTTCGCGCCACCGGCATCCTCCAGGCGGGCGACGAGATCCGCCGACTTGCTGAAGCACCGTCGGCCCTCACGGTCCGTGAGGATTTCCGTCGACGGGCGCACTCGACCTAGCTCCCCGAGGGCTCGCCGCCCTAGTGCACGGGGACGTCGCGCTCCAGAGCAAAGGCGAGGACCGTCCCGCCGAACAGCGCCGGGTGGGTGACGTGCGGGAAGTGGCCGGCCCCGGGAAGACTGCGGAGGGTCACGTTCGGCATCGACTCCACCACCGAGCGCGCGATCCGGCCGAGGTACGGGGGGCTTACTTCCCCGTGCGTGAGCAAGACGGGGAGGTCGATCCCTCCGAGTAGGCCGGGGTCGAGGTCGGCGCGCTCGAGGGCGCCGAGCTCGTCGGGCCACGTGCGGGCCCCCGTGCGGAACGCCTCCTGCGTCGCGGTCGGCCACCGGTCGAACCCTCCGGGGACCGTCACGAACTGTTCCGCGAACTCCCGGGCCGCGACGTCGGAGTTCTCGGTCCGGGCGCGCTTCGCGAACGCGTCGAGTTGGGTGCGGGCGGAGCGGACCTCCGGATTCTCCTCGACGGGGGGCCAGGCGACGAGAGGCGGTTCGTGGACGATCAGGCTCCGGATCAGCTCCGGCCTCCGCACCGCGAGCGACAGGGCGACCGCCGCTCCGTAGGAGATCCCGAGAACGTGCGCCGGGAAGTGGTCGGCGGCGACGAGCAGCTCCCCCAGCTCGTCGGCCTCCCACGCGACCGACCGCATCCCGGGGAGAGCCGCGCTCTCCCCGTGGCCGCGACGGTCGTAGACCAGCGTCCGCAAGGCGTCGGAGAACACCGGAAGTAGGGGGTCCCACCCGCGGCGGTCGGACCAGGACCCGTGCACGAGAACGATCGGTTCGGTCCCGTCGCCGACGAGGTCGTACGCGAGGCCGTTCGGATCGACCGGCAGTGGTACCGCCCGTTCGCTCGACCGCCCGACTCGGATAGCTTCATCGGCGGGGGAGGTCCGGAGGTTCGGCGTGGGAGGGCTACCCGCGAGCGTCCCGTGCCCGGCGCCGGCCGAACTCCAACGCGATTGCCATCAGGAGAAGCGCCACCCCTGCGACCAGCAGGACCTCGCCCGACACCTCGAACTGCACGGCCCGGGTGTACTCCGCGCCGAGGCCCGGTAGGCCCGTCACCGCGCACCGATATCCGCGGCACCCAGGAGGGAATCCGATGTGACTGGCCCGAGAAGTCACGTCGCTGAGGAGGACCAATCCTTGGAGGACGAGAAGGAATCCCGAAATCGCCGCGGCGACCGAGGCGACCGAAAGGGCACGAACCACGCGGCGAGCCATGCTCGAACGCCGAACGGGCGAGGAACCAGAACTACCGCACCGTGACCGAAGCCCGGGTCGGTGCCCTCCCGACGGCCCCAAGCGTTCTAAGGCCGCCGCCCTTGGGGCCGCCATGACCGGCTACGGCGACTCGAGACGGGCGAACGCGGCGCGCGAGGACCTCACCCGCTTCGTGGGTCTGGACCAGACCGTCGGCCTCGTCTTCCTCGACGACGACGGTCGGGAACAACCGGTGGTCGAGGGACAGGTCATCCGGGTCGGTCTCGAGTCGATGATCTTTCGGCACCTGGACCTCGATGAGGAGATCTCGCTGGCCACGGTCTCGAAGCGCGTTCTCGACGGGTCGGTCATCACGTACGGCTAGGGCCGATCGTACGGCGCGCGAACAGGCCGGCCGGTGGGCGACGGATCGCGTTCGGACGCCGCGTCGCCGAGCCGCTGGACCGCCTGGCACGGCCGGATGATCGCCTGGATCTCCGGCCGCCTCCGGGCTCCCGCGGGCACCTGCCCGAAGTGCGGCTGGTCCGACGACCGGGCCGGCCGATCCTCGGGGATGGCTCCCAACTGTCCGCGGTGCGGCTCCTCCCTCGGGTAGCGCCCGACACGGAACCCGCGCGACTTGGAGTGCGGGTTTATACGTATTGAGAAACCTCGTTCCTCCGATGTCTGTCGTTCCACCGGTGAGCCGAAGCGCCCGGTCCCCCCTCCCGCGCATCGCCCCCCCGCGTGCCCCCCAGGAGGAGCCGAGCGAGGTCACCCTCGGATTCGCGATGGGCGTCGACGACGCCGGCGAGCGGAGGGAACTCCCCGAGGCGGTCGTGCTCGCCACGATCCTGGCCGGCGTCGAGGCCGAGCGGTCCGGCCTCGCCCAACGGCTCCGGCTCGGCCCCAGCGAAACGGTCGAAGCGGTGGCGAACGTCTACTGGCCGCTCGTGGTCCAGAAGGCGCCGACCGCCGGCCGGATCGCCATCTTCGACGGCACCGGAGTCTGGCGTCGCACCTTCCGTCAGTCGATCCTGCCGGACCTGACCCCAATCCATGCCCTGCTCGACGCCCCGGCGACCCCGCCGGAGCTGCTCCGGACGCTGACCGGCCTTCGCCCGAGCTTCGCGGAGGACCCGGGCGCGGAGGTGCTCACCGTCGAGGGGTTCCTGCCGGTCGAGCCTCCCCTCCTGTTCGACGTGATCGGCCAGGCCGAGTTCAGCCGACCTCCCCAGTCCGCGCACCCGGGTTTCCTGCCCGCGCGCCACGATTACGAGTGGTACGGCGCGGCCGTGGAGCAGATGGGGCGGTGGATGACGCGCTTCTCCCTCGACCTCCAGCGGCTCGAGAGCCTGAAGGCGAAGGTCGCCGAGCGGCTCGGCGGTGCCCTGCTCGCCGTGGACGACGAGACCGACGAACGCCGTCACGACGGGGAGAGCCGCCTCGAGAAGGCGCGCGCCGAGCTCACCCGGGAGTCCGACCGGTTCCACGCCTCCGTCCAAGCCGAGGTCCGGCGGGAATCCGAGGTCGTGCGCGTCGGCCAGGCCGGCGTCGCCAAGGGGAACATCGAGCAGAGGACCGCCGACGTCCTCGCCGAACGCACGTCCCACCGCCGCGGCGACGCCGCCCCCCACCTGGCGCGGGGCCGGCGGGCCGCCGCCGAGGTCCGGGACGCCCACCGGGCGATCCGCGAGTCCCTGGAGCGCTTGGAGGCCCTCCACGAACGCGAACGCGCCGCCGTCGTCGCCCTCACGGGCCGCGTGACCGCGGTCGAGCACCAGGAGGCGGAGCTCCTCGCCGGTCGTGAGCTGTTCCGCGACGAGCTCTCCGGGGTCGGGACCGACGTCGTCGACGCCCTCTCCGGCCATCTCGCCGCCCGCGAGCGCCAGCGCGAGCTCCTCGCGCAGTACTTCCTCCCGACCCGCGACCTTCCGCCCGTCAAGGTCCTCTGGTTCCCGCTGTGGATGGGGATGCTGCGCGGCCCCAAGGGGGTGCGCATGGTCGTCTTCCCGCCGATGCAGGTCGGCGCGAACCCCCGGTTCGGCGCGCTGCTGAAGGGGTGGTTCGGCGGCGCCGTCTCGCCGCTCGAGCCACGGACCGCCCAGTTCGACGGGGCTCTGCGCCGCACGCTCGAGGACGGGCTCGCCACCGACCCCTGGCTCGCCCACGCCGCGTTCGAAATCGTGCGGGGGGCCGACGTCCTCACGGACCCCGACTTCGCGATGCGGCTCGCCGCCGGCCTGCGTGAATTGGAGTCGGCCGGATGGGTCGGCGCGAAGGCGTCTCGCCGGCTCCTCGAGACCTACGAGGAGGTCGTCGACCTCCGCGTGGCGTCGACCGGCGGACCGACCGAGTCGGCGGGCGAGGAGATTCGTCCCCCGCTCCGTCCGCCGACGGCCCTCGCCGCCTAGGCGCTCCGGGAACCGACCGCGGGACGGCGCGCTCGATCTATCTCTCGGCCGTCGCGCCGTCCGGCCCTGCCGCGGACCCGCTCGCATCCGTGGGGGGGGTGGCCGTCGTCGCCGACGGCTTGCGCCGCATCAATAGCACGGCCGCGATGACCACGACCGCCACCACGACCAGCGCGATCCAGAGGAGCGGGTTCTGGTCAATCGGCGTGCCCGAGGTTCCGCCGTTCGAGGTCACCGTGATGTCCGCGGGGATCGCGGAGATCGTCTTCCCGTTCCAGGTGGCGTTCGCGAACAGCTCGCCCTGACCGGCGAAGGCGCCCGTCAGGTTCGTGGTCGTGCCGGACGGGTTGGAGAGGGTCCCGACGTTCCCCGTGACCGACCAGGCGATGGAGACTCCCGCAGGACATGGGCTCGGCGAGCAGGCCGGCACGGCGGTGAACTGGCCGAGGGCCCCGACCGCGATGGAGAGCGTCGTGGGCGAGATCGTGACGCCGACCAGGGCCGCGACGACCGTCGAGGCCGTCACCGTGATCGGGGTCGTGCCCGCAGCGACCGTCACGCCGTTCAGGGTTCCGGAGACGTCGATGGTCCCCGTGGCGGCGGCCATTCCGGCGGTGAACTCGACCGTGGGACCGGTCGTCGCGCTGAGCGCACCGAGGGTGTCCGGGGCGAGCGACCAGGTGAACACGGTTCCCGACGGGCAGCCGAGGCCATCGGAGCAGGAGGCGGTGGCCGTGAAGTTCCCTGTGGTCCCTTCCGCGGTCGTCAACGACGTCGGGCCGACGTCCACCGAGGTCAGGAGCGGCAGGACGATGCTCACCACCGCATAGGGCGTGAACGTCGCACCGTTCAGGGAGACGTTGACGATCACATCCTCCGTGCCGACCTCCCCGGCGTACGAGGTGAAGGTGATTGGGTACGTCTCGTTCGAGCCGAGGAATCCGAGCGACGGGTCGAAGAGGGACGGGGCGATGTTCGCTCCGGGCGGGCACGGGACCGCGTTCGTGCAGTTGAGGCCGACCCGGATCCCGACGCTCTCTCCAGCGAAGATCGAGGTGTTCGCCGGTGTGACGGACGCGTCGGTGAGGGCAGGGACCACCGAAATCGAGGTGATGCCGCTCTCGACCGTGGTGCCGTTGAGTGTCGCGTTCACGTAGAGGCCCGTGGTGGCGGTGACGTTCGCCCCCGTGAACCGGACGTGGCTCCCCGTCGAGCTGTTCAGGGTGCCCGCGGAGGCATTCACGAGCGTCCAGGCGAAGGTGACTCCGGGAGGGCACGGCGTGCCGCCGAGGCAGTACGCGGTCGCGTTCACGTCCACCGACCCGCCGGGAACCACCGTCGCTCCCGAGGGCGTCAGCGACGCGAGCACGACCACGGCGCTTGTGTTGACCGAGCCGAGCGCGTACACCGTCCCCGGTCCGGTGACGGTGACGTTTCCGCTGAGGTTGAGCGGCGAGGAGAGGTTCAGGAACCCCCAGGAGGACGTCCACCGGAGGAAGCCAACGCCAGAGCCGAGGACCGCCGAGAGCGAGTAGGTGCCGTTGGCGAGCCAAACGGTGTCGTCCTGCCCCAGGTAGGTGCCGTTAATCGTCGCGTACGGCGATCCGCCGGGCCAGTCCGCGACGTACGTGACCGGATGGGTCAGAGGGACGAAGGTGGCGTGGAGCTGCGTGTCGCCCGCCACGTCGACGATCCACTCGGAGGGGGCCCACGGCCGGCTGGTGGGGGACGCCGACTGCAGGAGCGAGACGGTGCTGCCGTTGTTCGCCGTCAGCGTTCCGACGACGTATCCCGCGTTCGGCCAGGCAACGACGTTCAGGTCGCCCGTGGCGACGCTCAGGGAAGTGCCGTTGGCGAGCGGGGTCGAGTAGCCGACGGTGAGGGCCCCGCCGGCGGGGGGGGCCACGTACAGCGAGAGGTTGGCGGAAGAGCCGACGACGTAGTTCGCAGTGATCGTCAGGGGCGCCGTGCCCGAGGCGTTGAAGATCACCTCCGTCGAGTATGCGAGGGGGTTCTGGAACGACGCGAGCGAGGCGTTGCTCACGGTCCAGTTCGAGAACGCGTATCCACCAATCGGGATCGCGACGAGAGGGAATCCGGGGAACACCGTTTCGCTCACGTTAACGGTCAGAGGCGTCCCGGAGGGAACGGCGACCGTACTGAGGTTGGCGGCCGGATCCCACGCGATCGTCCCGTGGCCACCGGAGTCGTTGAGCGTGACCGACTGGATCGCATAATCCACCGCCTCGAGCTCGGAGAAGCCTTCCTCGAAGGTGACCCAAGTGGAGGCGGAGAAGTTGGTCAGGATCTCGGAGCCGCCGCCGGACCATGTCTCGAACCGCGCGCCCGGCCCGGCCTGGAACGAGAGCGGGTAGGTGCCGACCGGGAGGACGACCTCCGACAACGTGCTGTAGTTCGTCCCGTTGAGCGTGATCGTGTCGCCCGGAGCGAGGGTGAAGACGATGACCGTCGCGATCGACGCCGTCGGCGCGTACGACGCGTTGACCGTGACGTTCTGGCCGCCGGTGACGACATGGAGGATCGTCGCGGGGAAGTCGGGAGCCGAGAAGGTGACCGCCGACGGGTTCGACGAGTACCACCCCGTGAAATTGTATCCCGACGGAGGCTGGGCCTGGAGGCTATAGAGCCCGGGCCCCAGCGGGAGGGTGCTCCCGGCCGGGAGCTCCTGCGTGCCGTTGACCCACCCGTCCCCGAACGCACTCGACGCAAAGCCGGGGACGAACGAGACCGCCGCGCCCGGGGTCGACGAGTCGAACGTGACGTTCGTGAGGAGGACAGAAGGCGGTGAGGACGTGAACGACGGGAGAATGCTCCCTCCGGCGCCGCTGACATGGAGGTTGGTGTACGGGTCTGCCGCGTTGGCGACCGAGAGGCCCGGGCTCGTCACCCAACCCGCAAACGTTTCGCCACGGGGGCCCCAGGCGGAGATCGAGTAGTTTCCAAGAGGTACGTTCGGGAACGACTCAATCCCACTCGCGACGGTGGCGTTCAGGAACGAGACACTCACCCCGAGGACGGCGCCGATACTCACGGTGCCGGTCAATGAACCGCATGCCGGGACCGTCTGGTTCGCCGGTGTATAGTACCCGAGTCCGGCGGCGTTCGTCGTCAGCCTGGCGGTGAACTCGGTCGCTTTCCCGAAGTCGACCGTCGTCGGCGATGTTCCGTAGTCGGTCGCGCCGAAGTTGTACGCCCCTTCCGCGCAGGAGTAGCTATACCAGGGGTAGCTGCAGTACGCGCTCGTCTCGTGCCCGAGGCAGGTGTACGGGAAGGAGCCGAAGACGTCGGAGCCGTCAATGAAGGCGAGGCCACCGAGGTCCTGCGTGAAGCCAACCTGGGTCGTCGACGCCCGCTCGGCCGAGTTGAAGAACGTCGGCGGCGCGATCTCCCATGGGGTCAACGTGTCGTTCGCCCAGTCGCCCGGGTCGTAGCTCGGGCACGGGACGGCCCCGTTCGCAAGCGTCGGCGGGGGGGCCCCGGGGCTGCAGCCGCCAAAGTCGTTGTTCTCCGGAACGGTCGGGTTGCCGGCGTGGCCAGTCTCGAACGCGAAGGAGACCGGGGTCTCGCCACCGGGGGTCCACCAGAGGGAGTTCGACCAGGAGTTCGTCGAGTACGCCGGGTCGATGGGATAGTTCGCCGTGGAGTTGAACAGCGTCAGGCTCGACACTTGGCCGGACGTCCCGTCGGTGATGGTGAGGTTCTCGCCCGTCGCGCTCCCGGTCCATCCGGTCATCGTGACGTTGATCTTGTCGCCCTGGGTCATGGAGAAGAACGACCCGGCCGAACCTTGGAGCATCAGAGGGGAGTAGTAGCACGGGTCTTCGGCTCCCGTCGACGCCTGGATCTGCCAGGCGACCGCCGCACCGACCCAGAGACCGTCGACGGTCCCGAACGGGACTGACCAGCTCGCGTCCGGGTAGAACTGGAGTTCGAGGAAGCACTGGTTCATCCAAGCGTACGGGTCGTTCAGCGTCAGGCCGAACCAGATCGCCGAGTACAGGTTCGACTGGTTCTCCGTCGGGCCGCGGTCGACGGGCAGCTGGATCTGCCAGGTGACGTTCCCGCCGCTGCCCGGGAGGTTCGAGTACGGCGCGATGCCGGGTTCGTCGTGGCCGTAGCAGTTGTCCCAGTACTGCGATTGTCCACCCTCGGTGGGCCAGACCCCATAGCATCGCTGGTAGAGCCCGGAGTAGTTGTACCCGCCGGACCCGCTTCCAGAGGAGATGACCGGCATGGGCGCTCCCGGCGGGGTCGCCCCACCCCAGGAGGCGGGATGGGGTCCGGCGACGTGGAAAGCGACGTGCGGCGACGTCCAGCTGGTCGGGGCGACCCGGGCCGGCACCGACGAGGGATGCGGAACCGCTCCGGCGACCTTCGCCGGGGTCGGGGTGACTCCCTTTGCGGACGAATGCGCGGACGGCGAGCCGGCGGAGACGTCGGCGGCGGCGGGAACCGCGGCGTAGCTCGCCACCGCGATCGCTGCGACGGCGACGACCAGAAGGAGGGCGCCGAGCCGGGTTCGTCGGAACGTCGATCCACTCGGTCGGCCGAAGGTCATGGCGGGCCGACCCCACCATCCTTCTTAGCAATTCGGTCCGGTCCCGTCGGAAAGAGGCTACCCGGGCCGGCCGGAGGGTTCCGGAAGCTCACGCGTCCGCGAGGTCCGCCGACGCGAGGCCCAGCCGGGCCGAGTGGAGCCAGCGTGCGCCCACGGCGCTCGGGTCGGGGACGAACCCGATGTGCTCGTAGAGTCGATGGGCGCGCCGGTTCGCCCGCGTTACAACGAGTCGCGGTACCCCGCGGCCGGCCGCGCGGAGCGCGCCAACCGTGGCGCCGAGGAGACGGGTCGCATGACCGCGCCCTCGGGCGCGCGGGTCGACCATCACCTGGGTGATCAAGGGACCGTGAAGCTCATTCGCCAGCGTGGCCGCGACCGGGCCTTCATCGTCCTCGGCGAGGAACGACGCGAACGGGAGCCACTCGCCCACCAAGTCCCCGAGGATCGCCTCCGTGCCCCACCGGGCATCCTCGAGGGGGTCGCGGTACCGGCGGAACAGGGCCACGTCGACCGGGTTGTCGGCGTACGCGCGCGCGGTCAGCCGGGCGATCGTCTCGACGTCGGTCGGGACGATGTTCCGCACCCGCACCGCCGGATCAGCGGGGGCCGACGGCGGGGGCCGTTCGGCCGGGTAGCGCATGTCCATGCGGACGATGGGAACGAATCCGCGCGCCCGGAACGCCGCCTCGACTGGCGCGAAGCCCTCCGGCGACGGTGGCTCCGGCAGCTCGAGCAGCGGACCGAACGCCCCCGGGGAGTCAAGGCGCGCAAGGAACGCGTCCAAGGACGACGGATGGCGGTACCCGTCGGCGAGGAACGCGACCTCGATGCGGCCTCCCACCTCCCCGGGCAGCGTGCCGAGGGCGATGCCGACCGCGTCGTCCTTCGGGCCGACCCAGAGTCGCCCGGCGAACAGACCGGAGTCGAGCGTGCCGACCGCCCAGTTGAGAAGGTCCGGCGACCACGGCTCTCCGCGCGGGGCCGAGGTTTGCGCCCATTCGGTGAGGAGGCGGCGGGTCTCGGAGGGCGAGGTCGCGCACTCCACGAGGTCGCCGGGGCTCCGAGCGACGCTGGCCGTCGGCGTCGTCAGGTGAGCTCCCGCCGCCAGAGCGGCACGTGCCAGGCGCTCTTCGCATGGGCCGAGCCGTCGGCCGCGAGGTCGACGCGGACGCCCGCGGCGCGGCCGAAGGCGGAGAACTCGAGGCTGTACCAGTGGACGCGCCATTGGCCCGCCCCGACCTCGGTCGCCTCACCGAAGCTGTAAGTGTCGTCGAGGACGTTGCTCTCCTTGCGGGCGAGCCCGTAGCTGCGGGCGAGGGCGTCGGCGGCGTCCTTCGCGGGCCCGGTCGAGGCCGGCGCCTCGAGCGGCGCCTCGACCGAGTACGGGCCCCGCGTGACGCCGCGGCCGAAGACGTAGCGCGCGAACGACGTCCGCATCCGTCCGCCCGTCTTGCTCTCCCGCAGCAGGAGCCAGACGAGCGGGTTCGTGGTCGGGACGGCGACATCGAAGTCCCCGACGGTCTTCTTGCGTCGCTCCACCGCGATCCGCGCCGCGCCGCGGACGACGAAGTACGCGACGAAGAACACCATCAGGAGGTAGACGGAGGCGAGGTACACCTCGAACGCCACGTGGCCGCGTTCCAGGCCGAGCAGCACGTAGAACGAGACGACGGAGACGACGAGGGTCACGAAGTTGATCGCCCGGTCGGCGTCGACCTCGAGCGGCTTCTGCGAGAACGGCAGGAGGGGTGCGACGGAGTAGTGGGTGAATCCGTCCTCGAGCATGTGGCAGATCCCGCCGGCCATCATCACCCCGAAGTAGACGAGCGGGTCGCCCCCGTGCGCGAGCATCGGCGCGATCCAGAGTCCGCCGATCGCGGCGAAGACGGTCACGCCCACGATCGAGTGCGTGATGCCGTGGTGGCGCAGCAGCGGGAACCGGCGCGCGAGCGGGAAGACGAGGACGTCGGCGTCCGGGAGGCCGCCGGCGATGGCGCCCGCGATGAGGTAGCTCGGCTGGAAGCCGACGAGGCCGAACGTCAGGAGGTAGGCGGTGAGGACGTGGGTGAACAGGTCCACGGACGGGAGGTCGGGGGGCTCAGAGGAGCCCCTCCTCCATCACCTCGACCGACTCGACCCCGGGGACCTTGGCGAACGCCTGCTCGGTCGCGTCGAGGACGCCACCGGTGTCGGGCATAATCACGCTGATCAGGAGGGCCTTGAGGCCGAAGGCGATGTCCTTCACCTGGAGCCCCCGGACCTGGACGCCGGTGGGGAGCGCGGCGCGCACGCCCTCGGCGACGACCTTGAGGTCGGTCTCGACGCCCTGGGGCATCAGCCGGAACAGCACGGCGACCTGGCCCATCCGAGCGCTCCTACGGTCCCTGGAACGAGCAGTTCGGGCAGGTGTACAGCACCGACTGGTCGCGGCACCGCGCGCACCGCCCGAGCTCGACCGCGCCACAGTCCGGGCACGGGAACGTCGTCGTTCCCCGGCCGCCCAAGGCGACGCCGGAGGAGGTGCAGCGGGGGTCCGGATTCGTCATCGAGAACTCACTTCTTGGGGCGTCCGCGTCGGCCCGCGCCGACCCGGAGGCTCCATATAAAGGCGACTCCGACGAACGCGCCGATCCCGATCACGAGGAACACCGAGTCGTTCGGCGGGGGGCCCGCGACGTAGAACGACACCGAGATCGACTCGGCCCCGCCCGCGAACGAGACGAGCCCGTGCTCCTCGGCGAGGGAGATCGAAAACGTGTGCCATCCCGGCGCGAGGTTCGGGTTGACGTAGCTGTAGGCGATCGGCGTGTGCGCGCCCGCCGTGAGCGTGCCGACCGGGATCGCACCGACCGGGGTCCCGTCGAGGGTCACGGTCAGGACGAACGGGCTCACGGTTCCGCTGGAGCCGGCGACGAGCGTCGCGGAGATCCGGTACGGGACGAGGACGTTGACCGAGTAGGAGAGGTTCTGCGTCGCGTTCGTCCCCGACTCCGAGGAGGTCACGAGGACGTAGAGGGTCAGGAGTTGCGAAATGTTGGAGACCCTCAGCTGGAGGGTGACGGTCCCGTTCGGGATCGAGCCCGCGCTCGGCGAGAAGGAGACCCCCGTGGTGTTCGTCCCGGTCACCGAGGCGTTGTACGAGTAGATCCCGACCTGCGTGCCGTTCGAGGCGACCGCCGGCCCGCCGGAGACGTTGACGACGTAGGAGGCGTTCTGCGTCTCGCCGAGGTTCGCCGGGCCCGAGATCGTCCCGGAGAGCGGGCCGTACGAGGGGGTCGCGCGGGCGGCGGGGACGGCCGAGAGGGCCGGCACCACGGCGGCGACGAGCAGGGCGGCGACGAGCAGCAGCCGGAGCGGGACGGAGCGGCTCACCGGCGGGTCCACCTCCGCGTCTTGAACCACCGATATCCGACGAGCACCGCAGCGAGCGCCGCCGCCGGGACGATCGCGAGGAGCGAGGGAAGCCACGAGGGGTACGGGCTGGGCGAACCCAGGTTCGGGCCGGTCACGATCGCGGTGGAGTTGTTCAGCGAGACCGAGACGGTCGGGACGTTGAGCACGACGGTTCGGGTGAACCCGCCGGTGAGGTTGTTGACGATCGCCGTGACGGTGACCGACCCGGGCGGGAGCGCCTGCTTGGCGGGGGAGACCAGCTCGACCTGGAAGGTCGAGTTCGTCCCGGGAGCGATCGGGGTCGGGCCGAGCAGCGGCGACGTCCCCTTCTCCACCGTGGCAGTCCATCCGATCGACGCGAGACGGGCGCTGTCCGAGACGCCGAACGTCGTCGACTCCGGCAGGTTGCCGGTGTTGGACGCGTAGAACGGAATGGTCACCTGGTACGGGCCGACCGTTGCCCCGATGCTGCTGGACGCCCCGAGCGAGAGACCGAGCACCGGCACGATCGAGATCGTGGGCACCGGTTGCGCGAATCCCGCGGGCGCTTTCGTGACCGCGTCGACCGCCTCGAGCTGGACCGACGGTTGCAACGTCGAGGTTCCGGCGGGCACGACGATCCGGACCTCGCCGCCGACCGTGCGATTCGCCCCGAGCACGCCGAGCTGGACCGACTTGGGGAGGAAGGTGAAGTTCCAGAACGCGGGCGACCCGACGAACGTGAGGTTCCGGGGCTCGTTCCCGGTGTTGGTGATGGTGAAGGCGAACGATACCGTCGCGCCGGCCGGGACGGTCACGTCGGCCGGGCCGAGGGTCGCAAAGTCGACGGACGTGGTGAACTGGTAGGCGAGCGCGAGCTGGGTCGCGGCGTTCCCGCTCAGCAGGGAGACGACGCTCGACGCCGTGGCGTTCACCACGACGCCGTACGGGTTGCCCGAACCGCGGGCGGCCACGGTGTAGGCGCCGCCCGGGAGCGCGAACGCGACCGGAGTGTTGACCGGTTCGTTGGGGAACGACAGGTCCGCGCCACCGGGGGCGGTGATCGTCACCGTCGCGACGGTCTCGGTGGAGCCCGAGGGCGGAACCACGGTCACCGTATCGGTCCACGTGGAGAGCAGCGTCACCGCGAGCGGGGCCGCCATGGTGGGTCCGACGGTGAGGTAGGAGACGCTCGCATACGGCACGCCGTCCGAGGCGACGGCGTAGAGGGAGTAGTTCCCCGGGATCACGGCGGTCGAGAACGTTCCGTTCGAGGCGGTCGCGACCGTCGCGTTGGTCGAGGGGAACGGACCGATCAGTTGCACGGTTCCGGCGACCGGGTTCGCAAAGCCGGCGGCGTGCAACGTACCGGAGACGTTCGTCTCCACGGTGGTCGTGACGAACGGGATGGTGCACGACGCGTTTGACTCGGCGCCGAGGACGCACCCGAGGTACGAGGGGTCGACGGCGACGTACTGGTACACGCTCCCCGTCGGCGACGGCACGAGGACCGTCGCGTTCCCTCGCACCTGGTAGGTGGCGTTCGGTGGGAGCGTGGCCACGAAGTGGCCCCCGTTCGCGTTCACCGTCAGCGCGACCCCCGCCGGGCCGGTCAGGGTGAGCGGCAGGGAGACGTTCAGCTGGACGCCGGAATCTCTCGCCAAGGTACCGGTCAGAGGCACGCCGAGCTGCGTGAGCGAGATCGACTTCGAGAGGTGGCCGGTCGCGTTCACGACGACCGACGTCATCGTGGCGAGCGTACCGTTCGCCCCCGTCGGGGCCGTGGCGTACACCGAGTAGGTACCGGGGGCGATGTAGAACTTCCCCTCGAACATGGCGCCGTCGACGGACAGGGCCATCGTCGGGGAGACGAGGCGGAGCGACACCGAGGTGTTCAGCACCCCCGTGGGCAGGACGAGGTGGCCGGTGGCGGCGACCTGCGGGACGATAGTGAGAGTGACGTTGGCGCCGTGGGTGCCGACGGGGACGGTCAGGTTCAGCGACTGGGCGGGGAGGAGGAGACCCGGACCGGACGGAGCCTTCGCCCAGGCACTGATCCGGTAACTGCCGGGGACGATGGCGAAGGAGAACGACGGACCGCCGACTTTGACGGTGCTCGCCGCGGGGGCGCTGAGGGCCGTGAAGTTGACCGTGACGGACGTACCGCTCGGGAGGCCGTTCACCGTGAAATTGAGGGGGATCGGCGCGAGGTTCATCGGGATCTCGCCGAGCGCGCCGAGCTCGGCGGCCGTGTAGCTGCACGTCTGGAACGGCTCGAACCCGCTCGCGTTCGCAACGATGCAGTAGCTGCCCCCGGCCGGGAGCACGGCCGGCAGGATGACGGTGACGTTCCCGGTGCCCGACGCCACGGTGGTCACGGTAGCGTTCAGCGGCATCTCGGTGAACCGGACGACGGCGCCGCTCGCAGGGTACGGGGCGCTACTTCCCGACGACGGTGCCGCCACGACCCCCGAGACGTACTCGGCCGGCGCGAGCGCGATCGGGTCGACGGTCGGGTAGGCGAGGTCGACCGTGGTCAGCGAAGCGACCGGCGGGGCGGAGGAGTTGGGAATGATGGAGCTCGCGAGGAGGGTGTAGCGACCGGTCGGAAGCCAGAGCGAGTACTGCTGGGTCAGGTTCGCGAACGTCGACACCTGGTGGCCCGAGGCGTCGTAGGCTGTGACCTCGACCGTCGCCGGGCCGGCCGTGGTCGACGGGGCCCCCGTGACCGTTCCGGAGAGTTGCACGGCGTTCGAGACGTACAGGGCCGGCAGGACACCCGAACTCTGGGCCGACAGGTACACCGTTTGGACGCCCGCCAGCCAGCGGGAGCCGTTCAAGCCGAACGCGTACACCGAGTAGTTGGCGATCGGGAGCGTGGCCCGGACAACCCCGTCCGGCCCGGTGAGGAACACCGAGGTGTTCGACTTCGCGGCGGTCGGAGCCGATGCGCTGGGGGTCCCGTTGGTCTTCGGCGGCCCGGCCTGGACCGCCGTCGGGGTGAACAGCTGCGTGAACCGGACCGGGAAGCCGACGACGGGATTCCCGTTCCAGGTAACGGCCTCGCTCACGGTCACGAGCGGCACCAGGGTGAGGTTGACCACGACATTTCCGCCGGTCTCCGGAACGAGGAACGTCGTCCCCACGGAGCCGATGGAGACTCCCGGGGCCATGGCGCGGACCGAGTAGTTCCCCGGCCCGAGATTCGCGGCGGTGAAGTTGCCGTTCGAGCCGACGGTCGCCGTGCGGACGACCCCCAGCGAGTCGGAGATCGTGACGGTCGCATCCGCGGCGGCGAACCCGTCGGGGAAGTCGGCGTGGCCCAGCACGGTGCCGGGCGAGAGCCCGATCGTTTCGTTCGCGGTCTTGCCGGGCAGCGCGTACACCGACGACTGCGTGAAGCTCGCCCCCCGGTAGTGGATCGTGAAGTTGTAGACCCCGGGCGGGACGTTCGAGAACTGGAAGGCCCCGCTCGCGTCCGTCGCCGCCGAGAGGTTGGTGAGGTTCGCCCCGGTGAGGTTCGCGCTCGCGCCCGTGACGATCCCGTCGACGCTCCGGATGAAGCTCGAGTTGTTGGCGGTGTTCCAGTACACGAACCCGCTGACGGTCGCCGGCTTGACGACGATCGGCTCGACGAGGGTCGGGGCGCTCAGCGAGAGGCCGAGGGCGTTCGGGACGGTGATGTTGAACCCGGCGAGCGGGGTGCCGCCGGCCTCCGTGAGCTGGTCGAGCGTGCCCGTCGTGACGTTGATCCGGTCGTTCCCGGGAGGGAGGACCAGGGAGTAGGAGCCGTCGGCGCCGGTCACCGTCGTCATGTGCGGGATCCCCCAGCTGTCGTAGACGGTGACCCGCGCGTTCGACACCGGGGCGCCGTTGGGCAGGGTGACCGTCCCGGTCATCGGCTGGCCGGGGTAGTACTCCAGCATCGCTTCGCCGCCGCCGAAGTAGGAGTTCGTCGAGGTGTCGGCGGTGCCGTTGTTCAACTTGGCAAGCTCTCTCGCCTGGGGAACGTTGTACGCCGAGAAGCAGCTCGACCCGGCGGTGGCGTTCGGCTGCGGGCAGTAGTAGGCCGTCCGATAGACGACCTGGAAGTGCGAGAGCATCCAGCCGGGCTCGATCGGGTCCGCCCCGACCGCGTTCTGGGAGAGGCCCGGAATTCCTTGCGTGGACCCGATGTCGGTTCCGTTGTACCCGACGTAGATCCGGTAGATCATCGAGCTGTAGAACGCCGGAAGATAGTTGATGTTGTACTGGACCGCCGTGACGCCGGCGGGCAGGTTCCCCGGCGTGTAGGTGTTGCCGTCCGAGCCCAGGACGGAGAGGGTGTAGTAGCTCGTGGGCGCCCCGCCGGCGCCGATGACGCGGTCGGTCAGGTCCGCGGGGGCGTAGAAGATCCCCGTGTTCGAGCCGCTGAACGGGAACAGGCGCGAATCGACCATCGCGTAGCGGATCGACCAGCCCGTGTACGCCTGGACGTCGTTGTACAGGTCGGCGACGCCGCTCGTGGGGAGCGCAGTCGCGAGGTAGTACGCCATCGTGTCGTACATGGCGTTCTGGCCGTCGATGTTGTTCGGGTCGACGGGGAGGTACCGGTCGGGGTGGGCCAGCACGAGCTGGATGTCCGCCGATTGGTTGACCATCAGGCTATGGATCGTCGAGACGCTGACCCCGTCCCGGGCGAGGATCGTGTTGAGCTCGCTCGGGAGGTAGATGTCGCCCGACCGGGATTGTTCTCCGACGAGGAGCGTCGAGGCGAGGATCGCGATCGCCTGCGACTCGTTCTGGGAGAGCAGGAAATTCCCGGCGGGGTCGATCCCGTTCTGGAAGTTGTCCGCGACGGTCGGGTGGTCCCCCTCGGCGGCGGCCTGGAACCCGTAGTCCCACCAGCTGATGAACGCGGGACGTTGCGGCTCCGGTAACTGCGTATCTTGCGTGGCGAGCCAATTGTACCCGCTCTCGTCGTACTGATTCGGGGTATCGAGCTCCGTCCCCGCGGCGCCGAGGTAGTACGACGACGCGTTCCCCGGCGTCGTTCGGAGCGGCACGGGGAGCGAGTTGTACACCTGGGTGGAGTAGGTCCCCTTGTTGTTGTACGGGATTCCCGCGTCGATCGAGTACCAGACGTTGGGCACGAGGATGATCACGACGAGGGCCATCACGAGGAGGTGGCGTCCCTTGATCGATCGACGCAGGGCCGCGAACTGGCTTCGTCGGTCCGAGAGGGACACGACGTTGCGCCGCAACGTCGGGTAGTCCCCGACGTCGAGCGCCCGGACGATCGCCTCCGCGGGGAGGAGGGCGAACCCGGCCGAGCCGATGAAGAAGAATTTCGCGGCGGAGATCGGGAGGTAGATTGAGAGGATCGCGAAGACGATGAACATCACCTGGACGCGGCGGAATCGGTCACGGACCGTCCGCCAGAAGTACAGTCCGAGTCCCACGAACGCGAGGAAGAAGGTGACGACGCCGTACCCGAGAATCAGCGAGTCGATCGACGGCGCCTGAGCCTCGGCGACGGTCGAGTAGATCAGGGTCTTGACGAAGTACCCCTGCCCCGTCACGATCGCCCCAAAGTCCTGGGGGTCGAGGACGAACAGGGCGGCGACGGCGACGGCGGCCGTCGCGAGCAGGGCGGGGATGGAGAGGACCCAAGGGGAGTCGCGGAGCAGCAGGAACGGAACGAGGACCAGGAACGCTCCGAAGAACACCAACGCCGGCTGGAAGAACCAGACCTTGCCGAGGCCCTGGAAGTAGTAGTACGGCAGGGCCATCGCGAAGCCGATGGTCCCCGAGATGAACGTCAGGACGTAGAGCCCGAAGGAATCGACCTTCCGGATCCGTTCGATGACCATCTGGACGACGAGGAAGATCACGATCGCGGCGACCAGGAACGAGTACCCTTGCCAGGCGAGGGTGACGGTGCCGAAGGCGACGCCGGTGAACACGGCCCACTTCACGGCCGTGCGTTCGGTCCGGAGGAACTGCCGGAGAGCGGGGTAGAATTGGCGGGGGTGCCGGTAACTCTCCACCCACCGTTTGCTGCCGGCGGCGCGGACGGTACGCAGGTACGAGTAGAGGGCGACGAGGATGAAGAACGTGTAGAACGAGAGGTAGTTCGCGTAGCCGAACGTCGAGGAGTCGATGCTGGCGACGACCAATCCGTAGAGGAGGGCCGCGATGAGGCCCATCCGTCGCGAGCTGACCTCCTTCCCGATCAGGTAGACGGGGAAGACGCCGAGGGCGGCCCAGAGCGGCGCCTGCAGCTCGAGGAAGAACTGCGCCGAAAGGCACGACGACGAGCAGGCGGCCGTGGCCCCGCTCGCGAACAGGGGGGCGAACACGATGCCGAGGATGGCGTTCATCCAGTCGAACAGCGGTTCCCGCGGGTTGACCGCCCCGATCGGGTACTTCAGCAGCGGGTCGACGACCAGGTTCCGGTGGTTGAGCAGAATGTACGACGTGACCCGCCAGTGGTAGAACGAGTCCGAGCCGCCCGCGAAGAGGTACGGGGTTCCCCACTGGGTCAGGAGCGGGAGGACGTACAGCGTCCGGATCAGGAACGAGATGCCAAACGCGGCGAGCAGGACGGCGATCGTCCAGCTGTGCCGGCGCCACCAACTCGTTTCGGCCTGTACCATCGGTCGCCGACTCTCCTCGAAACGGCGCGGGCGCGAGACCTAGGCCCGGTATAAATAGCCATCCACCGCGCCGGCGTCGCCCGAGAATCCGGGCAGCCCGCCCGACGGAAAACGACCGTTCGCTCCGACCCCGCGGCGGGATGGAAGGCCGGCCGGTCGGTTTCGGCCTGACCTCATGCCCGCTGCCCGAACGACCAGCCGGACTTCGCCACCACATCGAACAGGTTGCCGTCCGGGTCGGCGAGCGTGACGAAGTCGTCCCCGGCCCCCGCCGGACGCCGGAGCTCGGCGCCGAGGGCGATCAACCGTCGGACCTCGGCGGTCGCGTCGGGCGAGTAGAGGTCGAGGTGGAGGCGATATTCGGTGGTCGGCGGCTCGTTCGTCCGCTGGAGCGAGACGTTCGGCCCGTGCCCCGTCGGGTCCTTCAGGACGACCCCGTCCGCGTCGGCCCGGTCCCGGGGCACATAGTGCAGCGCCTCGCGCCAGAACTCGATCATCCGCGGCAGGTCCCGACAGTCGATCACGATCGCGCCCACCCAGCTCGTCCCGACGGCCATGGACCCACCGATTCCGAGGGACCGTATTCCGATTTCGGGCGAAGGCCCGTGGCCGATTCGCCGCGCTACGCCGGGACGGTGCGGAATCGGTAGAAGACTCGTCCGTCCGGGAGGTCGTACGGCTCGGCCCGCACCTTCTGGCCGACGTGGCACTGGTCCCACGGAGTCCCCACGATGCGCCCGAACATGCGGAAGGGGACGCCGTCCACCTCCACGAGCCCCACCACGAACGGGACCTCGGACTCCATGCCGAGGGGCGCTCCCATCAGAACGGCGCTGAAGGCGTAGATCCGGCCGTCGACGGGCAGGTCGACCCAGTCGAGCTCGCTGGTGTGGCACTCCGGGCAGACCACGCGGGGGGGCCAACGGACCCGACCATCCTTGCGGCAACGGGTCGTGGTGAGCCGCCCCGCGCGCAGATTGTCGAAGAACGCCGAGAGTCGCGTCTGTTTTGCGTCCTCCAGCGGGAAGAAGTCGAGCAGGAACGGAAGCGGTGGGGCGGGGGGTTTCTTCGGCGTCTCCGGCGGGCTCGTCGTCCCCGACTCGGCGCTCGCGGCCGGGGCGAGGACGGGCGCCGGACGGCGTTCCCGGGGAGCCTCGGTGCTCATCTCACGACGCTCCCTCGTAGATCATCACCGAGTGGACGTTCGCGCTCCCGCTCAGGTTGTGGACGAGCGCCCATCGGGGGTCCGGCACCTGGCGCGCCGCGGGGACGCGGCGGGCGAACTGGTCGTACACCTCGACCGCTTGCGCGATGCCGGTCGCGCCCAGGGGATGACCGCATCCGAGAAGGCCGCCGCGGGGATTGACCACGACGTCCCCGCCCAAGGAGGACCGACCGTCGAGCGCGAACTGGCCGCCCTCGCCCTTCGGGCAGAACCCGAGGGCCTCGTACTCGACGATCTCGGAGATGGTGAAGCAGTCGTGGGTCTCGGCGAAATCCACGTCCGACGGCCCGATGCCGGCCGAGCGGTACGCCTCCCGGGAAGCGTGCTCGAGCCCGACCCAGTCGGTGAGCGAGCCGGCGTTCGCGAGGTTGTGGAAATCGGCGTACTGGCCGGTCCCGCGGACGCGCACCGGGACGTCCGTGTACTTCGAGACGAGTTCCTCGGCGACGAGGACGACCGCGGCGGCGCCGTCGGTCATCGACGAGCAATCCCCGAGGCGGAGCGGCGGGGCGACGAGCGGGAGTCGGCCGAGCTTCGCCCGGTCGAACGTCTTGTCGTAGAACTGCGCGTTCGGGTTGGAGTTCGCGAACTTGTGGTTCTTTTCCGAGACCGCGGCGAACGCCTCCTCCGTGGTCCCGTGCTCGAGCATGTGGCGCTGGGCGACCATCGCGAAGAAGGGAGGCGCGGTCGCGCCGTGCGCGCCGTCCCAGGCGCGGTCCATGACGCAGGCCATGGAGCTGTTCGCCTCCGCCATCGACGGAAGATTCATCTTCTCGACCCCGACGGCCACGGCGACGTCCGAGAGCCCCGAGGCGATGGAGGCGAATGCCGAGCGGATCGCGGACTGGCCGGACGCGCAGGCGAGCTCGGTCCGTTGGAGGACCCTGCGCGGGGCGAGGCCCAGCTGCTCGGCGGCGAACGGGGCGACGTGGGACTGGAAGGCGAACCGCTCCGGTTCCGCGGCACCGACGAATAGGCTGTCGACGTCCGCGGCCGTGAGGGCGGGGATCGCCTGGAACAGGGCCTGACCGGCCTCCTGGGCAAGCTCCGCCCACGTGGCGGCCCGGACCCCGAACTTCGTGGTCGCGCCCCCGACCAGGGCGACGCCGCGGCCGAGGTTCATGCCCGCTCCGCGCGGACGGCCTCGGCGACCCGGTCGCCCGCCTCGCTCGTGGAGACGTGCCCGCCCTGGTCGTAGGTGCGGGCGGTCCCGCCGGCGATCGTCTTCCCGATCGCGCGCTCGAGGCGGTCCGCCTGGCGGCCAAGCGCGGCGTCGCCGCGGCGCTCCGAGAGCCACCGGAGCATCATCTCGACGGCGAAGAACGTCGCGAACGGGTTGACCTGGTTCTTGCCGGCGTACTTCGGCGCGCTCCCGTGCACGGGCTCGAACATCGCGTGGTGGTCCCCGATGTTCCCGCCGGCGGCGAACCCCATTCCCCCCTGGAGGACGCTCGCGAGGTCGGTGATGATGTCGCCCATCATGTTCGTGGAGACGACCACATCGTAGTGCTCCGGGTTGCGCACGAGCCATTGGGTGAACGCGTCGACGTACGCGTAGTCGCGCTCGATGGACGGGTACTCCTTCGCCACCCGGTCGAACGTCTCGCGGAAGAATCGGCACCCCTCCAACACGTTCGACTTGTCGACGCAGGTGACCCGTTTGACCCCATCCTCGGGGGCCCCCTTCGGGCGGCGTTGCGCCAGCTCGAAGGCGTACCGGATCACGCGTTCGGCGCCCTTCCGGGTAATCACCCGCGTGTCGATGGCGACCTCGGTCTCGTCCGAGCGGCGGAGTCGCCCCCGCGCCGGGGTGTACAGACCTTCCGTGTTCTCGCGGATGATGACCATGTCGACGAGCTCGGAGGGCCAGACGGTCTGGTACGTCTTCCCGATCCGGTGGACGACACCCGGGTACAGCTTGCATGGCCGGACGTTCGCGTACAGGTCGAGGGTCTGGCGCATCCCGAGCACGAGGGCGCCGCCGGCGAGGTCGCCGTTCGGCATCGAAGCGCCCGGCCAACCGACGGCGCCGAGCAGGATCGCGTCGGCCTCGCGCGCGGCGACAACCGTCTCCGGGTCGAGCTCCTTGCCGGTCTTCAGATAGTACTGGGCACCCCCCGGGTACTCCTCCACCCGCCACGAAGCGGAGTCGTTCTCGGCGAGGGCGTCGAGGACCTTGCGCCCTTCCCGGACGACTTCCGGACCGGTGCCGTCCCCCGGGAGGACCACGATGCGCGGGGTTCCCGAGTTCATGCCGGAGCCCCGCCCCGGCGGGCCTCCAGCTCCAGCCGGACCTTTTCGACGAGTCCGCCGACCTCGAGCAGCTCGAGGAGGTGGTGGGGGAGCGGGGGGAACGTCACCGAGGCACCGGTGCGCAGGTTCGTGATCCGGCCGGCACGCATCTCGATGCGCGCCGGGTCGCCCATCTCGAAGATCGCCCGGACGCCCGCGGCCTCCACGGTGGGAAGGCCCAGGTTGATCGAATTCCGATAGAAGATGCGGGCGAAGGAGTCGGCCACGACCGCGCCGGTGCCGATCGCCCGGAGCGCCTGGGGGGCGTGCTCCCGACTCGAGCCGGACCCGAAGTTGATCCCGGCGACGACGATGTCGCCGCGCTTCGCCCCCTTGGCGAACTCCGGGAGCGCGATCTCGAAGACGTGCTTCTTCAGTTCCTCCGGGTCGATGATGGTGAGGTACTTCCCGCCGATGATCTGGTCGGTGTCGACGTCCTCGCCGAGCACCCAGACCCGGCCCTCGATGATGTCCTTCATCGCCGGACCCCCTAGAGGCCGAACTCCCGCGGGTCGGAGATCTCGCCCTTGATGGCGCTTGCGACGACCGCGGCGGGGCTGACGAGGTAGATGCGCGCCTCCTTCGGGCCCATCCGGCCCGGGAAGTTGCGGTTCGAGGAGGAGATGCACACCTCGTCGGGCGCGAGGATCCCCATGTTCCCGCCGAAGCACGCCGAGCAGCTCGAGTTCGTGAACACGGCCCCGGCCTCGGTGAAGACGTCGATGAGCCCCTCCTTGAGGCACTGGTTGTAGATCGCCGTCGAGGCCGGCGAGACGATGAACCGGACGCCGGCGTGGACCTTGTGGCCCCGCATCAGCGCCGCTCCCTCCCGGAGGTCCTCGATCCGCGCGTTGGTGCAGGAGCCCAGGAACGCCTGGTCGACCTTGACGTGCTCGTGCACGACCTCGGTCAGGGGTCGGACGTTGTCCGGCGAGTAGGGACACGCGATCATCGGCGGCATCCCGTCGACGTCGATGTCGATCACCCGCTCGTACTTGGCATCCTTGTCCGCCTGGATCGGGTGCATGGCGTGCTTCGCGATCTTCTCGAGGTAGTCGTAGGTCTTCTGGTCAGGAGCGACCATGCCGCACTTCGCTCCCATCTCCGTCGTCATGTTGCAGATGGTGAACCGCTCGGGCATCGACAGCCCCTCGATCGTCGGCCCGCCGTACTCGACGGCCTTGTAGGTCGCGCCCGTGGTCTTGACGTCCCCCAGGATCCGGAGGACGAGGTCCTTCGCCGTCACGCCCGGCCCGAGATTCCCCTTGACGTTGATGCGGATCGTCGGCGGGACCTTCAGCCACAGGCGCCCGAGCGCGAGCACGGCGGCCATCTCCGTCGGGCCGATGCCCGCGGCCACGGCGCCGCTCGCCCCCAGCATGTTGGTGTGGGAGTCGGTGCCCACGGCGAGGTCGCCCGGCACGACCCAGCCGTTCTCGGCGAGGATCTGGTGGCAGATTCCGTGGTTGCCGACGTCGTAGAAGTGGGTCAGGTTCTGCTCGGCCGCGAACTTCCGGAGGATCCTGTGGAGGACCGCCGCGCCCTCCGTCGAGGCCGGCACCCAGTGGTCGATCGCGATGACGACCCGGTCCGGGTCCCAGACGCTGGTCGCGCCCATGTCGTGGAACGGCCCGACGGTCTGGGCCCCCTGCTCGTGCATCATCGCGAGGTCGACGTGGCCCTCGATGATCTGGCCGGGCACGACGGAGTCGAGACGACTCGCGCGCGCCAGGACTTTTTCGGCGAGAGTTCCCCCGTGGCCCCCGTTCGTGCTCATGGTGCGTTCCCCCGGATCCCGGCGTCGTCGACCATCTGCCAGAACTCCTTGTCCGTGAGTCCCGGGTGCTCGAAGAGGGTCCGGTACTCCTCGAGGAATCGGTGCAATTCGTCCTTGCCGCGGGCTTCGCCGCCGTTCTTCACCCGGCGCAGGAGCTCCACGAGGAGCGGGTCGGTCGTGGTGATGCCGTGCTCCTTCAGCTTCTCGACCAAGGCAGCCTTCCCGGTGTGCTTGCCGAGGATCATCTGGCGGTGACGCCCGACCACCTCCGGCTGGAGCGGTTCGTAGGTGAGGGTGTGGGCAAGGATGCCGTGGGTGTGGATCCCCGCCTCGTGGCTGAACGAATTGTAGCCGACGAGCGCCTTGTTCGGCGCAATCGGCACGCCCGAGACCTCTTCCACCAGGCGCGAGAGTTCGTAGAGGCGCTCGGTCTTGAGTCCGGTTCGGACGCCGTAGAGCGACTCCAGGGCGACGACGACCTCCTCCAGGGACGCGTTCCCGGACCGTTCCCCGAGGCCGTTGACGCAGACGTGGGGCGTGGTCACTCCGACCTCGAGCGCCGTGAGGGTGTTCGCCACCGCGAGTCCGAAGTCGTTGTGGCAGTGCACGGACCAGTCCTTGGGGTGGACCCGGCGGGCGAACTCTTCGAGGTACCACCGGAACGTCAACGGTGTCATGATCCCGACCGTGTCGGAGACGACCAGCCGGTCGGCCCCGGCCTCTTGCACCGCCTTGTACAGGCGCTCCACATAGTCGAACGGGGCGCGGACCGTGTCCTCGGTCACGAAGGCGACGTGGAGGCCGGCGTCTTTCGCCTGCCGGACGGAGGCGAGGGAGGCCTCCAGGACCTGCTCTTGGGTCATCTTCAGCTTGTACCGGAGGTGGACCTCGCTCGCGGCGACGAAGATCGCAATGTGCGTCGCTCCGGTACGGATGACCGCGTCCACATCGCCCGCGACCGTGCGGGCGGAGGCGAGGATCTTGGCCCGGAGCCCGGCCCCGACGACGGTGCGGACGGCTTCGGCCTCGTCCGGGGAGACGACCGGGATGCCGGCGTCGATCACTTGGACGCCGACCTCGCTCAGCACCGTCGCGATGCGGAGTTTCTCCTCGGGGGAGAAGTGGACCCCCGGCATCTGCTCGCCGTCGCGCAGCGTCTCGTCCCAGAACACGATCGGGTCGGCGAAGTGGCGGGCCGACGCCGTGGCCGAGTGGTAGTTCTCGACGAGCGGCCGCGCGTCCATCGAGCGCATCGAGCGGGGCCGCCGACATAACCTTTCGGAAGCCCTCGGGCTTCGTACGCTAACGTACGGCCGTACGCCGACGGCCGGACGCGGGCTGGCGCTCGCCTCCGGAGCGTCTCCGGTCGGCGGAAAATCGCCGCGCGTCCCCACCGTTAAATAGACCCGCACCCTCGAATTGTAGCGCACGCGCTCGCCACGCGTCCCGCGGAACTCCGATGACCACTCCTGCCTCGAAAACGACTCCGGTCCCGGGAGATTCCGGTGGCCCGGGCGGCTCCCCCCGCCCGAAGGAACTGACCGACCTCGCCGTGATGATCGGCGGTCAGGGCGGCGACGGCACCCTCACCGTCTCCGACCTGCTCGGGCGGTACTTCCGAAAGCGCGGACTGTACATCTACACCTCGCGGAATGTCCTCTCGAGGATCCGCGGCGGCCACGCCGACGCCACGATGCGGGCCTCTCGCGACCCGATCGCCGCGGTCAAGCCGGACGTGGAGCTCATCGTCGCCTTCGACAAGGAGGCCGCCGAGATCGGGCGCGCCGAGCTGTCCGCCGACGGCGCCATCCTCTACGACTCCTCCGCCTTCAAGCTCGAGCTCCCGAACGCCATCGGCTTCCCGTTCGCCACGCTGGTCGGGGGCGCCGTCGGCCAACCGATCTTCAAGAACACGGCGGCGTACGGCGCCATCTCCGTGATGATGGGCTTCGACCCCGCCCAGACGCGCCAGGTCATCGAGGACCGGTTCGCGCGGCGCGGCGGCGAGGCTCTCGAGAAGAACCTGAAGGCGCTCGAGATCGGCCGCAAGGCGGCGCTCGAGACCCCCGGGCTCGCCGACCGCTGGCACGTCGCCGACGGGGAAGCGCAGCACCAGATCCTCACCATCGGCAACCAGGCCGTGGCCCTCGGGTTCGTCGTCGGCGGGGGACGGTTCTTCGCCGGCTACCCGATCACGCCCGCGACCGAGGTCATGGAGTACCTCATGCGCTACCTCCCTCCGTTCCATGGCGTCGTCCGCCAGGCGGAGGACGAGCTCGCCGCGATCAACATGATCATCGGCGCCGCGTACGCCGGCGCCCGCGTGATGACCTCGACGAGCGGCCCCGGCCTTTCCCTCATGACGGAAGGGATCGGGCACGCCGGCACCGCCGAAGTCCCGATCCTGGTCGCCGACTGCCAGCGCGTCGGACCCTCGACGGGCGAGCCGACCCGGCACGAACAGTCGGACCTGGCGCACCTGGCCCATCTCGGCCACGGCGAGTTCCCGCGCGTGATCGTCGCACCGGGGACCGTCGAGGACTGCTTCGAGATCACCGTCGACGCCCTCAACCTGGCGGAACGGTGGCGCCTTCCGGTCATCCTCCTCCTCGACCAGGCGCTCTGCCAGAACACGACGACCGCCGAACCGTTCAATCTCTCCAAGGTCACGGTCGACCGCGGCGTTCGGCTGACCGCCGAGCAGGTCGCGAAGCTCGATGTCTACCAGCACTACCAGTTCACGCCGAACGGCGTCTCGCCGTATGCGCCGCCCGGAACCCCCGGCATCTTCAGCCAGGTGACCGGCAACGAGCATAACGAGATGGGCCACGTCTCCGTCAACCCGGTGAACCGGGTCAAGATGATGGAGAAGCGGATGGGCAAGCTCCGGCACATCGTGCCGGAGCTGCCGGTCCCCCACCTCTTCGGAGAGGAGACGGCGAAGATCGGCATCATCGGGTACGGCTCGACCTTCGGCCCGATCCGGGAGGCGCAGGCGACTCTGGAGCGCGCGGGGACGAAGACCCGGTTCTACAACGCCCGGACCCTGTTCCCGGTCCCGGTCGAATCGCTCGACCCGTTCCTGACGAGCGTCGACGTCGCCTACGTCGTGGAACACAACTACACGGGCCAGTTCGCCGACCTGATCCGAGGCGCGCTCCCCCAGCATTTCCGAAAGCTCCGCTCGATCCGGAAGTACGACGGCGACTCATTCCGCTCGCCGGAGATCGTTGCGCCGATCCGGGGAGGGAAGTAGCATGGTCCAGTCCGTCAAGCCCGTCGCGTCGACCTGGTGCCCCGGGTGCGGCGACTTCGGTGTCCTCGCCGCCGTGAAGAAGGCGGTCGCCGAGGCCGGCGTTCCGGTCCACGAGGAGGTCCTCGTCGGCGGGATCGGCTGCTCGGGTGGGATTCACAACTTCATCGAGACGAACGGGATCCACGCGCTCCACGGACGGCTCCTCGCCCAGGCGATCGGCATCAAGCTCTCCAACCCGCAGCTCACCGTAATCGCGGCCGGCGGGGACGGGGACGGCTACGCGATCGGCATGGGGCATTTCATGCACGCGTTCAAGAAAAACGTCTCTCTCCTCTACATCGTGATGAACAACGAGACCTACGGTCTCACCAAGGGGCAGGCGTCCCCCACGAGCCAGATCGGCTACGAGGGGAACATCGAGCACCCGTTCGACGCGATCCTCACCGCGCTCTCGATCCGGGTCCCGAACTTCATCGCCCGCACGTTCTCCGGCGACCCGAAGACGATGACGCAAGTCCTCGTCGAGGCGATCAAGTTCAACCGGGCGAACCACGGCTTCGCGTTCGTCGAGGACCTCTCGCCGTGCGTGACGTACAACGACACGTTCAAGGACTGGCGGGCGCGGGTCGTCGACGTCGCGACGCTTCCGGGCTACGACCCGACCGACCGCCAGACGATGTTCCGGCTGTGCGTCGAGACGATGCGGGCCGGCAAGATCCCGATCGGGGTCATGCACCGCCCGGCCGCCCCCGACCCGAACAGCCCGGGCCTCGAACTCAAGCTGCTTCCGGACAAGGTCGGTCCGGCCCGCGCCGAGATCGACCTCGCCTCGAACCGGGCGGCGTACGAGAAACTTCTGCGCGCCGTCGCCTAGGACGGACCGGCGGATGCGGCGCGCCGCGTGGGTCGCCCCGCTCGCGGCGCTCCTTCTCGCGACCTCCTTCGCGGCGGGGGCCTCCTCCCCGTCGGCCCAGCTCACCGTCGGAACCGATGGCTCGGTGGGAATCGCGCTCTCGGTGGTCGACCCAAACGGCTCCGCCCTGCGGTTCGCCATGGACGGGAACTTCACCCCGCTCGTCAACCTGATCCCCGGCAACGCGAGTGGTCGCGCGTCCATCCTCGCCCAAATCGAAACGGCTCAATCCAGCCCGTTCCTCGCCGGGCTGTTCGGCAACCACGACGGGACCGTCGAACCGTCGGAGGTCGGCCTGTTCGAGAGCCTGCTCCGCGACGAGGCGGGCACGATCCCGTCGGCGGCGTTGACCGGCGGTGGGATCCTCAACCTCACGCTGAACGGGCAAGCGCCCGGCTCCGCCGCGTTCGAGGGCGTGAGCTTCGCGGGGGCCGTCGGCGCCGATACCTCGAGCGCCCCGATCACGGTCACGTCCTCGACCACCGACGCGTTCCTGCCGGAGGGCACCAGTGGGACCCTCGGGATCGCCTGGAACCTCACGCTCGGGAGCGGGCTCCTCGCCGCCGCCATTCCGAACGTCACGCTGTCGGTCTCGATGCCGGCGGGAACGACGATCACGTCGACGAATGGCGTGGTCGGCGCGCAGGTGAGCAACGACCCGCTGGGGTACGGCGCGCCGACCGCCTCCGGCCTCATCGGGACCACGCTCACGGGGACCGCGAGCATTGGGTTCCACCCCGCCTTCCCACTCGGGGATGTCCTCATCGGCGTCGCGGTCGCCGCCGTGGTCGCCGTGGCGGCGTTGCTCCTGTGGCGGCGTCGGTCCCGACGGGCCCGCGAGGCCGACGATGCGCCTCGGGGTTGACGATACCGACGCCCCGGGCGGGGGGTGCACGACGTTCGTGCTCACGGAGCTGGTCGCGCTCGGGCGCTCGCAGGGCCTCGACGTCCTCGGAGAGCCCCGGCTCGTTCGACTGAACCCGAACGTCCCGTGGAAGACTCGCGGCAACGCCGCCCTTTCGGTCGGCCTGGGTCACGGCCACGGCCCCGCCCGAACCATCGGGAACATCGGGGGACGACCCGTCCGAGCCTACCGCCGCGGTCGCCCTCCGACGGCGTCGGAGCGCGAGCGATTTTGCGAGGCGGCCTGGACGCTCGTCCTCCGGCTCTCGCAGGACGCGGCGCAGACCGACCCGGCGCTGGTGGTCACCGAGCGTCCGCTCCCCCCGGCCCTCTACGAGCGAGCGGTCGGCGCGCTCTGCGCACCGGCGGACGTGGCCCACACCCTTCGACGAGCCGGGGCCTGGTGGCGAACCTCCCGTTCGGACCGGGGTCTCGTCGGAGCGGCCGCCGCCGCGGCGTGGCCCGGACGTCGCCGTACGTGGGAAGTGATCTCCTACCGTGCCCCCAACGCCTCCGGCCCCCGCCACGTCGACCCCGAATCGGTCCGCGCGGCGGCGCGACGCGAACCTTCGCTGTTCTTGTGCGACGACCCGGCCACTCGCCGATTGCTGGTCGCCCCGCACACCCCGTGCCCGATCCTGTTCGGCCTCCGGTCGACCAATCCCGAGGGCGCTCTCCGAGCTCGGAAATGGATCCACTCCGAGCCCGTGGACCGGTGGCTCCTGTTCCAAACGAATCAGGGGACCGGGGATCACCTACGGTACGGGGCCGGCGGGCCGGGCGGCCCGTACCTACCGGCCCGATTCCGGGCGGTGGTGGCGAACTCCCCCACGAGCCTCCGGGGGGGCCACGTCGAACTCCCGCTCCGTGTCGGGAAGGAGATCGTCGACTGCCGGGTGTTCGAGCCGACGAAGACTCTCCCGCGCGTAGCCCGCTCCCTGCGGGCGGGGGATACGGTCGAGGTCTCGGGGGGCACCGGCGAGGATCCGACGTTCCGGGTCGAGGGAATCCGGGTCCTGGCGCTCGTTCCCCGAACCCTCCCGGGACCGCCTCCGCGGTGCGGTCCCTGCGGCCGACGGGCGCGCTCGATGGGGTCGGCGCGCGGGTTCCGATGCCCCGGCTGCCACCGCCGCTGGCCACCCGAGTCCACCCGGCCGCGCTCGGCCCCCGCCGAGTTCGGCCGGGGAACCTACCACCCGACCCCCTCCGCGCGCCGTCATCTCGCGCCCCTCGGACCGGAGCCCGGACGACGGCGGTCGCCCTAGCACCCTTTTAAACCGCGCCGACCTCGATGGCCAACCGGTTCCGATGTCGCATCCGTCCTTCCGGACCGCGGCTCTGTTCGCCGCGATCATCGCACTGTTCGTCGCCGTGGGCGCCATCGCTGGCGCGCTCGTCTTCGGGAGCTTCCTCGGGGGCCTCATCATCGCCCTGGGGCTCTCGCTGGTGTTCAACCTCGGCGCCTACTTCTTCTGCGACCGGTTCGTCCTCTGGACGTCCCACGCGAAGATCGTCACGCCCGAGGAGGCCCCGCGGCTGGCCCGCATCGTTGCCGAGCTCGCGCCGATGTTCGGACTCGAGGCGCCGCGGATCGCCATCGTCCCGACGATGAACCCGAACGCGTTCGCGACGGGTCGCAACGCGAAGCACGCGGTCGTGGCCGCCACCGAGGGGATCCTTCACCTCCTCGACGACCGCGAGCTCCGCGGCGTCCTCGCCCACGAGCTCGCCCACCTGAAGGATCACGACATCCTCCTGATGACGTTCGCCGCGACCCTCGCGGGTGCCATCTCCTACCTCGCCGAGTTCGCCCTGTTCGGGGCGATGTTCGGCGGCGGTGGCGGCAACCGGAACAACGGCCTCGGGGCGCTCCTCGCCGTCATCCCCGCGGCGATCGCCGCGATGCTGATCCAGCTCGCCATCTCCCGCAGCCGCGAGAGCAAGGCGGACGAGGTCGGGGCGCGCACCATCGGCGACCCGCTCTCCCTCGCGAGCGCGCTCGGGAAGCTCGAGCGCGGGAACGCCGCCCAGCCGCTCACCTCCGGGTCCCCGGCGACGGGGAACCTCTACATCGTGAACCCGTTCCGGGGCCGCTCGATGATGAACTGGTTCTCCACCCATCCGCCGACCGAGGAGCGGATCCGGGCGCTGCGCGCCATGGCGAGCGACCGGACCTACCGACCCTCGATCCGGCCTCCGTCGTTCGCCCGCTCCGGGTTCTCCGGCCGAAGCCAGAAGACCTAGAGCGGAGCGAGCGTGCCGGTCTGCCCTGCCTGCGGCTCCGACAATCCCGAGGACGGACGCGCCTGCGTCCGCTGCGGGCTCTCGGTCGACCTGTTCGGACCGGTGCGCGAGGCGGCGGGCCTCCCCGACTCCGACCCGCAGTTCGCCCACGCCGTCCAGGAGATCCTCTCCGCCGTGGGAGATGCGACGGCGGGTGGGGACGGGGCGGACGCGGCGAGCGTTCCTCCCACGTTCCACCCCCCTCCGACTCCGGCGGCCCTTCCCTCGACCGGAAGCCCCCGGTCGATCGACTCGCTCCCGGTCCTCCCGTCGGCCCGTGGCGTCGAGATCGCGCGGCGCCAGGTGGAGGAGTACCTCCAGATCGCGCGGCGCCAAGGGATCGACACCGGCGACTTCACCCTGCGGGCCCGCGACGCGGTCGCGGCCGACGACGCCCCGTCGTTCGAGGTGCTCGGCCGGGAACTGTTCATCCACATCGCGGGTGCCTTCACCGAGCAGTTCGAGTCGCTCGTGGCCCGCCGCAACGCCTTGAGCTCGTTCGCCCCGACGTCCGGCCCGGACGTCGAGTTCGAGAGCTGCCGCGCCGCCCTCGCCCTCGGCGACCTCGGCGGCGCCCAGCGCCGCCTGCGACGGCTGGACGACACGCTGAGCCGCCTCGAGGAGAAGTGGGCGACGGTCCAGGTCCTCGGCGGGCAGGCGGAGCTCCTCGCGGAGACCATCCGCGAGCTCGGCGGAGACCCGACCCCGGCGCTGGGCCCCCTCGCCGAGGGCCGCCGTCTCGCGAAGGCGGGCGACCTCGCGGCCGCGGAACCCGTCCTCGCCCGGGCGGGGCTCGCGCTCTGGTCGCTCCTCGAGCCATCGTTCCTCGCCGAACTCGCGCGGCAGAAAACGGCCCTCACGGCGGCCCGCGATGCGGGCCAAGACGTCGGACCGGCGCTGGCCGAGATGCGCGAAATCGCCCCAGCGCTTCGGCGACGGAGCTTCGTCTCCGTGGTCGGCTCGTACCGCCGTCTCCGCGAGCTCGCGGGACCCGTTCTCGCCGCACCCGCCGACGCCCCCGGCCCGAAGCTTTAGTACTCACGGACCGCTCGCCGAAGCGTGCCGTTCGAGACCCTTCGCGGCTTCCGCGACTACCCGCCGCCCGACGGCGGGGCGCGGAGCGAGATCTTCCGGCGCATGCGCGCCGCCGCCCGGCGTTCGGGCTTCCAGGAACTCGAGACCCCGTCGGTGGAATCCCTCGAGCTGTTCCAAGCGAAGAGTGGCGAGGAGATCGGCCAGCAGGTCTGGGCGTTCCGCGACAAGGGCGACCGACCGGTCGCACTCCTCGCTGAAACGACGCCGTCGCTTGCCCGGATCTTCGTGGACCGGGCGAAGGCGGAGCCGCTCCCGGTCAAGTGGTTCACGCACTCGAAGCTGTGGCGCTACGAGGAGCCGCAGTCCGGACGCACGCGTGAGTTCTCCCAGTTCAACCTCGACATCCTCGGCGTGCCGGGCGTGGAGGCCGAGGTCGAGCTTCTCCAGACGGCGGCCGCGCTGATGGACGACGCCGGGGCGACCGGGCTCTACGCGTTCCGGCTGAACGACCGCGCGCTCGCCGAGGGGATCGGCCGGCGCTTCGGCGTCCAGGACGGGGGGAGGTACTTCCGGGCCGTCGACCGGTCCCGCAAGACGTCGGGCGGCGAGTTCGCCGACGCGCTCGCCGGCGCGGGCGTCACGCCCGAGGGGATCGACTTCCTGCGCGCGCACCTCGAGAAGGCCGGCGACGGGGTCCCGGCCGGGTCGATGGGACCCATCCTCGACGAGCTCGCCGGTCTCGGGCTCGGGGAAGCGGCCGACGCCGGGGTGGCGCGACTCCGCGACACGTTCGCCCTGCTCGGAACGGTCGGCGTCGCCGACCGGACGGTGTACGACCCCACGGTGGTCCGGGGCCTCGAGTACTACACGAGCTCCGTCTTCGAGGCGTTCGACAAGGAGGGGGACCTCCGCTCGCTGTTCGGCGGCGGTCGGTACGACCACCTGGTGGAGCTGTTCGGCGGTCCACCGACCCCGGCGTGCGGGCTCGCCATCGGCGACCAGACCCTCGAGCTCCTGCTCCGGGCGAACGGGCGCTGGCCGGAGGGAGAGCCGCCGCTCGACACCTACGTCGTGGCGACCGGCCCCGAGGTCCGCTCCGTCGTCCTCGAGCTCGTCGCGAAGCTGCGGAGAGCCGGCGTCTCCGCCGACTTCGACCCGATGCGGCGGTCGCTCTCGCGCCAGCTCAGGGAGGCGTCGCGGCGCCGGGCGCGCCGGGCGTGGATCGTCGGGCCGCAGGAGCTCGCCCGTGGCCAAATCGTCGAACGGGATTTGGCGACGGGGACGCAGACGGAGATTCCTCGGGATGGTCCGGTGGGACCGGCGTGAGGCCCTCGATCGTCTCGCCGTCCCAGAGCAGGATCCCCGGCGGCGACTCCGCCCCGTCGATGTACCCGAACCAGTAGACGACTGCGCCCTCGCCGAACAGTTCGGTGTACGGGCCGAGCTGGCGCTTCAGGTTCTTCTTCAGCTCCACGTCGTCGCCGAAGTTCCCCTTCGATTCGATCCAGGTGATCTTCTGGCCGTAGAACATGATCGGCTGGTCGAGGAGGGCGTCGGGGGTCTTCGAGTACTTTCCGCGGAGATCCTTCTCCGTCCGGTACCCGATGCCGTGCTTCTCGAGCCACGCGTAGAGGCGCGCCTCGCCGACCTCGCCGCGGGCGCGCTGCCGGTCCATCCCGGCGGGGGAGTAAATCTGGTCGTGGCGCAGCAGTTCCTCGACCTCGGTGCGGATGCGGGCGTCGGGTGCGGTCTCGGGATGGAGGAACGATTGCCAGACCTTCTTGCGCGGCACACCGAGCTCCCCGAGGAGGATCTGGCCCGTGAGGACGGGCGGGAACTTCCACTCCTTCGCGATGTCGAGGATGGTCCGACCGTGGCGCCACTGCGTGGCGAGGCGCGGGACCTGGCGCTTGACCACGTAGAAGCGGCGCGTGGCATCGCGCGTCACCCGGTGGGTGTGGATGACGAACAGGAGCTCCTCGTCGAGCTGCTCGGCCGCGGCGACGGTCGCCACGTCCTCGACGGTGGCGAGACGTTCGTACAGTCGACGGTAGGTCTCCCGGTCCATCCCTCGCCTTCGCGCCCCCGCGCGGTTCGCGCAGGCTCGTCCCCGCCGAGCGCCCGTTCACTAAAAGGTTTCGCGCTTCGGCGAGGGCACCGTTCGCGTCCGCTCCTCCGGCGGACCAGGGGTCGTACGGTACAATGAAGGACTCCCGCGGGTAGGCTCCCCTCATCGTGGCGTCCATCTCGAACCTCCCGAGCGACGGGGCCCAACGACCCGGAGCGTCGGAGTCCGCGGTGTCGACCTCGAATCACCATCGCACCACCGCATCGGCCATCGTGGTTCTGGTGGTGGTCGCGACGGCCGTTCCCTTGGTCTACCTCGAGGGCACCGTCCCAGGTGGCCCCGCGAACTTTCCCATCCACCACATCGTCGTCGTCGTGATGGAGAACCATGCCTACGACAATCTGTTCGGCGCCTACTGCCAAACCTACGGGCCGTACTGCCCGGACACCGCGAACGGGATTCCGTCGGGCACCTGCATTCCGTACGATACCTCGAACCCTTCCCAAGGTTGCATTACGCCCTACCCCTACAACGCGTCCGGCCTCGTGACTCCCTCCCCGCCGCACGAGTGGAACGCGTCGGTCGCATCGATCGACGACGGACGTATGGACGGGTTCTACTCCGCCGAGCACACCGGTCTCACGCCGTTCGGCTACTACACCGGAGCGACGCTTCCGGACTACTGGGACATGGCGGAGGAGTTCGGCCTCGCGGACAATTTCTTTTCCTCGGCACTCTCGTACTCCCTCCCCAACCACTGGTACCTCCTGGCGGGCCAGGCGCCGCCCCAATCGATCAACACCACCGTCCTCGCCAACGGCGGGTTCCAGGCGAAGCACGCCTACCTGAACGCCTCCAACCAGACCGAGACGGTCGAGGACCTCCTCAACAACTCCCCGTCGACGACGTGGAAGTACTACGACTGGGCTCTCCCCTCGTACCAGGCCGCCATCAACGGCGCGGCGACGGTGTACTCCCACTCCGCCTACAACTACTGGAACCCGCTCGCCGCGAAGTACGAATCGTACACTCAGTGGTACGTCCACCATTTCGTCTCGCGGAGCGACTTCTTCAACGACACGACGGCCGGCCAGCTTCCCGACGTCTCGTGGGTCATCCCCGACCCGAGCTTCTCCGACCACCCGCCTGCCAATCTCTCCCTCGGGGAGTCGTACGTCGCGAGTGTCGTCGACGCGGTGGAGGCCTCACCGGACTGGAACTCCACGGCAATTTTCCTCACGTGGGACGACTACGGCGGGTTCTACGACCACGTCGCGCCGCCGTCAATCGACCCGCTCGGGCTCTCGTTCCGCGTGCCGCTGATCGTGATTAGCCCGTACACGACGGCCGGACTGGTCGTCCACTCGCTCGGGTACTTCGAGTCGATCCTGCACTTCATCGAGTGGCGCTTCGGCCTCGGCTGCATCACCCACCGGGACTGCAATGCACCGCTCCCGCTCGGGTTCTTCGACTTCCAGAACCCGCCGCGGCCGCCCGTCTTCTTCCCGACCTCGCCCCCCAACGCGACGTACCCGTATCACCCACCGCCGCCGGGCGAAGCCGGCCTCGTTCACGGCGGGACGATGTTCGTCGTGAACCCCAACGAGTGGGACACCGGGCCGCCGTCCCCGAACCTGACCGAGGACGAGATCGACTGAGGCCTAGCTCAGTCGCGCCAGTCGACGCCGACGGTCCGGAGCCCGAGCTTCGGAATCGGGGCCGGCCGCCGCTTGTGCCGGTTGTGGGTCACCCGGGCGACGATCGCATCGACCTGGGCGCGGGGGATCCCGGTCACCCGGGCGATCTCCTCGGGCTCTCGGAGCTCCTCAAGCCCCTTCAGGATCCGGTCGATCGACTCGTACGGGAGACCGAGCTCCGCCTCGTCGGTCTGACCCTCCCAGAGCCCAGCCGTCGGGGCCCGGGTACGGACCGCCTCCGGAAGTCCGAGCTGGGCCGCGAGCTCCCGTACTTCGGTCTTGTACAAGTCCCCGATCGGAAGCAGGTCGACGCCCCCGTCGCCGTGCTTCGTGAAGTAGCCGAGGAGGAGCTCCGACTTGTTGCCCGTCCCGACGACGAGGCCTCCGACCGACCGGGCGATCGTGTAGAGGACGGTCATCCGAAGGCGCGGCGCGACGTTGCCGAGGGTCGTTCGGTCGGTCGTGCCGGGGACCGTCTTGCGGACCGCGTCCACGACGGGGCCGATCGGGACCACGCGCACCTGGACGCCGAGGGAGTTCGCGAACGCTTCCGTCTCCGCACGGAGGGCGTCGGAGTACAGCTCGTCCGGGAGGAGGACCCCGACGACCCGGGCGGCGCCGACCGCATCGACCGCCAGGCGCGCCACGAGGGCCGAGTCGATGCCGCCGGACAGGCCCACGACGGCGCGGTGCGCCGGAGGGCCATCCAAGTGGGCGCGCAGGAACCGGGTGATCGTCTCGTGCGCGTAACTCGGGAGCTTCGGGGCGAGCGCGCTCACGCCTCGACCCCGAGCGCCTCGAGGTCGCGCCAGCGCTCGTACTCTCCGCGGCACTCGCAGGTCAGCGGATCCAAGCCCTCGAACGATTGGGAGAGCGACGCCTCTTCGAGGGCGTTGAGCACCGTCCGGTCGCACCGCCCGCAGTTGTGCGGTCCGCGCGGCAGCCCACCCGCCGTCGGGAAGGTGACGAGCCGGGTGGCCCCGCGTCCCGGCGCGCCGGCCCGCATTGCGTCCACCAAGCTCCACAGCCAGGGTGGCCGGTACCGTCCTCGGCGGAACAGCCACTCGACGACCGTGCCGTTCTGGATGTGCACCGGGTTCACCGAGATCGCGTCGAAGTGCGAGCGGGCGACCTCCACCGACCGGATCACGTCAGCGACCGACTCGGCCTCGGTGAGGTACGGCGGCTTCAGCAATAGGTACGCCTTCGGGTGGACGCGGAAGGAGCGGAGTCGGTCGGCAGCGGCGAGGTACTCCGCGGGCGTTTCGCCCTTGTTGATCAGCCGGCCGAGCACCTCCGGCTGCGTCGACTCGAGACCGAGGGCGACCTCGAGCTCGCCGTCGAACGCGTCGCGTACCGCGCCGACGGCGGCCTCGGTCGCAAACTCCGGGAGGGTCTCGAACAGGAGCCGCCGCGCGCGTCCGTGGAACGCCTTCGCGAGCCGGACCCGGGACTCCGGGTCGACTTCCCGGTCGTCGAGGAAGCTCCCCGAGGTGTACACCTTCACGTACGGCTCCCCGCGATACCGCTCCAGGAGCCGGTCGAGCTGGGTCTGCAGCTCCTCCGAGGTCGCCGACCGTCCGAGCGTATCGCGGGCGTAGCCGCACATCGAGCAGCCCTTCACATCCGCCCAGTAGCAGCCACGGGTCCGGAGGATGGCGACGAACGCGCGGACGCGGTCGGTCCCAATCGCCTCGTCCTCGCTCCACAGATTGACCGGTTCGCGAGCGGTCGGTGGGCTACCGGGCGGAGGACGACGTTCGCGCGCCACGGCGCGGGCGACCGACTCCGGCACCTACGCCTCCTCGATCGTCACGTCGACGCGGTCGCCGTCCTTGGCGGGGAGCTCCTTCCGGAGGAAGTCGGGCGCGATGAACTCGGCCACGTCGGTGTGGTGGGTCCGGTCCGGGACGATCCAGTGGGAGCGTCGGCCTCCGAGCCGCGCCTCGAAGCACGTGGCGCCACCGAACGTCCGGCCGCCCGCCTCGAACCCGTCGATCCGGATTCCCTTCCAGTGGCGGGCGGCGTCCAGACGCTCCCGGTCTTCCGGTCCGACCCGAACGTTGAGCGTCCCCGGATACGGCGAGTAACCGAGCCGCTCGGCGAACTGAAGCATGTACCCGGGCTGGCTCAGGTAGTACCGGCCCTCCCCGAGACCCGAGGCGACCTCCCCGGAGAACTTCATTCGACCCGGCCCCTCGAAGATCCGGCGGTACTGCTCGTACTCCCGGCGGAGCTGCTCCATCCCGGCCGGCGTCACCGAGATCCGCTGGCGGCGTGCGGCGAGCTGGCGCGTGATGAGGCCGCGCTTGGCGAGCGCGACCAGATGGCGGTCGGCCGCCTGCTGGCTGACGCCGACGGCGGCCCCGGCTTCGCGGGAAGAGAGGACGATCGGCGTGTGGCTCCCGCCGACCGAGGCGAGGTGGCGGAGGATCGCCAGTTCCGGTCCCTTCGACGGCGCGGCGGCGACGGTCATGGCGCCGCGGGAGCCCCGCTCCGATGGCCCGGTCCGTCGTCGGTCACCAGGCTCGCGACGCTCGAGCCGCGGACGACGACCCGGCCGAGCCGTCGCGCCACCGCGCCCCCCGACTCCTCGGCGTCGTCGAGCACGAGGTTCAGCTGCTCGTCGAGCCCGACCAATCGGCCCGTCAGGGTCCGACCGTCCTTGAGCGCCAGCGTCGCTCTACGGGGGAGCGTCCGCTCCAGGAATTGCGTCGGCGTCGGAAGCATCGATGGGCGCCGACCCGAAAACGCTCCATAAGCCTTTCCGGACGCGGTCGCGCCAGCGACGGTCCGGCGAGCGGTTGTGGCGGACCGACATCGCGATCTCCGCCACCGCAGCCGCGACGAGCCCCCAGAACACGTAATCGATCGACCCCGTCGAGGGGGGCACCGGGGTCGGCGTCGCGCCGACCCCGGACGCGGGCGCCTGGACGACCACCTCGGCGTGCGTCGTCGCCGTGTTGCCGAGGGCGTCGGTCACCGATGCCGAGATCGGGTAGGTTCCGGCCAGCTGGAAGTCGCAGCGATAGGCGGTCGCGTTCAGGGCATAGCAACCGTCCGGGACCGACTCGAAGTCGACCCGAAGGGGTGGGGTCCCGCCGCCCACGTCGACCGAGAGTAGGACGGGAGTCCCTCGGGCCACGGGTCCGGCCGGGACGCTGGCGTTCAACGTCAGGGCGGCGTTCACGACGAGCTCCGTCGGGACCAGCGGCTCCGTGGCGCCGGATTGGTCGGCGGCGACCGCGCTGATGATGTACGTGCCGGGAAGCGTCGGGGTGCAGACGTCCTCCAGCGTGGCGACCGCGCGACACGGCAGGAGCGAGGAGACGGTCACGGAGGCGTTCCCGCTTCCGTCGCTCGCGAGGCTCGCCCCGACCGTGACCGACGCGCCAAGGTCGACGACGCGCGCGGAGAGGCTGAGCGTGCCGTTCAGCGGGGGGGCGATCGTCACGAGCACCATCCCGCTCGTGTCCTGCACCCCGTTCGCGTCGAGCACGGTCACCTGGACCGAGTACGCGCCGGTTCCCGTCGGCTCGCAGGTGTAGTTGGAGACGTTCTCGCTCGGGCACCCCGGCGGGAGCCCAGTGTAGGAGAACGTGAACGGCGCCGAACCGTTCTGCGTGGCCGCCTGCAGGTGGATCGTCTGGCCCAAGTCGTAGGCGACCTGGGGGGTGGCGAGGTCGACCCACGGGTACGGCTGGACGTGCACGGCGATCGCCATCGTGTTGGTCCCGCCGAGCGAGTCCGTCACCGTCGCCGCGAGCGAGTAGTTCCCGGGCGCCAGGTAGCGATGCTTCACGGACCACGCCCCAGACGCGTAGCTCCCGTCGCCGAACGACCAGGAGATGTTGTACGGCCCGACTCCGTGGGACGGGGTCGCGGTTGCGCTCGCGTAGTCGCTCACGTCGACGAACGTGTTCTCGAGCGAGACCCAGGCGGACGGGTCCCGCAGGACCGTCACCGTCGTCGCGGCCCATCCCGTCGGAGCAGGCGCCGCGCCGGGGAGGGAGCCGGTGAGGTTGACGGCGTACACGCCCGTCGAAGCGAAGGCGTGGGTGGCGTTTGCTCCGATCTCGTTCGTCCCGTCACCGAACGACCACGCGATCTGTTCCCCCGGGGCCGCGACCCCGAGGGGGTCGACGAAGCCAACGTGGACGCCGACGTCGGTCTCCGCCCCCGTCGACTCGATCGTCACCGGCGGGTCGCGGGCGAGCATCCACGTGAAGGCGTCGGTGGTGCCGTCGACGGATCCGCCGAAGAGGAACGGGCTACCGGACGTCGCCTCGTAGCCGAGCCCCGCGCCGACTGCGCCGGGGAACGGGGCGGCGGGCGTGAAGTTCGTCCAGCTGCCGTTGACGAAGGCATACGAAGTGTTGCGGATCGACCCCGGGCCGGTCGACCCCCAGATCTGAGTCCCCCCCGCTAGGACCAGACCCCCGACCGCGGGGTCCCAACCGAGCTGGGCTTCCGTCACTCCGGGGGGGCTCCATGGGAGGATGAGCCGCGTCCACGTCCAGTTCGACCAGAGCCAAGTTTCGTTCGTGCCCGCCTCCCCGCTCCCCGCGGTGAGTCCCCCAAACAGGACAACGCCGTGTTCGGCCGGGTCGTAGGCCATCGAGGGCGCGATCAACGCCGGAGGCTCGCGAGTTCCGGTGACGTTGACCCACGCGCCGAATTCGAACGCCCAGGTGGCGTTGGACAACCGGTCCCACCACCCGTTGGCGGTGAACTGGTTTCCTCCGAACCGGACGAGCTCGCCCGCCGACGGGTCGTACACCATCGCCCCGTCCCGGGTCCCCGGCGGTCCCCCGACGACCGAGGTCGAGAGCGGAGACCACTCGCCCCCGGTGAACTCCCAGGTGGAGGCCGGAGGATTGTCGTCGAAGCCGAGGGAGTTCGGCGAGACGAGGACGAAGGCGTTCACCTCCGGGTCGAACGCCATCGTCGCCGCGGACGCGTTCGGGGGCGAGGCGGTCGGCTGGACGGCCGCCCAGACTCCGTTCGAGAACGTCCAGGTCGCGTTGGAATCTCCGGCGCCGTCGCTCGGGCCGTTCTCCCCCCCGCCGAACAGGAGGTCCGTCCCCGTAAGCGGGTCGTACGCGAGCGACGGCCGGTCGAGCCGGCCGGGGGACGCTCCCGAGACGCCCGTGAGATTCGCCCACGTCAACGGAGGGATCGAGCTCGAGGCCCGCGGGCCCGGTCCCCCCTGGGGCGGCGGCGGCACCGGGGGCGCGGCCCCGCCTACGACCTCCGTGGAACGGAGGATCGCATCGGAGGAGGAGGTCAATTCCGTTTCGCGGGCCGTCAGGGCCGGAATCGCGACGGCGGCGACGGGGAGCAACGCCAAGACGGCGACGAGCACTGCGGCCCACCGGAACCCCCCGCCGCGTCGTTCGAAGCGACCCGGGTCGGCCGTTCCCACGTCGAGCGCCCCGGTCGGGCGACGGCGTCCCGGGGTATAACCCTCGTGCTACACATTAGCACGCGGACCGTTCCAACGGGCGGCGACGTCGCCCGGGCCGGCCCGGGGCCGATACGCTAAGTGACCGGACCGGTCCTCCGAAATCGATGGCGACCTCCGGAAAGGGCCTCGAGCACGTCGTGCTCGGGGACTCGTCCCTCACGTTGGTCGCGGGAGAGACCGGCGGTCTCTCGTACCGGGGCTTCGACATCGGCGAGCTCGTGCCGCGTGCCAGCTACGAGGGCGTGGTCCATCTCCTGCTCTGGGGAGAGCCGCCGGCGAGGGACCCGCCGGAACGGCTGTCCGCGGAACTCCGGGAGCGCCGCATCGTGCCCCACGCGCTGGCCCGCCGGATGGAGGCGGTCCCGCCGGGCCTGCCGCCACTCGAGGCGATGCGCAGCCTTCTCAGCCTGCTCGGGAGTCCGGAGTGGAGGTACCCCCCCACCGACGAACAGGGACTCGATCTGATTGCGAAGACTCCGACGATCCTGGCGCAGTACGTCCGACGTTCGTCCGGTCGGGCCCCGCTTCCGGATCGACCGGAGCTCGGCCACGTGGCCCACTTCCTGTACCAACTGACCGGCGAGGTCCCGCCGGCGGCGAAGGCCCGGGCGCTCGAGCAGTACTGTATCATGCTCGCCGACCACGGGATGAACGCCTCCACGTTCGCCCTGCGGATCGTGATCTCCACCCAATCGGACCTCATCTCGGGGGCCGTCGCCGCGCTCGGGGCGCTCAAGGGGCCCGCCCACGGTGGGGCTCCCTCGAAGGTCGCCGACATGCTCGACGCCGTCGGCACTCCGGAGAACGCCGAACGGTGGGTCGAGGCGGCGCTCGGCCGCAAAGAACGGCTCATGGGATTCGGCCACCGCGCCTACAAGACGGAGGACCCGCGGGCGGTCCTCCTCAAGCAGATCGCGAAGGAGATTGCCGACCCCGAGCGGCTGCGCGTCGCCGAGGCGGTCGAGCGCGCGGGCGTCGCCGCGCTGCAGCGCAAGCGCCCCGAGGCCCGGCTCTTCCTCAATGTCGAATTCTACGGCGCGGTCGTCCTGGAGGCCGTCGGGCTCCCGCGTGAGCTGTTCACGCCGACGTTCGCGGTGGCACGCACCGCGGGATGGGCAGCCCATGCGAAGGAGCAGTCCCAAGACAACCGGCTGATCCGTCCCGACGTTCGGTACACCGGGCCCGCCCCGGGCCGAGGCTGGCCGGCGTCCCCGGCGTGAGACTGGCCTACGACTGGCCCTTCCCGGACTCCGGCGCGTCGTCGACGACCTTGAAGTCGGCGTCGACCGGTCCGGTCTTCGAGCCGTTCGAGGGGGGCGGGCTGCTCGGCTCCTCGGGGGCCGACGTCGGCGGGGGCGACTCGCCGGCCGGCGGCGTCGCCGACGCCGCCGCGGCGTCGTAGAGCTTCTGCGCGATCGCGTGGAGCGCCCGCGTCAGGGCGTCGACCTTCGCCTCGAGGTCCGGTGCGCCCTTCGCCGCGAGGGCGTCCCGGACCACCTTCACCTTCTCGGTGACGTCGGTCCGGTCGCTCTCGCTGACCTTCTCCTTCGACTCGGCGAGGACCCGCTCGGCCTCGTAGCAGAGCGATTCGGCCTTGTTCCGGCTCTCGACCTGCTGCGCCCGCGCCTTGTCCTGGTCGGCGAACTGCTCGGCCTGCCGGAGCATCTTGTCGACGTCCTCCTTCGAGAGCTTGTTGGAGGCGCTGATCGTGATCCCCTGCTTCTTCCCGGAGGCGAGGTCCTTCGCGTTGACGCTGAGGATCCCGTTCGCATCGATGTCGAACGTCACCTCGACCTGCGGAGTACCGCGGGGCGCCGGCGGGATGCCGGTGAGCATGAAGTCCCCGAGGGCGACGTTGTCCGCGGCGAGCGGGCGCTCCCCCTGGTAGACCTTGATCTCGACCGAGCTCTGGTTGTCCGCGGCCGTCGTGAACGTGGAGCTCTTCCGGGTCGGAATGGTCGTGTTCCGCTCGATCAGCCGGGTGAACACCCCGCCAAGGGTCTCGACGCCGAGGGCGAGCGGCGTGACGTCGAGCAGCAGCACGTCCTTGACCTCGCCGGCGAGGACGCCGCCCTGGATCGCCGCGCCCATGGCGACGCACTCCATCGGGTCGACGCCGCGCTCGATCGGCCGGCCGACCGACGTCTCGACGAACTTCTGAACGATCGGCATCCGCGTCGGGCCGCCGACGAGGACGATCGTGTGGATCTGCGCCTTCTCGAGCTTCGCGTCCCGGATCGCCTGCTCGAGCGGTGCCTGGCATCGCTGGATGATCGGGCGGACGAGGTCCTCGAGCTTGGCCCGGTTGACGGTGAGCGCGAGGTGCTTCGGGCCGTCGCTGGTCGCCGTCAGGAAGGGGAGGTTGACCTGGGTCTCAAGGACGGAGGAGAGTTCGATCTTCGCCTTCTCCGCGGCGTCCCGCACCCGCTGCATCGCCATCTTGTCGGCGCGGATGTTCACGCCGGACTCCTTCTGGAACTCCGCGGAGATCCACTCCGTGAGGAGGTTGTCCATGTCGGTGCCGCCGAGCTGGGTGTCCCCGCTGGTCGACAGCACCTCGAAGACGCCGTCGCCGAACTCCATGATCGTGACGTCGAGCGTCCCCCCGCCCAGGTCGAAGACGAGGATCTTCTGCTGCTTCCCGCCCTTGTCGAGACCGTAGGCGAGGGAGGCCGCGGTGGGTTCGTTGATGATCCGGACGACGTCGAGGCCGGCGATGGCGCCGGCGTCCTTCGTCGCCTGCCGCTGGTTGTCGTTGAAGTAGGCGGGGACGGTGATGACCGCCTTCTCCACCTTCTCGCCGAGGAACGCCTCCGCGTCCCGGCGGATCTTCTGGAGGAGGAACGCGGAGAGCTGCTGGGGGGTGTACTCCTTCCCGGCAAGTCGGTACTTCGAGTCCGTCCCCATCTTGCGCTTGAACGCGGTGACGGTGTTCTCGGGGTTCGAGATCGCCTGCCGGCGGGCCGGCTCCCCGACGAGGAGCTGACCGTCCTTGGTGAACGCCACATAGGACGGGAACGCTTTGCCGCCGCCGACGGTCGTCCCTTCCGCGCTGGGGATCAGGACCGGGCGTCCGCCCTCGAGGACCGACGCCGCGGAGTTGCTGGTGCCCAGGTCAATTCCGATGATTTTCGTCATGTGTGTGCCTGCCGGCCGTGGACGGAGCGAGCGCGCTCCAACGGGGCCAGACGAGTTTAGTAAGTTTCCCCTACTATAAATAGCCAACTAAGGGGCCCCGTCCGGGAGAGCGACCCTTCGGCGCCCAGCCCTGGGCCCTGGACCGAGTGATCGGACGTTATCGCTCGGGCGTCGACCGGGGTCCCACGGTGCAGCTCGGACAACACGCCTGGGCGACGGCGCAACACGCGCAGCACTTGCAGCACGACTCACAGGCGCAACATGCGCAGCTCACGGTCGTTGCCCCGGAACACGGAACGGCGTCGCTCAATAAAGCGGCTCCGAATCCGAGCCCCACCTCGCCGAGTCGAAGAGCGGCTCCCTCGCGTGCGACCTCGAGCTCCGTCTCCGCCCCGAATCTCGGAGCCTCGGGGATGGATCCATGGGCGGGTTTCCGGACGCGGAGCGCACGGTGCCCCCCACGCTGCCCCCGGAGCTCTCGCGGTCGGTTATCGACCGGGCGCGCTTTTCCCAAGGGCCGCAGAGTCGCAGCCCGGGTCCTGACCTTTGTCCATCGCGCGAAACCTCAGTGATTCGCGTAGTACTCCGCGACCGCCTTGAACGCCTCCTTCGGCTCCCAGGGCATCCCGGGATAGACGGTTCCGTGGCGCCCGTCGAGGAAGCTCTTCACCAAACTGTATCGGACGATGTCCAGGTCGAACTTCAGGGTCTGGACGAGTTGCTGTTCCATGTCGTCTTGGACCCCCGCCCCGGGTTCGACGAACGTGAACACGAACGTCGAATTGACGCCCGCCTCGTCGTTGATTCGAAGGAGCTCTGCGACCTCTCGCGCCTGCGTGGTCTGGTCGTAGACGTACTCGCCCTTGAGCTCGGGTGGCATTTTGCTCCAATCGACGATATCCCACCCTCGACCCCCAAGATCCTCGGCGCCTTGGAACGTGCAGCAGCCGAACTCCATGTTTGCGAGGGGCTTGCCGAAGCCCAAGTACCGCTCGATCAGCTTCGGATACATCTCTCTCCCGCGCTTCTCGCGGTACAAGTCCACACCCACGAAGTCGAACGGGGTCCAATCGACGGTTTCGAGCCCAACGGAAGCGTAGGTGACCGGTCCACGAAATACCTCGCGGACCTGGGTGTTCGTGGCGGCCAGGAAGGCGTTGAGGGGAGGATTGTGCTTGCCCGCCTTCAGAGTCTCCCGCAAGGACGGGTGGGAGAGCCGTTCCAGGACGTTGGTGCCTTGGAGGAACCCCTGGGTGAACAGGGTCACCTCGCTCCCAACGCTGAAGACCACGTTGTTCGGCCATCTCGTGCGTAGCTCTTCGGCCCTCCTCGCGCCGTTCACGACGTAGGCCCGGGTCTCTTCCTGATCCCGGTCCCACATCTCGGGAGAGAACCACACTTCGAGACCCTGCTGCAAGGCGTCCTCCGCGGCAATCGTGAGCCGGTCGAGGTCCAGGCCCTGGAGGCGTACCGCGTTGCAGTGGAGATCGTTCTTGATGATCTCCAGCTCTCGGTGGACGATTTTGGGGTCGAACTCGGGTCGCCAATTGCGCCCCAGCATCACCCGACCTACGTCGTAGCAGACTCCCTTTCCCCGCACCGGCCATCCCTCCGTCCCGCGCGTTCCTCGCGATCCGTCTGCGAACACGCGCGTCGTTCATCAAACCGGCGGGTCTCGGCCCTGAATCCTCGTGGTAGCCTGCTCGAGTCCTTGCAGGTTGGATCCAAGCTCCGGCGACGGATGGGCTTGGAACGACGTCCAGGGGCCGAATCCGTGGGTGGGAGGCCGAGGAAGTTCGACGGCGCGCGCCCCGAAGACGGAGATAGGCTCCAACGCTCGCTACCACCACAAGGATTCCCAACGCCACGTACGCGACGGTGACAGCGACGGGCAGTCCTCCGTCCACTTCCAACCATGGCTGAGTGCTCACAAGGAGCCGAAGACTGACGCCGAGAGCTCCGAGGGCGGCGGCTCCCGCGTAACTCCAAGGCCGCCTTCGGCGCTCGAAGTAGAGCAGGGCGAGAGTCACTGCGAGAATCGGGATCACGGCGCCCGCAGCGATCAGGCGCACCGAGGACGCCACCGAGGACAGAGTGATGGCGAGAGCCGCCACGACGGCGACCAAGAAGACGGCCAAGAGGAACGTCGCGACTTGCTCGAATCGCTTGGAGGGCCCGGTCGGCGGACCCTCCATTCTGTTCGAGTCGGAGCGAGCCGGGGTACAACGGTCCCTCGCCGATGCGTCCGTTGCCGACGGCAGAGGTCGTCGCTTCCGCTCGCCCGGCCTCCCTCCGGACGGGCCTCGATCCCTGAGGCCCGTGGCCGGCTGGGGTCCGTGAGGTCCACGGCCCACGCGTGGGGGTTCCTTCACCGCCTGGCAGCACGGAAACCATGAAGACTCGTGCTCCGGTGGACGGGACAGATGCCCGGCCGCAACCCCGACATCGACGCCATTATCGACGGCACTCCCGACGAGCGCAGGGTCCTCCTTGCCAGGCTCCGTGAGATCATCCACTCGGCCGACCCCGAGATCGTCGAGGCCGTCAAGTGGAGGAAGCCGAGCAGTCCCCTCGGCGCAGCCGTGTTCGAGCACGACGGCATCGTGTGCCTCCTCATCCCCCTGAAAGGGCGCGTCCGAATCAGTTTCGTCGAGGGCTCGAGCCGTCCCGACCCCAAGAGGCTGTTCAATGCGCAGCTCAACGGAATGTCAAGGGCCATCGACTTCCCGGTGGGGGGTGCGATCGACGGGGCCGGCGTGAAAGCGCTCGTCCGCGCAGGCGTGGAGCGTCGCACGCATCGCGAGCCCCACCCTCCGAGAGCCCGCCCCGCCGGTACGAAGAAACGAGCGCCGCGCTGACAGGACTCGCGCGCCTTGCTCTTCGAGTCCCACGTCAAACGGCCACGAGGAGGGTGACCAGCTCGAACGAGCCGTCCGTGTACGAGACTCCGACGCCCCCATCGGACGAGTACCAGCTCTGAACTCCTGATCCGCACGCACCGCAGCCTGTGCTGGTGTTGTCCACGGCACCAGACGGTTCGGCGATTTGAATTTCGACGCCCTGGAGCCCGGTCGAGATGGAATGGGCGGGGAGAGCGGGCGGCCACCAGATGGTGAAGGTTGCCCCGTGGAAGCTCACTTCGTCCGGCTGCATCGCGTTGGCGTCCGCCGGCACCGAGACCGTCGTTTGCCAGTACGGACGACTCCCTGGCCCTAGAGCGATGACGGTCGACACGACCATCGCGACCCCGAGCGCAACGCCGGCGAGGGCCGCTAGGCGTGGGAGCGCGGGCTCCGAGAACCGAGAGCCGAACCGGGGCGGCACGGGAACGAAGAGACCGAGACCCCGTAAATCAGCGGTGGTCCGGCGGGCGGAAGCTGAGCCCCCCCGGTGTCCCGATCCCGGGGAGCGAGGCGACAGCTTCGATGCCAAGGAACTCCCCCACGGAGTCCGTCTGCCCACTCCGCGCGCCGATTCACCATCGGTGCCCCGACGCCCCCGGACGACCGGCGATTGACCTGCGACTCGGCGCGACAAGTTTCTAAGGGACTGCGGGCGCTCGGGCTTCCATGCCTGCCGCGAAGAGCGTCGAGGAGTACATTCTCACGGCCCCGGCCGAAACCCGGGTGGCCCTGAGAATGGTCCGGAAGGCCATCCGGGAGGCATCGCCCCACGCCGAGGAGAGTATCAGCTACGGCCTACCGTTCTACAGCTACCCGGGGGAAGTCGGTGTCGAGCGACGGCTCTGCTACTTCGGGCTCAAGGGGGTGGGGCTCGGTCTCTTCCTCCGACCCAGGGACCTCGAGCCGCATGCCGAGCAGATTGCCCCGTATGTCCGGACCAAGTCCGCGCTCCGTTTCCCGCTCGATCAACCGATCCCAGTAGCCCTGGTCAAGAAGCTCGTCCGCGACGCTGTTCGGCGACATCGTGCCGGCCAGCCGAGGTAGCGGCGAGGACCCCGGAGTTCCCAAGGGTTCGAGACTCCCAGAACGGCGGGACTCCGGGCCCACCGTTGCCCGGTCCCCGGACGGCCGGTGGTACCCGCATGCCATCGGAACGCCTGCTTCGAGACGGGTACCCGGAGTGACCCCGCTTGCCCTCCGCCCGGGTTATACCGTCGTGCGTCTCGTCGACGCGGAATGGCCCGCTCGCAGGGACCTTGGTCGGTCGCGGCGCGGAAGCTCCTCCCCGCGATGCGGGGCTGGCGGGAGTCGTTCCACGAGGAGCCGGAGCTCGCGAACCAGGAGCACAAGACCCGCGAGAAGGTGGTTCGCGCGCTGCGCGAGCTGGGGCTCACCCCCACGGTCTACCCCGACTTCACGGGAGTTCTCGCCACGATCGGTCCCGACCGCCCGGGTCCAGTGGTCGCCCTGCGCGCCGACATGGACGCCCTCCCGGTCGAAGAGAAGACCGGACTTCCGTTCCGGTCGAAGGTCCCCGGCCGGATGCACGCGTGCGGGCACGACGTCCACATGAGCTGCCTTCTCGGGGCCGCGACGCTGCTCGTCCGGGCCGGCCCGCGAGTGAAGGGCCCCGTACGACTGCTCTTCCAGCCCGCCGAAGAGCAGGGGGAGGCCGGCGGCGCCGGTCCCTTCGTGGAGCGCGGCTGCCTGGAATCTCCGAAGGTCGATTTCGTCGTCGGCCAACACGTCGCCCCGGAGGTCCCGGCGGGGCAGATTGGCTGGAAGAAGGGTCCCCTGATGGCGGCCGCCGACCGGTTCCGCATCGTGGTGAGGGGGAGCGGCGGTCACGCCGCCTACCCGCACCGGGGCCCGGACGCCGTCGTCGCCGCGGCGGAGATCATCGTCGGGATGCAAGCGATCGTCAGCCGGGCGCGGGATCCCGTCGACCCGGTCGTCGTGTCCGTCGGGATGGTCCACGGGGGGACTCGGCACAACATTCTCCCACCCGAGGTCGAGCTCGAGGGGACCGTCCGCACGTTTCGGCCGGAGACGCGGGACGCGATCGAGCGCCTCCTCCGCACCCGGGTCCGGCACATCGCCCAAAGCCTCGGAGCGAGCGCGCGGGTCGAGTACTTCCGCGGCTACCCGGTTCTCGTGAATTCCCCGCCGGTCACGGAGCGTCTGGTCGGGATCTTGGGCGAAGAATTCGGAGACGCCCAGTTGGAAGAGCTGACCGCTCCCGTCATGGGGGCGGAGGACTTCTCCCGGTACTTGGAGCACGTCCCCGGCTCGTTCCTGAAACTCGGCGCCGGCGTCCCCGGGCCGCCGGCCAACTTGCACAGCCCCACCTTTGCGCCGCCCGAGGAGTCCCTCGTGGTCGGCGCCGCCGCCCTCGCGGCGGCCGCCGTCGGATTGCAGGAGCGATGACCGCGGAGTTCGACGCCTTGCGGACCCATTTCCCGGCGTTGCGAACGCGGGACGACGGGCGGGTCCCAGCGTACCTCGACTCCGCGTGCATGTCCCTCGTCCCGCAGGAGGTCCTCGACGCGATGGCGGAGTACTACCGGGACTACCCGGGGTGCGCCGGCCGCTCGCTCCACCGGTTTGCCGAGGAGGTCTCGCATCGGTTCGAGGCCGCGCGGGAGACGTTCGCGAAGTTCCTCGAGGCGCCCTCTCCGGCGGGGATCGTCTTCGTCCGGAACTCCACGGAGGCGATCAACGTCGTCGGCCAGGGAATTTCCTGGAAGCGGGGCGACCGGGTCCTCGTCTCCGACCAAGAGCACAACTCGAACCTGATCCTCTGGCAGCGGCTCGGACCGGAGCGCGGGGTCCGACTCGACATCCTGCGGCTCCGGGACGACGGAACCTTCGACGGCGACGCTCTTGAGACGGCGCTCGCGAAGGGCGTCCGGCTCGTGAGCCTCTTCCACACGTCCAACCTCGACGGCCGTTCGCTCCCGGTCCGGGAGATCGCCGAGCGCGCCCACGACCACGGCGCGCAGGTCCTCATCGACGGCTGCCAGGCGGCCCCGCACCGGCCGATCCACCTCGAGCGCGACGGCATCGACTTCTACGCGATCTCCGCCCACAAGATGCTCGGACCCACGGGCACCGGGGTGCTCGCCGGCCGCCCGGAGGCGCTCGCCGAGCTCCGCCCGCTGGTCGCGGGCGGCGAGACCGTCGAGTGGTCGACGCTCACGGAGCACAAGCTGCGGCCCCCGCCGTACCGCTTCGAGGCGGGACTCCAGAACTACGCGGGAGTTCTCGGTGCAGCCGTCGGCGTCGACTTCCTGCGACGGGCCGGCCTCGAGGAGGTCGAAGCGCACGACCGGGCGCTCAACGCGCGGGTGACGCGGGGGCTCGAGGGGGAGTCGCGAATTCGGCGGCTGGGTCCAGCCGACCCGGCGAATCGACCGAGCGTCTTCGCCTTCGCCATCGACGGCGTCGACCCGCACGACGCGGCGTTGTTCCTCGACGAGGGCCACGGCGTGATGGTCCGCTCCGGCCGGCACTGCGTCCACTCCTGGTACGCCGAGCGATCGCTCGACGGCAACGTCCGGGCCTCGTTCTACCTCTACACGAACACCGAGGACGCGGACCGGCTGCTCGAGGGCGTGCGCGAACTGCTCGCGCGGGTGCCGAGTGGCTCTACCGGTACATCGGCTGCGACGCCGGCGCGGGGCGGTCGGAGTGCCCCTTCTCGGCGGCGCGCCGCTGGATCGTCAAGAGCTGCTGCTCGATCCGCTCGGCCTCGTGGTACAACGGCACGGGGTCGAGCGGCGAGCGGAGCAAGATCCGGTTGATCGCCTCGATCACCTTCGCCGCCGCGCGGGCGTCGGGGTAATCCGCCTGCGCCTCGGCGAGGAACGTCAGGACGTCGAAGCCGCGCCGTCGCCCCTCGTTGAGGAGGACGCCGGCGATCCCGGTGATGACCCCCTCGGTGAAGGGGCTCATGTTCGGCTCGATGTACAGTTCGCGCGCCTTGCGCGTGCTGGCGACGCCGTAGATCTTCACGTCGGCGAGCTTCATCGAGCGGTGCGGGCTCGCCGGGGCGCTCGGGCGGTCGACCACGAGTCCCTCCGGCGAGACGAGCATGCTGCAGCGCTGCTCCTGGACCCAGTCGAGGATGGCGGTGGCGAGCGGGTGGATGATGGCGGGGGCAGGGTGGAACTCGGAGACGAAGGCGACGATCTTGTCGGCGACCGGGCCGCCTTTCGTGCTCGGCGGGTGCCCGGCGTAGATCCGCACGGGGTGCTGGGGATTCCCGTTCCGGACGAGGGAGACGGTCGGGAAGGCGGGCGACTCGACGATGCCGATCTGCTCCATCTCGAGCGTGTCGATGAGGTAGTTGGCGACGATCGAGCTGACGAGGCCGACCGACGGGAACCCGTCGATGACGATCGCGCCCTCGACGTCGACGCGCTTGACTTCGTAGATCCGGACCCCGTCCGCCGGGATCGACATGGCGCTAGAGGGACCTCTCGGCGATCTGGCCGAGTTCGCGTCCGATCAGGTCGACGATGTCCTTGGTGAGCGCCGACCGGATGGCGGGAGGCATGGTCGCGAGACCGAGGCGCGCCGTGCAGGTGCCGACGCGGATGAGCGCCGCGTACTCGAGCGCGCGCGCTTCGAGGAGCGAACGGACGGCGTCCTTGAGGTCCTGCGCGAGCTTCGGGTCCTCTTTGAGGGTCTTCTCGAGGTGGCGCCGGATCTCCTCCTTGACGATGTCGCGCGCCGCCTCCTGGACGATCTCCTCGGGGCGAAGGAGGTCGCGAGTACTCTTCAGAAGAATGTCGATGGGTTCGCCCGCGCCGGGCCCGTCACTCATCGGCCGCGCAGAGCCGGGCCCGGTGGATAAGTGTTCGTGTTCGGCGGTGCCGGTTTGCTACTCCCACGGAGGGCGCCGGGCCGTCCCGAAGAAAGACCTTATCTCCGGGCCGGCTTGCGACGCCTCGGACGTGGGCCGGTAGATCAGTCCGGAAGATCGCTACCTTGGCAAGGTAGAGGCCGCGAGTTCAAAGGGGCCCGGCATCGCCGGGTCCGGGAATTCTCGCCCGGTCCACTCCCGCCGGCCGCGCCGGAACGGCCGGCTCCCCCTATCGGTGGGTTCGTTCGGTGTCGAACCCCCCGGACGACGTACAACCGAACCGATTTATACGGCCGCTCGAACTGCGGGACGTGGACGCCGAGCTCTCCGAGAAGATCGCGGGAGAGGTCGTGCTGTCGGCGCACCCGGGACGGACGCTCCGCAAGTGGCGGGAGGATTTCGGCATCTCCCAGCGCGACCTCGCGAAGTCGCTCGCGACCGTTCCCTCCGTGGTCAGCGACTACGAATCCGAGCGCCGCGCCAGCCCCGGTGCCGCATTCATCCGTCGGTATGTCGAAGCCCTCCTCGACGTGGACCGCCACACGGGGGGACGCGTCGGCCAGCGTCTCGGGCTCAAGCCCCACTCCGACGGGATCGTCGGCCTGCGCGAATTCACCGTCGCGGTCCCCCTGAAGGCGCTCGCCGAGCGGCTCGACGCGGAGCCGGTCAGCCGCGTCGACCTGCACCGCGACATCCACGGCTTCACGCTCCTCGACGCGCCGCGAGCGATCCTCTCCATCGACGCGAGCCGGTTCGTGGAGGTCTACGGCTGGACCACGCAGCGGGCGCTGATCTTTTCCAACGTCCGGTATGGCCGCTCGCCGATGGTGGCGATCCGCGCCCATCCGCTCAAGCCGGCCGCCGTGGTGTTCTCGCACCCCGGGCGGGTCGACCCGCTCGCCATCCGATTGAGCGAAATCGAGAACATCCCCCTGCTGACCACCCAACTGGGGGCGACCGACGTCCTCGAGCGGCTCGAGGAACTGTAGAGGAACACCGATGAAGCAAGACACCGGGATCGTGAGCTACGGAGCGTACGTGCCGCGCTATCGGATCACGCCGACCGAGATCGGGCGCGTCTGGGGAACCGACGGCGCCGCGATGGGCGCCGGCCTCGCGGTCAAGCGGAAGAGCGTCCCGGCCCCCGACGAAGACACCATCACGATTTCGACGGAGGCGCTCCGCACGGCGCTGATCCGCGGCGCGATCGACCCGCAGGAGATTGGCGCGATCTACGTCGGCAGCGAGTCGCATCCGTACGCGGTCAAACCGACGGCGACCGTCGTCGCGCAGGCCGTGGGGGCGACCCCCAATCTCACCGCGGCGGACTTCGAGTTCGCGTGCAAGGCGGGGACCGCCGCCATCCAGACCTGCCTCGGTCTCGTCGGGGCCGAGATGGTCCGCTACGGCGTCGCGATCGGCTCGGACACGTCGCAGGGAGCTCCCGGCGACGCCCTCGAATATTCCGCGAGCGCCGGAGGGGCGGCGTTCGTGATCGGCCGCGAACGCGTGATCGCCACCGTCCGGCACACCGTGTCGTACACCACGGACACTCCCGACTTCTGGCGCCGCGAGGGCCAGCACTATCCGAGCCACGGGGGACGCTTCACCGGCGAACCGGCGTACTTCCGCCACGTGACCGAGTGCGCCCACCGGATGATGGAGCAGGCGGGGACGACGCCGAAATCGTACGCCCACGTCGTCTTCCATCAGCCGAACGGGAAGTTCCCGCAGCGGGTCGGAAAGCAACTCGGGTTCACCGACGCGCAGATGCGCTACGGCCTCGTCACGCCGTACATCGGCAACACCTACTCCGGCGCGGCGCTCATCGGCCTCGCGAACGTCCTCGACGTGGCGAAGCCCGGCGACCAGGTGCTCGTCGTCGGCTACGGCAGCGGCGCCGGCTCCGACGCCTTCGACCTCCTCGTCACCGACGAGATCGCCCGGTACGACCGGACCTACGGGACGCCGGTCCAGGAGTTCCTCGACGGGGGCGTCGAGATCCCCTATGCCGTCTACGCGAAGTTCCGCGGTAAGATCCGGATGGGGGGCAGCTAGATGCGCGACGTGGCGATCCTCGGCGTCGGCCAGACTCGCTTCGGCGAATTGTGGGACCGCTCGTTCCGCGAGATCGGGATCGAGGCCGGCTTCCAGGCGCTCGTCGACGCGAAGCTCTCCTCCGGCGACCTGGGAGCGCTCTACCTCGGCAACATGGCGAGCGGCTCGCTGATCGCGCAGGAACACATCGCGCCCCTGATCCTCGACTACGCCGGCCTCGCCGGCCACCATCTCGGCGGGATCCGGATCGAGGGCGGCGGGGCGTCGGGTGCGCTCGCGCTCCACGAAGGCTGGCTCGCGGTCGCAAGCGGCGCCCACGACTTCGTCGTCGTGGGAGGCGCCGAGAAGCTCACCGATGTCCCCGACACCGAGGCGAACCGGGTGGCGTCCGGGACCGCGGACCACGAATGGGAGGTCGTCTTCGGGGCGACGCTCCCGGCCCTCTGGGCGATGATCGCCCGACGCCACATGCACGACTTCGGGACGACGCGCGAGCAGCTCGCGCGGGTCGCCGTCCACGCCCACGAGATGGGCTCGAAGAACCCGAACGCGCACTACCGGAACAAGATCTCGCTCGAAGCGGTCCTCGGCGCCACGCCGGTCGCCGAGCCGCTCGGCATGCTCGACTGCGCCCCGTTCTCCGACGGCGCGGCCGCCGTCGTGCTCGGCCCGCTCGACCGGGCAAGGAAGTTCACGGACACTCCAGTCCGACTCCTCGCGAGCCAGGTCGCCTGCGACACCATGGCGGTCCACCACCGCCGGGAGATGACCACGCTCGACTCGACCGTCGTGGCGGCGAAGCGCGCCTTCGCCCAGGCCCGGCGCGCCCCCGCCGACGTCCGCGTGGCGGAGATCCACGACGCCTACACGATCAGCGGACTGATCGCCCTCGAGGACCTCGGCTTCGTCGAGAAGGGCGAGTCCGGCCGTGCCTTCGAGTCCGGCGCGTTCGGACCGACCGGGAAGCTGACCGTCAACACCTCCGGGGGCCTGAAGGCCCAGGGACGACCGTTCGGCGCCGTCGGCGTGGCGCAGGTCGTCGAGATCGTCCGGCAGCTCCGCGGCGAGGCCGGCGACCGGCAGGTCGGGGGCGCCGAGCTCGGCCTCGCCCACGACGTCGGCGGGACGGGGGCGACGAGCGTGGTGCACCTGATGGAGCGCGTCAACTGAGGGAGGAACGATGTCGGTGGCACGGTTCTGGAGGGAGACGCCCCGACGGTACAACCTCGGCGGATGCCGGTGCCCGACGTGCGAGACCGTCTACTTTCCACCGCGGGGCGTCTGCCCGGTCTGCGCGAAGCACCGCCAGTCGATCGGTCGGATGGAGCCGTACCAGCTCTCGGGCGAGGGCGAGGTCGTCACCTTCACCATCGTGCACGACGCGGCGGAGGGGTTCGAGATGCAGGTCCCGTACGCCCTCGCGATCGTCCGGACCGTGGAGGGTCCCCAGCTGACGGGCTCCGTCGTCGACATCGACCCGAGCGAGGTCTCGATCGGCCTGAGGGTCCGCGCGACGTTCCGCAAGCTCCGCGAGGAAGGAGCCGCGGGCGTCATCCACTACGGCTACAAGTTCGCCCCGATGGACGAACGCCACCGGCCGCCGAAGCGCCCTGGCCGCTCCGAGCGGGTCCCGTCCGCCGCCGGCGCGCCGGTCGCGGCGACCTCGGGACCGTGAGCGACGGAGACGCCGACCGGCGGCTCCTCCGCTCGCCCCCGCCCCTCGGGGACGACGAGTACATCGAGGGATATGCGAAGGGGTACGGCGACGGACTCCGGGAGGCGCTTCGCGAACTGAGGGCGCACGCGGGCCGCGGAGCGTCCCCGCAGGAGTTGCGCATGCTGATCGAGAGCCGGCTCGCCCGGATCCCCGACGACGTGGAGGTGAAGCGGAAGGGCCTGCTCGCTCCCCCGCGACGCGCCCCGTGGGCCAGCCTGCTGCGACCGCCGACCACCCCGGCGTGGACTCCCCCGAAGAACTCGCTCCCGACCCCGGCCGTGGCGCCCGGCGAGACCTACCTCCTCAAGGAGGACCGGCCCCGCCGCGCCCTTGAGATCGTCGAGCGGAGCGCGACCGCGTTCCGGCGCGTCCTGCTGATCTCCCAGCATCCTCCGACGTTGATGAGCGTCCCCGCCGACCGGGTCGAGTGGGTTCGGCCCGGTGCGGCACGGTCCGACGGGAGCGAGGGATCGCCCGGACTCGACCCGAGCGGCCTCGCCGGCCGGATCCGGGAGGCCGACCAGGCCGGGCCGGTGCTCGTCTACCTCGACGCGATCGAGTTCCTGGCAACGGAGTACAGCCTCGAGGTCACCATCCGCTTCCTCGGCTGGGCGACGACGGAAGGGGTCCGGAACGGCTCCGCGCTCGTCGCCTCGCTCTCGCCCCACACGGTCGAACCGCGGGACCTGTCCCGGATGGAACGCCTCTTCCGGATCTCCCAGTAGGATACGGAGGGAGGCGCACGGGGCTCGACGTCGCGTTCTTCACCGAAAGCTACCTGCCGACGCGCGACGGCGTCGCGCACGAGGTGAGCGCGCTAGCCGGGGCGCTCACTCGGCTCGGGCACCATGTCCGGGTGTACGCGCCGAACCCGGTCGTGGGCGCCGGTCCGGAGCACGCCGTCGTCGATGGAGTTCCCGTCCTGAGGGTCCGATCTCTCCCCGTTCCCCTGTACCAGGAGTACCGCTGGGCCCTCTGGCCGTTCCCCGCGCTCCGCGGCGAGCGGATCGCGGAGGACGTCGACGTCATCCACCTCCACACCCCCGGCATCATGGGGAGCGCGGCGTTCCTCTCGGCCCGCCGGTGGCACAAGCCGCTCGTCGGCACCTTCCACACGAACGTGTGGGAGATGCGTCACTCCTTCCCGACGACGCTGCCGGTCCGGATGTTCTTCCGCGCCGCCTGGTGGTACACGCTCGGGACGTACACCCGGTGCGACGTGGTCACGGCCCCGACGATTCCCGCCCGCGATGCGCTCGTGCGGAGTTCGCGCAAGCCATTCGACCGGCCGGTCGAGGTGGTGCCGAACGGCATCGAGGTCGACCGCTTCCGGCCGGGGATCACCCGGCCGGATTGGCGGGCGCGGTGCGGGCTCCCCGACGCCCCGCTCGCAACGTATCTCGGACGACTGACGCAGGACAAGGGGGTGCACCGGTTCCTCGACGCCGTGGCGGCGCTCGCCGACCGTACCGACGTCTCCGCCATCATCGGCGGCGTCGGACCGGAAGAGGCGGCGGTGCGGACGCGGATCGCCGAGGACCCGCGCCTCACCCGGCACGTCCGGTACGTCGGCCCGGTGGCGGAAGAGGAAAAGGCGGCCCTGCTCGCGCAGAGCGACCTGTTCGTGCTCCCGTCGACGTCGGACACGAGCTCGGTCGCCCTCCTCGAGGCGATGGCCTGCGGTGCGGCGCCGGTCGTCTCCGACGTGGGGGGCCCGAGCGCGATCGTGCGCGACGGCGAGACCGGTCGCCTCGTGCCGGTTCTCCGCGAAGGGGCCCTCGCGCAGGCGATCTCCGGACTTCTCGACGACGGGGCCGAGCGACGTCGCCTCGCGGCGGCGGCCCGCGCCTGGGTCGTGTCCTCTGCGTCCATCGACGCCACCGCCCGCCGGTTTATCTCCCTCTACGAGCTGCTTCTCTCGGAGAGGCGCCACCGTGGCACCGGCGACGCTACCTGAGCTCGAATCGTTCGCCCGGAACGCCCTCGGTGCGCGGCTCGACGCCGCGGCGCTGACCGCGGCCTACCAGGAATACCTCCCGCGACGGGTCGAGCCGATCGCGAAGTTCCAGTTCCTCCAGGAGGGCGGCGAGCCGAAGGGACTGTTCGCGGCCATCGGTGACCCGCGCTTCGATTTTGGGAAGGCGACGCTCCAGCTGATCGACCCGCCCCCGGCCGGGCCGGCCTGGGAGTTCCTGCGTCCGTTTTCGCGCATGGTCTTCGCGTCCGACGGGTCGGCCGACGTCTACGACCTCGACGGCGCGCACGCGACGCGCGGCATCGTCCGCGTTCTGCTCCGCGAACACTACGCGCCGCCGGTGGAGGGACGTGCGCCGAAGGCCCTGCGGGCCGCGACGCGCGCGTTGGCGACGCCGCAGCGGGCCGTGGAGTACGCCCGGCAGACCGGCGTCGCGCCGTTCTCGATCGTACTCCTGCTGTACTTCTCGGAGGAGCGAATCCGCTACGAGCTCGACGTGCTCGAGGACCGCTTGCTCCGCGACATCCGGGCCGGTCGGTTCCCCCTGAGCAGGCGCGTCCGTCGTCCGCCGCGCGTCTCCTACGGGGTCGACTCGTACATCGCCCGGGGCGGATTGCCCGTAGTCTCCTCGCGCGTCCTCGAGGTCGTCACCGAGACCCACGGGACCTCCGCGGTCGAGCTCGCCCCCGTCTTCGGGGGCGCCCGCGAGCTCGTCCAGACGACGCTGCACGGCCTCGCGGCCCGGCGCCTCGCCTCGTTCGACCGGCGGACCGGGTTGTTCCGTCCGCGCCTCGAGACGTTCCTCCCCGAGGGGGAACGGTCCGAGGCCGCCGAGAATCTTCCGGCGATGGAGAACCCGCAGCTGCGGACCAGTGTGATCGAGCTGATCTCGGCGGCCGATTCCCGCGCGACCTGTCCGCTGTGCGGGGACTCGTTGCCATCGGGGCACCGCGGCCTCCTCTGCGCCCGGTGCGAGGCCGAAGTCGCCGCGGATCCGGGCTCGACGTAGGCCGGGATGGCGGCCCCGAACCCCTCGCCCACGGGGGCGGTCGGCTTCCGCGCGCTCCTCGGCTCCTCCCTCTCCTCCGCCGTCGGCGGCGCGGTCTCCAGTGTGGCGGTCAACTGGCTCGTCTACCACTACACCGGCAGCACGCTCGACGTCGCCTACGTGGGGCTGACGGGCATCGTTCCCGGGATCGTCCTCGGACTGTTCGCCGGTGTCCTCGCCGACCGGTACGACCGGCGCCGGATCATGATCACCTCCGACGTGGTGCGGATGACCGTGATGGCGGTCCTCGCCATCGCCCTCGCCCTCACCGGATTCTCGCTCCTTCTGATCCTCGCCGCGATGACGCTCGTCTTCAGCTTCTCGGCCGTCTTCACCCCGGCGAGCCAGGCGATCCTCCCGCGCATCGTGCCGGTCGAGGGCTTGGAAAAAGCGAACGGGATCCTCTCCGCGTTGACGCAGACCGGCTACACCGTCGGCGCCGGCGCGGGCGGCGTCGTCATCGTGTTCTTCGGGGCCGTCGACGGGCTCGCCGTGAACGCGGCGACGTTCGCGCTCTCGGCCGTCTTCCTCTTCCAGATCGCTGCGGAGTATGGCCGCCCGCGGCCGGCGACCCCCGGCGCGAAGCGGTCGTTCCGTCAGGACCTCGGCGAGGGGATCCAGTACATGCGGGACCATCGACCGATCCTGCAGGTGACGCTCGGCTTCCTCCCCGGCAACTTCCTGTTCAGCATGGTCGCCGGCTTCTTCGTCGTCTACGGCGCGACGGTGTACGGCGCGAATCCGGCGGCGTACGGGTACCTCGTCGCCGCCATGGCCGGGGGCGCGGTCCTCGGGGCGTTGGCCGTGCCGAGGCTGCGGGCACGCCGGTTCGCGGGGCTCCTGATGGGGGCGAGCGTCGTCGGCCAGTCCGGAGCGATCGCGCTCCTCGCCGTGACCCGGGTTCTCCCCCTCTCGATTGTCGGGGCGGCTGGAATGGGCGTGGCGATCGGGCTGATCAACACCGTGTTCTTCGCGACGATGCAGGCGATCGTCCCGAACGAGATCCTCGCGCGGGTGCTCAGCATCGACTCGGTCGGGTCGTTCGTGGCGATCCCCGCCGGCCTCCTCGTCGGAGGGGTCCTCGCCGCCGGCCACGGGATCCTGTTCGTCTACGACATCGCCGCGATTGGGATGTTCATCAACGGTCTCGCGCTGCTTGCGCTCCCCGGCGTCCGGTCGATCGGGTACGGGACGTGACCCGATGTACAGGGGAGAAGGCGGGCCTGTCGGGACTCTCCGCGTCGGCGCAGGTCCGCCGGCGCCTTTGAACCCGAGTTTGCTGGCTTAGAAGGCCAGTGCTTCGTCCGAGCTAAGCTACAGGCCCGGACCTTCCATCGGCGCCCGGCCTTTAAACGTTCGTCGGGACCGCCTTCGCCACGAGGTGCGCGAGGCGCAGCGGCTCGGGCCATCGGCCCTCCCGGATCGAGCGCCGGACGAGGGCCGCGGCGTCGGCCCGGGTCGCGCCGGCCACGGCCACCATGAGCGACCCGCCGGCGACCGAGACTCGGAACAGCGGCCGGGCATGGACCAGTCGGGACCGTCGGCCGCGGTCGCGGGCGAAGTACTTCCGGAGCGCCGCGTCGACCGCCGTCAGGTCGGGAGGTCGCCGGGTCACGGCAACCACGGGTCGACGGAGCGTACGCGCCAGTCCCTCCAGGTCAACGACGTTGAATCCGGCGACCGTCACGCCGTCCAAGATCACGGCGCGGACCCCGTCCCAATGTCCGGAGCCCCGGATCGCCGCCGCGATCCGCCGCGTGGCGTCGGTTCCGTCCACCGCGACGTCGGTCGCGAAGATCCCGTCCACCCGGTCGGGGAGCGAACAGACCACGAACGCGAGGGTTGCCCGACGGCTCCCACGGCGGAACGGCCCGTCGTCGATGCCGACGACCCTGGGATGCGCCTTGGCGAGCGCCCGCCCCAACGATATACGCGGCGGGCCACTCCGGCGTCGAACGTGTCCGGCGTCCTCGTGACGATCCGCTGCCCGCGGTGCGCCCGCTTCCTGGTCGCGCCCGCGCCGGCGAGCGCGGAGCCCGCGTGGTTCTCCTGCCCCCATTGCGCCCAGCCGGTCCCGGTCGTCGCGCCGCGGGACCCGCCGCCCCTGTTCTCCTGGGAAGTCTATCCCCACCTATATCCCCCCGCGGGCCCGCCGAAGGTCCCGGGCCCCGGCGTCGCCCGCCTGCTCACCGCCCTGCTCCTGACCGCGACGGTCGTCCTGGCCGGTCTCGCCGGTGGCCTCGGCTGGGCGGGCGCCGACTCCCTCTCGCCCGGCGGCTTCGAGGTCCGGGGCGTCGTCGAGCACGACCTCGGTGCCGCGACCCCGCTTGCCGGGGTCACCGTGAACCTGACGAGCGAAACCGGCGCCGCCACGACCACCACCGCGTCGGACGGCACGTTCTCGTTCCCGCACGTCCCGGCCGGTGGGGTGACCCTCAACTTCACGGACCCTGGGTTCGCCCCGGTCGTCATCCAGCTGTTCGCCTCCCAACTGTACTCCACGGCCGGGATCGGCTCGCCCGTCAATGTCGAGATGTCCCCCGGCGAGCCGGGGAACGTCACCGACGTCGCCCTCACGCCGTTCGGCGACCTCGCCGGGTATCTGACCAGCCTCTGGTCCGCCTCCGCGCTCCTCGCGCTCGGCGCGGTCGTCGCGGCGGTCGGCACCATCGCCGCCTACCGGGAGCGCCGCCTCCCGTTCGCCGTCGCCGGCGCGGGGGCCGCGGTCGCGGCGCCGATCGCGCCGGGCCTCCTCAGCGTGATGGGAGCGTTCCCGGTCGTGACCTGGTTCGCGGCGCTGGCGGTCGCCGTGGGCGCCGTCGCGTTGGGTCTCGGGACCGTTCGGCTCGCGACCCGCGGTCGCCCGCCCGACGACGACTGATTAGTGCGTCCGGCGTCCCAGGTCGGGGACGGTCCCGCCGGGCTTCGCTTCGAGCGGGCGCCGGGTCCGGAACCCCCCGTCGAGCCGGTGGTAGAACGCCACGTCCGGTTCGCCGCGGCGCCAGCAGAGAAAGACGACCTCGCGGTCGACCAGCCCGTAGAAGTCGACGAGGCCGGCGTCGAGGTCCTTCACCTCAATCCCCTCGCCGTGCAGTCCCCGGACCTCCCGGTCCAACTGGGCGCGCAGCGTCTCGGTCTCGCGGTCGAGCCGGTCGAGCAGCCCATGGTCGGGGTGGTCGGGCGCGGTGAGCTCGGCGCCCCAGAACGTGGCGAGGCGCTCGCGCTCCTCCCCGATCGCCTGCAGCCGGACCGCCCAGGCCCGGAGCCTCGGCAGGAGCTCGCGCAGGCCGTCCAAGCGAAGGTCGGCCTCGCCGACCGTCCAGAGCTTCGCAGGCTCGGGAAGGTCCGGGCCGTCGTTGGCGTCTCCCATCGTGCTCCGGTTCAATCGATGCCCGGAACTCTATTTACGGGTTCTCGAACGCCAGTGCTACCAGCGTCCGTCCGTTGCACAACCCACCCTTTTTCGAGAAATCGGGCGAGGACCTCCTCGCCGTGGGCGGCGTCCTGCACCTCGAGCTCGATCGCGATGGCGACGTCGCGCGGTCCCCGGGAGGCCGAGTCCCGGTCGTGGACGACCTGGCGGACGTTGGCGTTCGCTTCCGCCGCGACGGTGAGGAACTCGGCGAGTCGCCCGGGGGCGTCCGGAAGCGTTGCGGTGATCCGGAGGAGTCGGCCCTCGGCCGACAGACCGGCGAACAGCACGCGGTCGATGAGGAACGGGTCGAGATTCCCGCCGCTGATCACGAGGACCGTCGGGCCGCCCTCGGCCAACGACGGGTCGCTGAGGAGCGCGGCCAGCGGCGTCGCCCCGGCCCCTTCCGCGAGGACCTTCGCCTGCTCGAGGAGGAGGAACACGGCCCGCGCGATCGTCCGGTCGTCCACGACGACCGCCCGCGCGTGGTTCTCGCGGAGGAGGCGGAAGGGCAGGTCTCCGACGTGTCGGGTCGCGAGGCCGTCGGCGAACGTGGCCGGTCGCCCTCCGAGCACGACGCGTCCCTGCGCGAGGGACGCCTTCAGCGTGTCCGCCCCTTCGGGCTGCACGCAGACGATCTCGACGTTCGGTCGGAGCCCCCGGGCCGCGACCGCGATGCCGGCGGCGAGCCCTCCTCCACCGACCCCGACGATGATCCGGTGGACGTCCGGGAGGTCCTCGACGATCTCGAGGCCGACCGTGCCCTGGCCGGCGATGACGGCCGCGTCGTCGAACGCCGGGATGTACACGAACCCCTCCGCCTTGGCCCTACGGAGCGCTTCCTCGTTCGCCTCCTCGTAGTCGGCGCCGTGGAGCACCACGCGGGCGCCGAGCTCGCGCGTCGAGCGGACCTTCAGCGGCGAAGCGGTCCTCGCCATCACGACCGTCGCCGGGATCCCGCGGGCCCGTGCGGCCGACGCGACGCCCTGGGCATGATTCCCGGCCGACGCGGCGATGACGCCGCGCTTCGCCTCCTCGGCCGAGAGTCCGGCGATCTTGTTGGTCGCACCGCGGATCTTGAACGCGCCGGTCCGCTGCAAATTCTCGAGCTTCAGGTAGAGTCGGCCCGCGGGAATTCCGGGGAACGCCGGCGCCTCGATGAGGGGGGTCCTCCGGACGGTTCCCGCGATCTTCTTCGCCGCCGTCCGGACGTCGTCGAGCGTGACGGTCGAGCTCCCGGATTCCGGCGGCGAACCGGGGCCCGGGGAGTGCATCGCGATGAGCACGGTGGGCCGGGGATTAACGATTGGGGTCGCGCGTTCGCGCGGCCGTTCCCTCTACGCGCGCGTTCGGCGCGGCGCGAACGCTCCGGCCGTTCTCCGTCGAAAAATCGTGTTCCCGACGGCCCGTCGACGTGCGGTTCTCCGAGCCGTTATATAGGGCACCTTTCTCCCCCGTGCCCACCGAGGCAGAGCCTCACATCGACCGATGGCGCGACGTCACCGCCCCCGACGGGGGTCATTGGGATTTTCGCCCCGCGTCCGGGCCGCACGGCCCGTCCCCCGCATCCGTTCCTGGCCCGCCGGGCCGAAGCAGCCCGCCCTCGAGGGGTTCGCCGGCTTCAAGGTCGGCATGACGCACGCCTTCATGGTCGACTACCGGAAGCGGTCGACGACCGCCGGTCAAGAGGTCTCCGTCCCGGTCACCGTCGTCGAGGTCCCGCCGATCCGGATCATCGCGGCGCGCCTGTACCGCCGCAACCCGTATGGGATGGTCGTGGTCAGCGAGATCTGGAGCGACAGTCCGTCCAAGACGCTCGTCCGCGCGCTCACCCCGCACCCCGCCTCCTCCGCCGAACAGAGGGAGGAGTTCTCCAAGATCCATGCCGACGAGGTCCGCCTCGTCGTCCACACCCAGCCCGAGCTGATCACCGGCGTCCCGTCGAAGACCCCGACCTTGTTCGAGGTCCGGGTCTCGGGCGAGAAGTTCGAGGAGCGGCGCACCTTCGCGATCGCGCAGCTCGGCAAGGAGCTCACCGTCGAGCAGATGGCCAAGGAAGGCGAGTTCCTCGACGTCCTCGGCGTGACGAAGGGGAAAGGGTTCCAGGGCCATACCAAGCGCTGGGGCGTCAAGCTCCAACCGCGCAAGAACTCGAAGCACCGCCGCATGATCGGCACCCTCGGACCCCACAACCCGAGCTTCGTGACCTACCGGATTCCCCAAGCCGGCCAGATGGGCTACCACCGCCGGACGATCTACAACATGCGCGTCCTGCGTATCGTCAAGGACCCGCGCACCGAACCAATCTCGCCCGCGGGCGGCTTCCCACGGTACGGCGAGGTCCGCTCCGGGTGCGTCGTCCTGCACGGCTCCCTCCCCGGTCCATCAAAGCGTCTGCTCCGGTTCCGCTCCCCGATGCGGAGCCACGTCGCCTCCGTCGAGAAGGTCGACATCCGCTACTTCAGCACGCGCTCCAAGCAGGGCGGATGAGCGCGGACGCCCCCTCGGGGAACGACGCCCCGACCGAATCGCACACTCCCCAGCACCAGGTCCACCTCCTGTCGCTGCAGGGGAAGCCGGGGGAGCTCGTCCATCTCCCACTCCAGTTCTCGGCGGTCGTCCGGACCGATCTGATCCGGCGCGCCGTCGTCGCCGCCCACTCCCATCGGCGCCAGCCGCACGGGACGAGCCCCACGGCCGGCGACCGGCACTCGGTCCAATGGTCCGGGAAGGGAAAGGGCGTCTCGCGGACGCCGAGACTCATGGGAAGCATGACCGGCGCCCAGGCGCCGAACACCGTCGGCGGCCGCCCCGCCCACCCACCGATGGTCAACACGATCTGGGCGAAGAAGATCAACCGCTCGGAGCGCCAGGCCGCCTTCGCCGCCGCATTGGCCGCCACCCGGGTCCTCGCCCTCGCGAAGGCGCGCGGACACACCATCCCTGAGGGGCTCCATCTCCCCGTCGTTCTCGAAACGTCCATGGAAGCGATCGACTCCACGGCGAAGGCCCGCGAACTGCTCGCGCGCCTCGACCTGTGGGCCGACGTCGACCGCGCCCAGGCCGGCGTCCACCTTCGGGCGGGACGCGGCAAGCGCCGGGGCCGGCTGCGCCGCGGCCCGAAGAGCCTCCTCATCGTCACGAGCGCGCCGGGCAAGGCGCGCGGCTTCCGCAACCTCCCCGGCGTCGACGTCGTCGAGGTCGGGCGCCTCGGTCCCGAGGACCTCGCCCCCGGCGGAGACCCGGGCCGCCTGACGGTCTTCTCGAAGCTCGCGGTCGAGCGCCTGCAGGCCCGCCTCGACGGAGCGAAGCCATGACGCAACTCCGCCACCGCATCCTGCTCCACGCCTACGTGACGGAGAAGTCGATGGACGAGATGGAGCGGCTCAACAAGCTCGAGTTCGTCGTCGACCGGCGCGCCAACCGCGCCGAGATCCGCCGCGCCGTCGAGGAGATCTACAACTGCAAGGTCGCCAAGGTCAACACCAAGATCGTGCAGTCCGGCAAGATCGCCACGATCAAGTTCGCGCCCCCGTACTCGGCGGAAGATATCGGCGGACGCGCCGGGGTGTTCTGATGGGCAAGCGGATCATCTCCCGTCGCCGCGGCGCCGGCACGGGTCCGTACCGCTCCCCGAGCCATCGGCATCACGGTCCGATCTACCACCCGTCCCCCTCCATTTCCGGGGAGGCGAAGGTCATCGACCTCCGGATGGCGCCCGGTCGGTCCGCCCCGGTGGCGCTCGTCCGCACCGCCGACGGCGTCCGACTCCGGCTCCTGGCCCCCGCGGGGCTCGCGACGGGCGACTCGATCTCGCTCCACTCCGGGCCGATGCAGCGGGGCAGCATCCTGTCCCTCTCGGGGATCCCCGACGGGACCCTCGTCTCCAATCTTGAGGTCAACCCGTTCGACGGCGGCCGGCTCGTCCGGGCCGCGGGCACGAGCGCGCTCGTCGTCGCCCACACCGAGCGCGAAGTGACGATCCAGCTCCCCTCGGGAGCGTTCAAGACGTTCCTCCCCACGTGCCGCGCCCAGGTCGGCACCGTCGGCGGCGGCGGCCGGCTCGAGCGGCCGATCATCAAGGCGGGAAAGAAGGTCAACGCCTACCGGACCCTCTCGAAGCCCGCGTTCAAGGTCCGCGGGGTCGCCATGAACCCCGTCAACCACCCCCACGGCGGTGGCGCCCACCAGCACGTCGGACGCCCGAGCACGGTCAGCTCGGGGACGTGGCCGGGGGCGAAGGTCGGTCGGTTCTCCCGCTCGCAGCGCCGCAAGCGGGCCGGTCGCGGAGGGGGGCGCTAGGCGATGCCGAAGGGTCGAAAGGCGAAGAAGGTCGAGGTCCGCCGCAAGAAGGAGTTCACGCTCCGCGGCAAGACGCTCCCCGAGCTGCAGGCGCTCCCGCTCAGCGAGCTCGCGAAGCTGCTCGGTGCCCGCGCGCGCCGATCGATCCGCCGCGGCTTCAACTCCGAGACGACGATCTTCCACGACAAGATGCACAACGGCTCCGTCGGCGACGTCCAGCGGACGCACACCCGCGACGCGCTGATCCTCCCGGAGCACGTCGGCCGCCGCGTCGCGATCCACACCGGGAAGGAGTTCAAGGAGATCGAGGTCCGGCCGGAGATGATCGGCCACTACTTCGGAGAATTCGCCCTCACCCGCCGGTTCGAGAAGCACTCCGGACCGGGCGTCGGCGCCACCCGCTCGTCGAAGTTCATGCCGCTCAAGTGAGGGAGGAGGACGAGTTGCGCGGCTACACCTACCACGGCGCGGAGACCGACGAGGTCGCCCGGGCCCGGGCGATCGAGATGCCGATGTCGCCGAAGAAGACCTACGAGGTCATGAACGCGATCCGCGGCCTCCCGCTCGAGAAGGCGAAGCTCCTCCTCGAGGACGTCATCGAGGAGCGGCGCGCCATCCCCTTCCGCCGCTACAACCAAGAGACGGCCCACAAGACCGGCATCGGTCCGGGCCGGTATCCGAAGAAGGTCTGTCGGACGGTCCTGCAAGTGCTCCAGAACGCGGAAGCGAACGCCGAGTACGAGGGGATCGACACCGACGACCTGGTCATCCGGGTCGCCTCGTGCGCCCGCGGTCGGATCCGCAAGGCGAACATGCCGCGCGCCCACGGGCGCGCCACCGCCTGGAACGAGCAGACCACCAACGTCGAGATCGTCCTCGCCGAGCGGGGCAAGTAGCGATGGCGAGCGAGCGGAAGGTCATCCAGGAGGCGACGCGGCGGGTCCTGCTGAAGGACTACCTCGTCCAGGAGTCGGCGCGGGCCGGTTTCGGCGGCCTCGACATCCAGCGGACCCCGATGGGGACCCGCGTCACGCTCATCTGCGAACGCCCCGGCATCCTGATCGGCCGCCGCGGCGAACTCATCAAGCAGCTCACCCAGGACATCAAGGACCGATTCGACCTCGACAACCCGCAGATCGAGGTGCAGGAGGAGCGCCAGCCGTCGCTCAACGCGCAGCTCATGGCCGAGAAGCTCGCGAGCACCCTCGAGCGCGGCTGGCACTTCCGGCGCGCCGGCCACTCCACCGTCCGGCGGATCATGGAGTCGGGCGCGCGCGGCTGCCAGGTGATCCTCTCCGGGAAGCTCACCGGCGAGCGGCACCGCACCGAGCGGTTCAAGTCCGGCACGATCAAGTACTGTGGCGAGGCCGTCCATCTCTGGATGGGCAAGGGGTTCTACCAGGCCCGCCTGAAGCCCGGCGTCATCGGCGTCACCGTCTGGATCATGAAGCCGACGGCGAAGCTCCCCGACGAGATCCACGTCAAGGACGTGCCGGTCCCCGTCCTCGCGCCGCCGCCCGACGTCCTCCCGCCGGTCGAGGGGGACCCGCTCGCGCCAATCCCCGACCCCGGAGTCGCCGGAGGTCCGGTGTGACGCTGCTCCGCATGAAGGACCTCCGCGCCCTCGAGGACGAGGAGCTCCGCACCAAGATCGCCCAGATCGAGAACGACCTTCTCCGCGAACGCGGCATCGCCGCGATGGGTGGCGCGCCGCCCAGCCCGGGCCGGATGCGCGCGCTCCGCACGAACGTTGCCCGCGCCCTGACCGTTCTCGGCGACCGCGAACGCGCCGCGCTGGCCGCGGCCCTGTAAGGGAGCCGACATGCAGCCGGAGTCCGACCGTCCCATCGACCGCCTCGCCGGGGAGATCCTCGGCGCGCCGGTCGCGCTCACGCACCCTGGCATCGTCGGGCCCGTCCGCGGGACGCTGGTCGACGAGACGTTCGGCCTGTTCGTGGTGCGTCTTCCGACGGGCCGGATCGTCCGCGTGGCGAAGACCGGCGCCGCCGGCACGATCGTCCTCGACGGACGTGAGATACCGTTATCTGGCGACCAACTTCGCGTGCGTCCCGAGGACCGCACGAAGCGCCTTTCGCTCCGCGGTTCGCGAGGAGGATCTCGATGAGCCCGGCGCGTGCCGCCCCGAAGAAGAAGGCCGCGCCCCGCGCCCGCGACATCGGCCTCGACGTGCGCGCCCCGAAGACGGCGTGCGACGACCGCCACTGTCCGTTCCACGGCCGCCTTCCGGTCCGGGGCCAGGTCCTCGAGGGGACCGTCGTCTCGCTCTCCATGGAGAAGACCGCGGTCGTCGAGCGCACCCTGCTCCACTTCGTCCCGAAGTTCGAGCGGTACGAGAAGCGCCGGCGGCGCTACCTCGCGCACAACCCGCCTTGCCTCGCGATCCCGCTCGGCCACCAGGTGCGGATCGCCGAGACCCGCCCGCTCTCCAAGCTCGTCTCCTTCTGCATCGTCGAAGACCTCGGGGAGGCCGCGCGGCGGCTCTCGGCCGAGGACCCGACCCCGATGCCGTCGGGCCCGGCCGAGCCGGCCGTTGAGACCAAGGAGGCCGCATGAAGGGCCTCGCCGGACGCCGCGGGCGCGGGCTCCCGAAGGGGGCGCGCCTGGACTGCGTCGACAACACCGGGGCGAAGGTCGTCGAGATCATCGCCGTGCGCAACTGGCACGGGACCCACCGGCGTTACCCGCGCGCGGGCATCGCCGACCTCGTCATCGTCTCCGTCAAGAAGGGGACGCCCGAGATGCGCCGCCAGGTGCTCCACGCCGTGATCGTCCGCTCGCGCTACCCGATGCGTCGCGCCGACGGCACGCGCGTCCAGTTCGAGGACAACGCCGCCGTCATCACGACGGAGACCGGCGAGATCAAGGGAAGCCAGATCAAGGGGCCCGTCGCGAAGGAGGCGGCGGAGCGATGGCCGCGGATCGCCGCCGCGTCGTCCATCATCCTGTAGGTACCACCATGTCGACGACCTCGCGGCAACCCCGGCGCCAACGGAAGGCGATGTACGACGCCGACCACCAGGAACGCCGCCGCCGGATGGCCGTCCCGCTGTCGCGCGAACTGCGCGCCCGGTACGGACGCCGCTCGCTCCCGGTCCGCAAGGGCGACACCGTCCGCGTCCTCTCGGGAAGCTACAGCACCGTCGGCGAGGAGCGCCGCGTCGCGAAGGTCAACCGGCGCGACTACCGGCTCACGCTCGACAACGTCACGACGAAGACGGCCGATGCGAAGCTGAAGCCGCTCCCGATCAAGGCGAGCCACCTCGTGCTCACCAAGCTCAACCTCTCCGACCCGTGGCGCCGGCGCGTCCTGAAGGTCCCCGACGCGGAGGTCGAACCCGAGGAGACGGCCGCCTCCAACGAGAAACCGAGCGGCCCGACCCCGACGCCCACGGCGGAGGCGAAGCCGTGACGTTCCGTCTGAAGCGCGGCGCGGCCCCCCGCGCCTGGACGATCCCCCGGAAGGGGACGAAGTGGGTCAAGCGGCCCGCGCCCGGCCCGCACGCCCAGGAGTCGTCGATCCCGATCCTCCTCGTCCTCCGGGACGTCCGCAAGGTCGTCGCCACCGCCCGCGAGGCGCGCATCCTGCTGCGGCAGGGGAACGTCCGCGTCGACGGGAAGGTCGTTCGCGACCTTGCCTGGGGCGTCGGCCTGTTCGACACGATCTCCCTCGAGAAGCCGCTCGACGAGCACTTCCGGGTCCTCCGCGACCGATCCGGCCGGCTCGTCCTCGTCCCGATCCCCTCCAAGGAGGCGTCGATGAAGATCGGACGGGTCCGGTTCAAGCACGCCGTGCGCGGCGGCAAGGTCGAGGTGACGCTCCACGACGGGCGCAACCTCCTCGTCGCCCCGTCGAGCGCTTGGAAGGTCGGCGACTCGGTGCAGCTCGAGGTGCCGAAGCAGAAGGTCGTGGGCCACCTCCCCCTCTCCCCGGGAAAGCTCGCCTACGTCGCAGGCGGCTCCCACGTCGGCCAGCTCGGCCGCGTCGAGCGGGTCGAGGTCCGCAACTCCTCGCAGCCGAACCTGGTCCACTTCAAGGAAGGGTTCTCCACCGTCAAGGAATACGTCTACATCGTCGGCGAGCAGGCGCCCGTCGTTACCCTGCCGGAGTCGATCGCCAAGTGAGCGCTCCCGCGGCCGCCACACCCGCCCCGGCCCCCACCGCCCCGAACGGGAACCGGTGGCGCCAGCTCCGCGTCGTCAAGGTCGTCGTGAACGCCGGCGTCGGCGCCTCCGGCGAGGAGCGGACGAAGGCCGAGAAGGTCCTCGAGATGATCACCCACCAGAAGCCGGTGGCGACCCGCTCGCACGCGACGAACCGCGACTTCGGCATCCGCGAGGGGCAGGAGATCGGCGCGAAGGTCACCCTCCGCGGCGCCGCGGCGGCCGAGTTCCTCGACCGGGCGTTCGAGGCGCGCGACCGCCAGTTCGACCCGGAGTCGATCGACAAGAACGGGAATTTCTCCTTCGGGATGTCCGACTACACCGATTTCGCCGGCATGAAGTACGACCCGCAGATCGGCATCCACGGGATGGACGTCTGCGTCGAGGTCGGCCGCGCGGGCTATCGGATCCGCGAGCGGCTCATCGCCCCGCGCCATCTTCCCCGCTCCGTCCGCGCCTCCCGCGACGAGACCCGCGCGTTCCTCGCCGAACGATTCCGCGTCACCTTCCTGGAGTGAGCGGGCGATGAAGCCGAAGAAGCTGTTCGGGCGCAAGGTCGGCTGCCTGCGCTGCGACCGCAAGCGCGGCATCGTCCGGCGCTACGGCCTCCACCTCTGCCGCCAGTGCTTCCGCGAGGTCGCCATGGACCTCGGGTTCAGAAAGTACCAGTGAGGTCCTCATGCAGCACGATCTTCTGAACGATGCGCTCGTCTCGCTCCGCCACGCCGACCGCCAGGGGAAGGCCAACGCGACGCTCCATCCTACCTCCCGGCTCATCGGCGAGGTGCTCAGGATCTTCCGCGAGCACAAGTACATCGAGGAGTTCACGTTCGTCGCCGACGGCCGAGGCGGCCGCTACGACGTCAAGCTCGCCCGCCGGATCAACTCCTGCGGCGTCATCAAGCCGCGACTCGCGGTCCGCGGACGCGACCTCGAGTCGTACGAGTCCCGCTTCCTGCCCGCGCAGGACTTCGGGCTCCTGGTCCTCTCGACCAACCAGGGCGTGATGGACCAGCAGAAGGCGCGCGAACTGAAGATCGGAGGGAAGCTCGTCGCCTATGTCTACTGACGACGCCCGCCGCGACTCCGTCACCGTCCCGGTCCCGAAGGGGGTCACCCTGACGGTCGGCCGCCGGACGCTCACGGCGAAGGGACCGCTCGGCACGGTCACCCGGCCGTTCCCGAACGACGTCCTCGCGTTCACCGTCGCCGGCGGCGAGGCGACCCTCAAGCTCCAGATCCCCGCCAACCGCCGTCAGGCGCAGGCGCTCCTCCACTCGTGGGAGCGGCACGTCGGCAACCTCACCGTCGGCGTCACGAAGGGGTTCGAGGCGCGGATGAAGGTCGTCGCCGCGCACTTTCCCATGAAGGTCCAGGCGAAGGAGACGGAGCTCGTGATCGAGAACTTCCTCGGGGAGAAGTACCCCCGCACCGCCGCCCTCGTCCCCGGGGTGACCGCCAAGGTCGACGGCGACTTCGTGGTCCTGAGCGGCCACGACGTGGAGCTCGTCGGCCAGTCGGCGGCCAACATCGAGCGGACGACGCGGATCCGCGACTACGACCCGCGCGTCTTCCAGGACGGCATCTACCTCGTCGACCGGGCCCATCCGAAGGAGGGCTGATGGCGGCCGACGAGACGAAGGCGACCGCGGACGCGGAGCCGGAGACCCCCACGAAGTCGAAGGAATCGGGGACCACCCCGACGCCGAAGAAGTCCGACGGACGGGCGAAGAGCGCGCCGGCGACGCCCGAGAAGCCGGCCAAGCCAGCGAAGAAGGCGGCCCCGAAGGCGCCGCGCCGCCCGACGCTCGAGCCCGAGCTCGCCCGCCTCCTCTCGGTCCGTGACGACACCGACGTCCGCCGCCCCAAGTTCGTCCGCACGGCGTCCCACCGGTACTTCCGGATCGGGCGCTGGGAGTCCTGGCGACGCCCGCGGGGCCAGCAATCGAAGCAGCGCCGCCATTACGGCTACCGGCCGACGGTCGTCTCGATCGGCTTCGGCTCGCCGAGGGCGACCCGGGGCCTCACGCCGACGGGCTTCCGCCCGGTCCTCGTCCGCACCCCCGACGTCCTCTCCACGCTCGACCCGAAGCGCGACGCCGTCCTGATCGCCCGGACCGTCGGCACCCGCCGGCGGCTCGTCCTCGAGGAGGCGGCCCGCCAGCTCGGCCTCCACGTGCTCAACCCGATCGTCCGCGAGAAGGAGGAGTAGACGTGCCCGACCTGACGAACCAGCGCCGGCTCGCGGCGGCCCTCCTGAAGTGCGGCCGTGGCCGCGTCTGGATCGACCCCGCGAGCGAGATGGAGATCGCCGACGCCGTCACCCGCGCCGACGTCCGCAGCGCGATCAAGGCCGGCGTCATCCGACGGAAGCCGATCCAGGGAACCTCGCGCGTCCGCGCCCGCGTGCACGCCGCCGAGGTCGCCAAGGGACGGCACCAGGGGCCCGGCTCACGGAAGGGGACGCCGCTCGCGCGCGTGCCGAAGAAGGAGCGCTGGATGCTCCGCATCCGCGCCCAGCGCGACCTGTTGAGCGAACTCCGAAAGTCGAAGAAGATCCCGCCGGCCGTCTACCGGGCGTTCTACCGTCGGGCGAAGGGCGGAATGTTCCGCAGCCGGGCGCACCTTCTTATCAACCTGCGGCTCGCGGGACACCTGCCTCCGGAGTCGCGATGAGTCAGGGTCCCCGCCACCGCGTTCCGTTCCGCCGTCGCCGCGACGGCCTCACCGACTACCGGTCCCGTCTCGCGCTCCTCAAATCCGGGCGACCGCGCGCGGTCGTGCGGATCTCCCGCGGCCGGATCGTCGTCGCCCTGACGGGGTACGACCCGGTCGGCGACCGGGTCCTCGCCGCGGCCGACAGCCGCGAACTCGGCCTCGTCGGATTCCCCTCGCAGAACGTCGCCTCCACCCCCGCGGCGTACCTGACCGGCTACCTCGCCGGGCTTCGCGCGAAGGCGGCCGGGACCGAGGACGCCGTCCTTGACACCGGCCTGCGCCACCCGACGAACGGCGGCCGTCTCCTCGGGGCCCTGAAGGGCCTCCTCGACGCCGGCGTCGACATCCCGCACGGGGAGACCGTCTTCCCGAAGGCGGACCGCTTGAACGGGGCGCATCTCAAGCCGGCGCTCCCGAAGCCCCTCGAATCGTTCAAGGGCGAGCTCCCGAAGGTCGTCGTCCGACCGACCGGAGGCTCGACGTGAGCGCGGCGTCCCCGACGACCCCGCCGCCGTTCGAGGGCCGACGGTTCGGCTCCGGGCCAACGGGACCCGCTCCCCCGCCCCCCTGGGTCCCGCGCACCGAACTCGGCCGCCGGGTCCACTCCGGTCAGATCACCACGATCGGCGACGCGCTCCACGCCGGGCTCCCGCTCCGCGAGGCGCAGATCATCGACCGGCTGCTTCCGGGCCTCCACGACGAGGTCCTCGACGTCAACATGGTCCAGCGGATGACCGACTCCGGTCGCCGCTTCAAGTTCGCCGTGACCGTCGTCGTCGGCAACGGCGACGGCTACGTCGGCCTCGGCCGGGCGAAGGGGCGCGAAGTCGGCCCGACGATCCGCCGCGCGATCGACCGCGCCAAGCTCGAGATCGTCGAGGTGTTCCGCGGCTGCGGCTCCTGGGAGTGCGGGTGCGGACGCTCGCACACCGTTCCGTTCCAGGTGAAGGGCCGCTCCGGCTCCGTCGTTGTGACGTTCAAGCCCGCGCCGCGAGGCGTCGGTCTCGCGGTGGGCGATGTGGCGAAACCAATCCTCCGGTTCGCGGGTATCACCGACGCGTGGGGCTACACCGTCGGCCACACGAAGACGACGGTCAACTACGCGCAGGCCGCGTTCGCCTCGCTCGTTGCCCTCTCCGACCTCAAGCTCACCCCTGAGGATGCGAAGCGCCTCAAGGTCGTCCGCGGCGGCATCGGCACCTCGATCCTGCCTCCCAAGGAAGAGGGCGCCCCGTCCGGACGCCGTGGTGGTCCCGGCGGCCGCGGCCGACGCCCCGGTGGTCGCGGTGGCCCGGGCCGTGGCGGCCCCGGACGCGGTCCCCCGGGACGCGGCGGACCTCCGGGCCGTGGACCCCCGCCCCCGAGGCCCCCCGGCGGAGGGCCCTAGATGGCGTGGATGGTCATCCGCGTCCGTGGCTCGATCCACGCGCGGCACGACATCGTGCAAACGCTCGACATGCTCCACCTGACCCGCCCGAACCACGCCACCGTGGTGCGCGAGGCCGGGGAAATGCGGGGCATGATCACCAAGGTCCAGGGGTACGTCACCTGGGGCGAGGCGGAGCCCGAAACGCTCAGCCTGCTCCTCAAGGAGCGCGGGGTCAGCGTTACCGGCGAGCGCCTCACCGACGACACCGCCCGCTCCGTGGCGCGGCTGAAGGACTTCAACGACCTCACGCGCCAGGTGCTCGCCGAGGGGCTCCTCCGAACCCCGGGCGTGAAGCCGTTGTTCCGCCTCCGCGCCCCGAAGGGCGGCTGGCGGTCCACGAAGAAGCCGTTCGCGCTCGGCGGCGCGCTCGGCTACCGGGGGCGCGCGGTCAACGACCTCGCCCGCCGCATGATGTAGGGGGAACGATGCCAAGCCGCACGAGGAAGTTCCGGGGGCTCCGCACCCACGGCCGCGGGATCAAGGCCGGCCGCGGCGCGGGCAAGCAGGGGGGCCGCGGCAACGCGGGCCTTCACAAGTACAAGTTCAAGTCGATGCTGATCTACGCGCCCGACCATTTCGGTCGGCACGGGTTCAAGCGGCCGCCCGAGATCATGGAGAACCCGGTCACGCTGAACGTCGGCCAGCTCGACGGCCTCGTCCCGTTCCTGAAGGCCGCGAACGCGCTCACCGAGTCGCCGGGCGGGTTCGTGGCCGACCTCTCGCGCATCGGCGTCGACCGCCTGTTGGGCGGCGGCCGTGTCGCGAAGCCGTGGAAGGTGTTCGTGGAGCACGCCACGAAGCACGCCCGGACGAAGGTCGAGGTCCTGAAGGACGCCCCGCCGGCGTCGTAGGACCAGGGCGCCACCCCGAAGGCATATAAGCGCCGACGGAGGTCGAGAGCCGCGCCATGGCCGACGAGGAGATCCCGCGCGACTACCGGTGGGGCATCCCGCTCCTGGTCGTTGGCGTCGCCCTGCTCGGCATCGACTGGGTGTGGGCGTCCCCCACGCCGATCGGATTCGGCATCACGGCGGCCGTCCTCGTCGCGATCTTCGGCCTGTTCTTCCTCGGCCTCTCCTACGACGGTCCGAAGTCGAAGCTGTACGGCCTGAAGCCGGTCACGTCGCGGATGCCGGCGGTCTCGCAACCGAAGGGACACGTGCAGTTCCGCACGAAGATGTTCTGGACAGTCGGGATCCTCCTCCTGTACTTCGTCCTCACGAACATCTTCCTGTACGGCGTCGACCAGGCGACCGTCATCGACCTGTTCCAGAGCTACCGCGCGATCCTTGCCGGCCAGCAGGGGACGCTGATGCACCTCGGCATCGGCCCGATCGTCACCGGGTCGATCATCATGCAACTGTTCACGGGCGCGAAGATCATCAACCTCGACCTCACCGACGACGAGGACAAGGGGATGTACCAGGGGACCCAGAAGGTCATGGTCGTCGCGATGATCTTCGTCGAGGCGGTCCCGCAGGTCTTCGGCTACCTCTCCCCGTCCGCGAGCCTCGTCTCGAGCCTCGGCGTGGCGTCGCCCGGCAACGGACTCCTGCTCGCCGAGACGATCATCGTCGCCCAGCTCGTCTTCGGCAGCTACCTCGTCTTCCTGATGGACGAGGTCGTCTCCAAGTGGGGGATCGGGAGCGGCATCTCCCTGTTCATCGCGGCGGGCGTCAGCCAGCAGATCGTCCAGGGGACGCTCAACTGGTTACCGGCGAGCTCGACGGCGCCGATCAGCGAGACGAACCCGCCGAGCGGCACGATCCCGAAGTCGATCTGGTTCTTCACCCACCTCAACGCCGGTCAGATGGCCGGTGGCGGCTGGGAGCAGGTCTTGCTCCATTCGCCCAATCCGGTCGTCGCTCTCGCCGGTACGGCCGCGATCTTCTTCCTCGTCGCCTGGACGGAGTCGACGCGCATCGAGCTCCCGCTCTCCCACGCCGAGGCGCGCGGGGCGCGCGGACGCTACCCGCTGCGGCTGATCTACGCGAGCAACATCCCGGTCATCCTGATGGCCGCGTTGCTCGCCAACGTTTCGATGTTCTCGATCCTGCTCTGGTCGAACCCGACCCTGAGCCACTTCCCGCTCTTGGGCCATCAATGGTGGATCGGCTCCTATCCGGCGAGCCAGACCGCCGCCACGGCGATGGGGGTGAGCGCCACGACTCCGTTGACCGGCGGAGCGTACTACCTGTCCACGGTGAACGGCCTCGAATCGTGGCTGCTCCCGCTCCTGAACGCCCAGACGTACGGCTCGCTCCTCGTCGGCCACGCCTGGTGGCAGGACCTCGCGCACGTGGTGATCTACTTCTCCGTCATGGTCACCGGGTCGATCATCTTCGCCCGGTTCTGGATCCAGACGACCAACATGGGACCGGAAGCCGTCGCGCGTCAGATCGAGGCGTCGGGGATGCAGATCCCCGGGTTCCGTCGGGAGCCGCGCGTCCTGCGCCGCGTCCTCGAGCGGTACATCCCGGTCATCACGATCATCTCGGGCGCCGCCGTCGGGGCCCTCGCGGCCGGAGCGGACCTGATCGGCACCGTCGGCAATGCGAGCGGCACCGGCGTGCTGCTGACCGTCGGGATCATCATCAACCTGTACGAGGCGATGGGCCGCGAACAGCTGATGGAAATGAACCCGCTGCTCCGGCGGTTCCTCGGGGGCGAATAGGCGCATGGCGGCGCAGCTGCCGCTCCCCACCGACGCGTCCCAGGAGGACGACGGGCCCGAGGAGACCGTCGCGGACACGAAGGACACGGCGCCTGCCAAGCCCCCCGCCCCGACGTTCAAGACCTCCACGTTCCTCCTGACGTTCCTGTTCATCCTCGGGATCTGGATGATCATCGACCCGACGACCCGCACCGGGGTTGCCACGGCGTTCGGCATCGTCCTGCAGCCTCTGATCGGCTTCGGCCACTCCTACCTGCTCCTCACGATGTTCCTCGCCGCGGCGATCGAGATGCTGCTCACCGCGCTTGCCTACAACTGGGCGACCGACTGGGTGAAGGCGGCGAAGGTCCAGTCCTGGAGCGGGGCGTTCCGCAAGGTCCAGATGGAGGCCGTCAAGTCCGGCAAGAAGGACCGGGTCGAGGCGCTCAAGCCCCACCAGGCGGAGCTGACGAAGCTCTCCGGCGAGGTGTCGATCGCCCAGCTGAAGGGGATGGCCGTCACCTGGTTCCTCGTCATCGCGATCTACACCTGGGTCGGCCTCTTCATCGCCGCGGCGGCGAGCCCCGTCGTCAACCTCGGCGGCGACAACGTCAGCCTGATGGCGCCGCTCCACCCCTTGCCGATCCCGCTCTGGTTCCTCCTGTTCACCCTCTATACCGTGCCGCTCTCGCTCGTCTTCCGGCGGATCCTGAAGCACTACGCCTTGCAGCGCTACGAGGCCCAGCACGGACTCGCCGGCCCGGCGCCGGCGGGACCGGCCGCGTGACCGACCGGGTGCTCACGATCGGCGGGCCGCCCGGCAGCGGCAAATCGACCGCCGGCCGCGCCGTCGCCGTCGAACTGGGCCGAGAATTCGTGAGCGCCGGCGAACTGTTCCGCGCCGAGGCCCGACGGCGCGGGGTCACGCTCCTCGAACTCTCCAAGCTCGCCGAGGCGGACCCGTCGATCGACCGGACCCTTGACGACGAGATGATCCGACGCGCCAACCCGAGCCGGCTCCTGGACGGCCGGGTCACGGGACCGCTGCTGCGCCGCCGAGGCATTCCGACGCAGTACGTGATCGTCACCGCCCGCGAGCAGGTGCGGTACGACCGGTTGGCCGGCCGGGACGGTGGCGTGGTCGACGACGTCGCTCGCCAGACCGCGCAGCGAGAGGCGAGCGAGCACGACCGGTACCACCGGTACTACGGCATTGACCTCGCGGCCGAGCACCCGGACCTCCTCATCGACTCCTCCGAGCTGTCCCCGGGCGAGGTCGTCCGGAGGATCGTCGCCTTCGCCGCGCCTCCCGGGAGGGCCTGAGCATGGGCGAACCGATCGGCGGTCCCGTCGCGGAGCGGATCGCGCACGGCGCCTTCATCCTCATCGACAAACCCCGCGGTCCGTCGTCCCACCAGGTCACCGCCTGGGCGCGCGACCTCCTCGGGGTCGAGCGGGCCGGCCACGCCGGCACCCTCGACCCGAACGTTTCGGGCGTCCTCTGGATCGGACTCGGCCCGGCCCTCAAGCTGCTCCCACTGACGCTCCAGTTCACCAAGCGGTACATCGCCGACATGACCCTCCACGGGGAGGCGACGGACGCCGCGGTCCGGGTCGCCCTGACCGAGTTCAAGGGGCCAGTGTTCCAGACCCCACCCGTCCGATCCGCCGTCAAGCGCGAGCGCCGGATCCGGACGATCCACCGCCTCGACCTCGTCGAGCGATCCGGGACTCGGCTGCTGCTCGACGTCGTCGGCGACTCAGGGACCTACATCCGGACCCTCGCCGTCGACCTCGGCGACGCCCTCGGCGTCGGCGGTCATCTGGAAGAACTGCGTCGGACCGGGACGGGTCCGTTCTCTGAATCGGACCTCGTCACCCTCGCCCAACTCTCCGACGGGGTCACGCGGGCCCGCGCAGGCGACCCGGCGAGCCTGCTCGCGATCCTCCGTCCGATGGAGGAGGTCTGGCAGGAGTTCCCGCAGGTCGTGCTGAGGGACTCCGCGGCGGCCGCCATCGCGCACGGGGCCGACCTCGCCAGCGGCGGGATCGACCGGGTGACGCGGGCCTTCACGGCCGGGCAGCGCGTGGTCCTCGTCTCCCGCTCCGGACTCCTGATCGCCCTCGGGCGGGCCCTTGTCGACTCTTCTGAGACGGGGAAGCACCGCCACGGCTGGGTGGTCGATGCCGAGCGCGTCGTCGCCGACGCGGCCGACTACCCCGCGAGCTGGCGGAAGCCCCCTTCGACCGCCCCATCCGGGGACGCCCCCCCGGCCCCCGGTTAGCGTTATCCTCGCTCGGGCCCCCGCCCGCGCGTGTCGGGCGGACCGGCGGATTCGACCTTCGGGGCACGGGCCTTCGGCCGCCTCGGCCGGGGGATCCACCGCCACCCGTGGTGGCCGGTCATCTTCTGGATCCTTCTCCTCGTCGTCGCGCTCCCACTCCTCCCGAAGGTCGGGACCGTCACGACGAACTCCGCAACCAATCTCCCGTCGTCGGCGCCCAGCGCGGAGGCGGCGAGCGAGATCGCCCACCTCTACCCGAACGAGACGGCCCCCTCGGCGAGCTACGTGCTCCTCGTCTCCCCCGACATCACGGACCCCGCCGGGCAAGCGGCGACCGTCGCCGTGACAGGTCGGATTGCCTCGGACGCCAACCTGACGTACGTCGGCGGGGTCTCGAGTCTCTACACCGCGTACGGCAGCTATCTCGGCGGAATGACCGAGCTTGCGAACGGCGTCATCGTCCAAGGAACGACCGGACCCCTCTCGCTGCTCCCTGCCCTCAACGGTTCGGCCGAGCAGCTTTGGGGACCGCCGTCGCAGTTCCTATCGAACTGGCAGGCGATGGTCGCGGCGAACCCGGGACGCCCAGCGACCGACTCGAATTACCCCGCCTACACGGCCACGCTCGCCGCCCTGCCGCCGAACTCGGCGGCCGCCTCGCTTCTCAACGCGACCTACGAAGGCCCCTCCGGCTCCGGCTTCAACGCCTCCGCGGATTGCGCGGCGAATCCGGCCACCGTGGTGGCGTGCACCGACACCGCAGCCCGTCTCGGTGAGGCAACGCTGATTCCGTCCCTGGCCGTCGGTGGCTCGGGCCCGATCCTGGCGACGGCCCTCGCGACGCTCGGCCTCGAGAATTACACGACCTGGGCCAGCGTCCGTGCGTCGGCATCCACGATTCTTGCCGCGTCGTCCGGGCTGCCCGCGGCGTGGGTCGACGACGTCTGGTCGACGTGGCCCGCTGCGGGTCCGGCGGCCACCGCCGCGCTCGCGTGGGCGACCAATCTGGCGAACACGACCCCCGTGTCCCGGTATCCGCTTCCCATCCCGGTCTCGATCCGGCAGCAGTTCCTCTCCCCCGACGGGACGACGACGCTCGTCATCGTCGCCTACACGAAGGAGGACGGCTACACCACCGCCTCCGGGGCGACGCCGATCTTCTCGGACGTCATCGAGTTGAACCACCTCGTCCCCGCCACGCTCGCCTCGGTGGGCGCGAGCGCGACGGTCCAGTACTTCCAGACCGGCGGGGCCGCTCTGGACCAGAACGAGTCCACCGACCTGAGCTCGAGCCTCGCCATCGTCCTCCCGCTGACGCTGCTGGTGCTCGTCCTGATCACGATCGCCTACTTCCGGGCCCCGCTCGCCCCGCTGATCACCTTCAGCGCCCTCGGCCTCGCCCTCGGTCTCGCTACGGCCGGCGTGGTGGTCGTCGGCACGTTGGTCGGCCATGTCGACGTCACCTCCGTGGAGCTCGTGACGACGTTCGTCCTCGGGGTGGGGACCGATTATGCGATCTTCCTCGTCGCCCGCTACCGGGAGGAGCTGATCGCCGGCCACACCCCGCAGGAGGCGCTGCTCACCTCGACGACCTGGGCCGGACAATCGATCGCCACGAGCGGCGGGACGGCCATCCTGGCCACGCTCGCTCTGACGTTCTCCGGTGTGGCGCTCCTCAGTCAGTGGGGGTCGGTGCTCTCGCTCGCCATCTTGATCACCGTCCTGATCGCCCTCACCCTGATCCCGGCGCTCCTCACGCTGATCGGTCCGCGGATCTTCTGGCCGGAGACTGGGACGAAGTTCACCGAAGCGGCGGCCAAGCGTCGGACGCAGATCGCCTCCGAGTCCGGCTACTTTTACCGGGCGGGACGGTTGAGCCAGCGCCGACCTCGGACGATCGTCGTCCTGGTGCTCTTGCTCTCCATCCCCCTCCTCTACGTCGCCATCAACGTCCCGGAATCGTACGATTTCTATGGCCAGCTCCCGGCGGGTCACCCAGCGACGACGGGACTTTCCGAGCTGAACGAAAAGTTCGGCAACGGCTTCGCCTTCCCCACGGACGTTCTGGTGACGTTCTCCCAGCCGCTCGTCGTTGGGACGACCCCGAACGCCGCAGAGTTCCAGGACGTCGCGTCGTTGACGACCGCGTTCTCGAATACGGGCGGGGTCGAGCGCGTCGGTTCGCCCGTCGGCCCCTCGGGGGCGGCGCTGGGCACCTGGCTCAACTGGTCGACGCAGCCGCCGGCGGTCCAGACGATGCTCTCGGGGACGCTCGCCCCCTACCTCGGCACGGACGGCCGCACGGTCTGGTTCACGGTCACTCCGACCTCGACCGGGCTCTCCGTGGACGCCGTCAACCTCCTCCACACCCTCGAATCCGAGGCCCACAATTTCGCCGGATCGCATCCGGAAGTGACGTCGCTCGCCTACGGCGGCGGCGCCTCCGAGACGTCCGACATCCAGGCGCAAACGGCGCTCGCCCTCCAGCGGATGGCGATCGTCGTGTCGATCGGCCTCCTCATCGTGCTGTTCGTCGCCCTCCGCTCCTACCTGATCCCGCCGATGGCGGTCGCGACGATCGGCCTCTCGATCGGCTGGTCGTGGGCGATCACCTACCTGGTCCTCGACCTCGGCTTCGGAGTCCCTCTGTTCTACTTCGTCCCGGTGATCCTGTTCATCCTGATCCTCGGGCTCGGCATCGACTACAACATCTTCCTGCTCACGCGGGTCCGCGAGGAACGTCTACGGGGACGTAGTTCCACCGAGGCCGTCGTCGAAGCCGTCGGACGGACGGGCGGGATCATCACCGCCGCGGCGGTCATCCTGGCGAGCGCCTTCGCCATCCTGATCACCGGGAACTTCCTCCTCCTCCGGGCGATCGGCTTCGCCGTCGCCACGGCGATCATCCTCGACGCGATGATCGTCCGGACGTACCTCGTGCCGGCCGCCCTCCACCTGCTCGGCGAACGGGTCTGGGGAAAGACGCCGGTCGCGACGCCCGCCGCCGAGTCGAAGACCCCCTGAGGGGGCGTCCGTTCAGCCCGACAGGAACCGGGCCTTCGCCCGCTCTACGTGGAGGAGTGGGGCGCCGTCGACCTTCTCGACGACCTTTCCGTCGGGCCCGATGAAGAACGAGACGCGGCGCGCGCTTCCGCTCGGCCCGCGGACACCGTAGGACGTCGCGATCGAACCGGTCGGGTCCGCCACCAGACCGAAGGCGGTGGAGCACTCGCCCGCAAACTTCGTCTCGGCTTCCGGCGTGTCGACGCTGACGCCGACGATCGTGACTTTCCGCCTCTGGAATTCGTCGTGCAGGGCCTGGAACGCCTTCGTCTCGATGGCGCACCCGGAGGTGCTCGCCTTCGGGTAGAAGTACACGACCACGGGGTGGCCTTTTTGGGCCGAGAGTTTGAACTGCCCGCCGGCCGAACTGGGTCCCTCGAATTCCGGTGCCGCCTCGCCGACCTCGACCATCGGCGGACCAGGGGGCGGCGGATATTTAGCGCGCCGCCCCGCGGCCCGTGCGGCCGCTTAGGGGAGAGGGCTCAGCCGCTGCCCATGGTGACGAGCGTCTCGGTCCCCTTGATCCCGGGGACCCTTCGGATCTTCGTCATCACGATGTCGAGGGCCGTGTTGATGTGCTCGGCCTGGACCTTCACGATCAGGTCGAACGGGCCGGTGACGACCTCGACCTCGACCACGTTCGGGACGGCCCGGACCCGCCGCTGGACGTCCTCGAGGTGGCCGACCTCGGTCTCCACGAGCAGGTAGATCGTCTCCATCGCGCTGTCGGCCCTTTGGTCCGCCCACGGGGGGACCCGCTCTTGAAGCTAACGAACGCGCCCGGGCCGGCGTGGCTCCGGAAGGCCTAAAGAGCGGCGGCGCGCACCGAGGACGAACGATGCTTCTCAGCTTCTACGAGACCCTCCACGAGAGCGTCCGGCGCTTCCATCCGCCCGACGGCCGGGCGGTCCGGCTCTACGTCTGCGGCCCGACGGTGTACGACACGGCCCACGTCGGCCACGGGCGCACCTACCTCTACTTCGACATCGTCCGGAGGTTCCTCGAGGTCGAGGGCCACCGGGTCCGCTACGTGATGAACGTCACGGACTTCGAGGACAAGATCACGGCACGCGCCACCGCGCTCGGGGTCCCGTGGCGGACCCTCGCCCGCCGCGAGGAGCGCCGATTCTTCGGCGACCTCGACCGGCTCGGGCTCGAGCCCGCGACCGCCATGCCGCGCGCGAGCGAATACGTCCCGGAGATGATCCGGGCGATCCGGCGCCTCGAGAAGCTGGGGTACGTCGAGCGGTCCGGCGGCACGCTCGTGTACGCGCCGCCACGCGACGTCTGCCACCGGAACTTCCCCGTCGGCCACGCCCTTGGCCCCCACCTGGTGCCCGAACCCGGGGCGCCTCCCCCGCCCGAGGACGGCACGGCGAGTGCGTTCGTCCTCTGGCGCCCGCAGAGCGCTCCGGCGCCGTCGTGGCCGAGTCCGTGGGGTCGCGGATCGCCGGGCTGGCACCTCGAGTGCTATGCGATGGCGGACAAGCTCCTCGGACTCCCCGTCGACCTGCACGGCGGCGGCGCCGACCTGGTCTTCCCCCACCATTTCACCGAGAACGAGGTGGCGATGACCCTCGATGGGACGCTGTTCTCGCGCTCGTTCCTTCACCTGCCGTTCGTGACCCAGGACGGTCGCAAGATGGCGAAGTCGACCGGGAACCTCGTCGCGTTGAGCGCCGCCCTGGAGGAGGCCGGCCCCGACGCCGTCCGATGGTACCTCTTGGGGACCTCGTCGCGGAAACGGCTCGACTGGACGTCCAAAGGGTTCTCCCAAGCGACCGCGCGAGTGGGACGCGTGAAGTCGACGCTCGCCGCGGCGATCCCCGACGGCAGCGGCGGCACACTCTCCGTCCCCGAGCTGCGTCGGGTTCGCAAGGGAATCCACCACGACGTCGCCGACCAGATCGGGGTCGACCGGGCGATCGCGCGGATCGAGCGGTACGCCCGGAAGGTCGAGTCCCGCGCGGACCCGCGCTACCCGCGCGGCTCCCGGACCGAGGTGGTCCAGGAGTTGACGGCGATCGACCGCCTGCTGGGAACGCAGTTCGCGCCGTCGAACGGCCGCGCTACGCGCGCTCGCGCTCGACGATCAGGCTGAGCCCGTTCCCGCCGCCCATGCAGAGGGTGGCGA
>JAKIVS010000026.1 GCA_022750435.1 Thermoplasmata archaeon | reverse complement strand
AGGTCGAGGGCGCCCGGATCTTCTCCCCGTCGGAGAAGGTCCTCGAGATCAACGAGAAGCACGCGGGGAACGAGGTCGGCTACGTCGTCGAGCGCGACGCGTTCGACAAGCAGCTCGCCATCGACGCCGGGAATGTCGGCGTCGACCTCCTCCTCAAGACCGCCGCCACCGGCGTGATCCGGGAGAACGGCAAGATCGTCGGCGTCAAGGCGAAGCGGTTCGGGGAACCGTTCGAGATCCGCGCGCCGGTGACGATCGGGGCCGACGGCTTCGAGAGCCAGTTCGGTCGATGGGCCGGAATTCCGACGAACCTCGCGCTGCGGGACATGGACTCCTGCCTCCAGTACCGGATGACGAACGTCGACTGCGACGTTCGCTACTGCGACTTCTACCTGGGGAAGGTCGCCCCGGGCGGCTACGTCTGGATCTTCCCGAAGGGGGAAGGGCTCGCGAACGTCGGGATCGGCGTCCAGCTGAGCCAGATCCACGACATGGCCGAGGCGAAGACCTACCTCGACAGATGGATCGCGAAGCACCCCGGCTACGCCAAGGGGAAGACCATCGACGTCGTCGGCGGCGGCGTCTCCATCTCCCCGCCGCTCAAGCAGACCGTCGCCGACGGGGTCATGCTCGTCGGGGACGCGGCCCGGATGATCGACCCGCTCACGGGCGGGGGGATCGCGAATGGCTGCATCGCCGGCAAGATCTGCGGTGAGGTCGCCGCGGCGGCCGTGCGCGAGAAGACCCCGACGAAGGAGTTCTTCCAGGCGTATGAGAAGGCGTGGCGCGCGCGGCTCGAGGAGAAGCTGTACCGCAACTGGCTCGCGAAGGAGAAGCTCTGCACCCTCTCCGACGAGACGTTCGACAAGGTCGTCGACGCCCTGGAGGGGGTCAAGCTCCAGAAGCTCAGCGTCCACAACATCCTGAAGGCCGTCCACGAAAAGTACCCGGACGTGACGCGCGAGTTCGAGTCGTTCCTCTAGGCCGGGGTTCGTCGGATGCCGGGCGCCCCGAACAGTCCCCCGAAGGCCACAGAGGCTCCGCCTCCTCCGGTGACGGTTGCGCCGGAACGGAAGGCGCTCCGCCGCCTCGCCCCGAGCCGGGTTGCCCTGAACCTCGAAATGTGGAAGGGAGCCCCCTCGCCAGAGCTCCTCGCTCCGCTGGTCCGGGCCGAAGCCGCGTTCGCCAAAGGGGACATGCTGAACACCGAGCAGGCGCTCGACCAACTCTCGATCCGCTTCGCCGAGCCCCGATGGCCGACGATGCCGGTCCCGTTCCGAGACCTGCGGGTCGCCATCCCGGCCCCGATGCCGCCGAGCTGGGACCCGGACCACGCCGCCGAGCCGGCGGAGAAGGACCGCCGCAAGATGGCCCGCCTCGCCGACCTCCAGATTGCCCTCGTGAAAGCATCGACCGCCTACGCGGCGAAGCGGGGCCTTCCGTCGGAGGACCTGGCGACCCATGCCACCGCGGCCGAGAGCGCGCTCGCCGCGACCGGACCGGACCAGGCGTTCTGGGATCACGTCGACGCGGTCTGGACCGCGGTGCGCGAGCGGTTCCCGATGCCGGGGCTTCCGGCCGCGCCCCCGCCGCCCCCCCCTCCGCCGGCCGCCTCCGATGCGACGGCGTAACCCGACGCCCCGAGCGGGGTCGTCGGCGTCCGACCTCGACGAGCTCACCGGGTTCCTCGAGGGCGTTCGCTACCGTCTCTCGGAGCGTCGTCGCGAGGGTGGGGCTCTCCCCGACCTCGAACAGAAGCTCGCCTCCGCGCAGGAGGCGCTCGCGTCGGGCCGGCTCGAGGCGGCGGAGCGGGTCCTCCTCGAGGTCTCCGAGCACCTCGACCGCGATGAGCCGGAACCGGAGCTGAACGAGTTTCCGCGCGGTCTCGTCCGCTACGATGCCGGGGTCGACCGGGGGGTCCCCACGCCCGAGGACGAGGAGCCCGTCGCCAACCGGCTCACCCTGATGGAGCGGCTCCTGACCGTCGCCGCCGCCGAGGGGGTGGCGGTGGTCGACCTGCGCGCGCTGCTCGTCGCCGCGAGGGCCGAATACCTCCGCGGGGACCGGCGGCACGCGAAGGTGCTCGGCGAGAAGGTGCTCACGGAGCTGGACCTCCGACGAGCGGCGCGTCCGCGCACCGAATCGTAATAGGGCGCGCGGCCGTCGGACGCCCGATGCCTCTCCCCCGGTTCGGCACGTTCTCCATTGTGGCCGCCGACCTGGCCCGGGGGGAGTGGGGCGTCGCCGTCCAGTCGAAGTTCATCTCGGTCGGCGCCGTGGTTCCGTGGGCGGTCAACCGCGTCGGCGCGATCGCCACGCAGGCGCTCGCCAACGTGCAGTACGGCCCCGACGGACTGGAGCGGTTGCGCCGCGGCGAAAGCGCGGAGACGGTCGTTGCGAAGCTGACCAAGGCCGACCCGAAGCGCGACCAACGCCAGCTCGGCGTCGTCGACGCGAACGGTCGTGCGGCGGCGTTCACCGGCGCTTCGTGCTTCGACTTCGCCGGCCACGTCGTCGGCGAAGGGTTCGCGTGCCAGGGGAACATCCTGTTCGGCCCGTCCGTCGTCCACGGGATGGCCCGGGCCTTCGAGTCGACGCCGGGCGACCTTCCGGAGCGCCTCTTGGCGGCGCTGAGCGCCGCCCAACGCGAGGGCGGGGACCGGCGCGGCATGCAGTCGGCGGCGCTCCTCGTCGTCCGAGAGAAGGGGGGATACGACGAGGGGTCCGACCGATGGGTCGACATCCGCGTCGACGACCACCCGACGCCGATCGAGGAATTGAAGCGCGTGTTCAAGCTGTACGACCTGACCCTCCTCGCCCGGGAAGACCCGGCCACGCTCGTTCCGCTCGCCGGCGACGTCGCCCGATCGGTCCAGCAGGAGCTCGAGATGCTCGGGTTCTACTCGGGGCGCCTCACGGCCACGTGGGACGCCGCGACCGCCAAGGCGTTCGAGAAGTTCCTCGGCGAGAACAACTTCGAGAACAAGGCCCGCACCGACGGCATGGCGTGGCCGAGCGTCCTCCAGTACCTTGACGAGCGGGCCCGGGCGGAGTCGACCCGGAGGACCTCCACGGCCCCGATCGTCTCGAACGCGCTCGACCGCGGACCGGGCGGCGCCCCGAAGAGCCCGCACCCGTCCCCACCGCCGGCGGAGCCGGGAGGAGCCGCCCCATCCCCGACGAAACCCGAGCCGAAGGGAAAGGCCCGCCGGTCGAAGTGACCGTCGAGCATCGCGCGCCCTCGCCGGCCCACGCCGCGGCGTTGTGGGCGTCGGTGGCGGCCGACAATCCTTCGTTCGTGGACGGTGGGGTCGACGGCGACCTCCTCCGCTTCCATGTCCACGCGCCGAACGCCGCGAGCCTCCGCCAGACGCTCGACGACCTGCTCGCAGCGCTCGGCGTGGCCGAGCGCGCCGCCGCTCCGACGCGGTCGTCGCCCCCGTAATCCGCGTCGAGCCGCGCCCGGCCTTGGGCGGGAACGGCGCGTCCGACTCAACGAACGGCGCTCAGGACCCGCCCGACCGGACTGACCACGCGGAGGCCGTCGGAGCGGCCCGCAAAGTACCGGGCGTTCGCCTCCGCCGCTCCGAGATCCTCGACGTCGTGGAATCCACGTTCCTCGAGGGCGCGGGCGAGTTCGCCCGGCTCGAACGCGCTCTGGAACGGCTCCCCGGACCCGGCGACCTGGCGGGCGAAGACCCCGGGCACCCCGCGCTCGATGGGTCGGGTCAGGGCCGATCCGTCGAAGTAGTCGACCACCACGCCACCCCCGGGCGCCGAGGTGGCGAGAACGTCGAGGGTGGTCTCGATCGCCGGTGGGGTGAGGTACATCGTGACCCCCAGCCAACCGAAGAACGCGGGCTCCTCTTTGCGAAACCCTCCGGCGATGAGGTCCGGGAGGAGCCGACCGGACTCGAAGTTGGTCGGGACAAAGTGGACGGAAGACGGAACCGGGATCGACCCTCCCTCCAACCTCCGACGTTTCCACGTTTGGGTCGCCGGATGGTCCACCTCGAACACGTGGAGCGGACGCGGACCCGCCGGAGCCCGGTACGCGAAGGTATCGAGTCCGGCGCCGAGCAGGACGTACTGCTCAACTCCCCGGTCGCGGGCCTTCGCGAGCTGCTCCTCCGCGTACCGGCTCCGGGCGACGATCCAGGCGCGGAGGCCGGTCAGCGGGGTGCCGTGGGCAACGGGTTTCAAACGCTCGACCCACTCGGCGCCTTCCGCGCCGAGAATTCGGGTCGCCAGCGGGTCGTCGAACACGCGGGGATCGTCGTACCGTTGGTGGGCGGCCCGCAGCGTGGCCACCCGGGCCGCCGTGAGGCTCGGACGGTCCTCCTTCATGGGGCCGAGGAATCTCGCAGGACGGCCCCCAACCGTGCTGCGAGGACGGGGAGCACGTCTTCCCAGCGGCCGACGATGCCCGCGTCGACGCCGCCGAATACTTCCGCCGATGGGTTCGGGTCGACGGCGAGGAGGGCGCGCGCGCGTCGCCAGCCGATCATGTGGTTCGGTGCGCCCCGGACCCCGAGGAGTACGCCGAGGGTCGGGGCGACCGAGTGACCGGTGAGCCCCACCTGGCGGGACACCGAAAGGCCCCCCGCATCGACGACCCGGCGGGTCCCGACCAGGCCGGCGCCGAGGGGCACCGCGACGGCCCGGACCGCGGCGAGGGCCTCGGGCGAACTTGCGCCCACGCCCACGCAGAAGAGCAGAGGCGCCGACGCCGGGTCGGCCGTTCCATCGGACGGGTCGATGGTCCGGTCGATCCAGCGGATCGACGAATCCGAGGGGAGCGGGAGTCCCGCCGTCGGGAGGAGCTTCGGCGGGTTCGGAGCGACGCCACGGGCGAACGCGCCGGGACGGACGGTGGCGAGCGCCGGCGTCGTCCGGCAGGCAATCTCGGCGATGAGCCCGCCGCCGAACGCCGGCTTGTCGAACCGGATCGCGGCGTCGGGGCCTTCCCGGACGGCCACCACGTCGCCCGTGAGTCCGAGACTGAGTCGGGCGGCAACCCGCCCGGCCACCTCCCGGCCGAACTGGGTCGAGGCGAACAGCCCGACGGAGATTCCCGGACGCTGCTCGACGAAGCGGATCAGGGCCCCCGCCGCCGTCCGAGAGGAGATCCCGGAGTCGGCGGCGAACTCCACAAGCTCGTCCGCGCCGGCGACGGCGAGCTCGGCCAGCGTCGCGTCGGACGGCCGAGGACCGACCCAGAGGGCGATGGCCTTCCGACGCGGGAGCGACCGCCGGAGCTCGGAGAGGGCCGTGATGGCGGTCGGTTCGAGCGCGCCCGCCTCCTGCGTGACGAACGCGAACGCCGCCCCATCGACGGCGGTGGCGGATCGCGGGGCGAGCGGAAGTCGGCTTGCCGGGGCCGTCGGCGCGGCGAGTACAGAGCGGACGACGGCGAGGGCGGCGGTGACCCGATCCTCGGCCGACCCCTCGGCGAACACCGTCTTCCGGCGGCTCGGCGTGTGGTCGACGAGCCGTTCGACGGACGTTGGGGACCCCGGGAGGCCCACATGGAACGGGGAGAGTCCCAGCTCGGCGACGGAGACGCGAGTCACGACGCGGGAGGCGACGGTCGCCGCCGCCTCCTCCGACAGGTGGAGCGGTTTGCCGACCTTCTCCCCGACGCTCACGACCGCCGGCGCGAAGACGATCGCCCGGGCCGACCCGGAATCGGTGTCGACGACCGCCTCAAACTCCCGGCCGTGAACCGACCGAATCAATCGGTGCACGGCGGTCACGACCGGTCGGTCGAGCAGTTCCGCCAGCTGCGGGGGGACCTGCCCGGTTTCCGAGTCGGTCGAGCACTGCCCGGCGAGGACGAGGTCGGCCGGAGCCCGCGCGAGGTACTTCGCGAGCACCCGGGCCGTCACGAGCGTGTCGGAACCGGCGAGCGCCGGGTCGGTGATCAGCGTCGCGCGGTCCGCACCGAGGGCGACCGTTTCCCGGAGGGCGGTCTCCGCCGAAGGCGGTCCCATCGACACGACGGAGACGTGCTCCCCGGTGCGTCGGAGCTCGAGGGCGACCCTTAGCGCGCGTTGGTCGAACGGGTTGAGGAACAGCGCCCCCGAGTCCCTGCGCAACGTCTTTCGGTCGGGGTCGAAGCCGACCGAGTCGGCGTCCGGGACGACCTTGACGACGACCGCGAACTCCAAGCGCCGCTCCCGACCGGTGGTACCCCCCGAACGGATATCTCTCCTCGGCCGTCGGAGCGGAAGTGCTCGAGGCTCTGCCACCGGCCGGGGCGACCGACCGCTCCTACCGGCTCGGCTCGCCGCTCGCCTACGCCGTCTCCGTCGTCGTGACGGTGTTCGCCATCCTGAGCCAGTACTTTCTGCCCGAGGCCTTCCCGGGCCTCCAACCGCTTTACGGGAACTTCTTCGGCGACCTGTTCGTCGTGTACGGCGTCCCGATCCTCACGTTCGCCGTCCTGGTCGGGGGCCGTCCGCTCGCCGGCTTCGTGGAGAACACCGGCCGGGCCGTCGTTCAGGGGCTCGCATGGTACGGTACCCTCTCGCTCGTGGCGATCGTGGTGACGATCGCGCTGACCATCGTCTACCTCGTGGTCGACCCGGCGGCGCTCAAGCTCCTGAGCAACACGACCCCGGTCATCCAGGCCGCCTCGGGAGATCCCTGGTTCTGGGTGGTGTTCTCGTTCGTCATCGGGCTCGTGGAGGAGGTGATCTTCCGTGGCTGGATCTTCGGCTACTGGCTGCGGAAGGACCCCAACCGGTGGGTCCTCCACGCGGGGTGGACGAGCGCGCTGTTCGCCGGCGTCCACCTCTACTATGGCCAGACGTACGGCGCGGCGGCACCGCTCGTCTTCCCCTCGCTTTTCCTCCTCGGGTTCGCCTTCGCGGCGACGATGCGGGCATCCGGGGGAAACATCCTGATCGTGGGGATCCTGCACGGCGCGAACGACGCGATCGCGTTCTACTCGCTGATCTCGAACGACCAGGCCCTGGCCTGGCACTACGGCATCGTGCTGATCGGGGCCGCCATCGCGCTCACGCTGTACCTCTGGCGTCGGGCCCCCGCTCCGGTCCCTCCGGCCCCGTTCGGAAGTTCGCCGTACCCGTATCGACCGGCGAATCCGTACGCCATTCTGCCCCCGGCGAACCCGTTCGAGTCGCCAATCGGACCCCCGATGCCCCCGCCGCCTCCGCCTCCCCCGAGGGCTCCCTAACCTACGTGTGGTACCGGCCTTCGACGCGCTCGAAGCCGGGCACGCGTCCGCTTCCCGAGACGAACGGCCACGAGGCGAACGTCGGGTGGGAGGCGAGGACCGCGAGCTGGTCGTGCGGAAGGTGGACCCAGGTCGTCTTCGGACCCTCTCGGCCGTCCCGGACGTACACGACGGTGGCCCCGAGCCGCCCCTGGTCGACCACCGGACGCCGGAACGCGGTCCAGGGGACGAACCAGGTCTCGAACGTGGAGGCGAAGTGGACTCCGCCCGGCTCGACGCCGATCCGGCGGACGTCGAACGCGGCGCTCGTGATCCCTCCGGCGACGAGGAACGCGAACGAACCCACGACGACCCAGATCCAGGGGAGCGGGGGCGCCGCGAGCGAGCTTCCCAGGTCCCCCCCGACCTGCACGACCGCGGCGACGAGGAGGTTCGTGAGCGGGAGCACCGCCGCCCCCACAATCGCGGCGAACAGGTAGATGGAGCCGACCGCCCGCCGGGGGATCCAGACGACCCCCCCCGGGACCCTGGTCGTGGGCATCGGGTCGAGCGGTGGCATGGGCGGGATCACGCCAACGGGACGGGACGCGTTGGAACTGGTGCTCGCCAAGGTCTCCTCTCGCTCGCCGCCGGGCGGACCCCCACGCGGTCGCGACGGGGCCGTCGTCGTCCGTTCTAGCGCGCTCCCCCCTCAAGAGCTTGCGGGCCGATTCGCACCTACCGACGGCCGCCGAGCCCCTTCCTCCGGGCCCCTCCGGGGGCTCCCGTCAGCCTCTTGTAACGCGCCGAGGTCGTCGGGAGCAGATGGAATCGGCCGATGCGCGCATGCGCGAGGTGCTCACCAAGGCGGAGACCATCGCCGTCGTAGGACTCTCAGAGAAGCCGGAACGCGACTCCCATCAGATCGCGGCGTACCTCCGGTCCGTGGGGTACCGGGTGATCCCGGTCAACCCCGCCGTGACCGAGGTGTTGGGGGAGCGGGCCTACCCGAGCCTGTCGGCGATCCCGCCCGAGATCCGGATCGATATCGCGGACCTGTTCCGCCGCTCCGACCAGGTTCCCCCCATCGTCGACGAGGCGATCGCTCGCCACGTCCCGACCGTCTGGATGCAGCTCGGGGTGGAGCACGCCGAAGCGAGCGCGAAGGCGCGGGCGGCGGGTCTGACGGTGTACGAGAACCTCTGCATCATGGTCCAGCACAAGCGACTCCATATCCCGCCGAAAGGGAGGGTCGCGTAGCCCCGATGGCGAGCGCCAGCCTCCCCACCCCCGCCGCACCGCGGCCCGTCCCCACCTCCGTGACGGTCCCCGAACGGGCGGGGACGATCGACGACCGGGGCGTGGCGCGCCGGGCCGACGTGCGGGCCGCGCGATGGACCGTCGACGGCACGGCGAAGGTCACGGGCGTGGTCGAGGTCGACACGATCGAGCTCGACGGCAGCACCTCGGTCGGGGGCCGACTCACCGCGGTCGAGCTGAAGAGTGCCGGGATGCTCGACGTGCAAGCGGACGCATCGGTCCGCCAACGTCTCGCGATCGAGGGGACGGCGCGCATCGGCGGCACCCTTCACGCAGGGGACATCGATTTCCACGGGACGCTTCGCGTCGGCGGCACGGTCGACGTCGACCGGTCGGTCCTCTGGCGCGGGGCGGTCGAGATCGGGGGCTCGCTGAAGGCGTCCCGGTTCGCGGGCGAGGGCCGGATCGACGTCGCGGGCACGATCGCCGTCAAGGACATCGACCTCGCGTTGGAGAGCCCGTCCAAGGCCGGCGCTATCGTCGCGGAGTCGGTGCGGATCCGCCGGAAGGGACGCCTCCGGGGCCCGGCGCAGTCGTTCGACGTGGAACGGATCGACGCCGACCTGGTCGAGCTCGAAGGGGTCCATGTGGAGTACCTACGCGCCTGCCGGATCGTCGCCGGCGAGGGCTGCCGGATCGCCCGGTTCGATGGGACGGTCGTCCGCAAGCACGCGAGCGCCCGGCTCGGGCCATCGTCGGTGTCGGCCCGGCCGCAGGGTCTGTTCCGCTAGCGCCCGCCGTCGCCCCGCCTACCTTTTTATGCGCGGACCGGCACGCGGGCCCATGGCGGCCGGCGAGGGGGATGGGCGACCGGCGCCCGTGTCGTTCTCGGCGATCGGCCAACGCGTGCAAGCGTACTGGCAGGTCGGCGACGTCCCAACACTCGCGCTGGCACTCCACCCCAACGGACCCGTGTTCCGGTTCACTGAGGGCCCGCCCACCGCGAACGGGGCCCCCCACGTGGGCCACGTGGTCGCGCGGGCCCTCAAGGACGTCCACCTCCGCTACCACCGGATGCGGGGCGACCACGTCGTGAGCCCGATGGCCGGGTGGGACTGCCACGGCCTCCCGGTCGAGATCGAGGTCGAGAAGCGCCACGGAATCCGGTCGAAGAAGGAGATCGAGGCGTTCGGCGTCGCGCGGTTCTGCGACGAGTGCCGGGCGAGCACGCTCGAGGTCGCCGCCGTGTGGGAGGAGATGAGCCAGCGGCTCGGCTACTGGCTCGACTACCGCCACCCGTACTACACGATGAGCGCCCCGTACATCGAGAGCGTCTGGTGGTCGCTCAAGGAGCTCCACGGGAAGGGACTCCTCGAGAAGGGCCACTACGTCCTCCCGTACTGTCCGCGGTGCGAGACGCCGCTCTCCTCGCACGAGGTCGCCCAGGGGTACAAGGAAACGACCGACCCGTCGGTTACGGTCCGGTTCCGCCTGAAGGGCCGGGACCCGGAGAAGCCCGCCTCCCTGCTCGTGTGGACGACGACGCCGTGGACCCTCCCGTCGAACTTGCTGGTCGCCGCGAACGCCGGACTTCCCTACGTCGGTGTACGAAGCACGACCGGGGAGGAGGAGATCCTCGCGGAGGCGGCGCTTGCGCGGTACTGCCCCGGCGGCGCCGACATCGTCCGCCACTACGAGGGGAGCGAGCTCGCCGGGCTCGAGTACACCCCGCCCTTCCCGTTCGCGGGCCCGTCCCCGGGTCGTTACCGCGTGGTCCTCGACACGATGGTCGACCCCGCCGAGGGGACCGGCTTCGTCCACATCGCTCCGAGCTTCGGCCCCGAGGACCAAAGGGTCGGGGCGCGCGAGGGGGTCGGGGTCTACGACCCGCTCGACGGCCGGGGCGTGTTCACCTCGGCCGTGCCGCTCGTGCTCGGCAAGTCGTTCAAGCTCGCCGACCCGATCCTCACGAAGGACCTGGAGGAGCGGGGGCTCCTCGCCCAGACCGGCTCGGTCCGGCACACGTACCCGTTCTGCTGGCGGTGCGGCAACCCGCTGATGTACCGCGCGATCGACTCCTGGTTCGTCCGCACGAGCCGGTTCAACGAGCCGCTCGTCCGGAACAACCAGGCGGTCACCTGGATCCCCGAGCACCTCCGGGACGGCCGGTTCGGCAACTTCCTCACGGAGGCGAAGGACTGGGCGCTCTCCCGCAACCGGTTCTGGGGGACCCCGCTCCCGGTCTGGGTCTGCCCGGTCGGCCACGCGACGTGCGTCGGCAGCTTCGCCGAGCTCGCTCGGCTCTCCCATCAGAAGCTCCCCGACGGGTTCGACCCGCATCGGGTCGGCGTCGACCCGATCCGGTTGCCCTGCTCGACCTGCGGCGCCGAGGCGAAGCGCGAACCGTACACCATCGACGGGTGGTACGACAGCGGCGCGGCACCGTTCGCCCAGTACCACTACCCGTTCGAGCCCGGACCGTTCGACCCGGCCGCCCCGCTCGACTTCGTCGCCGAAGGGCTCGACCAGACCCGCGGATGGTTCTACACGATGCTGGTCCTTTCGACCGGCCTCTTCGACCGACCGGCGTACAAGGTCGCGATCGCGAACGGCCTCGTCCTCGACGACTCCGGCCAGAAGATGAGCAAGTCGAAGGGGAACGCCGTCGAGCC
>JAKIVS010000005.1 GCA_022750435.1 Thermoplasmata archaeon | reverse complement strand
TGCTACACGACGTTCCACGCCGAGAGCGTGAGCGCCATGGTCCACCGGATGGAGAACCCGCCGATCTCCCTCCCGCGCTCGCTCGTCTCCGCCCTGAACCTCGTGCTCCTGCAGCGCCAGGTGAAGGTCGGGAACAAGATGACGCGCCGCGTCCAGAGCCTGACGGAGATCGTCGGACTCGACCCCGAGACGAACGAACTGATCACCAACTCCGTCTACTCGTGGAACCCGGGCGACGACACGTTCCTGTTCTCCGGCCACTCCTACGTCTACGAGCGCGTGGCCATCCTGAAGAATCTCACGATGAAGGAGATGGAACGGGAAGTCCGCCAGCGCACGGAGATCCTGGAGTACCTGAAGTGGCTCGAGGCGCGCGGGACCCGCCAGAACCCGTTCACGCACCGCGAGGTCGGTCGCCTGGTCTCGTTCTACTACAAGGAGCCGCAGCAGGCGCTCGCCGAGGCCCGCACGGCGATGGCGAGCGGAAAGCCGCCGTCGAAGCCGGGCGCGTAACGGGCGCGCCCTTTTCCTCCGAGACCCCTCCGACCCCCGTGGTCCGGCCCGTCCCCTTCGCGTCCCTGACGGGCCCGCTCGGGAGCCCGGTCGACCTCTACCAGGGGGACGCGCTTTCCGGCCTACCGCGCGCGGTCGCCCCCGGGTCGGTCGACTGCGTCGTCACCTCACCGCCGTACAACCGGAAGGTCGCCTACGGCGCCTACGACGACGACCGGCCGAGGGCGGAGTACGTTCGGTGGGTCGGTCGGGCATCGGATGCGGTGGCGAAGGTCCTGTCCCCGGAGGGGTCCCTATTCCTGAACATCGGCGGCGCGCCGTCGGACCCGTGGCTCCCGTGGGACGCGGCCCGGGAGGTCGGCACCCGGTTCCGGCTCCAGAACGTCATCCACTGGGTGAAGTCGATCGCCATCGACCGGGAGCTCGCGGGGAAGCAGGTCGGCCTCTCCGGGGACCTCGCGGTCGGTCACTACAAGCCGCTGAAGTCCCGTCGGTACCTCCACTCCGGCCACGAGTACATCTTCCACTTCACCCGCACCGGCGAGGTCGAGCTCGACCGCCTCGCCGTCGGCGTGCCGTACCAGGACGCGTCGAACGTCGAGCGCTGGCAGTCGAGCGGCTCGAACCGCCGGTGCCGCGGCAACACCTGGTTCCTGCCGTACCGGACCATCCGGTTCCGCGCGAAGGACCGACCGCACCCGGCCACGTTCCCGGTCGAGCTGCCGGAGCGCTGCTACCGGTTGCACGGCCTCGGGCGGATCCGCCGGGCCGCCGACCCGTTCGTCGGGATCGGGGCTTCCGCCCTGGCCGCGGCGCGGCTCGGGGTTCCGTTCGTCGGCTTCGACCTCGACGCGGAGTACCTCTCGACCGCCGTCGCGGCCCTGAGGAAGGAAGGCGCTGTTGTCCCGACGACGACGGGGGGGACCGACCGCCGCCGCGCGCGGAACCCGACCCTTAAGTAAATCGCCACGAAGTTGGCCCCCGGAGCGACCCGAGCTCGATGGCCCGTCCGATTCCTCCCCGCGCGGGCTCCCCGGTCGCCTCGCCGCGAAGCTCGGTCGTCGACCGGGAAGCGCTCGCCTACCTTCAGAGCGAAATCCATCCCGCCCTCCGTCGCGGGGACCGAGCGGTGCTGGCCCGCGCCGTCACGGCCGCCGTCGGCACCGGATCGGTCGCGAGCCTCGGCCGACTCGCCGAGCGGCACCGCCGCGAGCTGCTCGAGACCATCGACGCCCGCCTCGCGGCCGGCCGGCCCGCTCCGACCCCGAGGGCGCTCGTCCGGCTCACCTCGGTGATCGCGACGGCCCCGCCCTCGAACGCGGTGCGGGCCAGGATCGTGGCCTCCCCCGCGCGGTAATCCCGACCTCGCCGCAAGTCCCCGCTCGCCGGAAGGCGACACGCCCCCTCCCGGCGGAGGTTCCCCGAGTCCCTGTCGGGGGGGAGCTGCGCCCAAGCAGCTTGGAATCTGTAATAGAAAGTATGAAACTGATTCAGGCGCGGATTCCGGAACCGGAGTTCGAGCTTCTCAAGCGGACTGCCCGATCGGAAGGGAAGACGATGCAAGAGTGGGTGCGGCTGGCCATCCGGGACCGTCTGTTTCCCGAGGCGGTCGACCCATCGGATCCGCTGTTCGCCTCCTTTCCTATCGTCCGCCGCCGGGGCCCCACCACCCACGTCGCCGAGGAGCACGACCGTCACCTCTACGGCCCTGCACCATGATGTTCGTCGACACCGGCGGCTGGTTTGCCCTCAGCGACCGGCGGGAGGCGCGTCACGCCGACGGGACCGCGTTGTTCCGGCAGGCCGGTCGGGGAGAGTTCGGCCGCCTCGTGACGACCGACTACGTCCTCGATGCGACCGACAGCCTCCTCCGGTTCCGACGGGGACTCTCCGCGGTCCGGACGTTCTCGGAGCGGGTGCTCGGATCGTCCAATGTCCAGATTCTCCGCGTCTCCGAAGGGGACTGCGAACGGGCGCTGGCCCGGATGCTGGACCGCGAAGGGAAACGTCGGAGTTTCACCGATTGCACCAGTTTCGTCGTGATGGAGACCCTCGCCATCCGGCGCGCGTTCGGCTTCGACGGAAAGTTCCGGGAGGCCGGGTTCGAGCTTCTCCCGGAGCGGCCGGGCGGTTTGGGCTGAGGACGAATCGGATCCCGGCGCGCGCCGGCGGCCCTCGCCCCTTCGGGTCCGTCCGAGAGCTCACGCGCGTTCGAGCGTGGCCGTCAGGCAGTGGGCGCCGCCGTACGCCCCGGTGAGGTTTTCGAGGGCCACCTGGGTGAACTCGATGCCGAGATCGCGCACCTCGGGCTTGTGGGGGAAGAAGCTCCCCTCCGAGCGGAGCTGGGAAAACTCGCGCGTCGCCCGCAAGTAGAGGCGCCCATACCGTGCGGGGTGGCGCTCGGCCGCCCGACGGAGGTTCGCGAGCACGCGTTCGGCGTTCCGGCCCACGTCGGGGACGACGATCGTCCGGTCGCGGATCGTGAGGAAGTTCGTCGCGTAGCAGAGCTGCTCGAGCGTGGAGATCCCGATCACGCGGAACCCGTGTGCTTGCTCAAGATACGGGAGGAGCCGCGTCTCGCGGGAGTGCTGGTACGCCCCGCCTTCCCGGAGGTAGACGTCGACCCGGGCCGCCTCGAGCATCTCGCGGTGGCCGACGGCGATCCCCTCGCCGGGGAAGTTGAGGTAGGTGTCGAGGTGCATGTTCACCATCGGGTCGGGGGTCGGCAGAAGCGGATGGCGCGGCTGGTGGACGACCCCGACCTCGGAAAACCCGAGCCCTTTCTCGAGGAGCTCCCGCACGCCGGTCGCGTTGGTTCGGTCGCCCGTCCCGACGAGCGCGAAGTCGCCCGCGGGGAGGAAGTCGCCCCCCTCGAACGTCCCGCGTTCGACTTGGGCGACCGGTCGCTCCCCGGCGCTCCTCCAGACGAACGACGTGATCTCGGTCTCCCCCCGGCGCTGCGGTTTCGCGAGCCGCCCGATGACGATTCCCCGGTCGGTGACGGCCTGCTGGTCGCGCAGGAAGAACAGGTTCGTGAGCGGGACCCGGAGGGTGGTGTACGACGAGATGGAGCGGGCTCCGCGTCCCCGCTCGAATCGGATCGACGGGGAGAGGACGAGCGTCTGCACGAGCTGCTCCCGGTCGAGCAGACGGACCGTCTCGCGGAACTCCCGTCGCGCCCGGTCGGACCCGGGTCCGTGGAACGTCACGGTCGCGAGGACGCGGTCGATGAGCTCCCGGGCGACGTCGCCGCGGCGCCCCGCCGCCTGGAGGAGCATCTCGTCGAGGTTCGATACCTGGACCCCGAACCCGTTCCGGAGCGTCTGGAGCAGTTCCTCATGCTCGCGGCGGGCCTTCTGGAGACTGAAGACCCGCTCGTAGAGGCTCGTGTACGGTTCGAGGAGGCCGAAGAACGCCTCGAGACCCGGCGGTCGGGCCGCCACGCGCCGAAGCGGATGCCACTCGGCGAGGGCGCGGGCGGTCACGCGGACCCGACCGTAAGCCGCGGGCCGGGCGCATAAAGGTGACCGCGCGGCCTGGCGGTGCCGGAGCGCGGGGGGCTCCGCTAGGTCGGGGGGCCCGACGCCACGGGCGAGGCGTCGTCCGAGGGGACCGGGGGTCTCCGGCGACCCCGAAGGACGACGATCGACGCGACGGCGAGGACGACGAGGACGAGAGCGCCGACCCCGAGCCATTCGGCGGTCGTCAGCCCCCCGATGGCTCCCGTCGAGGGAGACGGGGTCGTGCCGGTCACGGTGAGGGAGACGTTCGCGGTTCGGATCGCCCCTCCGGTGTCGGTCACCTGGACCTCGACAGTGTACGTTCCGGCCGCGGACGGCGTGCACGAGAGGTTCGCCACATTCCCGGAGGCGCAGGAGGCGGGGAGACCGGAGTAGGCGAACGAGTAGGGGGAGGTGCCGCCGCTCACCACCGTCGTGAGGACGGTGGCGGAGCCGACGGTGACGTTCGTGGGCGTCGCCGTGAACGCGACCAGGTCGAGCGGCACGCCCGTGACGTCGAAGATCGTCACGGTGACCCCGGCGTCGAGGGTCGTCCCGTCCCACGTCGCGCTCGCCTGGACCGCGACGGTGCCGGCGCGTTCGTCGGCCGTGAGCGCCACCCTCGGCCCGGTAGAGACGTTCAGCGACGCGAGGTTCGTGGGCCGAACGGTCCAGGCGAACGTCACTCCTTGGAGCGTCTGGTCGCCGGTGTCGAACGCCTGCGCGACAAGCGGGACGGTCCCTCCGATCGCGACGCTCGGGGTGCCGGGAACAATCGAGACCGAGCCGAGCAACGGGGGGGTCGCGGTCACGTTGAGCGTGAGGGCGGGGCTCGTCGCCGAGCTACCGAGGGAGTCGGTGACGTGGACGGTGATGAGGTAGGTGTTCGCCTCCGACGGGGCGCAATCGAGGGCCGTGGAGTTCGCGCTGCCACACCCCGTCGGGAGGCCGTCCCAGGCGATGGAGTAGGGGGCGAGGCCGCCCGAGACGACCACGGAGATCAGGGTCGAGTGCCCGACGGAGGTTGGATTCGCGGTCGCGACGGGGGTGCTTACCGTCAGCGAACCCGAGGTCGTCCCCGTGGTCAGGGACCACCAGGACCCCGAGGCGGCGTCCGAATACCCCGCATCGAACGAGCCGAAGAGGAGGAGGTACCCGTCGGTCACATCGTCGGTCAGGGTATACCCGATCCCCGATGCCGGCGGCGTACCGAAGGTGGTGGTGAGGTTCGTCCAGTGGCCCGACCGGTAGGACCACGTGTCGTTCTCCAGGATCGAGGTGCATTCGGTCGCGTTCGGGCCGATCGAATAGCATCCCGCCGAAGTACCCCCGTAGAGGACGTCGGCCCCGAGCGATGGGTCGTACGAGAGCCCGGGCGATTCCCGGATCGAGGGGGACGCCGCGACGGTGCGGTTCGTCCACGTGCCGTTGGAGAACGTCCACGTCTGATTGCAGAAGTTGTTCGGACCCGGGCAATTTCCAGGATCGGACCCGCCGAACAAGAGCACGCCCGAATTGGCGGGGTCGTCCGCCAACCCGACCCCGGCCGACGCCGAGGGCACCGGGCCGGTAGCGTTCACCTCGGTCCACGTACCCGAGTGGAACGTCCAGGTGTCGTGGAAGCTGCCGAAGTTGGCGCCCCCGTACAACACCACATCCCCCGTCGTGGAATCGTACACGCTCGCGGCGAGGATCCGGGCCGGGGGACCCGGGGCGGTGGCGGTCACGTTGCTCCACGTCCCGTTCGCCCACACCCAGGTATCGTTGTACACGCGCACGGGGGTCGGACCGCCGACAATCGCCTCGCCTCCGAACAGAACGAGTCCGGCGTCCGACGGGTCGTTGGAGAGGGTCGCGCCGAGCCGACCCGGAGGGGAGCGCGACGGATGGAGTTCGGTCCAGGAACCGCCGGCGTAGCTCCAGGTGTCGTTCAGACCGGAGCCGCCGAACAGGATCACCTGGCCGCTCGTCGAATCGAAGGCGAGGGTGGTGGCGGCGCGGGGGTTCGGGGATGTTCCGGCGGTGAGGAGGTCCCACGCACCTGCCGCGAACGTCCACGTATCGGTGTAGTAGGTCGAGTTGAACACGTCGTAGCCCCCGTAGAGGAGCAGTCCGGACCCACCGGGGTCATCGCTCAGCATCGCGTAGACCCGGGGGTTCGGGGCCGGGGGCCCCGAGGCGATCTCGGTCCAGCGGTCGTGGACGAACCGCCACGTGTCCATGAGCCCGACAGGGAAGGACAGGCTGGGCCCGTACCCCCCGAACACCACCACGCCGCCGTCCGTGCTGTCCATCGCGGCGACCGGGTCGGACCGGGCGGAGGGGGCCGTACCGACCATCGCGGTGACGTTCGCCCAGCGCCCGCCCGAGAACGTCCACGTCTCGTTCCCGAAGGGGGACGAGGCATTCCCCCCGCCCAGCAGGACAACGTCTCCGTCGGTGCCGTCCTCGGCCATGGCCAGCGGGCCCTCCCCGTACGGGGACGCGGTCTGATTCGCGGTGAGGTTCACCCAATGCCCGGCATCGAACTCCCAGGTATCGTTCGCCGAGCCGCTCGCGAGGTCTCCTCCGAAGAGGACGTCGGCCGAATCGTTCGGGTCGTACGCGAAGCCGGCAAAGTCGCGGGCCGCCGGCGGAACGCCGGCGGAACTCGTCACGTTCGTCCACGTCCCCGCGTGGTAGGTCCACGTGTCGTTCAGCGGTTCGGTCGATCCGTTGGGCCGCTCGGAGAGTCCTCCGAACAGGACGATTTCGTCGAGGAAGGCGTCGTAGGTCATGGCGGCGACCGCGCGGGGGGACGGGGAACCGGTGACCTGCAAGGTTCGGTTCGTCCAGGTTCCGTTGGCGAAGGTCCAGGTCGAGCCGGCGTCCGGCACACCCCCAAACTCGAGCACGTACCCGTCCGAGCCATCGTACGCCATGGCGCCCGCGAAGTGCCCCTCGGACGAGCCGAGGAGGCTCCACCCGACGCTGGTCGAGCGATGCGGGCCGCCGGGCTCCCCGGGAAACAAGGACGGCAAGGAGGGGAAGGGGCTCCTCGAGGGGGCCGTCGGACCCCACGGGAGAACCGCCCGGCCGGCCCCGCTCGTGAGGCTGTCCGAGGCGGCGGCCAGGGCGGCCGCGCCGTCGTCCCGAGGACCGCTGTTGGCCCGGTCCGTGACGAGCCGAGAGGTCCCACTGGGGGCGTCGCGCGGCGCGGCGCCGGGGAGAGGGAGCAGGAGGCCCGAACCGAGCAGAACCGCAGTCAGAGCGAGGGACGCGAGCAGCAAGGGAACCGCGGGTCGGCCCATGGACCGGCAGGAGGCATCGCGGGCGCTTGAGGATTCGGCGCCGACCTCGGGCCGAGTCCGGGCGAGGACGGTGGGCCGCTCTGGGAGCGCGGGCGGGTCGCTCTACCGGGAGGAATCGTCGTCGTGCGACGGGGTGTGCCACTCCTTCATCGGAGTGCGCCGAACCCCGGCCGCGTGGGCCAGGGCGTTGCGGGTCCCTTCGCGTGCCCGCGAACCGGCGGACTCGATCGCCGCCCCCGTCGCCGAGGCGAACCGGGAGGTGGCGTCGCCGATCGCCGCGCCGGCACGGCTCGCCGCCGAGCCGACCTGGTGGGGAAGTCGGCGAGCCTCTTGGTCGAGGGCATGGGCGAGGGCGGCGAAATCGTCGTGAATGTCCTCGGCGGCGTTGCGGGCGTCCCGGGCGCCCAGCTTCCCGAGCCGATTGATCTTTTCGTCGATGTGCTCGAAGTCGATCGCCAGGTCGCGCCCGAGGCCCCCGGCGGCATGACGCAGTTCGGCGAGGTGCTGGCGCATCTGGGCCTGGTCGGGAGTATCGGACATCGTCCCTCGTCGGGGAGGTTTTACCGGGACATCGGGTATAAGCCTAGGTCCCGAGTGGAAACGGCGACCGCTACCCGCCCATCCGTCGGTCGGCCTTCCGGCGCTTGGCCCGCGGTTTCGCGGGCGCGGCGGTCGGCGCAGCGGCCTTGGCTCCGGCCGGAAGCGGGGCCGCGACCGGTTGGCGAACCGTCTCCGTCCGGCCGATCCACCGCACGAGCAGCTCGACCCCCAAGCGGTTCGGGTCCGTGACGACCAGGGTCCCCTCGAGGGTCCGGGCGATCTCGCGCGCCGCCGCTTCGTACTCCGGATGCTCGGAACGGATCAGGACGAGGGAGAACTTCAGCGGCCGGACGGTGGCGAGCTCCCGCGCGCGGGCGAGGGCGGCCTCCATCGCGGCGGGGAGGTTGCCGGAGCGGACCGACCCGTCGGCATCGGTGTACGCCTCCGGGAGACCGTCGGTGACCAGGTAGACTTCCCGGCGCGAGGCGCGGGAGGCCCGGAGCAGGAGGAACGCGGTCCGGAGGGCCTCGGCCGTGTTCGTGAACGAGCCCGGGGGGCACTCCCAGAGCTCGACGAGGTCGAGCAGGTCGACCCGGTTGTCGAATGCCACGACGTCGATCGTGGCATCCGGGTGCCGCTTTCGGACGGCGACGTACAGGGCGAGGAGCGCCTTCTTCGCGGCGGGGAGCTTCTCCCCCTCCGACATGCTGCCGGAGCGGTCGAAGGCGAGCACCACGTGGACCCGCTCGCTCGTCACCTCGCGATAGACGAAGCTCGTCGTCTCGTCGATGTGGCGCAGCCCGGCCTGCCGGGCCGCGAGGATCGAGCTCGGGAGGTCCAGGTGGGCGATCTCCTCCGCCTGGCGGAGGCGCGCCTTCTCGTACATCCCGGTCGAGGCTCCCCCGGACAGCGAGAGGCGCACATCGGCGGGCAGCTCCCGGGTCTCCTCCTCGAGGACCAGGCGCGCGAATCGCTCCACCAACCCGTAGGTGACGGCGAGGCTGCCCTCCTTCTCCGTGACGAACCCGCGCTCCTTCAGCTCCCGCTCCACCCGGCGGGTCTCGGCGTCGCGGACGCGGTTCTTCGCTTCCTCCTCCGCCTTCCGGCGCGCCTCGTCCCGTTCCGACTCGAGGGACCGGCGCTGCTGGTCGGCGTCCTTCCGCTTCGCCTCGGCCTCGCGCCGGAGGTCTCGCTCGCGGGCGCTCAGCGATTTGTCGACGCGTTCGCTGAGCTCGTCCCGCTCCCGAGGGGTGAGGCGGGCGATGGCCTCGCCCAGCTCGGAGGCTCCGATCGAGCGGCCCCCCGCGCCCAGGCGGGCGAACACCATCGACCGCTCTCCGCGCCCCTTCCTGGGAGCGGGGGCGGAGCGGCCGAACAGACGACGGAAGAAGGCGACGATCACGGAGAAGAACGCCTTCAGGCGTTCGAGGAACGTCGGGCGCTCCGGTTGCATCCAGGAGGCGTCGGGCAGTAAGAGGGCGGAGGAGACGTCGTCGACGAGACCGGCGTCGATCTTCGACCAGTCGAGCGCCTTCACCCGGCGGCGACGTTCCTCGGCGTTCGCGAGTTCGAGGGCGAGCTCCGCCTCGGTCTGGCGGCGGACGGTCTCGAGCTCGCCGACCCGTCGGTCGTACTCGCCGACGATCCGTTGGACCTTCCGGGACGCCTGGCGCTTCAGCCGTTCCCGGAGCTCGGCGATCCGGGCCGCGAGCGAGGTGTCGTGGCGGGCCTGCTCCGCGACCAGCGCCTTGGCGGCTTCGACGCCGCCTTCCGCGAGGGCCCGGATCAGGGCGGCCCGGTCGACGAGGTCGAGGACGTCGTCCGACCCGACGTCTTCCGGGTACTGCGTGCAGTCCGGCAGCTCGACCGCGGACTCAGAGGCGGGCGTCGTCGTCCGCTTCCTCGGCGGCGCAGGTGAACATCGAGTAGCGCTCGAGGAGCTCGAACGTCCGGATCGCCGCGTCGACGGCGCGGACCTCCCGCGGCCGCCGGTCGCGTTCGCCGACGTACGCCGTGAACGCCCGGAACTTCGGGAACTCGTCGCCGGCGCCGGCGAGCCGGTCGAGGAGCGCCGGGTCGGTCTTCAATCGGCGTCCCTCGGAGACGACCGACTCTCCCTCGGCCTTGTTCTCCTTCAGGACCGACCGGTAGAACCGGCACCAGTAGACGCCGCTCGAGCGCTTCAGGGCCGGCTCGAGGTGCTGGTCGACGAACTCGCGCACGCGGCGTTCGTTCTGGTCGAACGAATCACCGCTGCGGGCGCGGATGCGGCCGCGCATCGCGTGGAGCAGGCCTCCCTTCACGTCCTCGACGGAGGCGATGGTGTGGTCGTGGAGAGTGGCGGTGGCCGCCGTCCGGGCGGCGACGTCGATGAGGGTCCGGTTGGAACCGACCTCCCCGATGTCCGGGTTGTCGTCGGACGCCTTCTGGCGCCAGGTCTCGATGACCCGAACGCCCGCGTCCACGAGGATCTCGGGCACGAACGTGCCGGCGTCGGGCAGCGAGGCGAGCTGGACAATCCGCCGGTTGGCGGCGTGGGCGGGGTTGTACGTGACGTGGAGGCTCGTGAGCCGGTCGGAGAGGGGGTCGTTGATGTTGTCGAGGTCGGAGAGGTTCGACGTCCCGACCGCCACGAACGAGCCCGGGAAGCTCTCCCGGGACTTGGAGGGCGTCACGGTCCCTTCCTGGAGCGCCTGGAGGAGCACGTTCTGAGTCCCGAGCGGGAGCTTCCCGATCTCGTCGACGAGGAGGAGGCCCCGGTTCGCCTGGAGGAGCTTGCCCGGTTCGAGCACGAGGGGGCTCATCGGGTCGCCAATCTCCTCGAGCCGGCGGAGGTTGATGTTGCCGGTCAGGTGGTCCGGGAACACCTCGCTGCTCCCCTGGAGCCGGGCGAATCCGAACCCTTCCCGAAGCCGGACCAACTCCGCGGGCACCTTCGTCGCGTCCACCGACTCCGGCCGGAACAGGGAGACGTCGTTGTCCGGGGCAAATCGGCGGCGGCAGATCGGGCAGGGCGGGAATCGCTCCGCGGTCTTCGCGTCGATGACGGAGAGTGGATGGTCCAGGACGGGGCAGCCCCCGACGACCCACGCGTCCTTCGGGAACAGCTCCCAGACCTCCTTCGCGAGGTTCGTCTTCCCCGCTCCGGAGGGGCCGAAGAAGAGAACGTGGGAGCCGGCGACGAGCGCCGTGGTCAGGTCCTCGTAGGTCTCCGATGGGAGGACGGTCCGAGGGAACAGGGTGGCCGCCGCTTCCTCGCGGCTCATCCCCTGCTTGCGAGCGAGGTCGATCCGCCGGAGGATCTCCGCCCGGAGCCGCTCGCTGGGGCTTTCCATCGTGGCGCCCCGCTCGCGGAGCTGCTGGCCGGTCGCCCGGGTGCTACCGGGAGCCGCCGCGCGCGTCGTCCCGCCGCCCGCCATCGACACGCGCGGCCGAGCCGGGCACGCCATATCTATTTTGGGGACGAGGCCGCCGTCGGCCGACGCGCGAACGGCTACGACGCCGACGCGAGCGCCCCGTGCCGACGTTCCGCCCTGTGGAATGTCAAGGGCAGGGCACCGTACGGGGTCCGAGCCAAGGACTCTCTCGGCGGAGCGCTCCCATGCGCGCCGCCATCATTATGTATCGGACGCCAGTGGGCGGCCCCGCGACCGATGGCCGACAAGGAATCCCAGCCGAAGAAGACGACCCTCGCACGGACCGTCAAGGACAAGTGGCGGTCGAAGCACTGGTACGTCGTTCGGGCGCCGTCCCTCTTCAACCACGCCGAAATCGGCGAGACGATGGCGAGCGAGCCCGAGCAGATCATCGGGCGGACCCTCGAGACGACCCTGCAGGAGATCTCCGGGGGGGCCGACATCGGCAAAGCGCACATCAAGCTCCGATTCCAGATCGAGCGGGTCTCCGGAGAGAAGACCGCCGAGAGCCGGTTCATCGGCCACGAATTGACCAGCGACTACGTGCGGCGGCTCGCCCGTCGGAAGCGCTCGAAGATCGACACGTCCCTCCTGGTCACGACCAAGGACGGGGTCCAGATCATCGTCAAGCCGGTCGCCGTCGGCGAGCAGCGCCTCCAGACCCGGCTTCAGGCCGAACTGCGCCTCCGGCTCCGCTCCCTCCTCACGGAGGAGGCCCAGAAGAAGACCGGCGCCGAGTTCGTCCGCGAGATGCTCGGCGGGGAGCTCGGCAAGGTGCTCGCCCACGGGCTGAAGTCGCTCTATCCCTTGAAGAAGATCGAGATTCGCCGGTCGGAAGTCCTTGGCACGATCGAGGTCGCCACGGCCGCCGAGCCGGCCCAGGACATCACCGAGGGACCCGCGGGCGAAGCACCGGCGATGGCCGAGGCGGCGCCGGGCGCGTCCGCGGACGCTTAGTTCGGAGCCCGGGATGCCCACCCGGACCTGGTCGCCAACGCCCCGTGTCGGGGTGGCTCAGCCCGGTAGAGCACGGGACTCATAGCGGGGAGGCGACGCCTTCCCGGGAGAGATCCTGGGGCCGGGGGTTCAAATCCCCCCCCCGACACACTTCAGGCTCCCATCGGCCCGGACTGGCAATGACTTCTGGAGTTCGCTGGTGGCCCCAAGCCACGGTGCGTCTCGACGGACGACCTTGCGCCTCGACCGGACACCCAACCGCACCCGCGATCGACCTCTGGGCTGGGCGCTCCGCAACTCCCCCGAGTCGTATCGTGGCGTGTCGCGATCACGCTTCCCGGGCGGCCGGTCGGTCGGACGGTCGCCGTTCGGCGAGCGTTCGGACCGGGCGTACGTTCGCCTGAAGGTACCTTCGCAGGAACCAGCGGACAAACACGAACTCCTCCTCCGATGCCTGAGCACGCTCGAGGGCCCGGTAGTAGCCCTGTCGACCGGAGTACGGAATATCGAGCATCGGAAACCCCTTCCGGAAGAGAGCGACGTTCATCGCAATGCGTGTGGTGCGGCCATTCCCGTCGCCAAACGGGTGAATGGTCACGAGTTTCAAATGGACCAGCGCCGCCAACACGACCGGGTGAAGGGACTTCCATGCCGCGCGAAGCCAGGTGAAGAATTCGTCCAAGAGCCGGTCCAGCTCGAGGGGGGGAGGAGGCAGAAACTTGCTCCCCGCGATCCGGACCGGATGGCGACGGACCAGACCCGCAAGGTCGGGCTTGGTCTCCCGGAACAGTTCCTTGTGCCACGCGAGGAAGTTGGCCCGATCCAGCCGCTCGTTCGAGGCCAGCGCGGCCAAGAAGACCTTGCGGTGGGCGAGCGCTTCCTGAACGTCGGACAGGGGGCGGTTCGCTGGGGTGATCCCGTGCTCCAGGAGGGACGCGGTTTCTCTCAGCGTGAGGCGCGACCCTTCGATCCGGTTGCTGTCGTAGGTGAATTCAATCGCAAAGGTGTCAAGTTCCTTCCGTCGAATCGCCAACGGCATCTCCGCGAGGTCGGAACCGTACTCCGCTCGAATCCTCTCGAGCTCCGACCCCCACTGCCGGACGGCGAGCTCGTCGCCGAGCTCCTCCGTGAGCTTCGCCAGCGCCGCGGGAGGCTTTCGGCCAAGGTAGCGCTCGATTTTTCGAACGGTTGCACCCTGCCGATACGAGTGGACGAGGTAGTAGTAGGTGAAGCGACCCCGGCGCCGTTTTTGGAGGTCCATTCGCTTGCCCCTACATTAGTCAACATATAACAATTTCATGCTGATAAGTAGGGGCAATACCTCGGCCGGCTCATCGATCCCCGGGTCCCTCCTCCGGTCGGGGAGTAGGGGAAGGCGAGGACGGTCAGAATGGAACCCATCGGCGATCTCTCCCCGCTCCCCGGGCCCCCCGTGCCGCGTCTCGTCACGGCGGTCAGGGTGCGGACAGGGGGATCTCTACGGAGCCGCCGCGGGCCGGGGCGGGCCGATTTGAGTCCGAACTCGAATGCCCTCACGAACGGAACCGGTGACCGTGCAGTACTCCTCAAAGATCGCCACGCTATGGTCGAACCGGTCCCGATCCGACTCGTCGAGCGGGGCCACATCGATCCGAGCCTCGAGGCTCACGACGCGCTTTCGACCGGCCCCGTTCCGGCCGAACGTAATCGTCACGGTCGTCCGGATCGGGGTGGCCCGAACGTGGGAACGTTCCAGGGTGTTGAAGAGGGTCGAGCTCAAGCAGTGGCCCACGGCGCCGGCGAGTGCGCGCGCGGGGTCCGGACCCGCCCCCGTGCCGATCGGCATGGGTTCATCGACCGTGAGCGGCCGCAGGCTCTCGTCGGGGAAACTCTCCTCGAAACGATAGCGGTCGACCTGGTTGACCTCGACCCGAACGGGGGGAAACTCCGCCGATGGTCGCGCCGGGGTCGCGGTCATGGTTACCGCACGGTGCATGCACGCCAAGGAACGGGTCGGCCCGGAGGCGTCTCCCTCATTCCAGGCCGTCCTGGAACTTGATGGAGGCGTGGCTTCCGTTGCAGAAGGGTAGGTTCGTCGAGGCTCCGCATCGACAGAGCGTCATCCGGTTCCGGACCTCGTACGGGAGACCGTCGGCGGACTCGACGCGGATGCCTCCGCGCACCCAAAGCGGTCCGCTGCACCCAAGGGCGGGGTCCTCGACGAGACCGATCGACGGTGCCAGCTTCGGTTCGACGACGTTTCCGGTCGCCTTCTCCCGGAGGACGAGCCGACCCGCAGGGCAATGGGACGCCTCCCGGACGACGAGGTCGCGCACCTTCGGGTCGTCGGTGCGACCGATGAGGGACCAGATCTTGCCCTCCGGGTCGCAGAACCGCGCGAACGCGCACAACTGCTCGTCGTCGCTGAGCACGTGGGTCGGGCCCTCGGAATGTTCGGACTGACGCTCGATGGGTCGTCGAGAGGCGGTCTCCTGCCCCACGAACCCCGCTCGCACGTGGCTGTTGTCGCAGAACGGCTTGTTCCGCGACTGCCCGCAGCGGCACAGGAGGTACTCCTTCCCGACCGGAAACGAGCGGCCCTCCACCCAATCCCACGACTCTCCCCGCCGGTTCGGCGAAATCCTCTGGACGGCGAGCGGGACCCCGCCTACGACGCGGTACGGACCGTGGGGATGGACCACGATCTTCATCGGCGCTTCCTCGGCCATGGCGGTCGAGGGAGGTCGGTTCCGCCCTTTATTGTGTCGGAACGGTCGGCCGGAGAACGCCCCCGAGCCGGCTCCGTCGTCCCCCTCGCTCGATTTCTGGCCAGCGGTCCGTGTCCCGGTCACCCCTCGAGCTCGTTGCGCACGGTGTCGACCAGCCGCCGGGCGTGCTTGGCGAGCTCGTTCGCGTCCCCCAGCGTTACCGCTCGGTCCAGATACTCGACCTCGTTCTTCCGGTCGAGGACCCGCTGAAGATGCTGGCCAATCGCTCGCCTGGCCGGCGAGCTCGCGCTGGCGAGCAGATTCAGGGATTCGCGATGGTCGGTACCCCTCGATCTCTTGCCGAGGTGATGCACGAGGAACGCATCGACCGCGGAGATCGAGGCCTGCACGGCATTGACCGCGGCCACGCTGGCATGGCCCTGTTCGATTCCCCAGTCCACGGCCTTCATCAGCTGCTCGGCGCGGCGGAGGTAGACGATCGCGCGGCCGCGCGGTACGTCGGCGGTTCGAAGGGGAGCCATCGTCTCAGATCCGGAGGCGGACCCCCTCCCGTTCGATCGACGCCAGAAGACCCGGATTGGACCCGCGCTCGACTTCCGCGTGGGTCAGGATCAGGTTCGACAGCGGGTTGCCGAATCGTTCGGCGAACTCCTGGCTGGCGCGACCCAAGGCGTCCGCCACCACCTCTCTCTCCGACTTCCCTCGAGTCTCGATGAAGAGGTCGATGTCGCTCTCCGCACGTTCGTCCCCGCGGGCGACCGACCCAAAGAGAATTGCCCGTTCGACCGGAAGGGGACGAAGGGTCGCCTCCAGTCTCGCACGAAGTTGATCGAAGAGGTCGGGCTCGACCTCGAAGAGCTGCCGCAACGAGTCGGCCAGGGCGTGCTCGGTCGACAGACTCCACGCGTGGACGCGGCCCAGCGTTTGCGACCGAAGGAGACCCTGTGCCTCGAGCGCGCGGAGATGCTCGTTGACTTGAGACGGGGAGGCGGAAACTCGACGGGCCAACTCTCGACCGCTGAACGACTCCCCCCGGCCCCGCGAGAGCACGCGCAACAGGTCGACTCGAATCGGGCTTCCCAGCAGATCTGTCAGGGGGCGACGAAAGCGCATGTTCGGTTTACCGAACACATAATCGCCTGGCCGTACATAACCATTCCAGTCCGCGGAGTCGTACCACGGACTCGCGAGATTCTTCGTCGCAGATCGTCCCTCCCATTGCGCCTTGCCCGTTGCCAAGGTTGAAGAGAGGCAGGTACGTGCGCCGGAAGCTCGACCGGCCCCCCGGGTGGGGACTCGTCGGAACGACGATGCAACAGCGGACTCGGGGCGGCTAGGTCGGTGTTGAACTCGTCGCCCCGGCGAACGGCCGCGTCGCTGTTCGCGGTCGGGGTGGCCCTGGTTCTTCTCCTCTCGGGCTCGGCGTGGGCCCAGGCGTCCTCCGAAGCGGCTCCGAACGGGGCTCCGGTGGAGTTCGGGACGTCCCCACCGGCCGTGGCCGTCGTCCCGGCGGGCTCGGCGCCGATCAACACCACCCTGACGGTGAACACGTCGTCCGTCAACCTCTCCAGCGACTTCTGGGGCACGACCGTGAACAACGAGGTCCGGATGTTCCGGGGCGAGCCCACGGCCGTGAACGCGACCCCGGCGCGCGTCCTCGTCTGGCCCGGAGCGATGGCGGGAGAGGATTTCGATCCGCTCGCGGGCATCCACTACAACACCTACGACGGCACGCCGACGCACGCCCTGACGAACGAAAGCCAGTTCGTCACGATGTGCAAGGCGATCGACTGCACCGCGATCGTCCAGGTCCCCGCCGAGATCGACGACCCGAGCTTCGCCGAGGAGATTGTCAACTACACCGAGGTCAACCTCAGCTTCCACCCCGCGTTCTGGATGATCGGGAACGAGCCCGAGCTCTGGCAGCATTGGAAGGTCCCGTGGAAGGACTGGCCGAACGACTACACGACCGGACCGTCGCCGACGCAGTTCGGCCACGAGGTTGTCGCGTACGTGAAGGCGATTCGCGCGGTCGACAACACCACCCCGATCCTCGGACTCCCGGCCTCCGGTTGCACCTGCGGGTCGTACACCTTTCCCCAGTGGATCGCGGGCGTCCTGAACGTGACCGGCTCGAAGATCCAGGCCGTGGCCTACCACGAGTACCCCGCGGGCTGGCTCGGCACCGGGAACGGGAGCCTCCAGGCGTTCTACGGAACGCTCCAGGGGCCGGCCAGCATCCCGGTGCGGACGCTCGCGGCGCGTGAGGCGGTCCAGAGCGCCTGCCCCGGCTGCAACGTTTCCGTCTTCATCAGCGAGCTCGGCTCCGCTCTCTCCTGGTCGTCGTATGGTCAGTACGCGATCGGCTTCTCCGGAGCGCTCAGCCTCGCTTCCCAGGTCACGCAGGCGATGGACGTCAACCTGACGAACCTCGACCTGTTCGCGACCGAATTGGCCACCACCAACTCCTGGTTCAACGTCACCGGCTACGCGCGACCGGACTACACGCTCTACACGGGGATCCTCAACCACCTCGGGACGGAGGCGTTCCCGGTCAACCTCGCCGGCTTCAGCCACTCCCTGTACGGGATCGATACGATCGCCCCGCAGGACCAGAACCGGGAGGACCTGCTCGTGACGAACGACAACCTCTCCCACGCGATCTCGTTCGAGCCCCGGTTCGCGGGCGACTTCTCGAGCGCGCCCGTCGAGGCGTACTACTGGAACGGTTCGATCCACCCGACGGCCTCGAACGCCACCACGTGGGTGGAGCCGTACACCCCGACGCCGATCCCCCAGGCGTTCGCGGAGGGACTTCCGTCGAGCTACGTGCTGCCGCCCCAGAGCCTCGTCCTGTTCGAGTCGTACCCCGCGGGGGCGAGTTACGTGCAGGTCAACGAGACGGGGGTCCCCGCCCCGACCCAATGGTACGCAAGCGTCGGGACCCAGTTCTACGAGACGACCGCGTCGAACTTCTCGCTCCTGCTCCCCACGGGCTCCTACCCGATCTCCTCCACCCCGATCCCCCTGCCAATCCATGGGCGGGAGCACACGCCGTCCGAGCAGCTCGGTCCCGAGGTCGGCTCTCCGTTCGAAGTGGGCGAAACCTCGACGAACGTGACGATCCACTTCGTCGACCAGTGGCGCGTGACCGCGAACGCCTCCCCCGCGGTCGGTGGCTCCGTGACCCCGAACGTCGGATTCTGGAATTCCGGGACCGACCTGAACTTCACCGCGACCCCGGCGTCCGGCTACGCCTTCGTGGGGTGGAGCGGCTGGGGGCCCGGAAGCGCCAATGGAACGAATCGAACGATCACGGTCGCCCCGACCGGACGGGTCTCGGAGAAGGCGCGGTTCGTCGTGGGCGACGAGGTGGAACTGTACGCGTCGGGTCTGACGGCCGGCATCCCCTGGTCCGTCACGATCCGTGGGTTCACGAGCACCTCGAACACGAGCGTCCTTCCAGTGTACGAGCCCCTCGGGCACTACGGTTACTCGATCACCCCCATCCCCGGGTACCGCATCCTCCCCCAGAACGGGGGGTTCGATGTCGTCGGTTCCTGGAGCCTCGTGGAGATCCAGTTTGTCCGGCTCACTCCGCCTCCGCCCTCGTACTCCGTCACGTTCCACGTCACCGGCTTGCCCGGGACGACCTCCGTCGCGGTCACGGTTCGGGGGGACACCCAATCGGCCGGGCCGACCGACGCGCAGTTCCAGTTGCTGAACGGAAGCTACGCCTACCAGGTCAGCGGCATCCCCGGCTATCATCCGGACGTCCCGATGAAGACGTTCGACGTGCTCGGCGGTCCCCTCACGGTCGATGTCCCCTTCGTCCCGACGCTGTACCCGGTGGCCTGGGAGGCGACCGGGGACCGGGAGGGACTGAACTGGAGCGTGACCGTCGACGGCCAGACGATCCTCGCCACATCGGCCTGGGTGACGACGGCGCTCGCGAACGGGAGCTACCCCTACGTCCTCGGCCTTCCGGCCAACTTCACCGCCACGCCCCGCACTGGGGTGATCGTCATCGCCGGATACCCGATCTACGTCACACTGACCGTGAGCCTCCAGGAGTTCCGGGCAGTGTTCGTGCCGGCCGGACGACTCGACTCGACAGCGTGGTCGGTCCGGTTGGGGAACCTCACCGAGCCGGCGGCATCGAACGGCTCGTCGTTCATGGCCGCGAACGGCACCTACACGTTCGACGTGCACGCCCCCGATGGGTACTACGCCGTCCCCTCGCACGGGACGCTCACCGTGGCGGGTCCGACCCTGCCCATCAAGATCCAATTCTTCCCGTCCTCGAACAAGCCGTCGGCGGCCCTGGTCGCGGCGTTGAGCTCGGGGGCGCTCTCGATCTCGGTCTGGCTTGGGGTCTCGATCTTCGCGGGATACGCCGTCGTGCGCGGCCTGCGGCGCCGGGACGGTTGACGGCACGCATGGCCCGGACCCCGTGCCCCGGGCCATCGCCCAGCGGCCAGAGGCGGTGAGTCCCCCCGATGCTCCTCGATTCGGTCGAGAGCGTCCTGCGCGCGCTCGGGGTTCCGCTCGGCGGGATCCTCATCGGCCTTGCCCTCGGTGCCGGGCTGTTCGCGACCGCCGACTGGTTGCACCGTCGCCCGTCCCGCGCGATCGCCGGGACCGTCCGGATCCGGATCGTCCCGGGACCCCGATCGCCGACCGAAACCGGGGCCGCGACGTCGCCGGCCGCCCCCGTCGACGTCACCTCGAAGAATGGGACGCGGACGGTGTTCCTCGAGGGAGCGGGCGCCTCTCCGAACGCCCCCCTGCCGAGGGCCCGCCGGTTCGTTCTCGTCCTCGCTGCGTCGTTCGTGGTGCTCTCGGCGCTCGAGCTCGCGTTCTTCTCCGTGCTGTTCCTCCCCTACGATCATCTCGTCGGGTACGCGGGGGCCGCCCTGTTCTGGCCCCAGGCGTGGCCCGGGGTCTACGCCGTCAACTCGGTCTCCCAGCTCGTCCCGGACTACATCTTCCCGATGTACCTCGCGGCGATGGCCGCCTTCTCGATCGCGAGCGGTCTCCTCTACCGCCGCCCCGCCCTTCCGACGAACCGTCGCGCCTGGGCCCTCGGACTGCTCCTGCTGTATGTGGGGGTCGAGGTCGTCCTCGATGCGGTGTTCTTCACCGTGCCCGGGCAGAGCGTCCGGAACCTGGCGATCGTGGTCCGCACGATGACCGGCGGGGTGTTCCTCTCCGGGCTCGTCTTCTGCACCCTGTTCCTCCCGACCCCGTACCGCGTGAAGGCCCGGTACGCCCGCGACACGGGGGCGATCGTCCAGTTCTTCGGCACCGGCGTGCTCGCGATCGCGTTCGCAGCCTCCGCTCTGGTGCTCGTCGACCGGGCCCTCGGGGACGGGGCGATCCTGCTACCGTTCACCCTCCTCCTGCTCCTGCCGCTCGTCACGCTCGAGACGTTCATCGCGCTCAATCGGCCGCTCTACTTCCGCCAGCTCCGCCGACGCCCCCTTCCGGCCCTCACGGAGTACCACCCGCCGGTCTCGATCCTCGTCCCGGCGTACAATGAGGAGCGGTGGATCGCGGAGGCGATCCACCACGCCGACGTCGCGGCGGGAAAGTATCCGGGTTCGGTCGAGATCATTGTGGGGAACGACGGCTCGACTGACCGGACCTCGGAGCTCGCCCGGGCCGCGATCCGCTCGCTGGAGCACTGCAAGGGGCTCGTCGTCGACCTGCCCCACGCCGGCAAGTCGAACGGACTCAACGGCGCGCTGGCGCTCGCCAGCGGCGAGATCGTGATCCGCCTCGACGCGGACACGTTCGTCTCCGAACGCCTCGGCTTCGCCGCGGTCATCCCTCACTTCGCCGACCCGGAGGTCGGTGGGGTGCAGGGGTCGATCCACCCGCGCCAAAGGAAGGGGTGGACGCGGAAGCTCCGGGCCCTCGAGATCGCCTGGGGCCACTACTTCCAGCGCCCGGCCGTCATGGGCGTCCGCTCCGGCGAGGTGATCGACGGCCTCTTCTCCGCGTTCCGGCGCAAGGACCTCGTCGCGCTCGGAGGCTGGGTCCCGTGGAACGGCGAGGACACGGAACTCTCGATGCGGATCCAGCGCCTCGGCTACCGGGTACGGATGGAGTTCGGGGCGCGCGCCTACGAGGACGTCCCCGAGGACTACGACGCGCTGCGCCGCCAGCGGGTCCGGTGGGCCCGGGGGATCCTGATGGCGAACGGACAGCATTACCCGTCGCTGCTCAGCACGACCCCGGAGTTCGCCGGCCTCGGCGTGCTGCTGTGGTTCCTCACGTTCGCGCGTTCCGGGGTCCGCAGCCTCGTGTACGTGTTCCTCGTCCTCCTCCTGCTGATCCTCGGCGTCCACGCCCTCGTGGACGTGGCGTTCCTGCTCCTCCTCGCGCTCACGATCCGGGCTGTGCCGCTCGCGTACTTCCTCGTCAAGATGCAACGGTGGGACATGCTCCCCTGGATCCCGTTCTTCCCCATCGCGAGCGTGCTGAAGCAGTCGTTCCGGTTCGAGGCGTTCGGCCTGATGGGGCCGGAAGCGAACCACGAGTACGCCTGAGAGGAGCCGCGACGGGCGCGGCGTCGTCTTGATGAATCCCCCCGCTTCCCGTCGTCGTGGCCGCCGCACGAGCGAAACGCCCCCGGGTCTCGATGCCGGAGATTCCCGCCCGCACCGGAACGGAGCCGTTCCCGGCGCCCCGCGGCTTCCGTCCGGACCGGAAGGTGCTGCCGGGCCGGTTCCCACTCCTCGATGTGTTCCGTGGCCTCGAAGGGTCGGTGCCGTTCCGGAAGTACCCGGGCGACGACGCGTCGATCCTGAAGATCGCCCGCCAGACGTGGGCGAACGTCGCCGACGGCCCGGGCTGGATGTACGTCGCTCCCCGGAAGACGCCTCCCGAAGTGCGCGCCGCCGGGTTCCGGATGGTGGAGAGCGAGGAGGACGAGATCGTCGTCGCCCGCGCGCACCTCACGAACAGCCCCTCGATGGACCTCTACCTCGACATCATCCACGAGTTCCTCCACATCCTGCAGCGGAAGCAGGGACGGGAGCTGTGGCTCTCCCGGAACATCTCCTACGTGGACCGGCCCACCGAGGTCGAGGCGTACGCGTTCTCCGTCTGCGAGGCCCGGCGGCTGCACGTTCCGGACAGCTACCTCCGCGAGTACCTGCGCGTGACGTGGGTCCAGAAGTCGGAGTACCTCCGGCTGCTGCGCCACGTCGGAGTCGCCGCGAAGTAGCGCCCCGAGGGGCGGGGTTCGCCGCCTCGGCGGACGAGACGTAAGTACGCGCGCCGCCTCGGGTTCGCTTCGAGGGCGAGGACGAAATGCCGAAGCGGAGTTCGCCCGGGCGCTGCTTCGGTCCCGAGACGTTCCAATTCCTCCGGGAGCTCGCGAAGAACAACAACCGCGAGTGGTTTCTTCGCCACAAGCCGCGCTACGAGAGCACGGTCCAGGGGCCCGCCGTCCGATTCATCACCGAACTGGGCCCCCGGCTGGGCCGGATCTCGAGCCACATCGTCGCCGACCCGCGACCGTTCGGGGGCTCCCTCACCCGGATCTACCGGGACACCCGCTTCTCCAAGGACAAGAGCCCGTACCGAACCCACATCGGCGTCCACTTCTCCCACGAGGCGGCCGAGGGGGACCGAAGCCTCCCCGGATTCTTTTTCCGCTTGACCCCCGGCGACAGCCTCGTCGCTTCGGGGATGTGGCGGCCTGCGCCTCCTGACCTGGTGAGGATCCGGGACGCCATCGTGGCGTCCCCCGCGGCCTGGGGCCGCGTGGTCGGCAACGGCATCGAGATCGGGGGAGAGTCGTACGTCCGCGTCCCCGCGGGCTACGACCCGGAGCACCGGTATGCCGCCGACCTCCGACGGAAGGACTTCTTCGCCACGCGTCCGTTCCGGGACTCCGAGGTCACCGCTCCTGGGTTCGGAGCCACGTTCGAGAAGGCGTGCCGGTCGCTCAACCCGTTGAACGGGTTCCTCGCGAAGGCGATCCAAGTGCCCTGGTAGCTGGGCGCCGGCCTCAGGGAAAGGGTTGGGTCCGCCGCTCCGTGGGGCGAGGGGTCTACTTCCGGGCCGATTCGTAGAGCCCCATCAGGACGTCGCCGGGAGCGTGGACGACCGCGTGCCATCCCATCCCGGGGACTTCCATCTTCGGGACGACGAGCTTCGCACCGGCGGCCTGGACCGTCTTGATCGCCTCGTCCAGATTCCCGACGGTGAGGTAGGCGATGGTGCCCGGGCCCTCGCCCTTCTCGATGAGGCGGACACCGGTGCCGGCGCCCTGCGTCACCTTGTCGGAGCGCAGGCCGTAGCCGCCCATCTGTTCCAGGACGTCGAAATGGTATCCGAGCGTCGTTTCCAGGAACTTTCGGGTCGCGGCAGGGTCTTTCGAGGCGTACTCGACGTGGTCGGCCGTCACGGTCTCGTGGTGACTCATGGTGTTCTTCTCCCCCCGAAGGGGACCGCCCATCCCGGCCTCCCCCAATAACCCGCCGGTCGGGTCCCTCGGCGGGTCGGGAGGCACGGGCTTCCCGTGGAGGTACGGGGACGACGGATCGAGGAGCGCGCAGCCATGGACGAGCGCCCGCGGGGCGCCCGGGCGCCCCGCTCGGCGGCCCCCCGCGCGCTACCCGGGCGGCGCGGGAGTTCCCGGCATCCCGGTTTGGCGGCGCGGCAACCGCATCGGCCGCTCGCCGCTGACGAGGTAGACGACCCACTCGCCGATGTTGACGGCGTGGTCGCTGAGCCGTTCGAGGTACCGGTTGATGAGGATGCACTCGGCGCCGGTCCTGGGCGTGATCGTCCGGCGGGCCATCCCATCGATGATCGCCTGGAACAGGTCGTCGTGGAACTGGTCGACGGCGTCGTCGTCGGAGTGGATGTGGGAGACGCTCGTCGCATCCCCGGCGAGGTAGGCGTTCACGGCGGTCCGAATCATCCCGACCGTCAGGTTCCCCATCTCCCGGAGCTTCGGGAGGCTCTCGCGGCCGTCCCCCTCGCGATGGAGCTCGTGGGCGGACTCGGCGATGTCCTTCGCGTACCGGCCGATCCGGTCGAGGTCGGTCGTCACCTCGAGCGCGACGGTGATGGTCCGGAGATCCTTCGCGACCGGCGCGTGCAGCGCGATCGTCTCGACGCAGTTGCGGACGATCCGCTCCTTGAGCCCGTACACTTCCCGGTCGAGGGCGCCCACGTCCCCGACGACGCCGGTGTCCGGCGAATCGAGGCCGGCGACGGCGCGCTCGATCGCCTGCACGCTCAGCGTCGCGATCGTCTCCATGTTCTCGCGGAGCTGGTTGAGCTCCTCCGAGAGCGCCTTCCGTTCGACCGGAGCCGGCATCGTTCCTACCCAAACCTCCCCGTGATGTAACTCTCGGTGAGCTTCTCCGCGGGTCGCTCGAACAGATCGCGCGTCGGCGCGATCTCCACGAGCTTCCCGAGGTACAGGAACGCCGTCCGGTCGGCGACGCGCGCGGCCTGCTGCATGTTGTGCGTGACGATGATCACCGGCACCTGGTTCTTCAGGTCGAAGATCAGGTCCTCGATGCGGGCGGTGGAAATCGGGTCGAGCGCGCTGGCCGGTTCGTCCATCAGGAGCACCTCCGGCTGCACGGCGAGCGCCCGAGCGATGCAGAGCCGCTGCTGCTGGCCGCCCGAGAGCTGGAGCGCGCTCTGGTCGAGCTTCTCCTTCACCTCGTCCCAGAGGGCCGACTTCTTCAGGCTCTCGATGACGAGCGTGTCGATCTCATCGCGACTGTAGCCCCCGTGGAGCTTGAGCCCCGCCGCGACGTTGCCGTAAATGGACATCGTCGGGAAGACGTTGGGGCGCTGGAACACCATCCCGATCTTGCGGCGGATCTCGGTCGGGTCGGCCTGGTAGACGTCGTCCCCGTCGAGGAGGACCTTCCCCTCGGCCCGCGCCTTCGGCTGGGTCTCGTGGATCCGGTTGAGGCAGCGGATGAACGTCGACTTCCCGCACCCGGACGGACCGATGATCGCGGTCGCCTGCTTGTCCGGGAAGGAGAGGGAGATGTCCTGGACGGCGTGGGTCTTGCCGTACCAGGCGTTCAGGTGCTCGACCACGACCTTGTCGCCGCTCACGCCGACCTTCCCCCGAACCGATTCCGCAGGGCGAGCCGGGCCCCGACGCTAATAACGAGCATCATGAGGACGAGGATCAGCGCGGCGCCCCAGGCCAGCTGGGTCGTGTTGGCGTACCCTCCGGCGGAGAACTCGTAGATCAGCACCGGGAGCGACGGAGTCCAGCCGGAGAGACCGAAGATCGTTCCCGTCGTGAATCCGGCCGTCAGGAGAAGCGGGGCCGTCTCACCTCCCGCGCGGGCCACGGCGAGGAGGGCGCCGGTCAACACCCCGCCCCGGGCGGAGGAGAGCACAATGCGCAGGATCGTCCGGTGGCGGGGGATGCCGAGCGCAAGCGACGCCTCCCGAATCGAGATCGGGACGAGGCGGAGGGCCTCCTCGCACGTGCGGGCGACGACGGGGATCATGATCACGGCGAGGGCGACCGCACCGGTGTAGCCGGAGATGACGCTGAAGGAGCTGATCCACCCCTCCTCGGCGAAGAAGTAGAAGATGCCGAACACGAAGACTCCGATCACGATCGACGGGATGCCCGTCATGACGTCGGCGAGAAACCGGGCGGGGCGCGCCAGCGGTCGTTCGGCGAACTCGGAGAGGTAGATCCCGCCCAGGATGCCGAGCGGCAGCGCGATCAGGGAGGCGAGGGCCACGAGGAGAAGGGTGCCGAGGATCGCATCGGCGACCCCCCCGACCGGACACGGCGCGCCGAGGTTCGGATTGCACGCCGACGGGGGATTCTTGAGGAAGAACGCGGGGGTGATCGCCCCGGCCCCGTTCGCAAAGCAGGTGAAGAGGATGCTGGCGAGCGGCGCCAGCATCAGGAGCACCGCGACGCCGCAGAGCCCGAGGAGCACGAAGCTCTTCGCCTTGCGGCGGAGCCGTTTCGGAGGCCTCATGCGGTGGTCCTCCCGATGCGGGTCATCGAGCGCAACAGGAGTCGCGCCACGACGTTCACGAGGAGCGAGAGCGCCATCAGGATGAGGCCGAGTTCGACGAGCGCGGCCCGCTCGAGGGGCAGGGCGTTCCCGAAGTTGATCGCGATCTTGCTCGAGAGGGTCTGACCCGGGTCGAACAGCGAGGTGGCGAAGTTGTCGGAGTTGCCGACCGTCATCGTGACGGCCATCGTCTCGCCCATCGCCCGGCCAAGGCCGAGAATGGCGGCGCCGAAGATCCCGGTCCGCGCGTAGGCGAGCGGGCCCATCCGGGTCGCCTCCCAGCGAGTGGCGCCGAGACTGAGGGCCGCCTCCCGCTGGCTATCCGGGGTCGCCCGGAGCGCCTCGCGACTGACGGAGGAGATCGTGGGGAGGATCATGATGGCGAGGATGATGCTGGCGGTGAGGATGCTCGCCCCGCTCTGGCTCCCGGCGTGCTCGGCGAACAGAGGCGACCATCCGAGGTACTTCGCGAGGAACGGGTCGACGGAGGTCCGCATGTACGGCACGAGGACGTAGAGGCCCCAGAGGCCGAAGACGACGGACGGCACCGCCGCGAGCAAGTCGACGACGGCGGCGACCGGGGCCCTCAGCCAGTCCGGGGCGAGCTCGGCGAGGAACACGGCCCCACCGATCGAAAGTGGAACCCCGATGAGGAGGGCGATGACGCTCGTCTCGAGGGTACCGGCGATGAACGTGGAGGCCCCGAACGTGATCGGGGGGAGGTTCGGGTCCCACAGCTTCCCGATGAGGAAGCCCGGGCCGAACCGGACCAGCGCCGGCCACGCATTCTGGGCGACGATCGTCACGAGGAGGAGCGGCAGGGCGATGAGGGTCGCCGCGGCGGCGACGGTGAACCAACCGAACGCCCGGTCGAACGCCCGCGCCGTCCGGCGTTGCTGCGCCCCCCGCATCGGGGGGGAAGGGGTTGGGGAGGACTCCCCCGTGGACGCGGGCAACGGGCCCACGCCCGCGCCCGGTCCGGCCGGAGGATCCCCCATCGGGCGACCGTCCTACGACGTCCCGCTAGTGGGACGTCAGCGTCTGTCCGTTGTACAGGACGCTGGAGATTGCGGTCTCGTCGGCGCTCACGATGTTCGGCGGCAGCGGGACGTACGACAGCCCCGTCGAGTAGCTCTGCCCGGTCGTCACGGCCCACCAGAGGAACGCGACGACGCCCTGCGCATGGGGGTGCGATTCGCTCGATCCGTACACCGCGCCGAGGTCCGAGTAGACCATCACGTACGAGAAGGTCGCGATCGGGTACGTTCCGCTCCCCGGCTCGTTGAGCAGGGAGACGGAGTCCCAACCGGCCTCCGCGTTCGCCGCCGGCAGGCTGGGCGCCTGCGCCGCGGCTGAGGCGATGTTCGTCTCGTTCGGCAGGATGTAGGTGCTCGCCGGGTTCTGGACCGCCGCGTAGGCGAGGTCGTTCGTGATCGCGTACGCCACGTCGGCGTAGCCGATCGAGTTCGGGGTCGACTTAACAGTCCCTGCGACTCCGAGAGACCCGGGCTCCTTGAGGCCCACCGGCCAGGTGACCGTCGTGCCGGCCCCGACCTTCGTCTTCCAGGTGGAGTTCTCCAGCGAGAGCCAGCTCGTGTAGACGTAGGTGGTGCCGCTCGAGTCCGCCCGCTCGACGACCGTGATGTTCGCGCTGGGCAGCTTGGTCGCCGGGTTCAGCGCCGTGATCGCCGGGTCGTTCCAGGTTGTGATCGTGCCGAGGTAGATCCCCGCGAGCACGGCTCCGCTCAGGTTCAGGCCCTTCGCAACGCCCGAGACGTCGTAGATGATGGCGACTCCGGCGACGAGCTCCGGGATGGTCAGGACGGTCGAGCCGGCGGGAAGCGCGCTCACCTGGGTGCTGGAGAGCGGCGCGTCCGAGGCGCCGAAGTCGACGGTCTTCTGGGTGAGGTCGGTGACTCCGGCCCCGCTCCCGACGCTGTTGTAGCTCATCTGACCGCAGGTGTACTCACTCGACCAGAGCGTCATCAGGGGCTGCGCCAGCGTCGAGCCGGCCGCATCGATCGTCTGGCCGCTCCCGGCCGGGCAGTTGTTGTTCGACGTGCTCTTCGAGAACCAGCCGAGCGCTGCGCCGGCGCCGACGATCCCGACGATGACCACGACGATGACGATGATCGCCACGTACATGGGTGTCCGGTTCATCGACTGCTTCGGCAGGTGGCCCCGGTCCGAGGCACTCGGTGGGCTCGCCGCATTCGGGTCTGTTCCGCTCGCGTTGTTCGCACTCATTCGGTTTGTTCCTCCCGGTGGTTCTCCGCTATTTGGGGAGAGGTAGATCGGACGCCCGGCTGTCCGAGGCCAGCGTCGGACGGACCGTGACCCGGTCCGACGGCGGCACGGCGAGCTGGGCGATGTCCTGGGCATAGGCGGTGATCCGGTCCAGGGACTCGATGAGGAGCCCCAAGTTCGCGATCACGCTCGGTGGGACCGAGCTCGTCAGCCCGCGCGTCCAGAATCGCTCCCGGAGCGCGGCCGCGGTCTCGTGGAGCGCCTCGCCGGCGTCCACGACGAGGTTCGCATCGGTCGGGTCGCGGGCCTCCGCGACGCGGCAGGAGAGTTCCAAGTGGTCGACGACCTGCTTGTGGTAGGCCGTGAGCGCGCGGAGGGTGGCGTCCGGAAGGTTCGCCTCGCGGAGGCGCGCTCCGCGCTCGGCGATCAGGACCGCATGGTCGGCCGCGCGCTCGAGGGCCCGGGCGTGGAACAGCGGGCCGAACGTCTCCGAAAGGGCGGAAGGGAACCCGCCGGGACCTGCCTCCGGCCACGGCCGGAGGACGAGGATCCGCTCGATCAACCACGCGTGCCGGTCGACCTCGTCGTCCCCGGCCCGCCAGTTGGCGGTGCGCGTCGCGTTCGCATCGACCCAGGAGCGCCCGGCGTTCCGGATCCGCTCGAGGACGACCTGCGCCATCCGGCGGAGCACGGGACCGACGGCGAGGTCGGCGCCCCGGCTCACGTCGGCGACGACGATCTGCCGGCCGTCGTCGTGAAGAATCTCCGGTCGGATCGTCCGGCGAACAAATTCCGCGACCGCGCTGCGGGTCGCGGGGGAGAGCCCGGCGGCCTCGACCACCTCGAATCGTTGGGCTCCGGAGAGGTACGCCCGCAGCAGTTGCCGGAAGAGATGCTCCGGAGTTCCCCCCGCGGCCACGTGGAGTTGGGCGGTGGGGGACGCCGGGAGGTCCCGGCCGTCGCGCACCAGGATCGTCCCGTCCGGTCGCGTGGAGACGTACACCGCTCCGCCGCTCGCGAGCCCGTGGCGGGCCACCCATCGCCGGGGAAGCGCGATTCCGATGCTCACGGAGCCGAGACGGTGGAGGCGTCGTTCCTCGACCTCCGGCCCGAGTTCCACCGTCGGGGGACGGGCGGAAGGCTTCGGGGCGGTCTCGGCGCGCGGCATCGATGGGGCGACCCACACGTGGGGATATATAGAATTATGATTTAGACTATAGTTGTATCCATAGGACTCTAGAGTCCGTCATATGAGACGGCGTCGCAAAGGCCGCCGGGACCCCATCTTATCCCGGGACTTCGATGCCCGGATACCGTGACCCGGGACGACTCGTCGACTCCGCTCGCCTCGTCCACCGTGGCCGACCCGTCGGCCGACCGCAAGGCGTACAAGTGGACCGACGGCACGCTTCCCAAGCGCAAGTTTCCGTTCACCGCGAACGAGACCGTCGGCGATCGAAGCCTATCGGAGGTCCGGTCCCGGGCCGTCGAGGTCCTCGCCCGACGGGGGTACCCCGTCGTCCTCGACACCCCGGCGGAGGTCCCGCTTCAATTTGGACTGCATCCGTCTGGGATCTCGGTGCAAGGAATCGTGGTCGGCGAGCAGAGGCTTCGAATCGACGTCCCCCGCCGGACGATGGCCCTGCGCCTCACGCTTCTCTCCGCGGCCGTGATGATCGTCGGCCTGGCGGGAATCGTCCGTTTCCTCCCGTCCGACCTCGCCCTCGCCAGCATGATCCCCATGGGGGCCGGATTCTTCGGCGTCATGTGGTTCGGCCCCGCGTACGGCGCGTTCGACAGCGAGGTCGCCTACGTCGCCTTCTCGTCGGTGGTCCACACGGAGGCTGAGACCGAAGTCCCCGGCACCGTCCAGGTCTCGGTCGGCGTCGCCAAGGTCGCCTCCGCCAACTGGGCGTCCAAGAACGGCAACGGTCGGGAATTCAAGTCGGTCCTCCCGGGCCCCGACGAACTGCGAGAGCTTCCCCCGACCATCCTGAACGAAATCCTCGGGTAGCCGCGCGCCGTCAGCCGCGGACGGTCAGCAGCGTCTCGATCAGGCCCACCGGTGGAGCGCCGGTCGAGAGCAGCTTGTCGTGGAACGCCTGCAACGATCCGTGGAACTCCCGGTCGAGGAGCTTCCGGCGCGCCTCCAGGATCCGCAATTTCCCGAGGGTGTAGCAGAAGTACTCGGGGTTGAACGTTCCCCGGATCGCCTCCCGCTCCGCGGGTAGCTGCTCGAAGTGCGCCTTCTCGACGAACAACTTCGTCGCCTCGGCGACCGTCATGCCGCCGGTGTGCAGACCCACGGAGGCGATCAGCCGGCAGTCGCGCAGCAGCGCGTCGTGGAGCTGGGCGACCTCGGCCTTCCAGTCCGCGCCCCCGATCCCGGCCTCGATCGCGAGCTGCTCGGCGTAGTGCGCCCATCCCTCGGTGAAGGAGGGGGAGAGGTACACCTTGCGCGCGAGCGAGGTCGGCGCGTGCCGGAAGTGGAGGAACTGGAGGTAGTGCCCGGGAAACACCTCGTGGACGGTGATGTTCCTCAGCATCGTCCGGTTGAGCGAGCGGAGCCACTCCTCCTGGCGCTTCTCCGGCCACGTGGAATCGACGGGCGTGACGTAGTAGATCCCCTCGTCCCCGCCGGTGTCGAACGGGCCGGGAGGGTTCATGCTCGCCGTCGAGAGCGCGCGGCCGTACGACGGGGTCTCCTCGACGCGGCAGATGGCCGGCTCCGGAATCGACACGAGATCGTGCTCCCGAACGAAGGTCTTCGTTTCGTCAACGAGCTTCTGGGCGGTCGGGATCAGTTCGCTGGCCGACGGGTGGTCCAGGAACAGCGTCTCGAACAGCTCGGCCGCCCGACCCGGGCGCCCCGCGATCTCCTCGAGCCGGGCCTGGTTCCGCTGGAGGTCGGCCTCCCCTTCGCGCCGAATCTCCTCGAAGGGGGTCCGGATCCCCTCGCGGACCCAGAGGAGGCGCTGGTACCTCTCGGGACCCAAGGCGAAGTCGTCGGTGGCTTTCGGCATCCATTCGGAGCGAATCCGCTCGAGGAACTCCCGGACGGCCCCTTCGGCTGGTGCGCGAGCGGCCTTCACCCGGTCCCCGAGGGTCGCCGACTCCTTGCGCGCGAATGTTTCGGCTTCGTCGAAATGGGAGGCCAAGCCGCCGCCGATGGCGAGCGACAATGTGAGGAACGGCTTCGCGAGGACGGCATCGAGCCGGCGTCGGCCGTCTTCGATGTACTTCGGGGCCGCCTCGAGGGTTCGGACGATGGCTTCAACGCGCGCGGCCACGGGAGCATAGTCGCGAATCATGTACGAGGTCAGGGAGATGCCGCCGACGTACGACATCGGATTCCGCTCGAGGTCTCGGCTCTCGACGATGTCGAACCGCGGGGACTCGATCAGGAGCTCGAGCAGCGAGCGGTCGAGCGCCCGGGAGGCGGAGAGGTTCGCCGAGGGAACCTCCCCGAGCCGGGCGAGCAGCCGGTCGGCGCCCGCGACCCACCGGTCGGTCCCAGCGCGCGAAAGGTCCGGGACGCGCCCGTCGTACTGGTGGAGACCGAGGAAGACCGCGTAGCCCGGCTGCAGCTCGAAGAAGTGGTCCACGACCTCCTGCTCCAGGCGGTCGAATTCCGTCGAAGGCGTGCCGGCTGCCGTGGGAGTCGTCATGGCCGTCGCACGAGGGCCCCGTCTCGTACTTAACGACACGAAGGTCGGTTTCTCTCCGGGAAGCGGGGGTCGAGCCGGGACGGCCCGCCGGTCGATGTCGCTCGACGATCACGGGCCGGGGGCTCGGTCGGCTTCTTCGGACCGGAGAGCGGAGACCGCCCAGTCGAAGACGCGTTTCGCCTGCTTGCCCATCTCGGTCGCCCGAGGAGCGGACGCTGCCTCGGCGCCGTACTCCACCCGAGTTTTCGACTCCAGGATCGAGGCCACCTGACGAGACGCTACGTCGACGCCGGCAACGCCGGTTTCTCGGAGGAGGTCCACAACACCCCCGTGATCCTCGCCACTCCAAACTTGACCGAGCTTGGCGCAGGTGACGGCATCGACCGAGGCAATCGTGAGATGGACGGCACAGAGCCCGACCGCGTCCCACCGATGATGCTCGAGGGCGACCGCCATCTGCCGCTCGTGCTGCCGAGCCCGGCCGAGGTAGACCGCCGATCGGCTCTTCGGTAGGTTTCGGACGCGAGCCATCGAGGCACCTAGAGTGGGATCAGAATTCCCTCTCGTTCCACCGTCCGGAGGAGCTCGGTGCCCGCACGCTGTCGGACTTCCGAGGTGGTCATGACCATGGGCGAGAGGGGGTTCCCGTACCTTCGCCACAGGGCGGCCCGTCGGTGGGCGAGCTCCTCGCGCACGATTTCGGCCGACTCGGCGGTTCGCGTTTCGATGAACAGATCGATGTCGCTATCGTCTCGCTCTTGACGTCGAGGGATCGACCCGAACAAGGTCGCCTTCTGGACCGGCAACCCGTGGAGCATTTCGGTGAGTTCCCGGAGCAGGCCGGAGGGAATCCGAGCCTCCTCCTCGAACAGGCGCTGGATCGGGGTGGCCCAGACATGGTCCGGATTCCATCGCCAGGTGAACGCCCTTCCGGCGGCTTCCGAGGTCGCGAGGCCCGAATCTTGCAGGTGCTTCAGCACCCGGGCGGTCTGAGCGGTCGAGACTCTCGCCTCCCGGGCCATCTCGCGTCCGGTCAAACGTCGGGCGGAATTCTTGCAAAGTGCGCGGAGGACCCGAAGTTGGGTAGGGCCCGTGAGCAGCTGATCGAGCGAACGGTGGAACCGCATCGATTGTCTCACGTACGGATGTGATGTCCCATATATGACTCATGCCCCTCAACGAATCCCGCGCCGCCCGGACGTGAGGGGGCCGGTATTCTCGAGCCCGCCGGTCGGGGGCGTCGGCGGGCAGGTTAGGGACGGAGGTTGGGCGCCGTTTTCCCGGGGAACCCGACGAGGCTGCCGAGCGCACCGATGAGCGCGCCCGCCAGCGCAAGCCCCCAACCGATGCCGGGTCCCCAGGAGACCTGGCCCCCTGGCTCGGTGGCGTGACCGAGGAACGAAGCCTGGGGCCCCATGACTCCTCCCGGAGCGTACCAGGCCCCGCCTCCGATGGAGAATTGCCACGCGCAGCCGGGAGTTCCGGATGGGAAGAGCGTCGCGCCGGAACCACCGAGAGGGGTTCCATCGTGGCTGGAGACCGCGCAAATGGCACTCGGCTGATCGACGGCGAGGAGCGCGGGTCCGGCCGCGGCGAGGATCACGAGCCCGATCAGAACCCCCTGGAGGAGCCGGCTCGGCGGAGCGCGGCTCACTCCGAGGAGGAGGCCGGCCGCAACGAAGGCGAGCGTTCCCGCGGCAAGTTCGATCCAGGTCACGGTCGAGTAGAGGGTGCCGGTCGCGGGGAGAGAGGCTTCCGAAAACGCGCGGGTCGAGGGTGTGCAGGCGGTTCCGGCGCTACAGGCCGTGACCACCCCCTGCGGTTGGAGCGTTTCCGAGATCTGAGCGGTGGGGTCGTTGGAGGGCCCGGCCGAAATGGTGTACCAACCGAAGGTCAGCGAGGGGAGTACGAGCAGACCCGCGACCAGGAGCAGGACCGCGGCGACGGAGGAGCGCCGGGGGGGCAACGTCCGGGCCACAACCCCCATGCCCTCGGGATAACGAACGTCGGGACTTGAAGGGAACCGAAGGTGCACCGAGCCTCCGGGGTCCGGAACCGTCGGCCGTCAACCCCGGACAAGGGAGGTTGACCGATGGATTCGCGCTTCACCCGGGAGAGATTCGCCCCGAGTCGGTTGGCTCGACGACCCGCTCACTCGTTCCAGGTCATTCGGCAGACCGGGCAGAACGCGCCCGAGAGTTCGGCGCCGCACAGGAAGCAGTGCCCCGGCGCCGTCAGCGGCCGGTGCGCGGACCGACTTCCCCCATCGGCGGCCTCCGGAAGCCGAGGCGGGGCGGGTGAGGGGACGTCGGGTCGGGTCTCGGCGAGCGGAGCGGTCTCGGAAACCGGAGGTGCGAGGGGTGCGGGTCCCACGCGGGGTTCGTGGGTTTCCGGGGCCGGTCCGATCTCTTCCGGCAGCTCGGCCGGAGGCGCGACCACGTCTCCCCCTTCCTCCTCCACGGCCGGCGGTTCGTCCTCCGACGGGCGGTCATCGCGACGCTTCGGGCGCTCGGGCGCGCGGTGCGGGTAGATGTCCGCGTCGCTCTCGCGCACTTCTTCCGGCGTGTCGGGGGTGTCGGCTTCTTCCTCCTCCTTCGGCTTGCCGCGGCGGAACCGGCGAAGGAGGCCGGACATCGGCCGTGGTAGGTCCGTTCGACTATACCGTTTGGCCCGCCGAGCCCCCGGCCGGTCCGCCGGCACTACGCTTTTCAAGCGGACCCGGGTCCCTGAGCCGATGGCCCCCACTCCGACGGAGCGGCTGAAGGAACTGGGACTGACGCTCCCTCCCCCTCCGACCCCCGCCGGCACCTACCGTTCGGTCGTGGTGGAGGGCGGCCACGCCTACGTCTCGGGACAGATCCCCTCCATCGAGGGGAAGATCCTGCATCCGGGGATCGTGGGCAAGAACGTCGACCTTCCCCAGGCGAAGGAGGCGGCGGAGCGCGCGGCCCTCCAAGCGCTGAGCGCGCTCACGGCCGAGCTCGGCTCGCTCGACCGGGTCCGGCGGATCGTCCGCGTCGCAGTGTTCGTCGCCTCCGCGACCGACTTCACGAAGCACGCCGACGTCGGCAACGGCGCCACCGAACTCCTCATCCGGGTCTTCGGCGAGGACGGACGGCCCGCGCGGGTTTCGATGGGCGTCGCCTCGCTCCCCCTCGGCGCCCCGGTCGAGGTCGAACTCCTCGCCGCTCTCCGGTAGGGATTCCGCGTGGAGCCCACCGACTGGCCCGGGGTGTTCCGGATCGGACGCGACCTGTACACCCGCAACCCGTTGCCGGGCGAGACCGTCTACGGAGAGGACCTCCGCTCGGAGTCTGGTGCGGAATTCCGCCGCTGGGACCCGTGGCGCTCCAAGCTCGCCGCCTACCTGACGAACACCCGCCCGCCCCCTCTGCTGGACGGCGTTCGTACGCTCCTCTACCTCGGCGCGGCGCACGGGACCACGGTGAGCCACCTCGCGGACGCGCTCCCGGACGCCACCGTGTTCGCCGTCGAGAAGAGCCCGCCCGCGTTCGCCCCGCTGCTCGCCCTCGCGCGGCGACGCACGAACATCGTCCCGATCCTCGCCGACGCCCAGCTGCCGGAGCGGTACGCCGCCGACGTCGGCCCGGTCGACCTTCTCTATCAGGACGTCGCGCAGCGCGACCAGACTCGAATCTACCGGGAGAACGCCGACGCCTGCCGCGCCCGGCGGGGTCTCTTGATGCTGAAGATCCGCTCCGTCACGCAGCGGCTGCCGCCCGGACAGGTCGCCCGGGACGCCCGTCGGGACCTCGCCGAAGCGGGCCACCGCGTCGGGGAAGGGGTCGACCTCGGACCGTTCTCGCGCGAGCATCTGGCGATTCCGTTGGATGCCTGAGCACCGTTCACCGTTCGGCCGGGGATTCCTCCGAAAATACTCGGCTCTCCCCTCCGCAGCCCGGTGGTTGCTGTGCGTACGCCCTCGTGCCAAACCGTCGATGTCTCTCTGGCCGGCCCGATCGTTGCCCTGCTGCTGCTCCTCGCGCTCCCGGCCGCCGCCCCGGCGTTCGGGCCGGTTCCGGCCGCAGACATTCCACAGAGCTCGGCCGTATTCACCCACGCGGACCACGCGGATCCAGTGACTCATCGCTCGGTTGTGCGACCGCCTCTGTCGACGTCCCCCCCTCCTCCATCCCGTCCCGGGAACGGGCTCGTCGAGCGCACCGTGAATCCCACCGGGCGGGCGCCGGGCGGGCTGACGGTCTCCATCGTCCGCGCCCCCTCGACCGTGGACTCGGGGGTGGATGTGACGCTGACCGGAACAGCGCTCGGTGGAGACCCTCCCTACACGCCCGAGTGGAGCGTCGGGATTGGGACACTGGAAAGTGGCTGGTCGATCCAATGGACGACGCCGAGCGTCGCCGGTTCTCTCCTCGTCTTGTTCGAGGTCCGTGACCGGGCCAACGTCGTGGCCACGACCACCGCCACGATTCACGTCGTCCCGGGGCCGTTCTTGGAACTCTCCGGACCCGGCGTCCTTGGGGACGTTGGCCTCCCGTTGCTGTTCACCGTGAACGTCAGCGGCGGAGTCGGTCCGTTCTCCGTCCATTGGTCGAGCGTCAACGGTCCGTCGAACGGCTCCGCGACTGTCCCGGTGGATGGAGTGTACACGGGCGCCGTCGTGCCCGACTCGGCCGGACCGGTCTGGGTGACGGGCTCGGTCGTCGACGCGTGGAACCGGAGCTCCTCGGGCACCGCCCCGGTGGGACGCGCCACCGCTCCCCCCTCCCTGACCCCGACGAGCGTACCGTTCGCGGAAGTCGGCTATCCGACTCCCGTCTCCGTCGGCGTCGCCGACGGAACGCCTCCGTTCACGTGGTCGGTCCCGGCGGTCGCCGGCGTGTCCGACCAGTCGACCTCCGGTGGAACCTTGGGCGCCGACGGGATCGTCGCGTTCTCGGTGACGTTCGACCACGGGGGCAACTTCTCGCTTCCGATCCAGGTCGTCGACGCCGCCGGCGCGGTCGACGCGACGAACGTCACGGTCACCGTCGCGGGGGGACTGAACGTTACCGTGTCCCTCGGCTCGCCGATGGTGGCGGCGGGCCAGCCGGTCGACATCGTCGCCTCGATCGGTGGTGGACTCCCCCCGTACGCCTACCGGTTCGCGCTCTCGGACGATGAGGAGACCAGCGGGAACGTCTCCGTCGCCGGCCCGGTCCGATGGGTGGCGACCCCCGCCGCCTCCGGCTACCTGACCCTCCGCGGGAGCGTAACCGACGGCACGGGCCGCACGGCCAACGTCACAGTAACCCTCTACGTCGCTCCGCCCTCCCCCGGTACGGTCGTCTCGGTCCCGGGAGCGGACGGGTCGGGGCCGGCCGCCGTGGCCGGAGCCGTCGCCGGCGTTGCCCTCGCCCTCGTCGGTGGATTCGTCGTGCGCCGGTGGTGGCGATGGCCCCTGCGCCGCCCGAGCCCGACCCCCCCGGGCCAAGCCGACCGCGCGGTCGTGCGCGAGCTCCTGGCCGAGGCCGACGATGGAATGGACCGGGCCACGCTCGAGCTCCTCGCCGAGGAGCGGCAACTCTCCTCCGCCGCGGTCGCCGCCGCGCTCACCGCCTGGCAATGCGCCGGCCGCGTTCGGGTCGAGGAGGCCGACGATGGACGCGAGGTCGTCCGGTGGGTCTCGCCTTCGGGCGGTGGTGCCGCGGTTCCCGCCTCGTCCCCTGGTCCCGCGCCCCCGGAGGAGGCCCCGTGAGCGTCCTCGGTCGGAACGTGCGGGCGATCGGAGTGCTTGCGCTCCTCCTCCTCGCGGCCGTGCCGATGGGGCTGCCGAGCGCGACGGCGTCGCCGACAACCTCCCCGGGGTCCGAGCCCCGGGCTCTCACCAATGGGTCCGCGGTGGCGAACTTTTCGGCGGTCGTCGACCGGATCGTCGTCCTCTTGGGCGTTTCCGGCGGCGGCCTTCTCGCCATCGTCTGGGCGAGGGTCGCCCTTTCGTGGTTCTCCAACGACGTGACGAAGAAGGTCCAGGCGAAGGACCGGGCCCGCGACGCGCTCGTCGGGACGCTCCTGTTCGCCGGCGCCCTGAGCGGTCTCATCTGGGGACTCGCCCGCTGGGTGCTGACCGGTAGCTGAGACCCCGGAGGCGGCCGTGGGGGTCTCCGACGTCGTCCAGGCGTTTCTGTTCGCCCTGTTCGCGGTCCTGACGACCGCGCTGTGGGCGGTCACGATGCCGACGTACAACAACCTGCTCGTCCCCGAGCTCCTCCCCGCCGCGGCGTATCCACCGATCTTCCCGTCGAACGGCGCCGCGCCCTCGTTCCTCACCCTGGCCGCCCATTTCTCGGCGTACCTGGTCGCGAACGTCGTCGATCCCGGGGTCGTACTGGTCGCCCTGGCGCTCGGGGCGGTGTATCTGGCCCGCGCCGTCACCTCGCCGACGAGGGTCCGGCTCGAATCCCTCCTCCCGCGCCTGGTCGTGGCGGTCGTGCTCGCCAATGTGACCGTCCCGGTCGCCGGCGCGATCCTCGAGCTCGCGGGGGCGGTCTATCCGGTCGTCGCCGGCTTCGACGGCGGCGCTTGGCAGTCGTGGGCGAACCTCACGGGATTCGGCGGGCTGAAGTTCTCCTGGGACAACGGCCTCCTCGCGTTCGTCCTCTCCTTCGCGCTGTTTTCCCTCGTCCTCCTGCTCGCCTTGGCGGTCGCGGCCCGGAACGCGATGCTCGCCGTGCTGCTCGTCCTGCTTCCCGCGTTCAGCCTCCTGTGGCCGATTCCCGCCCTCGAGCCGCTCGCGCGCCGCTCCTGGATGTTGTTCGGCGAGCTCGCGTTCCTCCCGGTGGTCCTCGTCGTACCGCTCGAGCTCGCCGTCGGCTCGCCGTCGATGTTGGTCCTCGTCGCCTACCTCGCCATCGCCCTCGGGGCGCCGTCGCTCATCAACCTCGCCGGCGGGCAGCTCGGTCGTCTCGGCTTCCCTTCCGCCGGCGGCGCGCTCACGGGAGGGATCGAACGGGGGCTCTCGGTCGCCACCGTCGGCCTGGCGTCGGTGGCCCGACCGGTCACGGCGGCCCGCCGGACCGGCGGGGGAGGGGGCGCCACGGCCGCGCGCGCCGCCTCGTCGGTCACGCGCGTCCCCCTGCCGTTCACCGCGCCGCTCCTGGCCGCGGAGGGAATCGGTCGCGGGGCGGAGGCGATGTTCCGCCACGTGAAGGACGCCCGGCTCGCGCTCGCCTCCCGCCGGTTCGGCGGCCTCGACCGCGACCACCCCGAGCCGCTCTCGGAGCTGAGGTAGTCGTGCGGACCGACGCCGACCCGCTCGCCGTTTCGCTCCCCCGACCGGTCGACCGGAAGCTCCACCTCGGACCGTTCCCCTCCGCGCGCGACGCGCTGAAGTTCGCGGGGTACGCGTCGGTGGGCGTCGTCGCCGTCCCGGTCGCTGGCCCGGTCGCCGTCGTCCCGTTCGCCGTGCTCGGCTTCCTCCTCGCGATCCAACGCCGCGAGGGGCGGGCGTACGACGACCGGTTCGCGGGCTACCTCGCGTGGCGGTGGCGCCGCCGGGTCCGTCGGGGCGGTGCGGCCGGGAGTCTCGCCACCGTCGCGTCCGGACGGAGTGCGCGGGTCGGTGGGGGACGGATCGCCGCCGTCGTCCGGACCGGCGGGGTCCCCGTCGCCTTCCTCCCGACCCCCGAGGCGGTCGCGCTGTTCGACGGGATGCGGCGATGGCTGGGCGGCCTCGACGGCGGGCTCTACGTCGTGGCGGACACGGAGCCGGTCCCCCCGGCTCCGTTCCTCCCGGGCCGCGATCCGGGCTCCGCCTCCGCGGAAGCGGCGGCCCGGGACGGATACGAATCGGTGGTCCGGCTCCTGCTGCGCCGCCGGCGCGCGCGGCGGGTCGCCGTCGTCCTCTGGGAGCCCGCCGATCGGGCGGGGGCGGCCCGGCTCGACGTCCGGGCGGGGGCGACCGAGGAGGCGCTCCGGCACCTCGGCGTGGAGACCGAACGGGTCGAGGGACGCGCGCTCGCGTCGGAGCTCCGCCGTCTCGGGCTGGCGGTCGGGGGTCGCCGATGACGGCGTTCGACGCGTTGCGATCGCCCCTCGGGGTCGACCCGCTCACGGTCGCGGGGGCGTTCGGCGCGCTGGCAGGTCTCGCGTCGCTCGGCGTTCCCTATTTCGAGGGCCTCGCCGAGGCGCTGGCGGCGCTCGCCGCCGTCGCGTGGATGGCGCGACACGGCCGCGTCTCGGGACACCGATCGCCCGGCCTGTGGCCGACGGTGGGGTTCACCGCGACCGCCTGGTCGTTCGCCCTCCTCACGCCGGCGCCGTTCTCCGTGGTCCGGGGTGCGGTGCTCGGGGCCTCCGCCGCGGTGCTCGCCTGGCAGGCGCGCCACGTCGCTCCGCTCCCGGAGGAGGGGGGATGAGCGACCCGCCCGCCCACGAAGCGGAAGGTCACGTCGTCCGGGGGGGCCGGTGCGACGCCCCGCTGCTGGTCCGAAAACTTCCGCGGGAGGTGCCGTTCGGCTTCCTCTCCCGGCTCATGCCGACGAGCCGTTCGCTCGAGCTGCGGATGCAATGGCATCCGATCCCGCGCGAGCGGGCGATTGGCACCGTGCGGTCCGCCCGGGCGGTGGCGGAGACCGAGCTCGAGGCGGGAGGGTCGGAGGAGGTCGCCGAGCTGGAACTCGAGGCGGAGAGCGCCCACGACCTCGAGCGCCGTCTCGCCTCGAACGAGCAACGGCTGTTCCGCGTCGGGCTTTCCCTGCACGCCGTGGCGCCGAACCGCGGCGCCGTGGAGCGGGATCGGACCGACCTGGTGCGACGGCTCTCGGCGCTCGGGTTCGTCCCAGGGATACCGCGGTACCAGGCGGCCGCCGCCACCGCTCCCCCCTCCCTCGACGGGGGCGAGTCGCGACCGGCCGGGTACTGGCACACCCTCCCCACCGATGCCGTCGCGGCGTTCTTCCCGTTCGTGGACGAGGCCGTCCTCGAACCGGGGGGCGTCCTCATCGGTCTTCTCCTCGACGATGCGGCGCCGGTCGTCCTCGACCGGTGGCGGCACGCGAGCTACTCCTGGGGGGTGTTCGGTGCGACCGGCTCGGGAAAGTCGTTCGCCGCGGCGCTGCTCGCGCTCCGGACGCGCTGGATGACCCCGGGCCTCGAGGTGTACGTCCTCGACCCCCTCGGGGAGTTCGACGGTCTGGCCGAGCCGCTCGGCGCGACGGCCGTCGGCCTCGGCCCCTCGGCCCCGGCCCGGTTCCACCCCCTGGACGTTCCGGCCGCCGGCGGGGACCCACGGGAGCGGGCCTCCCGCGTGGTCGTGGCCCTGCGCGCCCTCTACCCATCGCTCGCCGACGAGGAGGCGGCGACGCTCGACGCGGCCGTCGTCCGACTGCTCGAAGGGACGGAGCGACCCACGTTCGCGCGGCTCGCCGCCCTCATCGCCTCGGAATCCCATCCGGGGCGGCTTCCCGCCCTGCTCGACGTGTTCGTCGCCGGGTCGCTCCGATACCTGGACCGCCCGGTGGCGACCCCACCACCGACTGGCTCCCTCGTCCTCGGGTTACACGACGTCGCCCCCGAGCACCGGGCGTTCCAGCTGACGGTCGTCTTGGACGCGCTGTACGCGCGCATCCGCCAGACCGACGGCCCGAAGCTCCTGATCGTGGACGAGGCGCACCTGCTCGCCAAGGACCCTGCCACCGCCGAATTCCTCGACCGGCTCGTCCGACACGTCCGGCACCACCGGACGGGGGTGATCCTCCTCAGCCAGAACCCGGACGACTTCCTCGGTACCGAGGGGGGTCGCTCGTTGCTCCGCAACCTGCGGGCCACGCTCCTCCTCCACCTGCCAGAGGTCTCGGAAGCGGCCCGCCGGTTCTTCTCGCTGACCGACAGCGAGGCGGGGTGGCTCCCGAAGTGCCGGTTGCCGAAGGAGGCCGGCTACGCGGAGGGGCTCCTGCGGTTCGGCCCGTCCCACCTCCCGCTCGCCGTCGTCGCCTCGACGCCGGAGTACGAACTCCTCACGCGGGCGCTTCGGCGCACCGCGAGTCCGTCGGACGACGCGGATGGAACCGCACGTTTATGACGGAGGGTCGGGCCTCGTCGCGAGCGTGTCGACAGAGCCGGGGCCCTCGCCGGACGGACCCGGCCGGCGGCGCGACAGTTGGAGCTTGCGCACGATCGTGGAGGAGGTCGGCGGGCGACCCCTCGCCGATTACCAGGACCCGTCGCGCCCGACGCACCCGTACGTCGCGCTGAAGGGACGCCCCGAGCTTCCGACCTCGGAGACACGCGCCGGCCTCGACTCCGACGACCCCGTGGGTCGGGTGTACCCACCGCTCATCGGCGCGACCGGACGCTCGTTGCACGGACCGGCCGCCGAGCACCACCCGGCGACGCTCGCGACGATCGCCTCCGAACCGGTCCGCTCGGTTGGACGCGCCGTCCACCCGCCGGGACCGTCCCACCGGCCCGAACGGATCTACCTCCACTACCTCCTCCTCCACCTGGATCGACTCAACGACACCGCCCTCGCCTACCTCCGTCAGGCGGTCGCCGAGGAGATCGACCACCGGTCCCCGGACCCGCGGTCCGGCGGACGGATGGCCCCGGTCCCCGCCCCGTCCGACTGAGCGGGCGCCGCGCCCGCCTTCGTCAGCGTCCAGACCTGCTCTTCGCTTCGTCCGGCGCCCTCGGTCCGCAACACCGCCCGGATGCGACGCGCCCTCGCCGGGTCCGCGACGAGGAACAAGGCGAAGCATCGGCGCGCACGGGCCTTCTCGAGATTCCGTCGAATCCGGTCGGGGCGCAACGCCCCGCTCACCTCGGCCTCCACATCGACGTCCCGTCCGTCGAAGAACCTCCACGCCCAACCTGCCCGGGCGCGGTCGAGCTGGCCGGCGAGCTCGGCCGGCGACCCGGGGCCGGACGACCCGGGGAGTTGCCGGACTACGCCGTCCGGAAGGCGCCGGTCGTACCGGCCCTGCCGCACGAACTCGAGACGGACCCCGCGCTTCGCGAAGATGGCAAACGCCGTGAACAGGAGCGCGCGATGCTGGGCGCTTTCGCTGCTGGCTCCCGTGGCCCCGCCAATCCCGAGGTACCGGGCGCCCGCCTCGGTCAGGTGGTATTTCCCCTCGGCGGGCGCCGCCCATCCTCGACCGAGGACCGAGGCGATGGTGGCGGCAAGGGCCGCGGGATCCAGGGCCGGACCGGCCATCGTTGAGGCCCGGAGGACCCACTCCGGCGCCGCCGCCGGCCCTCCCGCCAGAGCCAACAAGAGCGCCTCGGTCCCGTCGGCCGGTCCCGACGATTCCGCGGCGGCCTCTTCGGCGTACTCCCGCGTGGCGGCCACGACGCAACCCTCCCACGCCTCCGTGGATTCGGTGACGGGTCGCGGGACGACGATCGTGCCACGGCCTCCATCGTCCCCGGACCGGACCACGAGCGCCACGCCATCCGGAAGGGCCTCGAGCATCGCCTCGGTCGACCGGTCGAGGCCGGCCCACTCGGCGGTGAATCGCGCGACGGGAGCGGGCACTCGGAACACGACGTGGGTCCCCGCCGCCCCCTCCGCAGCGGCGCGTGCCTCCGGCGCCAGGCGACCCGGGTACTGCGTGGCGAGGAGGACCCCGACCCCGAACTTTCGACCCTCGGCGAGGATCTCCGCAAGGAGACGGGGGGAGATCGCCGATGCCTCGTCGAACACCATCACGACCCCCGGACCGTCCGGGGACGGACCCCGCGACGCGAGTCCGAGGAACACATGGCTCGCGAGCAGGGTCGCCGCGAACGTCGCCGTTTCCGGACCGACCTCGGCGAACGGGACTCGCCAGACGATCGACCGACCCGCACGCAGGAGGGAGGCGACCGGGAGGCCGGGACCCGCCGGGTCGAGGAGGCGGAGGACCGAGGGCGACAGGGCGACCTTGGCGACCCGCCCGGCCGAGGGCGCGAGGAACTCGGCGTTCCGTCGGAGCAGCGCGGGAAGTTCGTCGAGAAACGCGGCGACGGCCGGGAGGCGGGTCGAAAGTCGCGCCGCGTCCCGGCGGCGGGGGTCGACGAGGAGCTCGTAGAGGTCGCGCAGACCCCCTCCCTCCTCCTGCACGAGCCGCACGAAGGTATCGAACGTGCGCTCGAGCCGGTACCCCCAGTAGACGTCCCCCGACTCCCCCGTCAGGCGTTTGAGCGCCGCCACGAGGTGCCCCGCCTCGCGTTCCCGCTCGTTCGACGCGCTGGCCCCCAGGAGACGCACGCCGGCGATGGCCTCCGGGGACCCGGAGGCGTCGATGGCGACGAGCCGACCCCGTCCGGCGAGAGACAGGCGCGCCGACACCGACGGTCCGAGGTCGCCGTGGAGGTCGAACGCGACGACGGGAGCGCCGCGCTCGATGCGTTCGGCGACGACGCCCGCGATCCAGGTGCTCTTGCCGGAACCCGAAGCGCCCACGACCACCACGTGACGGCCGAGCGCGGTGTCGTCGACCATCACCGGGCGTGGTACCGCCAGCACCACCGCGGCGGCGACCTCCGCCCGAAGTCGCTCGAGCGGCCCGGCGCGGAATCCGCCGAGGCCTCCCGAGCTCCAGGCGCGCCGGCGCCGGTACGTGTTCGCCAACTCGCGGACCTCCACGGGAATCCCCTCGCGGAGGAGTCGGGCGACCGCCGACGCCGCCAGGGAGGAGGGTCCTGCTGCTCCGGTACGGCCCTCGTCGTGGCCCCAATACCGGAGTCGACCCGCCAGACGACCGTGTCCCGTCGAGAACCAGTGGACCTGCGCTGCGCCGGCGGCGGGGTTCACGTCGATCGAGAAACCGCGCTCGGGAACGACCGATGGCACGGAGGATAGCCCCCGCGACGGCGATTCGATCCCCTCCGGGCCGGCGACCCCCCAGCCCCGGCGGGCCACCACCGCGAATCGGTCCCGGTCCGATGGACGCCCGAGCGCCTCCCACGGCGCGGGCCGCAGTTGGGCGGGAAGTCCGGAAGCGGCGGCCGCGACGACCTCGTAGGCGACCGGATCGCCCGGAACGACGAGGACTCCGGGTCGGTCCGTCCTCCGTTCGACCATCCAACCGGTGCCGAAGGGGGAGGCGCTGGCGAGCGAGGCGAGGCGGCGGACGAACTCCGACGACCAGCTCTCGCTCCGCGGGTCGAAGACGACCGGTCCGGCGTCGCGGGCCGGGGGCATTCAGTCTTCCTCCGGCCCGACGATTCGGTCGATCGCGGCCGCGAGCACCGAGAGGCCGGAGCGCCGGGCGTAGCCCCGCAGAACGCGGGTGGACACGACCGTCCGGACCACTCGGCCGTCCTGCCGGAGACGGAGGCACCAGACGGTCTGTCCGCTGGGAAGCCGATACGCCGTCGCCCACGGTTGGTGGGTGAACGAGAGCGGGACCTGGAGGCGGCCGAGTCGACGCACCAGCGGCTGGGCCGGAGAGGCGAGTTCGGGTACGGCGGAGCGAACGGGTTCCGGGGAGCGCCGAGCGGCGCGACGGGAGTTCGACATTCGAAACCATCCTCCCCTCCGCCGTCGGACGACCGACCGGAGGGGCGCGGGAGACGAGCCGTTCGGCCCGTCCGGTCGGTCGGGACGAACGACCCCGCCGTCCTCCTGCGGGCCGGGAGAGCGGCCGCAGGACGGGGTCGTCCGGGTCCGGTGAATTCACCGGGAAGATCGCGGACCCTCGTCCGTCGTTGGGGGCTTCTACGCCGTCCGAATCCGGCGGCGCATCGGCCCGGGGCGCGACGGAGGTCGGAGCGTCCCCGCGCTCCGGCCCGTCGGAGGGTCCGGTCGTTCGACCCCCTGTCCGAGGCGACCACGTCGCGTCGTTCGAGGAGTCGGGGGAGGTCAGGGGATTGGGACAGCGAGGTGGCCGTGTTCGGCGATGGCCGAGGTGCGGCGACCAGGGAGCGGTCCGTTCCCGGGGGTGTGCGACCGGGGAAGGCGGCCCTGTGTCAGGTCACTTCCGACGTCGATGAACGGTGAACGGTCCCCTCACCGTTTCTCCACAGAGAGTCCGGATTTGGAACTCGATGGATCGGGAACTGGCAGGGGAACACTTGCCCGAGGGAAAAGAAAGGAAGTCGCCCGGCGAGCCGGGGGATGGGTTGGAAGGGCCCCCCGCACTCCCGAGACGCGGTGCCGTCTCCTTGGGGATGTAAGGGGACCCTTCCGGGTGGTTGCAGGGAGAAGTCCGTTCTCGCCCTATTTGAACCGGGGACGGGAGGCCGTGAAACGGTCCCGAGGCGAGACCGTTCCGCGCCTCGGCGCGGGGCGCCGGTCCGTCAGCCGCGACGGACCGGAGCCTCGGAGACGACGATCCGGGGCAGCTCGCCCTGGATCGCCGGCGTCCGCGGGGTCGGGACCCGCTGATTGGCGAAGCGCGGCAGGAGGTAGCGCTCGCCCCACATGCGCAGCTCGCGGGCGGCGGGGGCCAAGCCGAGGCCCATCTCCGTCAGCGAGTAGACGACATTGAACGGGCGCGTGCTGACGACCGTGCGCTGGACGACGCCCGAATTCTCGAGGAACTTGAGCGTCGCGCTGAGCGTCTTCGCGTTCAGCCGCGGGTTCGACTTCAGCATCTCGCTGAACCGTTGCGGGCCGGCGAGGAGCCGGTGAACGATCGCGAGCCGCCACTCGGTGCCGATGACGCCGACGGCCGCGAGGACAGGGCAGAGCGAGTTCTCCCCCGGAGCGCAGGCTCCGTCTGGGGCGCCCGACGGTGGAACACGGTGCGGAGATTCCCGATACGACATGGTGGGCCTCAAACTTCGTAACCCCGGACAGCCCATATATACTTACCGCACTTTATCACATCGCAGTAATTTATCAGATAACCACAGGTAATCGATTGGGCGGACGATGCCGCCCTCGAACGCGAATCCCTTTTCCCCCGTCGGGTCTCCTCGACGGATGTGACGTTGGAACGGAGCGAGCTCATCCTGAGCGTCGAGCAGGAGGCCGCCCCGTCCGGGCAACCGGCGCGCCGTCTCCGGCTCGAGGCCCGGTTCGCGGCCGACGCTCGGCCCCCGAGCGCCGAGGAGCTCGCCGAGGCGATCGGACGGCTCGACCGCGAGCTCTCGGAGGCGGCCCGCGTGGCGGGATTCCTTCCGACCTCCCCGGTGCGCCCCGACCGCCCCGTCACCGAGCTCGTCGAGACCTACCGGCCGCGGCAGGCCGAGTTGGTCGAGTTGTTGCTCGCCGAGGGAGAGGTCACGCCCGGCGAGGCGGAGAGCCTCCGCGGCTACCTGGCCGGCCCGCTCGGGTCCGCGGCCCCGGTCGCTCCGCCACGGGACGAGATCCCCGTCACGGACCGGCCCATCGCCGCCGCACCGCTCGAGAACGACCGACCCTCGGGCCGGGCCCGGACGGTCCCGGAACTTCTCTCGACCTACCGGATCGAATCGCTCCGGCAGGCGGGCGCGGTCCGCGCCCGACGCCAGATCTCGTTCGAGGAGTACATGGCCCTGAAGCGCCATTTCGGACCGACGGAGCCGGCCCCGGCACCGGTTCACGAAGCGTAGTCCCCGTCGCTAGAACGCGAGCCGCCGAAGAGGCGCGGAGAGGAGGACGAACACGACCGCCACCCCGACCAGCGCCGCCCCCACGAGCCCTCCGATGGACAGGACCGGGAGCAGCACGAGCATCGCGCCGAGAACCACGGCGCCGCTCGCCCGACCGGTGCCTCGGAACAGGTAGTTGTTCGACAGCGTTCGACCGACCAGGGTGGAGGCCGTCGTCGCCTGGAGGTAGACGAGGATCGCCTGGTAGAACACCACGTCGACGGCGCCCACGGCGAACCAGAGCGGGGCCGAGAGCGCCCCGAGCGGCGCGGCGACGACAGCCGCGAGCACGAGGACTCCCTCCGCGGCCGAGGCGCCGAACAGGAGCGTTCCTAACTTCGCGCGGGGATTGACGGCGCCGAGGACCACCGACCCGACGACCGTTCCGATCGCGAACGCGGTGAACAGGATCCCGTAGGTCGTCGCTCCACCCGCGGGGCGGGCGTTCGCCACCGCCAGGATAAGGAGGGCAGGTCCGGCGCTGAAGAATCCCTCGGCCGCCGAGAACGACGCGAGGGCGACGAGCGGCCGCCCCGCGCCGTCCACGAACGACCGGAGCCCGTCGACGAGCTCGCGGAACCACGCCCGCGCCGCCCGGACCTGCGGGACGAGGACCGGGATCGCGAAGGCGGCCGCGGCAAAGTTGAGGACCCCGTACAGGACGAGTCCCGAGGAGGGGCTGAGGAGCAGGATCAACGCGGCGCCGACCGCGTACCCCGCGACCTGGTTGCCGCCGGAGACGGCGGAGAGAAGCGCGTTCGCGGGGAACAGCTCGTCCGGTCCGAGGATCTTCGGCGGGATCGACACGGAGGCGGTCCAGGTGAAGTCCCACAGCCAGGAGAGGGCGACCACGAGGACGAGGAGGACGGGGACCGTGAGGGCGCCGGTCGCGGCGAGGTACCCGAGCAGCAGCGCGAGGGCGCCCTGGAGCGGGTAGCCGACCAGGAGGATCGTCCGGAGGTCGGCGACCCGGTCGACGACCGGGCCGGCGAGGAACGAGAGGGCGTAGACCCCGAACTCGACGCCGAGGACGACGCCGGCGACCGCGAGGCTGCCGGAGATCCGGAGGGCGAGCCACGGGATCGCGATCGCGTACACCGCGTAGCCGGCGTCGCCCGTCGCTTGGGACGCGAAGTACCACCGGAACCGCCGGTTGCGAAACACCGTCCGGTACCCGGCGAGGGACGTCCGTGGGACCGGCGCCGAGCGCTCGAGCTCGGCCGCGCTCACCCCCCGGTCTCCCGGGGAGCGTAGGCGACGAGGAGGCAACCGACGTCGGTGATGCCGGAGCGCATCGGCACCGGGCGCGGCACGACCGGGGCCCCCGGCGTCGCCGCATCCACGACCACGCCCGCGGCGCCCGGAGGGTCGGCGAGCGCGCTCGTCTGGTACACCCCGACCGTCATGCCGCGGCGCCGGATCCGGGCCGCGGCCGCGCGGGCGAACGCCGGGAAGTCCCGGCGCTCATCCCCGCCCTCCGAGACCTCGAAGGTCGTCGGGGCGAACACGACGATCCCCTTGGTGTTCGCGTTCCCGTCCCCGAGCCCGCGCGCCACGACCTCGTCGACCCGGTCGAGGAACGTGGCCGCCGCGGCCTCGGGGCGGCCGGGGATCGACATCGCCGCGAGGCGGGAGGTGAATCCCCGCGCGGAGATCGCATCCCCCGCGGCGCGCAGCGCATCGGACGGCCCGGATACCGCGACCGGCCGGCGGACGTTCGGTCCGAGCCCGGACGGCAGCGAGTGGTCGGGAGCCAGCGTGTCCCGTGCAGCGGCGGGGAGCGAGGCCAGGAGTCCCAGGCGTTCCAGCACCGCCCGGGCCTCGACCCGCTCGGCCGGGAGCACCGCGCTCGCGGGACCGCCTCCGACGAGCACCCCGCCGTCGCCCCGCTCGACCACCAGCGAAACGACGTCGGCGCCGGGGACGGCGCGGGCGACCCCGCCGCCGACGCCACCCGTGCCGAGGGCGCGGACGACCTGGGCCTGGTCCCGCGCGGTCGCGCCGGCCACCGCGAGCGTCCCGAGCCAGTGGTTCCACGCGGAAGCGTCGAATCCGGGCGGGGGAGCCGCCAGGGAGACGGAGGCGCCCGGGGTCACGAAGAGAAGGAGCAGGTCCTTCTCACCGAGACCGCCGGCGAGCTCGAGGACGTCCGCGAGGACCGCGGCGGCACCGGGCTCCCCCGGTCGCCCCGGCGGAACCTTGGTGGCCCGGAACGGGATCTCGGGCGGGAGCGGGTTCGGCCCGGCCACGAACCCCTGGGTGAGGAGCGGGCCGAGCGCATCGTGCGCCCCGTACGCCGCGGAGACCGCGGCGTGGCCGAGCGAAACGAAGGCGACCTCCCGGTACTTCGCGAGCGACACGAACCGGTTCCCCAGCCGGACCACCGCGCCGTCTCGCCGGAGCGCCGACCGGACGCCGTGGTAGGCGTCCGCGCCCTCGACGGCCGCCCGAAACGCGACCGCGTGGATCGCGTCCTTCCCCTTCGCCTCGATCGGGGGAGGCCCGGGGAACGGGTTGAACAGGGTCGGCTGGGTCACGGCCGGCCGAGCGACGGGGGAAGGAAACGGTTTGCTTCCGTTCCCGGCCCGGCCCCCGTCAGCCCGGCTGCAGCCCTTCCGCCTCGCCGCGCCGGTGCGGGTCGAGGAACCGCCCGGGCGAAAACAGGGCCGGGTCGAGGTCGGTCTTCTCCCCGAGCACCGATTGGGCGACCCGCTTCGAGGACGCCGGGGAGAGCATGAACCCGTGGCCGCTGAACCCGTTCGCGTGGAAGAATCCCGGGAGCCTCGGGTCCTCGCCGATCACCGGGAAGCCGTCGGGGGTGTCGTCGTAGTAGCCCGACCAGGCGCGCAGCACCCCGACCGGGGCGAGCGCGGGGATCAGGCGGACGAGGGAGCGGGACATCGAACGGAGGAACGCCGGGGAGGTCGGCACGCCGGCCCGGGTCCCGGTCGGATGCGGGACCGCCAGGCCGCCGACGACCTCCCCGCGCATCGTCTGGGAAAAGTACAGACCGTCCGCGAGGCGGATCACCATCGGGTCGAGGAACGGTTTCAGCGGCTCCGTCGCCAGGATCTCGTGGCGGCTCGCCACGTTGGGCACGGCGAGACCGGCGAGCCGGCTGACGTCGCCCGACCAGCCACCCGCCGCGTTGACGACGGCGGCCGCGTCCACCGGTCCCTCCGAGGTCGAGAGGCCGACCACCCGCCCCGCCTCGGTTCGGACACCGGTCACCTCGACGCCGAGCCGGACCTCCCCGCCGAGCGCACGGACGGCCTCGTACACGCCCCAGACGCCGGGGAACGGGTAGAGCGTGCCGTCGGTGTTGAGGAACGTGGCCCCAGCAATCCCGTCCAGGGAGAGTGAGGGGGCGTAGCGGAGGGCGCCGCTCGGCTCGAGGAGGCGTCCATCGAGGCCCTCGGCCCGGACCGCCTCGGTGACCTGCCGCAGTCGCGTGACCTCGGCCGGGGTGGTCGCGAGGAACAGGTACCCTCCCTGGCGGAACCAGACGTTCGTCCCGAACTCCCGGCCGAAGTGCCTCCACTCCTGGACCGCTTCGCGCATCATCCGAACGGTGACCCGCGAGTCCCACTGCTGGCGGACGCCGCCGCCGTTGCGGCCGGAGGCGCCGGAGGAAAGGAACCCCCGCTCGAGGACCACGACCGGCCCGGCGCCCGCGCGGAGCAGTCGGTACGCGGTGAACAGTCCGACGATCCCTCCACCCACGATCGCGACCCGGTAGGGGCGCCGGGGCATGTCGCTCATGCGGCGGCCTCGGGGTCGTCCGGGAGACCCGCCAGCGCCCCCAGCGCCGTGGGCACGACCGGGGGCCGTTGGGTGATGTACCCGACCTCGCGAGGAGTCCGGTGTTCTCGGAGGGCGAGGACGAGCAGGGCGTCCGGGAGACAGTAACGACCCTGGCAGAGCCCGGTGCCGAGTCCCGTGTACCGCTTGATCACCTCGATCCCCCGGTACCCGCGCTCCGTCGCCTCCAGGACCTCGCCGAGCAACACGTCCTCGCAGGGACAGACTACGACCTTGCCGGGACCCGGACCGGTGGAGAGCAGCTCCTGGTAGTACCCTTCGAGCTCGTGGTGGAGGGCCGAGGGCGGCGACGGGTCCGGGGCGGGCCACCCGCCGCCGGCCAGGACCGCGTTCGCCGCGGCGACCCCGCTCGCTCGGGCCCGGTCCGGCGTCGCGGCTCCCGCCGATTCCCCGGCGGCCGCGAGGCCCGGGACGGTCGTCGCGCCGGACGGTCCGACCGTCGGTCCGTACGCGCCGACGTCGGGGCGCCACTCCATGCGGGCTCCGGCCTGGAAGAACAGCTGCGGGTGCGGGAGACGGCGGTGGGCCAGCACCACCGCATCCGCCTCGACCGAGAACGCGGGTTGGCCGCCTCCCCGGGGAGCGAGCCGGACCCTCCGCACGCTGCGCCGGCCGACGACGCCGAGCAGGAGGGTCCGCGGGAAGAGCGGAACGTCCAGCTCGGAGGCTCGGCGGGCGACGTCGGGGTCGATCGCGCCCGGGGCCACGACGGCCTCCACATGGTTCCCGAACCGCTCGAGGATCTGGAGCGTCCGCGGTCCCCCTCCGAACACGACCGCGTGGTCGAACCCGGGCCGTTCGACCGGACGGAGCCGCTCCGCCCCCTCGGCGGTGAGGACCCCCGGTCGGTCGCTGCCGGCGAACCAGAGGGAGGCGTCGTAGCCCCCCACCGCCACCACGACGCGGCGGGCGCGGAGGTCGAGCGCCGAGCCGTCGGACCGGCGGGCGATCAGCTCGAAGGGCCGGAGCGCCTCGGCGCGGGGAGGGGGAAGGAACACGCCGGTGGTGCCGGGGAACCATTCGGCGCCGGGAACGGGGGAGGTTCGGGGCTCGCGTTCGAGGACGACGGGTCGGTGACCCGCGGCGACCAGGCTCTCCGCGGCCGCCCGTCCGGCGCAACCGCCGCCGACGACGACGAAATCGGTGGTGACCAGTCGTCCGGGGCTCGGGGCGCGGGCGGTCGATGGATTCGGAAGGCGACCGGTGCCGGCCAGGCGGCGGACCACCCGCTGGTACCACGGGACGGCGAACGCGGGTCGCCGGAACCCGCGGAGCGTGTCGATCCCCTGCGGGAACAGCACGTCGAAGGCGGCGAGCACGTCGAAGCGGGCGGACGGCCAGGCGTTCTCGACCTCCACCACCTCCCCCGGCGCCGCGTCGTACTGGCAGGACCGGACGTTCGGGACCCCGTTGACCCGAACGAGACAGTTGGTGCAGTACCCGACCCCGCAGAACGGGGCCCTCGGCCGGTGGTAGCGGGTCGAGCGGGTGAGAGGGGGTGACCCATGGCCCGCAGGTCGTGCCGGCGGCGGAGGGGGTGGGTCGGGTTCCATCGGGATTGGTCGGCGCCAGCGTCCAAGCGGCTATTTAGACCGACCGGGCCCGCCCTCGGCGGCGCGGTGTCCGGACGTCTCCCACCGCGGTTCCGGAAGCGTCCCGCCCCGCTCGCGTCGGGGCCGCCCGCCCCCTCGAACGGCCGGTGTTCCGCCGGCCCGGGGCCTCGGGGGTCTCGTACCGGTGCTCCCGCCCGTACTTCGGTTTCGCCACGGATTTCTCGGCCCGTCCCCGTAATTCTATATAGTATAGAGATGGGTCAGCGGCTTTCCCATGCGCAGCACAGGAGGGTTCCACGGCCGCCGGATCCAGAAGACCGGGGGCTCCACGTACATCGTCTCGCTGCCGAAGAACTGGGTCACCGGACGCGGTCTCCACGAGGGGGACGTCCTCCTGTTCTCGCCCCGGTCCGACGGCTCCCTGACCCTCTACGCCGACGAGGGGCCCCAGTCGGAGGGTGTCAAGCGGTCGATCGAGATCTCGAACGACATGGACGAGGACCATCTGTTTCGGCGGCTGATCGCCGAGTACATCGCGGGGGCTCCTCTCCTTGAGATCAAGACCCCGGGTCGAATGAGCCCGAAGACCCGGAACATCGTGCGCGGGTTTGCGCAGCGGATGATCGGTCCCGAGATCCTCGAGGAGACCGCCGACGCGGTCGTCCTGCAAGACGTCGTCGGCGCGAACCCGCTCCCCATCCCTTCGGTGATCCGCCGGATGCACCAGATGGTCCGGGCGATGCAGACGGACGCCATGGCGGCGTTCCACGGCCGGGACGCCTCGATTGCGAAGGACGTCGTCGAGCGGGACTGGGAGGTCGACCGCCTCCACTGGTTCGTCGAAAAGCAGGTGACGACCGCCCTCCGGGACGCCCGGACGCTGACGAGTCTCGGCCTCACCCTGCCGGACTGCGCCACCTACCTCCTCGCCTCGCGCGTCCTCGAGCGGATCGCCGACCACGCGGTGAAGATCGCCGAGACCGTCGAGATGCTCGGGAAGGACGAGCCCCCGGCGAGCGTCGTCGAGTCGCTCGACAAGCTCCACGCCATCGCGGCCAACGGGCTATCGGAGGCGCTCGACGCGCTCGATTCCGGCGACATCGCGCGCGCGAACGCCGTCGTGGACGTCGCCCACCGGGTCAGCCGGGAGCGCGAGAAGATCTTGCACGAGCTCGCGACCAAGCGCGGACGGCTCGCCGTCTCGCTCGCCTATGTCTTAGAGAGCGTCGAGCGGAGCGCGTCGTACGCGAGCGACCTCGCGGAGATCGCCATCAACCACGCCGTGGCGCTCCGCGATTCGGCGCCCACCCCCGGTGCCGTTCCCGCGAAGGCGTAGGGTCCGCCCGAGCCGCGGGTTCGACCGCGCGGCTCAGAACGTCACGGCCGCGCCGTTCCACGCGGCGTCGAGCAGCCCCGCGAGCTCCGACTCCGACGGGACCCTCGGATTCGCGATCGCCGACGGGGTCCTCGCCGCGTGGGCGATGGCGAGCGCGCGTCCGGCGTCGGCCCGTTGCCGGTCCACGCCGGCGTCCGCGAGCGTCCGGGGAATCCCGAGCGGACCGAGTACGCCGCGGACCCTCTCCGCGAGGGCGCTGCGGTTCGCCGCGAGCGGCGGACCGAGCGGGCCCCCGAGCCGGCCGTACCGGTCGCGCGCGCTCGGGTAGTTGAACTCCGTCGCGTACGGGAGCAGGATCCCGACCAGGCGGCCGTGGGACAGGCCGGTGGAGGGGCCGAGCGCCCGGGCCAGGGCGTGGGCCACGCCCAGCTGCGCGTTCGAGGCCGCGATCCCGGCGAGGGTGGCCGCGTGATGGATCGCGCCCCGCAGCTCGTCGTCGTCGGGGTGCTTCACCAGCTTCGGCAGGACCGTGAGGGCCGTCGCGAGCGCGTCGCGCGCAAGGGCGTCGGAGAACGGGTTGGCCCACTCCGACCCGGCCGCTTCGAGGGCGTGGCCAAGGAGGTCGGCGGCCGCGTCGGCGCGGCGTGGCGCGGGGACGGTCTCGGCCAGTCGGGCATCGAGGAGGGCCCAGTCCGGGACGAGCTCCCGCGTCGCGACGTCCACCGGACGGCCGTCCTCCGCCCGGAGCTCGGCCGTCCAGGTTCCCTCACTGCCGCTTCCGCTGGTCGTGGGGATGGCCACCAGACCGGCCCGGGTTCGGAGCGAGAGTTCGACCATCGGGGTCACCTCGGTAAGGGGCAGGTCGGGATGGACGAACCGGATCCAGAGCGCCTTCGCCGTGTCGATGGTGCTTCCGCCGCCGAGCGCGACGACGAGGTCGGGGGAGGCCGAGCGGATGGCTCCGACACCGGGCTCGATGTCGAGGAGGGACGGCTCGATGCGGACCTCCGTCCACGAGGTGGCGACGGCGCCGTCGACCTTCTCGAGCTCCTCCACGACCCTTCGGTGGCCCGGGCCGTCGCGCAGTGTTGAGTCCACGACCACGAACGGCCGCTTCGCGCCGAGGCCGCTGAGCGTCTCGATCGCGCCGGGCCCGAGGACGACCCTCGGGGAGGTGAACACGCCCTGCAAAGGTGCTCCGTCGAGGCGCGATGGTTCAGCGCGGGGCCGAAGGGCCGGTCCGGCAGGTCGTACACAGACCGGTGATCGTCAGGCTGATCCCCTGCGCCGACCAGCCGTCCGGCCGCCGGTCCAGGAACGCCTCGAGGTTCGGGCCGTCGGTCGGGGCGAGGGCGAGCCGGACGATCCGCCCGCACGCTTGGCAGACCGCGTGACCGGTCGGGGGGCCCCGCAACATTACGGGGCCCGGGGCCACGGGAGCGGGGGCCGACCGCGACGCCGTCGACGGGGGTCGAGCGGCGCGGGGCCGTCGCCGGGGCGTCCGAACGGGCTTCCGCATCGGCGTCGGGGACCGCGGTCGGCTATTTGGTGGTCTCGACGTCACCGGACGCGACACCCCTAAGCCACGACCGGGGCTGTTGGGAGCGGAGGTCCTCGATGACGACCGCTCCCCCGGTCCGGCTGACGCTCATCACCGCGACCTGGTGCCCGCACTGCGTGCCCCTGTCCACCGACCGGCTCCCCGCCCTCGCGAAGCGCCTCGGTCTGCCCTCGAGGGTCCTCGACATCGACGACCCGACGCAGGAGACGGAGGCCGACCGACTCGTCCGGTCGTTCGGTCGATGGGACGACGACTACGTCATCCCGCAGCTGTTCCTCGAGCGCACCGACGGCACGGCCGATCCGATCCTGGTCGGGGTGAGGGGCTCGCCGACCAGCCTCACCCGACAGAGGTGGGAGGAGCTCCTCGCGGACCCCGACCGTTTCACGAAGGGAACTCGGCGCTGAGCCGGCCGAGCGAGGACGCTCAGCGGGAGGCGGTCCAGACGACCGCGCCCAGGCCGGTCGCTTCGCAGAGCCCGATCCCGAACAGGAAGGGGGCGAACGAGTCCGGGATGATCGGCATCGCGGCGAGGTAGGAGTACACCGTCAGTCCGCTCTGGACGACGAACGCCCCGGCAAACACGAGCAGCGCGAGACCGAATCCCGTACGGGTCTGCGAGTAGATCCGGCGATACAGCAGGAAGAGTCCGCCGGCGAGGACGATGCTCACGAGGCCGAGTGCGACGCTCGCGTCCATCAGGAGGCTGCTCATCGGACCTCTCCGGGGCGCTTCGTCGTCACGGCGTGCGCGGCCCGGTCGAGGGCGGTCCGACCGGTGCCCGCCCGCGCCGGTGAGGCGTCCACCGTTTCCAGGTACGCGGCCGTCGAGGCGGCGATCTCGTACGGGGACGCGTACGCCTCCCCGACCGGCCGGGTCACGGCGCCGCTCTGCTCGAGCAGGCGCAGGTGGTGGCGCACCGTTCGGTAGTCGAGGGCGAGGGCCCCCGCCAGCTGGTGGGCGTTGGCGGGGGACCGAAGGAGTTCGTCGAGGATCCGTCGGCGGTTCGGGCCGCCGCGGGTGCCGTAGAGGACGTACCACATCAGGGAGCGGAAGCCGGGGCTCATGGGACGGCCCCGACGACCGATCCGCTCCTTATCAGGAGTTCCTCCGGCACCGCGGTCTCGTTCCCGGCGTCAGTACGCCGCCATCCCCTCCACGGTGGACGGGAGCGCCGAGATCGTGTCGAGGAGGGTGAGGCCCCCGCTCGAGCCGATCCGGAACTCCTGGATCTCGGCCGCGCCCGCGTCGGTGACGAACAGATACTGGCCGTGGGTCCCGGCGACCGCCATGTCCGTGTCGGCCGAACCCGTCGTGGCGCCGAGCGACGCGACGAGGGTGAGCGCGCCGCCCGACCCGACCGCGTAGGTCGAAATCGCGTTGCTGTGGGCGTCCGTCGTGTAGGCGATCGCGCCGCCGTGGGCGACCGCGACCCAGCACGGGGCCGTCTGGTTGTCTCCGACCGAGCCGCTCACGAGCGTCAGGACCCCGGTGCTGGACACCGTGTAGGAGGAGAGCGCATCCGAGGCCGCGTCGCTGACGATGAGCGCCCCGTTCGGGTCGAACGCGAAGCCGTAGGGCGTCGTGCCGTTCGACGTCGCGAACGTCGGGCTCTGCGCGACCCCCCAGGCGTTGACCGCGTAGGTGTCGATCTGGTTCGTGCTCTTCTCGGTGACGACCAGCACAGTGCCCGCCGGGTTGAACCCGACCTGGGCCGGACCCGTCGCCGAGCTCGTGCTGAGCGGCTGGACGGAGTGGGGCAGCGCGAGCAGCAGGCCGTGGTCGGCGAGGAGGAAGCCGGCGATGTTGCCGGCCTTCGTCGCGTTCCCAGCGTTGAGCACGTAGACGACGGAGCCGTGGACCGCGATGCTCACCGGGGAAACGCCGCGGGAGCTGACCTTCTCGACGAACGAGAGGATCGGGGTCGCCGTGGAGGGCGAAGCGACGCGGAACACGCTGACCGTGTTGCTGCCCGCGTTGACGACCAGCAGGAAGCGGTGGTCCTTCGCGAGGACGACCGAGCCGGCGTCGGCGAGGCTCGCGCCGGTGCCTTTCCCATGGGTCGCAAAGTGACCCGCTGGGACGAGGGCGCCGCCGGCACCGATGTGGTAGGCGAGGATGGCGTTGCCGGCGACGGCGTTCGACATCACGAACACCGTGCCGCCGGCTCCACCGGTCGGCGACAGGAGCGAGGGCGAGTTCGACGTTGGGGCGGCCACGGCGGCCGGGACCAGCAGCAGGAGCGCTGCGGCCACCGGGATCAACCAAAGGGGGTTCGGTCGGTTCATGGTGGTCGGCCGACTCGGCCAGGCTATCTACCGAAGCGCCGAAATCTCCCCCCACTTGGACCACAATCTCAGCCGAGTTCGACCCGAACCGGGGGAGATTGGGATTCACCCCGCGGCGTTCGGGCGACGGCCCCGGCGAGCCTTGGCCGGGCCGACATCGTCGGGGGCGAGTCCCCAGAGACGGAGCATGGACTCGGAAAGCGACCGGGCGACCATCTCGGGAGTCCGGTTCCCCTCGCAGAGCGCGTCGAACACCTCGAAGCTCGTCATCGCCGCCAACAGGTCGGAGGCCCACTCCATGTCTCGACCCCGGTCGGAGCCGAACTTCGCGACGAGATTCCTCGCCGCCTCACGCCGCCATTCGTCCCGGTCCCGGACCTTCCGGTAGACGCTCGGGGTGAGGACCCCCATTGCCCGGACTCGCCGCAGCAGTACACGCTCGGACGCCCAGAATCCAACGAACGTCCCGACGAACGTCCGAACGGCCTCCTGGGGGGTCGTCGCGACGAACGCGCCCATGAGCCGGTGCATCCCCCCGCGCTCGGCGAGCGAATCCGAGAGCGCCTCGAGGAGGAGCGGCTGGGAGTGGAACTGATTGTAGACCGTCATCCGCGAGACCCCGGCCTTGGCCGCGACCGCCTCCATCGAGACCTCGGCCATGTCCCCCTTGCCCCCGAGCAGCGTCCGGGCCGCCTCGAGGATCCTCCCCCGCGTCGCGTCGGTCGCTCCGCGCCGACGGCCGAGGTCGTACTTCCGAGGGGACATCCGATTCCTCCACGCCGCGAGCGATATGAGAGAATCCGTCAGCCTTATTTAGATTTACAATCTATACAATATCGATGGCGCTTCCTTCCCGCCCCACCGCGTCCAACGGCCCCGGTGACCTTCGTGGAAGGACCGCGTGGGTGATCGGAGCGAGCCGGGGAATCGGCGCGGACGTGGCCCGGGCGTTTGCCCGGCGCGGGGCGATGGTCGTGGTCTCCGCGCGGGACGCCGACGCGCTCGGAGGGGTCGCGCGGGAGCTCGGCGCCCTCGGCGTCGAGGCGCTCGCGGTCCCGGCCGACGTGTCGGAGGAAGGGAGCCTGGTTCGGGCCGCGGACGAGGTCCGGTCCCGGTGCGGGCACCTCGAGATGGCGGTGAACAACGCCGGGGAGGGGTTCCTCCCCACCGACCTCGTGGACGTGACGACCGAGGCGTTCGACCGGGTCCTCCAGGTCCACGTCCGGGGGACGTTCCTCGCGATGAAGCACGAGATTCCGATGCTCCTCGCGGCCGGAGGCGGGGCGATCGTCAACATGTCGTCGACGGCGGGCACCTCCGCCTACCGCGGCGGGAGCCCGTACGTGGCCGCGAAGCACGCCATCCTCGGTCTCACGAAGTCGGCGGCGCTCGACTACGCCGCTCGGGGCGTCCGGGTGAACGCGGTCGCCCCCGGTCCGATCGAGACCGACCGACTCGCGAGCGCACCCGAGGCGTACCGCGAGCAGGCCCGCCAGGCCGTACCGATGCGGCGACTCGGTCGCGGGGTCGACGTCGCCGAGGCCGTCGTCTGGCTCGCTTCGCCGGCCGCGGCGTTCGTCACCGGCACGACGCTCGCCGTGGACGGCGGTCGGTCGGCGGGGTGGTCGTGAGCGCGCCGTCCTCGGCCGGTCCCCCGGCGTGGGCGTCGCGGGGCGGAATGACGCTCGACCGGCTCGCCATCGGAATGTTCGTCCTCCTCGCGATCGAGTTCGTGCTGGGGATGGCGCTGGCCCTGCTCGTCGGCCTCCCGACTGGGGCCGGGGTGGTCTCGGTGCTCGCGTCGGCCCCGGTCCTCGACCTGCACATCGTGGTGGCGCTGCTCCTCGTCGGCATCTCGCTCCGCGCCCTCGCGCTGGCCCGGGCCGACCCCGACCGGTGGGCCTGGGTCGCCGCGGGAGTGGCCCTCGGGTCCGCCCTCCTCGCCACCGGGGCGGGGTGGACGTTCGCGTTCGACGGGCAAGCTCCCGTCGCCTCGCTCGTGATGGCGGTCGGTTTCCTCGGGGTGCTCTTCGGGGCGTTCCTCCTCCGCGGTCGCACGGCCACCCCGCTCGGTGGTTCCGGAACGCCGGCGTCCGAACGGCCGCGTTAAATCGGCCGTCGGGCCTCCGCACGTTCGATGACCGCGCTCCGCTCGATCGCCGTCGCCGTCGACGGCTCCAAGTCCGCCGACCGGGCGCTCGAGTCGGCCACGGCGCTTGCCAAGCTCGCCTCGGCGACGTTGACGATCGTCGGCGTCGCCCCGGCGCCGGTCCTCTACTCGGACGAAGGGGGAGTCCTGCTCGAAGTCCTCGCCTCGAACCGAAAGGCCGTCGAGGCGCTCCTTCGGACGTCGGCGGAGAGCGCCCGGAAGGCGGGGGTCGCCATGGTGTCCACGGAGGTTCGGGAGGGGATCGTCGTCGAGGAGTTGCTCCAATTCCTCGAGGAGCGGAACCCCGACCTGCTCGTGATGGGCGCCCGCGGGCTCTCCACCACCGGCCGCCTCCTCGTGGGAAGCGTCAGCGACGGCGTCCTCCACCACGCCCACTGCTCCGTACTCGTGGTCCGGCCCCTGCCCGCCCCGGCCCCCGCTCCGAAGCGGTCCCGCGGCGCGAGTTCCCCGGCGAAGTAGCCGCGGACCACGGAACCGCTCGGCCCGGGGGGCCGAGGTTCCCGGTCCGACCCGACGAAAGTTAAACTCCGGCGGACCTCCTCGGGTCGGATGGTCGACCTCCGCCCCCTCCGATGGATCTGGATGGACGGGCGGCTCGTTCCGTGGAACGACGCCCGCGTCCACGTGCTGACCCACGGCCTCCACTACGGGTACGCGGTGTTCGAGGGGATCCGCTGCCACCGCACCGACCGGGGGTCCGCCGTGTTCCGGCTCGACGAGCATCTCGTCCGGTTCCTCGACAGCGCGCGCGTCTACCGGATGAAGATGCCGTTCGACGTCCTGACGCTCCGACAGGCGACCGTCGAGCTGATCCGAGCGAACGAGACCCCGGAGGCGTACCTTCGGCCCATCGCCTTCTCGGGGTACGGCCAGATGGGGCTCGACCCGACCCAGAGCCCGACCCAGGTCGCGATCGGGATGTGGGAGTGGGGCGCCTATCTCGGCGCGGCCGGGGTGGAGCGCGGGGTGCGCGCCACCGTCTCGAGCTGGGTTCGCGTCGACTCGCGCTCGCTGCCGCCCCAGGCGAAGTGCGCAGCGAACTACGCGAACTCGGCGCTCGCGAAGATGGAGGCGGTCAGCGGCGGGTACGACGAAGCGATTCTGCTGAACTCCCAGGGGATGGTGGCGGAAGGACCGGGAGAGAACCTCTTCCGCGTCAAGAACGGGGTCGTCAGCACCCCGCCCGCCAGCTCCGGGATCCTCCGGGGGGTGACCCGAGACACGGTCATCCGATTCGTCGCCGACGAGCGGATCGAGTTCCGGCGGAACGACTTCAGCCGGGAGGAGCTGTTCACCTCGGACGAACTCTTCTACACCGGCACCGCCGCCGGGATCACCCCGATCCGCGAGGTCGACGGACGGCCGATCGGCACCGGCGCCTACCCGGTCACGAAGCGACTGCAGCTCCGGTACGAGGACGCGATCCACGGGCGGAACCCGGCGTACGCGAGCTGGCTCACGGCGGTGCCGTAGCCCACCTCCCCTCACACCGGCCGTCGGGTGGCCGGCGACGGGGGTTCCGGATCGGGGAGGGTCGCCCGGTGGCGATGGTACGGCTGCAACAGGAGGAGCGCCGCGACGATCACGGCGAGCGCCACCGCCTCGAGGGGCTCCCACCCCTCGCCGAACGCGAGCACCCCGATCGAGAGCGCCGCGACCGGGTTGAGGAACGTCACCTGGTTGGCGCGGACCGCTCCCGAGCGGTGGATCAGCTCGAAGAAGATCGTGTAGCCGAGCGCCATCGAGACGACCCCCACATAGACCACCGAGCCAATCACCGGCACGGTCAGCGGGAAGGCGGCGGTCGGCGCGAGGAGCATCAGCACGATCGTCGCGGCGACGGCGCCGCCGACGAACTGGAACGTCAATCCCCAGGGCCCCTCCCCCTCAGGGCGGGCCCGGCCGACCAGGACCGCGCCGACGCCCTGGCAGGTCGCCCCGAGGGCGAACGCGGCGAGCACGACCAGGCCGGCCGACACGGAACTGCCGCCGCCGGCGAGCCCGAGCAGGACGACGCCCCCGAGGCCGAGCGCGAGCGCCGCCGCCTGGCGACGGTGCATCTCCACGGCGCTGCCGGCGAGGTAGAGGACGCCGAGGCTGATGATCGGCGACGTGGCGTAGACGATCGAGGCGCTGCCCCCGGTGGCATGCTGGAGGCCCCAGTAGAGAGGCAGGTTGATCCCGCCGATCAGGAGCGCCCCGAGACCGGCCGACCGGGCGAGTTCCCGAACGGGCGGGCGGACGGCCCCGCTCCGGAGGGCGACGGGGGCCAGGACCGCCGCGGCCAGGAGGAGGTCGAGCACCACGAGGACGAACGGATTCGCCCCGGCTGCGACGCCGAGCCGGGCGATCGGGAACGTGGCTCCCCAGAGGAGTCCGAGCAGGAGGAGCTGCGGGACCCCGCTCGTCCCGAACGAACGCCCCTCGACCACGGAGCCCTCCGGGGACCACCCGTACTTCGGCCGCCCTCCACTTGAGGGGTCGGTCGAGTCCGGTTGACTCGCCGGTCGCGGCCGTTCGATGGCGACGGAATCCTCGCGAGGATTCGACCACGGACCGACGGGCTCCGGAACTGGAATTCTCCGGCCCACCGAGGGTCCGGGGCGCTTCATCGACTCGACTTGACGAGGCGTTTATCCTCCGCACCACCGGTCGTCGACCCACTCTCGGGAACGGAACGAACATGACCGCCACTCCCCCCACCGCCATCGCCCCGTCCGGGGAGCTCCTCTCGGTCGGCAGCCGGCACACCCTGGAGCGGTCGGACTTCCCCCGGTTCCTGGCGGCGCTCGGTACGGCCGGCTATCGGGTCGTCGGCCCGATCGTCCGGGACGGCGCCATCGTGTACGGAGAGATCCACCAGGAGTCCGACCTTCCGATCGGCTGGACCGACCGTCAGGAGGCAGGAACGTACCGCCTCGAACGCCGGAACGATGACGCGCTGTTCGGCTACGCGGTCGGCCCCCAGAGCTGGAAGAAATACCTGTTCCCGTCCCGGGAACGACTCTGGACGGCCCATCGGACCGACGGCTCCTTCCGCGTCGACGCCGAGCCGACGGACGGGCCGGCGTTCGTCTTCCTCGGCGTCCGGGCCTGCGAGCTCGCCGCGATCGCGATCCAGGACCGGGTGTTCCGGTCGGGAGGCGACCCGGGGTACGCCGCTCGACGGGCCCGGACCCTCCGGGTCGCCGTGCAGTGCGGCGTCGCCGGCGGAACCTGTTTCTGCGCCTCGATGGGGACGGGTCCGGCCGTCGGGGGCGACCACGACCTCGCTCTGACCGAACTCCTCGGCGAGGGCCGCCACCGGTTCCTCGTCGAGGTCGGTTCCCCCGCCGGGGCCTCGGTCCTCCACTCCGTGCCCCTCCGCCCCGCCTCCGCCCCGGACCTGGGGGCCGCGGGCGCGGTCGTGGCGCGTACGTCCGCGTCGATGGGCCGGTCGATGGACCTCCACCAGATCCGGGACCTGCTCGTCGAAACCCCGGAACATCCCCGATGGGCGTCCGTCGCCGAGCGGTGCTTGTCGTGCGCCAACTGCACGATGGCGTGTCCGACCTGCTTCTGCCACTCGACCGAGGAGGTGCCGGACCTCACCGGGGAGCACGTCGAACGGTGGCGCCGGTGGGATTCGTGCTTCCACTCGGCGTTCACCGAGCTGCACGGCTCGCCAGTCCGGAAATCGACTCCGTCGCGCTACCGTCAGTGGATGACGCACAAGCTGGCGACGTGGTACGACCAGTTCGACCGCTCCGGCTGCGTTGGTTGCGGTCGGTGCATCACCTGGTGCCCCGTCGGGATCGACCTCACCGAGGAGGTCGCGGCGATCCGGGCGATGCCCGGGGTCCGCACGGCGGCCGGAGGGACGGGAGGATGAGCGACGAGGCGCCCGAGGAGCTCCGGCTCGCCGACCACCGGTTCTTCCGCGACATGGACCCGGAGTTCCTCGCCCGGCTCACCGAGAAGGCGTACGCCCGGACGTTCGAGGCCGGAGCGCTGATCGTGCGGGAGGGGGACCCTGCCGATGAGTTCCTCGCCCTCTTCTCCGGGAAGGTCGCTCTCGAGATCATCGTGCCCGACCGGCCCCGGACGACGGTCCAGACGCTCGGTCCGGGCGAGGTCCTCGGCTGGTCGTGGCTCTTCTCCCCGCACCGGTGGCGGATCGACGCACGGGCCGTGAAGCCGACCCGGGCCCTCGGGCTCGCCGCGGGACCGCTCCGCCAGCTCCTCGACGACCGACCGGCCGACGGCTACCGGTTCCTCCACCGGCTCCTTCCCGTCATCGCCCAGCGCCTCGAGAATACGCGGCTCCAACTGCTCGACCTCCATGGGCGCTAACGGGGAGCCGCCGGGACCGCCCGGCATCGACCGGCCTCCCGGCATCGTGCCGGTGCCGTTCGAGGTTCGCTCAAGGACCGGCGAGACCGCAGACACCGTGACGCTCGACCTCGCCCCGAGGGAGCGCCGCGGTCCGCTGTCGTTCCGGCCCGGCCAGTTCAACATGCTGTATGTGTACGGCGTCGGCGAAGCGGCCATCTCGATCAGCGGCGACCCGGCCGCCCCGGATCGGTACCTCCACACCGTGCGAGCCGCCGGAAAGGTCAGTCTCGCCCTCTCGGAGGCGGCCCCCGGCGGCGTCGTTGGCGTCCGCGGCCCCTACGGAACCGGCTGGCCCGTTCGGGAGTCGGCGGGACGGGACGTCGTCCTCGTCGCGGGAGGCCTCGGCCTGCCACCGCTCCGCCCCGCGCTCTACGAGATCCTCCGGGAGCGGTCGAAGTACGGCCGCGTCGAGCTGATCTACGGGGCGAAGACCCCGAAGGACCTCGTCTACTACGCCGAGATCCAAGGATGGCGGCAACGCTCGGACCTCCGGTTCCAGACCACCGTCGACACGGCCGGCCGCGACTGGTACGGTGACGTCGGGCTCGTCACCGCCCGCCTCCCCGACGTCCGCATCGAGCCCGCGAACACGGTCGCCTTCCTGTGCGGTCCGGAGATCATGATGAAGCTGACCGCGAAGGCGCTGGTCGCGCGCGGGGTCCCCGCGGACGCGATCTGGCTGTCGATGGAACGGAACATGAAGTGCGCCGTCGGTCTCTGCGGCCACTGCCAGTTCGGCCCGTCGTTCGTCTGTCGCCACGGCCCGGTGTTCCGCTACCGGGAGATCGCGCCGTTCCTCGCCGTCCGGGAGGTGTGAGATGACCGCGGCGGCCCGGCCGAAGCTCGGCATCTTCAAGTTCGCCTCGTGCGACGGCTGCCAGCTGACGCTCCTCGACTGCGAGGACGAACTCCTCCCGGTCGCCGACCGCGTGGAGATCGCGGATTTCCGGGAGGCGTCGAGCGCCGTCCTCGACGGGCCGTACGACCTCGCCCTCGTCGAGGGGTCAATCACGACGCCGGGCGACGCCGAGCGGATCCAGGCGATCCGGGCGAACGCCCGGCACCTCGTCACGATCGGGGCGTGCGCCACCGCCGGCGGGATCCAGGCGCTGCGGAATTTCGCCGACGTTCGGGAGTACACCCGCGTGGTCTACGCGCGGCCCGAGTACATCCGGACCGTCGCCACCTCCACGGCGATCGGGGACCACGTGCCGGTCGACTTCGAGTTGCGCGGCTGCCCGATCCAGAAGGGACAGCTCCTGGAGGTGATCACCGCCTTCCTCGGGCACCGGACCCCGAACGTCCCGACCGAGAGCGTCTGCGTCGAGTGCAAGCGGCGTGGAACCGTCTGCGTCCTCGTCGCGCGCGGCACACCGTGCCTCGGGCCGGTGACCCAGGCCGGATGCGGCGCCCTCTGCCCGTCGTTCGACCGGGGGTGCTACGGTTGCTTCGGGCCGCAGGACTCTCCGAACGCTCCCTCCCTCCGGGGGAAGCTCCTCGAGCTCGGCATGGACCCGCCGGCGGTCCACCGGATCTACCGTACGTTCAACGCCAACGCGCCCTCGTTCCGGGCGGCCGCCGGGGCCACGGACGTCCCGGCCGGGGGGGGACCGTGACCGACCGGACGATCGCCGTCGACTACCTCGCCCGCGTGGAAGGGGAGGGGGCGCTCCGGGTCCGGATCCACGACCGGACGGTGGAGGAGGTCGAACTTCGGATCTTCGAGCCGCCCCGGTTCTTCGAGGCGTTCCTCCGCGGGCGCTCCTACCTCGAATCCCCCGACATCACCGCCCGGATCTGCGGAATCTGCCCCGTCGCCTACCAGATGAGCGCCTGCCATGCCCTCGAGCACGGGCTCGGGCTTCGGGTGACGCCCGCCGTCCGGGCCCTGCGGAGGATGCTGTACTGCGGGGAGTGGATCGAGAGCCACGCGCTCCACGTCTACCTGCTCCACGTCCCCGACTTCCTCGGCTACCCCGACGCGATCCGGATGGCGAAGGACCATCCGATCCTCGTCCAGCGGGGTCTCCGGCTGAAGAAGGCCGGCAACGCGATCATGACGGCGCTGGGCGGACGGGAGATCCACCCGGTAAACGTCCGGGTCGGCGGCTTCTACCGGTGCCCGTCGCGCGAGGAGCTCGAACCCCTGCGCCCCGTGCTCGAGGAGGCGCTCGGGATCGCCGAGGAGACCGTCCGGTTCGCCGCCGGTCTCCCGTTCCCGGCCGTCGAGGAGGACTACGAGTTCGTCGCCCTTCGCCACCCGGAGGAGTACCCGATGAACGAAGGCGAGGTCGTTTCGAGCCGGGGCCTCCGGATTCCGGCGACCCGCTTCGAGGAAGAGTTCCGGGAGTTCCAGGTCCCCCACTCGAACGCCCTTCACTCGATGCGCCGCGACGGGGGCTCCTACCTGGTGGGCCCGATGGCCCGCTACGCCCTCAACCGCGACCGGCTCCTCCCGCGCGCCGACGCCGTGGCGCGGGAGGTCGGCCTCGAGCCGGTCGTCCGCAACCCGTTCCGCAGCGTCCTGGTCCGGTCGGTCGAGATCGTCCAGGCGTGCGAGGAGGCCCTCCGCCTCCTCGACGGATACCGCCCGCCGGAGCGACCGTTCGAGGTCGCCGCCGGCCCGTTCGACGTCCCGGGGTGCGCGGCGGCGACCGAGGCGCCCCGGGGACTGCTCTACCACCGGTACCAGCTCGACGCCACCGGCCTCATCGAGGAGGCGAAGATCGTGGCCCCCACCTCGCAGAACCAGAAGCGGATCGAAGACGACCTGCGGGAAGTGGTCACGCGTTCCCTCGAGCTCGACGACGCGCACCTGACCGACGCGTGCGAGCGGGCGATCCGCAACCACGACCCGTGCATCTCCTGTGCGACGCACTTCCTCACGCTCGACCTGGCCCGGGACTAGGACGATGCCGGAGCCGGAGTCCCCGCGCGCCCCCCCGCCGACCGAGCGGACGCTCGTCGTCGGCATCGGGAACGAGCACCGGGGGGACGATGCGGCCGGGCTGCTCGTGGTCCGTCGGGTCCGCCCGCTCCTCGGGGGGGTCGGCCGGGTCGTCGAGGCGACCGGCGCCGGGACCGAGCTGATCGACCTCTGGGAGGGCCGGGAGCTCGTCGTCGCCGTCGACGCCGTCCGAAGCGGGGGCGCCCCGGGGTCGGTCGTCCGGCGGGAGGTCGGGCCCCATCCTTTGCCGACCCCGCTCTCGGCCACCTCGAGCCACGGCTTCTCCCTCGGTCAGGCGGTCGCCCTCGGCCAGGCGCTCGACCGGCTTCCCGGGACGCTCATCCTGTACGGGATCGAGGCCGCCCAGTTCGACCCGGGATCCCCGCCGTCGGCGGCCGTCGCCGCCGCCATCGAGCCGGTCGCGCAGCAGGTGGCGTCGGAGGTCCGGCGCTACCTGGGACTCCATGGACCAACGTTCCCGGAGGTCCTCGCCGATGCATGAGGAAGCGATGCTCCGGGACCTCCGGCGCAAGCTCGTCGAGGTCGGGCGGACGGAATCGGTCGACCGGTTCTCCGTGGTCCGGCTCTGGGTCGGCGCTCTCGCCCACACCTCCGAGACCACCCTCCGGGACCGCTGGCCGACCACGGTGGCCGGGACTCCGGCCGAGGGCTCGCGGCTCGACGTCGAACGTTCGGACGACGTCCACGACCCGCGGGCCGGAGGAATCGTCCTCGTCCGGGTCGAGGTGCCGCCGGTCAGCACGACGACGGACGAACGCGCCCCGGCTGCCTTGGAGGGCCCGGAGGGCCTCCGAGCTCGCCCCGAGTGAGAGGGAGGACGGAACCGATGTGCTTGGCCACCCCCGGACGGATCGTCGCGATCACCGCCGACGACCCCGCGCTCCCGGTCGCCCTCGTCGACTTCGGGTCGGTGACCCGAACCGCCCAACTCCTCTACGTCCCCGAGGCCCAGGTCGGGGACTACGTGATCGTCCAGGCCGGATTCGCGATCCGCCGGCTCGGCGAGGCCGAGGCGCGCGAAACGCTCCGCGTGGCCGCCGAATTCGCGGACGCGCCCGGAAGCGACCCGCGCTCCCCGTCGACGCCGACCCGACGGGAGGTCACTGTCCTATGAAGCACTCGAGTTCACCGCCCCCAAGCCACCCCCCCGGCCTCGCGCGAGTCGCCCCGACCGAGGACCGTGGTCGGAGGAGCCAGGAATGAGCGGACGCCCCGCCGGCCTCCTCGGGGCCGGTCTCCTGCTCGCCTTCACGACCGCCGTCGTGAGCGGCGTGTCGACGTTCGTGAACCTCTACGCCGTCGCCGGCACGAGCTCCGATGCGTTCGTGACCGCCCGCAACGGCGTGGTCGCCCTGGCGCTGGTACCCCTCTTCCTCGCGAGCGCTTTCGGGGCTTCGCGCCCGGCGCTGCGCCGCGTCGACTGGCTCCGGTTGGTGGCGATCGGAGTGCTCGGCGGCGCGATTCCGTTCCTCCTGTTCTTCCACGGCCTCCAGCTCGCGACCGCCGCCGGCGGCGGCCTGACCGCCTCCTTCCTGTACCGGATGCTGTTCCTGCCGGCCCTCGTGCTCGGCGTCGTCGTCCTCGGCGAGGGGGTCCGTTGGACGACCGCCCTCGCCGCGGTGCTCCTGCTCGGCGGCAACGTGCTCCTGCTCGCCCTCACGACGCCCATCTGGACCAACGGCTCCGCGTTCGTCCTCGCGGCGACGGGGCTTTGGGCGGTGGAATACACGGTCTCCAAACGGGCCCTTCGGGACCTCCCGAGCCCAACCGTCGCGCTCGGCCGGATGGGGATCGGGGCCGTCGTCCTCGTCGGCTACCTCGTCGCCACGTCGCAGGTGGCGGCCGTCGGGGCCTTCACGGCCGGCCAGTGGAGCTGGGTGGCGATTAGCGCCCTCCTCCTCACCGCCTTCGTCGGGACATGGTACGCCGCGCTGAAACGCGTCGACCTCGGCGTCGCCACGGCGATTCTCGTCCTCGGCTTCCCGGTCACTTGGCTCCTCTCCGTGGCCGTCCGGGGCTCGCCGTCCACGGCCCTGGAGGCGGCGGGCGCCGTCGCGATCGCGGCCGGAATCGCGGTGGTCGTCGGAACGACCGGCCTCCGGGCGCTCGACGCGTTCCTCCGCTCCGCCGCTCGCCTTCGACCCACGGCGTGAGATGGACGGCGTCCCGCTCGCCGCTCGGTTCAGCATCGCCACGAACCGTCTCCACTATTGTGGACCCGCTCAGGCGGAGCCGCACCTGTACCGGGCGATCGTCGAGGACCGGGGCGACGACGAGGCGCGGCGGGCGCTCGAGGGGTTCGAGGCGCTCATGCCCTACCTCCAGGCGATCGGGGCGAAGCACGGCCTCGACCCGTTCGACCGGCGGGTCGTCGAGGCGTACTGGATCGGGAACGAGCTGCTCGACGCGTTCGGCCCGGCCGATTTCCCGCCGCTGCTCGAGGCGCTGCACCGGCGGGGGCTCCCGCGATCGGTCACCGAGCGCCTCCTTCGCCACCTCCCCTCCCGACCGATCCCGCACCACCTGTTCCACGTCGCCTTCGTGGGGGTCGGGGCGGTGACCGGCCACGTGCCGACGACGCTCGCGAACCTGGAGGCGTGCCGCCCCGCGTGGGCGACCGTCCGGGAGCGTCGGACCGAGACCTTGCGGGTCGTGCGCCCGACCCTCAGGATCGAGGACGGCCGACTCGCGTGGGGGCCCGACGCCGAAGAGGAGCCCCCCTACGACCCTCGCGTCGTACCCGACGCGGACCCCGGGCGCTCGGTCGTCGTCCACTGGGGTTGGCCGGCGCTGACCCTCGACCCGCAGCAGCTCGGGAACCTGCGCGCCTTCACGAACCGCTCGATGGCCGCGGCGAACGAGGCGCTCCCCGCGCTCGGCGTCTTCGGCCCGGGGCGACCCGGCTAGACCGGTCCGCGCGGGTCAATTCCTGCTTCGCAAACGCTTATCCAACGGTTTCGGCGGTTGTTCTTAGGCTATGTCCGATACGTCCCCGGACCTCCTGTGGGCCGACGACCAGCCTCTCCGCACCGCCGTGATCCTGTACGACACGCACTACGGCAAGACCCGCCAAGTCGCCGAGCACCTCGCCGTGGGGCTCCGGAAGGAGGGGGTGAAGACCGACCTCCTGCCCGTGGCGCGGGCGCACGAGCGGCCCCTCGACACGTACGACATGCTCGTGTTCGGCTGCCCCACCGAGCACATCCGGCCGAGCCGGGCGATGGCCCATCTGCTGCACGAGTTGAAGCACGTCCCCACCCTGAAGGGCCACTACGGCTTCGCATTCGACACGCGACTCCGCCACCACCTGAGTGGCGCGGGGAACGCCATCGACTCGGCGATGTACCACCTCGGCCTCCGGACCCCCGTACTCCACGCCTCCGCCATCGTCGAGAGTCCGGGCGAGGCCGGCGTGGCCCCGCGGTCGGAGCCGATGGACTCGGGCACCTTCCGCCTCGAGCCGGGGACCGAGCAACGATTCGAGGAACTCGGCGTGCATCTCGTCCGGGAGATCCGTGGCGAAACTCACCCGTAGCCCGTTGGACTCCGCCGAGCCGGTGTCGCCGGCCCCACCCCCGGCGCGCCCCCTGCGATCCATCGCCGTGGCGGTGGACGGCTCGGTCCCGGCGCGACGGGCGCTCAACGTTGCCATCGACCTCGCGCGGCTCTCCTCGGCAACCCTGGCGGTCGTCGGCGTGGTGCCCGCCCCGCGGGTGTACTCCGACTCGGGCGGGGCCGTGATGCAGGTGCTGGCCGAAAACCGACGCGAGTTCGAGAGGATACTCGCCCAGGCGGGCGAGACCGCCCGCGCCGCGGGGGTGACGCACGTGACGAGCGACGCTCGGGAGGGCGCGATCGCCGAGGAGCTTCTCGCCTTCCTCGAGGAGCGCCGGCCGGATCTGCTCGTGATGGGCGCCCGGGGGCTTTCCACCACCGGGCGACTGCTCCTCGGCAGCGTCAGCGATGGCGTCGTGCACCATGCCCGGTGCTCGGTCCTCATCGTACGCCCGCCGGCCGAACTCCCCCCGGTCGCCCCCCCAAACCTCGACCGGACGACGACTCGGAGGAAGCACTAGGACGAACGGGGGCGCTCCCGTCCGCACCGACCGGCCCGTTCGGCTCGGCACCCGAGGCGACGGTCGGGCCCCGTCCGTGGCGGGCGGTCTCGGCCATGGCGTGAAGTGGAGCTGGTCGGTCGCATCGATCCCTCGCAGCCGGGGGGGCTCCCAACGCGACGCGTGGGACCCCGGAGGCCACGGGGCGTTGCTCGACCAGTCAGTACGTTTCGACCTTCAGCCCGGGGACGCGAGCGAACCCGCGGTCCCGCGTGAGGAGTCGCTGCCCGTGCCGAAGGCTCACGGCCGCGATGAACAGGTCGGCGGCACTCATCGGCTCGCCGCGCGCGATCAGGTCGGCTTCAATCCGTCCCGCGAGGCGACAGGATTCCCAGTCGAACTCGAGCCACTGGAGAGACCGGATCAGGTCCTCCGCCGCGCGAAGCGAGCTCCCGCCGAAAGCGCAGGCGCCCACCATGACCTCGGTGGCGGCCGGGGGCGTGACGCAACGGGGTTCCCGGCGCTTTTCGAGGCGCTCCAGTCGGTCGACCGCCGCGGGGACACCCCGAAGGAGGTCGATCAGGAACGTGGAGTCGAGACTCGCCATGGCGTCACTTCCCGCGTCGGCGTCCGAGACGGAGCATCTCGGCCTGGGAAGATTCGTCGCTGTGTGCGATCCATTCCTCGAGCCGAGCCAGTTTCTCGGGGGGGACTTGCTCCCAAGCTCCGACAAACTCCTGGAGAGAGCGCTCGGTCGACGTGAGTCGCCTCACCACCTCGGTGAAGCTCTCGCCCGCCCGCTTGCGCGCCGCGAGGGCAAGGTACGCGTCCTCGGACAACGTCACGGTCTTCACTGACATGAGTGTGTTTATCCCAACATGTTTATTAAACACTCGGGATGGCCGGACCGAGGACCGGGGGAGGCCGCACGCGTGTCCGGTTCCATCCCGTGGTCGACCACTCCCGGTGGGCGCGGTGGCTCAAGTTCACGGGTCCTGTGATCCGCGTTGCGCATCCTGGCCGAAAATCCCCGGGGAGGTTCGGTTCCACGCCCCCCCGTGGGGTGTGTCTCGCGCCGTCGCACACCCCTAGAGTTCGGACGCGACGCTCCGTCCGGCTCTAGATCCTGGAGCCGTTCCCAGGGAGGCGAACGAGGCCTTGCGAGGACTCGCGCGCTCCCGCCCGCTTGATAGGACGTCCGGACTGAGGGGAAGGGGTCGTGATGCTGGCAAGGTCGGCCACGCCGGGGGATGCCGGGCACCTGGTGAGAATCTACAACCAAGGAATCGCGGATCGAATCGCAACCTTCGAGACGCGCCCTCGTTCGATCGAGGAGATCCTGACTTGGTTCGACGGCCAGCATCCCATCGTCGTTGTGGAGGAAGACCGCGAGGTGGTTGGCTTTGCCAGCACGACTTCTTATCGGCCACGCGAATGTTATTCGGGCAACTGTGAATTTTCGGTTTACGTGGAGCGGCGGGCCCGTGGACATGGGATCGGAAGGACGGCCCTAACAGCCCTCATCAACGCTGCGCGAGACGCCGGGTTTCACAAGCTCGTGTCGCGCGTTTTCCCCGAGAACACGGCGAGCCTGCGGTTGCTCCAGTCCTTAGGGTTTCGCCAAGTCGGGGTGTACTCTCGCCACGCGCGTCTCGACGGCGTTTGGCGGGACGTCGTCATCGTCGAGCTCCTCCTCTAACCGCGCATCCACCGAGTTGCCGATCCGGGCTCCACACCCTCGCGCGGGCGCCGACCTGCACTCCGGGTGGCTGGGGTCTTTGCGAAACGACCGGAACGACGACCCATGGCTCATCCCCGCTCCCGTCACACCCCAACGGTCCAGTTGGACCGACCGGCAGGTGTTCTCCGTCGCCCGGGCGGGTCCGGCGACCGGCAACGTTCGCGTCCGGGAAGACGAGCGGACGGGTGAGCTTCCGAGCGTCGCGCGATGCCCACTCAAGAGGGGTCATCGCTCAGTGGAACTCCGAGGGAACCAACGGTGTGGTGCGAAAAAGCGGCTCTGGCCGAGGCCCGATTTGCGGGAAGCTGGCCGGTCGGGGGGGGTGCGTCGAAGGGTGCCCGAGCCGGATACGGTTCCAGCACATTCCGCGACGCGACGAGGATTCTTGAGTGAGCTCCGTGCGGGGAGAGGGAGTTGAACCGCCCGGCGGTTCAACTCCCACATGGGACGTGGGCAAGAGGTCGGTCGCTCTACGGATTCGAACCACGCAATGGGCGATCCTTGGTCCTCGGCACCAACGCGACAACGATGGCTGCCGCAGTCGCGCCAGCGAGTCCCCCGGCGGCGGTCGCTACGACGCCGAGCTCGATGAACGCAACCGGCGGGCTGACTGTCCCGCCGGGGGGAGGGGTCGCCACGGGGGGTCTGACGACCACGGAGACGAGCGCAGAAGCAGAGCGCCCTAGGCTGTCCGACACCGTCGCGTTCACGGCGAATGTGCCGTTGGCCGCGGGCTGGCATGAGAGGACGCTGGAGTTCGTGGAGGCGCATCCCGGCGGAAGTCCTGAGTATGAGTAGTGCAGGGGCGTCGCCCCGCCCTCTGCGACGACCGCAATCGTAACGGTTCCCCCGACGGGGATGTCGTCAGGCGCGGCAAACGCATTCAGGATCGTGGGAGGCAACGGGGCTGCGGCAGACGGTCCGACAGTGAGCGTCGTCCCCGCGGTCGCGTTCGCCCCCGTCGAATCTTCGACCGTCGCGGACACCCGGAACGTTCCGGCCACGTCCGGCTCGCAACTCCACAGCTCGGCGGAGGGCGGGGCGCACCCGGCGGGAAGGCCAATCACCGAGAGGAGCGGAGTTCCCGGCGCACCGCCGCTCACCGCGAGCAGGAACTCCACCGTTCCGCCCACCGAAGTCGTGGGCGGGAACGCGCCGAACCCCTGGATCCGCGGGGGCGGGAAGACCTCGAGTACAGTGCTCCCGTTAGCCTGCTGACCGAACGCGTCCGATACAGAGACGGTAATGAGCGACGTCCCGGGGGCGGTCGGTCGACACACCAAGGAGCTTACGTTCGCGGTGCCGCAGCCCGAAGGGAGCCCCGCGTACTCGAAGCTCTCATTGGGTCCCACGCCCTTCACCGTCGACGCGAGAGTCACCGTCTGGCCGACATCCACGACCGGCGCGGATACCGCAATCGCCACCCCCGAAAGGTTCGCGGCGATGACGGTCAGCTGCGTCGAGCTCCGTACCCAATTGCCCCCTCCGTCGGACGCGTTGACCGAGATCGAGAACATTCCGTTCGCCAAAGGCCGGCACGACAACGCCGGGAGGTCGGCGGACCGGCAGCCTGGGGGCAGGCCCGAGTAGGTGTAGCGTAGCGCCGTCTCCGGGCCGAGCGGGACGGTCGTGACGAGAACCGTCCGTCCAGCGAGGGTGGTAGAGGGTTCGGCCTGCAACGGCGCAATCTCGGGCGCGTTCGAGAGGAACTCGATTCCCGCGAGACCACTCGTGAGGTACGCCGGAGAACCCGAGGGTCCCGGAATCACGCGATACCCGCTCGCGTTCTCGGCGAGCGACCCACGGACCGGGACCCCCGCCACCTCCGTGGTGTTCTGGAGGACCGCGATCCCGCTGTCGTTGGTGACGTAGACCAGCCCCGTAAGCGGGTCGTAGGAGACCGACCGGGTCGAGTCGTACAACGACATGTGGATGGTCGCGGTGTCCATTCCCGTCGGGCTTAGGATGGTCAGGCTCCCCCGGCCCGAGTACCCGACGAACAGGTCCCCGGTCGATGGGTCGAACAGGAGTGCTGAGGGCGGGCCGGCCAGAGCCCACGGCGTTCCGACCGTCCGGTACGTCGACAGATTGACGACCGACACGGAGTCGTCAGCGGCATTCGCGACGTAGGCCGTGGCCGTCGCCAAGTCGACGGAGACCGCGACCGGACATCCTCCGAGGTCGATGGAAGCGTTCGGCAGCGGAGCGCCGTTGCGGGAAAGTCCCTCGAGGGTGCCGGAGAGGCAACTGACCGCCAGGAGAGTTCCGTTCGGGCCCAGCGCGAGTCCGTCGGGGTCCGCTCCGACGGGGGTCGGAGGGCCGCCAGGGGTCCAGTTTCCGACGTACGTTCCGGACACGGTCCCGTCCGACGCGCTCGCCGAGAACACTTCGTTGCTCGCCGGGTCGTACACGAGGTTGCGTGGATTGTCCCCGACCGGGAGAGTGGCCGGCAGGAACTGTCCGTCGGAGCGGTTGTACGCGTAGAGTGCATTTCCGTTGCGGTCGGCCAGTACGAGCCAAGACGAACCCGGTACCGCAACCCCGTCGCCGAACTGCGGGCTCAAGTCGACGGTCGCGGTCACCGTGAGGTTCGACGGGTCGATGAGGGTCACGTTGCTGCTCACGACGTTGAAGACCGCCATCTGTCGGAGGGCCGGGTCGAAGACCGCCACGGACGAGCCCACGCCCACGGGGACCGAGCGAGCGTCCTCCGCGCCCGTGGACGCGTTGAGTAGGAGGACGGTCGTGCCGAACATTTGCGGCAAGAACACCGTACGGGTCTGGGGGTCCCAGCCAAGCCCTGCCACCCCATTGGCCGCCAGCGGGAGGCTAGTGATGTTCCCCCCAGCGCTGACGTTGACGATCCACACCGTACTCGAAAAGTTGTCCGACAGGTAGAGGGAACCGCTCAGCGGGTCGAACCAAAGGCTGCCGAACTGCCCCTGGCTCACGACCGTGGTGTTCCCGCCAGCCCACGTGTCGGTGGTCACGTTGATCGGCGCGACCCCGTCCGACGTGTTCGAGACGAAGAGGAGGCCGTCCTGCGGGTCGTAGGCGGCGCCGGTCAGAAGTCCGAACCCGGACCCTTGCAGGGTCGAATCGAGTTGGAGGGTCGACGTGTTGACGATCGAGACGCCGTCGCCGTTCGGCACGTACGCTGTCCGGTCGTGCGGGCCGAGGGCGACAAATTCCGGGTTCGATGGGAGGGCCAGGGTCGCCATCAATCGATTGTCGCTGCAGTTGATCACGGCTAGGGTGTCGTTCCAATATCCCGCGACGAACAGGCGTTGCGCGGGGGCATCCAACGCCATCGCCACCCCTCCCGAGCCCGAAATCGTCGCGATCGGGGCGAGGGTCGTGGCGTTCAGCACACCGACCTCGTCGGTCCGAAGGCCGGAGAAGTAGATCGCCTGGTTCGCCGCGTCGTACACGGCCGCCTGAATCGAGGCGAACGGGGCGAAGATGGGGGGACTCGCGAACGGCAGCGTCGGTCGATTCCCGTACCAGGCGATCCCCCCGACGAGCGTGTTCGAGGCATTCCCGGTCGGAGGGAGGGCCGGCGACGAACGGAGCTGCGCCGCCGAAGCGGTGAAGGGGGCGGTCGCGCGTTCGCCTCCGGCCGCCGTTCGGGAGCCGTGCGAGCCCGCCGGGGACGCGTGGCCGGCAAGAAGACTGGCGGGCGACGCGACGAGGACGCCGAGGATCAGAACCAACCCTAACGGCGAACGTCCCGGCCGAAGCACGGACCCGTCCCCAAACGTCGATCCCCCGTAAAACGACGTGCCCCGTTGCCTCAAGGCACGCAGGCGGGGCTCGGGGAGGTCCTTCCGTACGACGCGGTCAACGACCCGGCGGTGATACGCCGAGGCGCCGTGGTCGGAAGGGCGCTTCTCTTCCTCGGCTTTCGCGGCCTCAAGTGCCTCGCGCGAGCACCGCGTTGAACGGGATGGGTCGGATCCTCCCCCCTCCTCAACCGTGCCGTCGGGCCCGATGGCGTTCGAGTTGTCCCCGCCGACCGAAGCACGCCCGCATCCATCTCGCACGCGTAGGGCCTGCCTTTCGATCGCCGGATCGATTCGTGATAGTCGGCGGCACGGATCGGGTCGCTCTCGTCCAGTCCGCGTTTACCAGCTGACGCCGGGAGGGGAGCCAATGGCCCGGTACATTCTCAGTCGGATGGCGCTGCACCCATACGCGGGAGGCTCCACCCCGTATCGATCCCCATCGGTTGGCTCCCTCGAAGTCCGGCACTTGGGGCGATTCGCACCGGAGCGGAAGTCGAGGGGGCGCTCGTCCCAGAACGGGCGAGCCCACGAATCTTGCATTTGAAGCCGCTGCCTGACGAGGATCTGTGTGCGGTCTATGGGGCTGGGCTGAGAATATTCTTGTGGCTTGCGAAGGGCATCTGCAGCGGACGCGGCAAGGGAAGAATCCCACCCATTGGGAAATCGATGGAACGCGGGGGAACCTGGGGCCGGAAGGCTCAAATCAATTGATGCCAATTGATTGGCATGTCCGAAGCTCTGGACCGAGCGACGACCATCACGGTCACGGAGCGCACGCGCCGCCACCTCGAAGCCGTCAAAGGCGAGCACGAGAGCTTTGACGAGTTTCTGGAGAGCCTGCTGGAGGAATCGACGTACGGCGAGGAGTTCTTCCGGGAGATTGACCGGCGTTGGCGGGAGGAGAAGCGCGTCCCAGGAACCCGAGTTCTCCGTAGGGTTGGGCTCTCTTGACCCGGTACCGGCTTGTGTTCCTCCAGTCCGCAGAACGGGAGTTCCTTGCCCTGCCCAGGAGGCACCAGCGACTCTTCCGGGAGAAGCTCCCGTATCTTCTAGCGAACCCGTTCCGCTCCTACCCGTGGCTGAGGGTGCGAGAAGGCCCTCGCCACCGCGGCGAGTGGCGGTTTCATCTCGTCGAATTCAGGGTTTTCTATCGCATCGACGGATTGAACGTCGTGATCACTCGCATCGCTCGACGACCGCGCGCCTACCCAAGACGGGGAATGCCAGCTCGAACCGCCTGACTCGGCCTCACACCGCCTTAGGGCCCGGATCCCCTGGGATTTGAACAACCGCCCATGGGTCCAAATCCCGCCTGCGGGGAGAGGGATTTGAACCCACGAACTCCTACGAGACCAGACCCTGAATCTGGCGCCTTTGACCAAGCTGGGCGATCCCCGCGCGGGCGGTTCTACCGGCTGCGAGATATGAAACCTTGCCGACGGCGGACCCGTCAGGCCATCCCCGACGGCGCGGGGGGGGCCGAAGCGACATTCGCCTCGTGGAAGATCGCGGAGGCTTCGCGGACCGTGGCCCCGTGGTGGACAACGGCCCGGAGCGCCTGCATCATCGCGACTGGGTGCTCGGACTGCCAGATGTTCCGGCCCATGTCGATCCCCTTCGCGCCCGCCGCGATTGCGTCGTGGGCGAGCGCAAGCGCCGCCTCGATGGAGTCGAGCTTGGGCCCCCCGGCGACGACGATGGGTACGGGGCACGAGTCCACGACTTTCGAGAACCCGTCGCAATAGTACGTCTTGACGAGGTGGGCGCCGAGCTCGGCCGACACCCGGCAGGCGAGGGCGAGGTAGCGCGCGTCCCGCTTCTCGAGCTCCTTGCCAACGGCGGTGATCGCCAGGACCGGCATGCCGTACGCCTGGCCGTCGTCGACGAGCTGGGAGAGGTTGGAGAGCGACTCGTGCTCGTGCGGAGAGCCCACGAACACCGAAAGGGCGACCGCCGAGACGTTGAGCCGGACCGCCTCCTCGATGGAGGTCGTAATCGTCTCCTCGGAGAGGTCCTCCTTCAGGATTGTGACTCCGCCCGAGACCCGGAGCACGATCGGGGTCGTTGTGGAGGGAGGGACCGACGTGCGCAAGATCCCGCGCGTCAGCGCGATGGCGTCGGCGTAGGGGAGCAAGGGGGCGATCGTCGCCTTCGCGTTCTCGAGGTTCCGCGTCGGCCCCATGAAGTAGCCGTGGTCGACGGCGAGCATGACGGAGTGTCCCGACGTCGAGGAGAACATCCGGTCGATTCGGTTCCGCAACCCCCAGTCCATGGTCGCCTCGGCGCGGGCACCCGGCGGGGGGTTCTTAGGCGTTGCCGGCCGAGCGGTCGGTCGACCGGACGGGGATCGGCACCCGCCGGTCTTCCTTGACCCGGTTCAAGACGACCTGGGTGTTCGTGCGTTCGACCTGCGGGTCCTGGAGGGCGTGCTTCACGAACCGGTCGAGGTCCCGACGGTCCCGGAACCGACCGATCACCAGGGCATCGAAATCCCCGGTGACGTCGTAGATGGCGTAGGCACGGGGGTCCTTCCCGAGCCGCTCCTCGACTTCGCGGAGCTTTCCCTTCGAGATCCGGATCCCGATGGTGGCGCAGAGCTCCCAGCCGAGGGCCTCGTCGTCGAGCAGGGGGATGTAGCCGCGGATCACGCCGTCCCGCTCCATCCGGTCGATGCGGAGGCCGATCGTCGTCGGCGAGACCTTGAGACGCTCCGCGATCTCGCGGTGACTGCGCCGGGCATCGACGTTCAGCTCCTCGAGGATCCCGCGGTCGAGCACGTCGAGGCTGGACGTTCGTCCCATGGAATATCAGTAAGTCGGCCGAATTCATTAGGCTATCTGAGAATACTGGACGCGCGGCCACTTTTCCCGGACAAGGGTTCTTGTAGGCGCGCTTCGTGCGGAGCGCCGAGGGGCGTCGGATGGCGGTCGCGGAACGGTCGGTCGGCTCGGCGGGGGAGTCGCGAGGGGAACACGGCGTGCGCGTGCTCGAGGAGATCCACGCGCGCAAGCTGCGGTGGGTGGAGCTGTTCTACACCGACCTGCTCGGCGGCTACAACCACATCCATCTCCCGTCCGACACGCTCGACGAGGACTCGTTCGTCGGCGGGATCCCCAAGCTCGACGGCTCCTCGGTCCGCGGCTTCCGCGAGATCTTCGAGTCGGACATGATCCTCCTCCCAGACCCGTCGACGTTCGGCGTCATCCCCTGGGGCGCACCGTACGGCGGAACCGCCCGGTTCATCTGCGACATCCTCACCGGCGGGGCGAAGCTCGCCTACACCCACGACCCCCGCGGCATCGCCCGACGGACCAACGCGGTGCTCGCCGATGCCGGCTACGACCTGTCGTACTGGGGACCGGAGATCGAGTTCTTCGTCTTCGACTCGGTGAAGCTGATTCCCTCGGCGGACTCCGTCCGAGACGCCTGGGGCGGCTCCGGCTACCTCATTGAGAGCGCCGAAGCCCCGTGGGCGGCGGCCGATGGCCACGGCTCGATCCGGTTCAAGGAAGGGTACCATCGGACCGGTCCCCACGACGCGCTCGAGGGGATGCGCAGCGAGATCTGCAACATCCTCGCCGACGACTTCCACATCCGGATGGACGCCCACCACCACGAGGTGGCGACCGCCGGTCAGGGCGAGATCAACATCCGGTTCGACGAATTGATCCCCGCCGCCGACCACGTCCAGGACGTCCGGTTTGTCATCAAGAACGTCGCCGCCCAGCACGGGAAGGTCGCCTCGTTCATGCCCAAACCGGTGTTCGGCGACAACGGAATCGGCATGCACATGAACCAGTCCCTCTGGAGCAACGGGACCAACGCGTTCTACGACACGAACGACGCCTACGCGGAGGTCAGCCAGACGTGCCGCTACTACGTCGGCGGCCTGCTCGCCCACTCCCGGGCGCTCTGTGCGATCACGAACCCGACGACGAACTCCTACCGGAGGCTCGTGCCCGGCTACGAGGCGCCGGTGTTCATCGCCTGGAGCCGCTCCAACCGCTCGGCGAACGTCCGGATCCCGTTCTACCACAAGGGCCGGATGGCCGCCAAGCGGATCGAGTACCGGACCCCCGACTCCGCCGCCAACATCTACCTCACCGAGGCGGCGCTCTCGATGGCCGGCCTCGACGGGATCCGGCGGAAGATCGAACCGCCCGCACCGGTCGACGCGGACATCTACAAGCTCTCTCCAGCGCGGCGCAAGGAGCTCCAGATCCGGGAGCTTCCCGGTTCGCTTGGCGAGGCGCTCGAGTGCCTGAGCTCGGACGACGCATTCCTAAAGTCGGTGTTCGACTCGGACGTGCTCGATTCGTTCTGCGAGATCAAGCGCGACGAGCAGCTCCAGCTGAACCTGCGGCCGCACCCGTACGAGTTCTACCGGTACCTCGACGTCTAGGACCGGGCAACCCGTTAAGGGCGGTCGTCCGCTCGTCTGGCGGATGGCCGCCTGCCCGGTCTCCGTCGGGTTGGGGTGGCTCGCCCCGCTGGCGCTCGCCCTCCTGCTCGTGGTCCCGGTCGGGCCAGCGGGACCCCTCGCGAAGGACGCCCCCCAAACCTCGGCAGAGGTCCTTCGACCGTGCGGACCGTGCGCTCCCTCCGAGCGAGCGGCCGGTTCCCCTTCGGCGGCGATCCTCGACTGGCAGAACGTCACGGCCGAGCGGTTCGGGAACCTCCCGCCGGCCAGCGCGGGCGCTTCGATGGTGTACGACGTCGGGGCCAACGACAACCTCTGGTTCGGAGGCTGCGCGGACGCCGGCTGCACCGGGAACCAGACCTGGCTGTTCGCAAACGGCAGCTGGACGAACGAGACCGGGAATCTTTCCCTCACCCCACCCGCGCGGGCCGGAGCGATGACGGAGTACCTGGAATACCTCCCGCAGGAGAACTCCAACGGCGTGCCCCTCCTGTTCGGCGGGGACGAACCCGGACCGAGCGGCACCACCGTTCTCGGGAACGACACGTGGCTCTACCAAGACGGCGCCTGGACGAACGTCACCCAACCGTGCCCGTGCCTACCGGGGCTCAGCTACGGCAGCCTTGCGTTCGACCCGGTCGCGAACGTCTCCCTCCTGTTCGGAGGGTGCGTCGCCTCCCCGAGCTGTGCGGACGCCACGGGAGCGAGCTGGAAGTTCGACGCGAAGTCCAGCGCCTGGGTGCCCGTCAACCTCACGGGTCCGTCCGCCCGGTACGGGGCCGCGATGGCGTACGACCCCGACCTCCAGGCCATCGTCCTCTTCGGGGGAGCGGGCCCGTGCGGATCGGGGACCTGCCCGGAGTCCGACACCTGGACCTACACCACCACCGGCTGGACGAACGTGACCACCACGTTCGGAGGGTCCGCGCCTTCCGCGCGGGTCGACGGCACGATGATCTGGGACGCGGCGTCGCACGAACTGCTGCTCGCCGGCGGATCCTCCTCGGCGGGGGGTCTCCCCACGAACTCGACCTACGCGCTCGCCTGTCCGATTGCCGGCTCGGCCTGCAACTGGACCGGCCCGCTCGCGGCGGCGGGGACGGGCCTGACGCTCTCGGCGGCCGCCGCGAACGCCACCGGCCTCGACCCGATGGTCGTGGGCGGCGTCAACGCCTCCGGCCAGGTCAGCAACGCGACCTGGGTCTTCTCGGCCCTCCCCGACCTGAATGTCGGGGTGACCCCGTCCCGGCCGGAGGTCTCCCAGCCGGTCGACCTGAACGCCACCGCGGTCGGCTCCATCGACCCGGCGTTTGCGATCCACTGGGGCGACGGAACCACCGAGACGAGCGCCACCGGTCTCGCGCGACATGTCTACGCCAAGGCAGGGACGTTCGACGTCGAGGTCGCCGTGACCGACCCGAACGGCTCGGCGAACCTGCACCTGCTGGGCGTGCTCGTGGTCCCCGCACCCGAGGGCTCGATCGTCGTCGAGTTTCCGACGGTCGACGTCGGCGTCTCCGACTACTTCACGGCCGTCCCGGCCCTCGCCACGGGCGCGCCCCCGTTCAACTTCACCTGGAACTTCGGCGCCCCTCCCACGGAGTACGGACCGTCGGTCCGCCGGACGTTCACCGTCCCCGGACCCCTCACGGTGGTGGTCGCGATCCTCGACAGCGATGGCCTCCACGGCTCCAACGCGACGACGGTGGTCGTGACGCCGGATCCGTCGGTGAACGTCACGCCCCAGTACACGGTGGCCGGTGTCGCCGTGGCCGAGCGGGGCGTCCCGGTCTCCCTCCTCGCCCACGTCGCGAGCGGGAGCGGACCGTTCAACCTCACCTGGGACTTCGGGGACGGGAGCCAAGGGTGGGGCGTCGGGCCGTCCCACGTCTTCTCGACGACCGCGGCGACCGTCTCGGTTCGCGTCGACGTGCTCGACTCCGGCGGGGGGTCGGCGTCGGCCGACCTGGTCGTCCACATCGTTGCCCCGCTCGCGGTCCAACGGCTCGCCGAATCGCCCGCGACCCCCACGAGCGGGTCGTCGGTCCAGTTCACGGTGGACCTGACCGGGGGAGCGGGCGCGGAGACGTTCGCCTGGTCGTTCGGGGATGGAGCGACCGCGACCGGGGTGGAGAACGTGAGCCACACCTACGGCACGGCCGGGACGTTCATCGCCAAGGTCTCCGTCGACGACGGCGCCGGCGGCGAAGCCCAGGCCCAGATCTCCGTCCCGGTCACGGCGTCCCCGGCCGCCGCCGTCGTCCAGGTACTGTCCGATCCTTGGGTCGTCCTCGGTCTCGGCGCTGTGGTCGTCGGGGTGGTCGCCGTCTACGTCCGACGGCGGTCGTCGCGCTCCGGACCCCCTCCCGACGCGCCGGAGAACCCACCGTAGCTGGGCCGGGGCCATCGCGAGACGTTCCGTGGGCGGCACGATCCTGTGGAAGGACGGCCGGATCTTCACCGGCCGGCGCTACGTCGAGGCGGTCCTGGCGGAGGACGGTCGCGTCGTCGCCGCCGGCCCGACCCGGACGGTGGTCCGGGCCGCCGGCACGGGCACCCAGCGGGTCGACCTCCACGGCCGGCTCGCCGTGCCCGGGCTCGTCGACGCGCACCTCCACCTCGCCGAGACCGCCCGCGCCGTCGTCAGCGCGGACCTCCGGGGAGCCCGGTCGCTCCGCGAGGTCGGCGAACGCGTCCGGGCCTGGGCCCGGAAGAATCCCGAAGGCCCGCTCCTCGGACTCGGGTGGGAGGAGGCCGGGTTCGTCGAGCATCGGTACCCCACCGCCGCCGACCTGGGGGAATGGGTCGGCGACCGTCCCGGCGCCCTCTACCGGGTGTGCACCCACGCCGCGGTCGTGAGTCCCCGATTGCTGGAGACCCTGGGGGTCCGCTCGGATTCCCCGGACCCGCCGGGGGGCCGGATCGGCCGGGACGCGGATGGATCCCCGAACGGCCTCCTGTTCGACCGCGCGCTCGAACCCCTCTCCGACTGGGTCGACCGGTCCGTTTCCACGCGGCCGGAAGCGATGGGTCGGGTCCTCGAGGCCGCGGCGGGGCTCGGCCTCACCACGTTGGGGGCCGTGAGCGCCAGTCCCGCGGAGGTCGAGGCGACGGTCGGCCTCGCCCGTCGCACTCCCCTCCCCGCCCGGGTCGTCTTCTACCTGCGGGCGAACGACCGGGCCCGATTCGGCGAGCTCCGGCGACGTTCCCGCACCGATTCGACGGATCTCGTCGGGGTCAAGCTCGTCGCCGACGGAGCGTTCGGGCCGCGGACGGCCTGGCTCACGCGACCGTACCACGACGCTCCCCAGGAATCCGGGTTCGCGTTGCGCACCGAGCCGGAGCTTCGGACGATCCTCCAGGAGGCGGACGCGGCGGGCGCGGCCCTCGCGGTCCACGCCATCGGGGACCGGACGCTCGCCCGAGTGCTCGACGCCTTCGAGGCGCTCCGACCGTCCCGCCGCCCGCGGATCGAGCACGCCTCCCTCACGCCGCCCTCCCTCCTCCGCCGGCTTCGGACCGTCCGACCTCTCCTGGTCGTACAACCCGGATTCGTACCGAGCGACTCGTGGATCGTGGAGCGGCTGGGGACACGGCGGGCGCGCTGGACCTACACGTTCGCCTCGTTCCTCCGGGACGGCCACGCCCCCGCCGGCTCGAGCGACTCGCCCGTCGAGCCGCTCGACCCATGGCTCGGCGTCGCCGCCGCGGTCGGGCCCCGCGCGGCCACCGGGGCGCCCGAACAGGTCGACCTCGAGTCGGCGCTGCGCTTCTACACGGTGCACGGCGGCGAGGCGCTCGGTCACCCCGCCGTCGGGCACCTCGATCCGGGCGCGGTGGCCGACCTGGTCGTCTCGCGGGCGCCCACGCTCCGCGCGGCCGTCGCGATGGGAGCGGCGAACGTCGCCCGGGTCTACCGGGACGGCGCCCCGGTCGGTCCTCGTCCGGCGCCGGGCGGAGGCTAAGAACCCCCGGAATCCTCTCCGCGCGTGTCCGACCCGTCCGGAGTTCCGACGTTCAAATCGTTCTCGGCGACGATGCGGGTCGACGTGCTGATCTCCGACTGGCGGAGCGAGCTCGACCCCGAGCTCACGGTCGAGCAGAAGGAGACCGCCCTCTACGGCCGCGCCTGGGAGGCGTACCAGGAGGGGGACTTCGGCTTCGGGCTGTGGCTCTGGCACGAGTGCGACCGGTTGCAGAACGCGTTCCAGGGCTCGGTGCGCGAAGTGACCCGGGTCGTCGGCCAGGGCCGGTACTTCGGCTTCTCCCACCGGCGGGCTGTCGCGGAACGGGTTCCGCTCGAACGGGTCTACCGCCCGCGGAAGGGGGACATGAGCACCCCGAGGACGGACGCGTACGTGCTCCCGCAGTACCAGCTCCTGTGTGTCTACCTCGTCAAGGCCCAGAGCGGGGACCCGAAGTCGAAGGCGCTCCTCGAGATCTCGGTCGGCGAGCTCGACGAACGGCGCCGCGCCGACCGGTTCGTCACGCACTTTGAGACGTTCCGCCGGCTGCTCGAACGGCCCGCGGCCCCGCCGGCCGGGAGCGCTCCACCGGCCGCGGCCCCAGCTCCGGCGGCGGCACCGCCGCCCGAACCGAAGCCGAAACCCAAGCGCGCCCCCCGACGCACGTCGCCGTAACCACGGCCCCGGTCCCCGACCACGACGCGCTGGCTGGTCCGGTTCGGGTACGACGGGCGACCGTTCTACGGCTGGGCCCGGCAGCCGGGACTCCGTACCGTCGAGGGGACGATTCTCGAGGGGATTCAAGGCCGCGGCATCGCCCCCGAGCCTCGACTCGACGTGGCGAGCCGCACCGACCGGGGCGTGAGCGCGCGCGGGAACGCGCTCGCGCTCACCTCCTCCCTTCCCGGCCCGGGGCTCCTCCGTGCGCTGAACGGCGTCGCTGCCGAGATCGTATTCACCGACGCCCGGGTCGTCGAGTCCAGTTTCCGGCCGCGCGCCGCGGTCGCGCGGACCTACCACTACCTGGAGGAGACGCCGGTCGGTTCGATCGCGGCGTACCGGGAGGCGGCCGGCGCCGCCGTGGGGAACATCGATGTCCGGTCGTTCGGACGTGGTCTCCCGAGCGCTCGTCCGATCGTCCGGACCGTCTCGCGGTTCGACGCGAAGCCGTTCGGCCCCGGGCTCGTGCTCGAAATCGAGGCGCCGTCGTTCGTGTGGGGGATGGTCCGCAAGCTGGTCGCCTCGGTCCGCCAGGTCGTCGCGGGCGAGCTCGACCCCGCCACCTTCCGTGCGGCGCTCAGCGGCCGTCGCCGGCTCACCCTCCCCCTCGCCGAGCCGGAGCCGCTGCTGCTCTGGGAGGTGGCGTACGGGGTCCCCTGGACGGTCCACGCCACGAAGCTCGCCGACCGCCAACGCGCCTACGTCCACGCCGAACGCCACGCCGCCCGGGTGCGCGACCGGCTGCTCGAACGGCTCGGGAGCGGTCGGTTCTCGGGAGACGAAGCGTCTAAGGCCGAGCGACCGCCTGACGACGTTCGCTCCGGATGACCGGCGATTTCGGCGCCATCGAAGGGTTCGTCGGGGTCGTCGGGGCCGCCGCCGCCGGGAGCGCGCTCGCGCTGCGGGTCTACGCCGGTCCGGACCGCACGCTCGCCGGTCCCGCCATCGACGAACTGCGCCGGTGGAGCCCGGCGATCGTCGGCATGCTCCTGCTCCTCGCGCTGGGCGGACTCCTGAACTGGGCCGGCCGAGGGATCGGGTTCGAGGGAGGACTCGCCGTCGGGGGTCTTGCGGCGATTGCGATCGCGTTCCTCGAGGCGCCGTGGGAGCCGACCGGGCCCGGCCCGGTCGCGCATCCGCCCGCTCTCTACCAGGCGGTCGCCGGCGCCGGCTCCGTCGGCGTCGCGATCCTCGCCGTCCTTGCGATCCTGCTCGCCGCCGGACCCGGACCGATCGCCCTCCTCGGGATCCCGGTGGGCGCCGGGGTCCTCCTGCTGCTCGGCGAGCCGGCGGACCGGCGGAACGACCGGCTCCGGTCGGTGGCGGTGGTCACCGCGCTCGCCGCCGCGACCGCGTCCGTGGCGAATGCGGTCGTGCTCCGGTCGATCGTCCCGGACGCGCTCCTCCTCCCGCTCCTGGCCGCGGCCGCCTCGGTGGTCGGGGGTCTCGTCGGGCTCACGGTCGACCGTCTGCCGCTCCACTACCGTCTCGGCGTGCCGGCCGCCATGGTGGCCGGGGTCGCGCTTTCGGCCGCCGCGGTGGCCGAGTGGATGCCGAAGGAACCGTCGATCGCCCTCGCCCTCGCGGCGGGGTGGCTCGGGGCGGGCTCGCTCGCCTACGCGCCCCGGTGGGCGGTCCTCGAGCCCGCGCAGGCGATCGCGAGCGCGCGGGCCGGCCCCGCCCTCGGCGTGATCGGGTCGGTTTCCGGCGGGCTTCGGGCGGTCGGGGCCGCCGTACTCGCGTTCGGCGTCGCCGTCTGGGTCGCGTACGAGGCGTTCCGCCTCCTCCTCCCCGACGGGACATTCGGAGTCGGGCTCGCCGCCACCAGCGCCGCGGTCGGCGCCGCCGCCCTCGCGTCTGTCCGGATCGGCGCCGGGCCCGCCGGCACCTCCCGTCCGAGCGCGGAGGTGTTCGACGTCGTGGCGACGGGGTGGGCGGCCCTCTCGGTCCTGTTCGCTCTTCCCCTCATCGTTCCCGCCCTCACGGGCATCCCGAGCGAGGTCCTCGGCACCCAGCTGGGGCTCGGGACCCCGACGACGCTGAGCGGCCTCGTGCTCGGCGCGACGCTCCCCTTCCTCCTCGCGTCCTCGGGTGCCGCCTCCCGCGGGTCGCACCGCTGGGACGTCGCCCGCCGGTGGGGAGCCGCCCTCGCTCCGGCGATCGTGGCGACCGTGGCCGTGGTCGTCTTCGGCCCGGCGGCCATCGTTGCCCTCGTCCTTGGTGCGCTGCTCACCGGGGTCCCACTCGGAACGTTTTGGGCCGCGGCGCGCGAGGCAACGGCGTCGATCGCCGCGACTCCCACCCGCTCCTCCTCGGGGTCCGCCGACCTTCTCGCGGCGTTGGACGCCGGGACCGGATGGAGGATCTCGGCCGCCGTACTCGCCACGACCATCGCCGTCGTCGGCGTGACGGTGGTGGCGACCGGCGCCACGGGACTGTTCGGGCTGTAGAGCGGTCCGCCGGAATCGTTAGGCCTGCGCGGCCCCGGTCGGCGCCGGTCGAGGGGCGGTGGCCGGGAGCCGCCGGGGGGGCCGCCGGCGGAGGTAGACGGCGGCGACGATGGGGACGGCCACGACCGCGGCGAGGCCGCCGAGCTCCGTCGCGGAGAGCGGGATCGGGAGGAGGGTCGGGTCGGGCGGAGCGGCCGGCACCGACCATCCCCAGTCGTCGGAGATCGGCGTCCCGTTCGGGATCGAGCGTCCCCCGAACAGGAGGTCGTGGTCGACGATGGAGTCGAAGTACAACTGCGCCCCGGTCCGGGGCGCCGGCGTCTGCGGGCCGACGGCCGCGACCGCGGTCCATCGGTCGTTCGCGAACTCCCACGTCGAGACCGTCTGGTCGCCGAGGTAGAGGAGGATCCCGGGTCCGTGCGGGTCGTAGGCGGCCCGCGGCCAGCGGCTCGCCGGCGGCCGGGTGGGCGGGGACAACTCCTGCCAGCCGGAGGACGAGTACTCCCACGTGTCGTTGAGCGGGGTTCCGTTCGCAGTACCGCCGAACATCAAGACCGCGTGGTCGAGTGGGTCGTACAGCATCGCCTCCCCCGTGCGGGGAGACGGGGCGACCGTGGGGGAGGTGAGCGACCAGTTCCCGGCATGGAAGGTCCACGTCGACCCGTTGCCGACGCCACTCAGGAGGACCGTGGTGCCGTCCGCCTGGTCGTACGCGAGCCCGGCTCCGGCTTGGGGAGGCGGGGAGTGGGACTGGAACCGGGTGACGTCGGACCACTGGGAGAGGCCGTGGAGCTCCCACGTCTCGCCCGAGAGGGTCCCGTTCGCGAACTGTCCCCCGAACATCACGAAGTAGCCGTCGGAGCCGTCGTAGACGAGGCTCGCGTTCGTGAGCGGTGGCGGAGCGTTCTGGACCGTGCTCGTCGAGTTGGCCCAGTACCCCGGAAAGTCCCCGTCGTTGACCCACGTTTCACCGAGGACCGCCCCGCTCGGGGAGCGGCCGCCGAAGATCACACCGTCCCCTCCCGGGAGGTAGAACGTGACAGCCGCGTACGCGTCGCCGAACGGTTCGTGGAACGGTTGGGCTTGACGAAGGCTCCAGTTGTTCCCCGTCGGGAGACCGCCGGCCAAGGTGGCCGATCGGGCCGCGGACGAGGGGGGGAGCGGCCCGCCGGTGACGGCGGAGCCGGCCGCCGAACCCAGCAAGGAGAGGAGGACGGCGACGAGGGCGGCTCCTCCGAGCGCTGGGGAGGCCCCGCGTCGCCGCCGAACGGTTCGGTCCGTCGGACCTTCCCCGGGCGCCATCGAGGGAGTTGTACGCCGGACCGGCGGTAATAGACTTCGTCGGAGCGGACGGGCCCCGGACCGCCGAATTCGTCGACCTCGGCCGAGCCCCCGGAATCGACGCGCCGGTCCCCGACCGGAGCCGGCGGCCGCCGTCTTACCGGAGCCGGGAGTTCGCGCCGACCGGGAAGGGTACAAGAAGCGGAACGGACTCCTCGCCCCTACCACCGTCGGAGGTGGGGATTGTGTCGAATCGTTCCACGTGGACTGCTGGGCTCGTCCTGGCAATCCTGGTCCTCCCCGGCTTGGGGGCCGTCACGGCCGTGGCCGCCGCCGCGGGGCCGGGATTGGCCCCGCACGCGGCCCTGTACCATTCCGGACCTTCGCACACCGCCACCCAGAGCACCAACTGGGCCGGGTACGCGGTCACGGGAGCCAACCACTCCGTCTCGTACGTCCACGGGTCTTGGATCGAACCGTCGGCCGTGTCCTGTCCCTCGAAGGGGTACCAGTACTCCTCGTTCTGGGTCGGGATCGACGGCTACAGCTCCTCGACGGTCGAACAGACCGGGACGGACACCGATTGCCAGGCCGGGGTGGCGGCCTACTACGCGTGGTACGAGTTCTACCCGAACCCGTCGTTCGTGATCTCGAAGGTGCCGATCCACGCCGGCGATACCATCTCGGCCGCCGTGAAGTACGTCAACTCCACCGTCGGGTTCCGCGTGACCCTCACCGACGTCACCACCGGCAAGTCCGCGAGCCACAGCGCGAAGGTCGCGGGGGCGCTGCGCAACTCCGCCGAGTGGATCGCGGAGGCCCCGTGCTGCACCGCCTTCGGCTCGGTCCTCCCGCTCGCCGACTTCGGTACGGTCCACTTCGGCACGGATGTGACCGGCGTGCCGAGCACAAACGACGCGACCATCGGGGGAACGATCGGGGCGATCGGCTCGTTCTCGGCGTCCTCGATCTGGCAGATCGACATGATCAACAACGCCGGCACCCAGACGAAGGCCGCCACGTCGGCGCTCACGCCCGACGGGACGAGCTTCAACGTCACCTGGAAGCACGCCGGTCCGTAGACCCGAACTGACCCGGGCGATAGGCCGCCCGGGCCGAGGGGCCCGTCCTAGCCGGCCCTAGGCCGGTCGAACGCGTCGAGGAATCCCCACCAGGCGTCCATGGTCGCCTGGACAGCCTCTTCGACGGCCCGCGCCGAAGCGCCCCCCTTCGAGAGCTCCGCCTGGAGGAGGGCGCGCTCGGCGCCGGAGTGCTCCACGTCCGCGGACTCGTGGACGCGGAAGAATTCGAGGGCCCGCTCTGCCGCGATCCCGTAGAACTTCGCGAGGCCGCGCGCCTTTTCCGCAGCGACCGCCGGGAAGATCGACTCGTACGCGTACAGCGCGCCAAGGCCCGAGCCCGCGGTCCCTCGGACCGCGTACCGTTCGTAGGTGGCGAGCAGGCGCCGCGTCGCCGGGTTCGCCTTCGCCCCGATGACCTCGCTGCGGGGGACCCCGAGGGCGTCGGCGAAGCGGAGCCACAGCTCTGGGTGCGTCGGGTCGCGTCCCTCCTCATCGACGAGGTTGTCGAGGAGGGAGCGGCGGCCCGCCACGTTCGTGACCCGGCTGTACGCCGCGGCCACGAACCGGGGGAAGTTCTGCTCGAACTGGAAGTACTGGCCCGCGTAGGCTTGGAGGGTCGGCAGTTCGACTTTGCCCATCGACCACGCTTGGTAGAACGGGTGCTTCAACAGGTGGCGTCGCGCGATCCGGCGGTCGATCCCTCGGATGGTCGTCACGAGCGGGTCGAGGGAACCGGGGGTAGTAGAAGTTTCGCGCCGGCGGTTTGCGCCGGACGGAACACCCCCGCTCGGGCCGGGGGTTCGTACCGACCTGATTTGAGACGCGCTCGGCTCGAGGTGACGCTCCCGTGCCGCCCCTGTTCTTCGTCACCCCGGACTTGTGGCTCGACATCATCGTCGCGGTCGCGATGATCGTCGCCGAGGTGTTCATCCTTGTCCAGATCCTCCCGCGCACCGGCCCGCCCCCCGCCAAGACCCGGATGGTCATCGGCAGCACCGCCCTCCTCGGGTCCTCCGGAATCCTGATGGCGCTTCTCGGGGCGTACCTGCAATCGAACCTGAACAGCTACAGCGTCGTCCTTCTCTCGTTCAACGGCATGATGCTCATGCCGCCCGGCCTCTGGTTCGTCTCCCTGATCGTCTTCGAGGACCAGACGATTGAGACGCGAAGCTGGTTCTGGCCCGTGGCCATCACCGCGATGGCGAGCTCCGCCGAGCTCCTGATGGGACTCTTCTTCAGCGTCGCCGCCGGCACCTCGTTGGTCGTGGCGAACGCGCTCGCAGGAACGCTCACCTCCGTCTGGTACCTCTGGTCGATGGCGGCCGCGATGGTCGCGCTGTTGTTCTGGATCCGCCTCGAGCGTCCGGTCCGGGACCCCTTGCTCGGACTCGCCGCCGCGGGCATCGTGGCGCCCCTCGTCCCGGTCGACCCGCTCGTCGGCGCGCTCCTGATGACCGGGGGAATGGCCGTCACGATCCTCGTCGTCCTCCAGGGCGTCCGTGCCGGCCGGCCGTCGGGGACCTCCGCGGGCCGAGTGCTCAACGGCGTGGTCGTTGCGTTCCTGGCCATGAGCGCTGCGGGGTTCGTCCTCGCGCTCGCCCCGAACTCCGTGGCCGCGCTGCTCCTCTTCGGCAGCGTCATGGCCGTCGCCATGACGGCGGAGTTCCTGTTCCTCGTCCGCGCCGGGCTCCGCCCCGGGGCTCCGGCCACCGTTGCGAGGGCGAACGCGACTCCCACCGCCACCGGGGGAGCGCGCGCGGCCGCCTCCTCCGAGCCCTAGCCGGACGGGGCGGCGGGGCCGCCGGCGGAAACTATATCTTTGAAAGATATAGGTGGGGCATGGGCGACCGCGCCCCCGACCGGTTCCTCTCGGCGTTGCGCCGCGAGCTTCGCCACGGGGTCCTCCCCGTGTGGGTCCTCGAAAGCCTCGAGGACGGCCCCTCGTACGGCTACGAACTGCTCGAACGGCTCCGCTCCCGGCACGGGGACGAGATGGCCGCTTCGGCCTCCCGATTGTATCCCGCCCTTGCCCGGCTCCGGATCCACGGACTCGTCCGGGTCTATCATGGGAAGGACAGCCGCGGTCCGGTCCGGAAGTACTACGAGCTGACGGACCAAGGGCGCGCCATCCTCCCCGAGATCCGCGCGCTCGCGCTCACCCTGCGCACCCTGTCCGGTCCCTCGTACGGACCGACGGTCCGCCCCGTGGGGCTGGTCGCGGAGCTGCGATGAGCCCGAAGGCGCGCCCGGCGGCTCGCATCGCGGCGATCCCGTCCGGGAACCGGAGCGGGGCGTGGCGATGGGTGGGGCTCGCCGGGGGTCTGGGCGCCGTGGCCATCCTCGTCGCCTATGAGTTCGTTCGGTCGCGCCTGGCCGCGCAGATCCCGAGTCATTTCGGAATCTCGGGGCAGGTCAATGCCACGATGTCGCCGGAGGGGTTCCTGCTCACCGGCCTCCTGACCCAGATCACGCTGACGCTCCTCCTGACGGTCGTGCTCTACCTCTCGTTGCGGAGCGGGGTCATCGAACAGCAACAAGGCCCGGGGATCGCACGGATCCTCGGGGCCGTGCTCGCGGCGATGGCGGGCCTTCTCGTTCCGCTCCCCACGATCGGTGTCCTCGTATCGGACGCTGGCGAGGCGCCGAGCTGGGCCGGGAACGCGGCCGCGGTCCTCCTGCCGGTGCTGCTGGTCGCCCCCCTCCTCCTCGTGGTGGCCGTCGTGAGCTACCGGGTGCGGTTCCGGTCGACGTCCTCGGGCACGACCCGATTCGAGTGCTCGGCGTGCGGCGAGTCCTTCGCCCCGCCCACCTGGCGATGGGTCGTTGGTCCGCACATCGGCGCCTCGGTCTACCTCACCTGCCCGCGGTGCGGGGAGCGGGGATGGGACCGCCGGGTCGGCTCGCCGGTCTGGGGACGCACGCCGGACCCGGCCGAGACCGGACGTCTCCCGTAGACCGGGGCGGCTCAGGCGTTCGGCGAGCCGCCGGATTCGACGGGGGCGAGGCCCGCCCGGGCGGCCACGTCGCCGCCCGACATCCCGCTCGGAGAGTTCCTGTCGGCGGGTGAGGCCGTTGGGATCCGCGGCTCCGTCGTCCACTGCAGCGGCAGGAACGCGCGCTCCGGCCAGAGCGCGGCGACCGTCGCGAACGCCCCCAGGAGTCCGAACTGGAACAGCCAGCGCAGCGCGAGCGGGAGAGGACCGATGCTCGGGAGGGCCACGGCGCCCCACGCCGCCGGAAATCCTGCCGCCCCGAGGATCTCGTTCCCGAGTCCAAAGACGCCCCACCCGGCCAACGGCGCCGGCACCCAGGTGAGGAGCGAGAGCCCTCCGACGAGCAGCGCTCCCCGCACGGCGAGCCGCCGCGCGCGCGGCAGGCTCTCTCGGACGAACCGATAGGTCCCGACGGCGAACAGCCCGGCCGCGATCGCAAACAGCCCGACGAACAGGTGCTGCAGCAGCCACTGCACCACGGTCGGGACGGTGACGGCCGGCGGCGCCGCCGAGGTCCACTCGGCGACCATCGCGAGCGACCAGGTGACCCCGGCCACGACCAGTCCGACCCGGAGGACCGCGCCGAGAAGGAACCGGGCGTCGACCGGGACGCTGGCCGGCGCCGGGGCGGCGGAGGTCTCCCCTCCCAGCAGCCGGCCGTAGACCGAGAGGAGTTGCTCCTGGGCGACCAGCGCGACCCAGAGGACCGCGACCTGGAAGACGTTCAAGTACCACGTGTTCGCGAGGACGGACGCGATCGACGTGCCGCTGCTCTGGGCGACGACGCCGATGCCGGCGGTGGCGGCCGCCGTCGTGGAACAGCACGCTCCGAGGGTCACGAGGGCGATCACGGCGGGCGTCAGCCCGGAGACCGAGCCGAGCGTCGCCGGCCGGGCGTGGTCCGCGCCGTGCCGGCGGAGCAGTCGGTAAGCGAGTACGAGACCGACCGACATGCCGATCCCGACCCCGATCGAGACGACGACCATCGTGACGGTCGCGAGGAACGGAAGGACCAGCACCGCGCCGGGCCCCGTGACGACGAGCGCCGGGTAGTTCCACCAGGCGTTCGCGCCGCTCCCCGTGACCACCTCGGTCTGGACGGACGTGAACGCCGTCGGCCGGAGGACGAGCATCTGCCCGACCAGGAGCGAGACGAAGGCGTACAGGAGCGCGACGAAGGCGACCATCATCGCGCCGACGCGCGTCCGCAGGAGCGAGCGGCTCCGCTCCAGAAAGAGCAACGAGAGCGCCCCGGGCGAGGCTGCGTTCGACATTCCCTCGGCGGGCCCTTCGGCGGCGAGCGGAGCCCGCCTTAAGGCGGCGGGGTACGTACTCGGTCCTCGCCCCCGCGGGCCGTCCCGGCGCCTTCGGGCGGGGCGAACACCACGAGGAGAACGAGCTCCTCCTCGATGTCGAAGAATCGGTGCGGTTCGCCGGCCGGGACGAACAGGGCGTCTCCTGCGCCCACGGCTCGCTCCTCGGCTCCCTGCCGGAACCGGCCGCGGCCCTTCGTGACGTAGTAGAGCTCGTCCTGGCGGTGCGGGCTCTGGCGGTCGGTCGCGCCGGCGGGAAGCACGTAGACGCCGGCGCTCATGGACGTCTGGCGCAGGAATTCGACGTACGGGTCCGGCCACGAGCGGGCTTGTCGCGCGACGTCCTCGATCGGGCGGAGCGCCATCGACCGCACCGGAGTGGGACGGGGGTTGAATCCCCTTCGGGTTCGCGTTGAGATCCGAGGCCCCGCGAGCGAGGCGAGGGAGGCCAAACGCGCCATCTATAAGCCGCGAGAACTTCGCCCGATTTGGCGCGCCCCGGCCGCGTTCCGGGGGAAACACCGGTCCGATGGAGCTCGAGGTCGTCCCCGGCGTCGTCCCCTCGGTCCTCGCCACGCTCGCCGCCGGCGAGGCGATCTTCTCCGAACACGGAATCGTCCTCTACAAGGAAGACCCGGTCCAGGTCGACCGCCGGACGATCCCGAGCAAGGGGTTCGGCTCGACGCTGAAGCGAACGTCGGTTGGCGGGGTGCCGTTCTTCCTCGCGGAATTCACCGGCCCCGGCCGAGCCGCGTTCTCCCGGAACGGACCGGGGGAGGTCCGCATCGTGGAGCTGGCGTCCGGAGAGATCCTCGACGTGGCCGAGGGATCGCTGGTCTGCGCCGCGAAGTCGATCGGGTACGACACGGTCCTCACGAAGGGGACCGGGACGTACCGGGGAATCTGGTTCGACCGGCTCTCCGGCCCCGGCAAATTCGCCCTCCATGCCTACGGGAACTTCGTCACTCTCTCGCTCCACCCCGGCGAGACCATCGTCTGCGAGCGCGGAGCGATCCTCCACAAGACCCCCGCGATGGTGCTCACTCCGTTCGTCCAGAAGGTCGGGACCGGGTTTGTCGGCCGTATGATGGCACAGGAGATGTACACTGTCCAGGGGCCCGGGACGATCGGGCTGCAGACGGGGGGGTGAGCGATGGCGAAGTTCGACCACGTGGGCGACGTCTCGCCCGCGCTCCTCGTCCAGCTCGCGCCGCGGGAGCAGGTGATGGTGCTCGTCGACTCGGTCCGGTACCGGGACCCCGGCATCACGGTGGGCCGGGTGAAGTACGAGTACCCGAACCCGACGGGCCGAATGCCGAAGACCCTCTGGCACTACTTCGAGACGCTCGACGGGCCGGGCACCGCCACCGTGTCGACGGGGGTCGTCGGGGAGATCCGGTTCGGGCAACTCGCTGCCGGAGAATCGCTGTTCCTCCACTCGGGAGCGCTCATCGCCCACGAAGCCACGATGAAGTACGACCGGGTCACGCTCGCGTCGTACGAGCAGCCGAGGGTCCCCTTCACGCAGTACCTGACGGCGGCGCGACTGACGGGCCCCGGGAAGTTCGCGTTCCAGACGCACGGCAACGCGCTCTCCTTCAACCTGCGACCCGGCGAATCGGTCCGCACCGAGAGGCACGCGCTGCTGACCGTAACGCCCGGCGCCACCATCGGCGTGAAGGTGTTCGGCGGCGCGCCCCATTTCCCGCCGATGCACTACTTCCCGCTCGTCGACGTCACCGGCCCCGGCACGGTCCTCGTGCACAGCGGCCGCTACCTGCTGGGGGCGTGACGGGGCCACCATGAAGATCACCGTCCAGGGCGGCTACGTCCCGAACGCGCTCGCCGAGCTCGGGCCCGGCGAGGAAGCGTACTGCGAATCCGGCGTCATGGTCTACGCCGACCCATCGGTGACGTTCCACCAGCGCCCGTTCACCCAGGGCGGAATGGCGAAGACCCTCAAGCGGACCCTGATCGGCGGGATTCCGTTCTACCTCCACACCTACATCGGGCCGGGGTACGCTGCCTTCAGCCGATTCGGGCCGGGCGAGATTCGGGTCGTCGAGCTCGCTCCGGGCGAGATCGTCGACGTGGCCGAGCATTCGCTCCTCCTCGCCTCCGCGACCGTGACCTACGATGCGGTCTACATCCCCGGCACCGGCCGGATCGGGCGGATGGTCGGCTTCTGGATGGACCGGCTCACTGGGCCGGGGACCATCGTGGTCCACGGCCACGGCAACGTCCTCAGCTTCGACCTCCCCCCCGGGGAGACGTTCGACGTCGACCACGGCGGGGTCTTGCTGAAGGACGACAAGATCCAGATGGAGTCGTTCAGCCAGTCGCTCGGCGGGGGCCTGCTCGGGTCCGCGATGAGCTACTATGCGCTCCGGATCCACGGCCCCGGTCGCCTCTGGCTGCAGACGATGGACCCGACCCATCCTCGGCGCTGAACGCCGCGATTCGGCTGCCGCGCGCCCCCCAGCGGGGGAACCACCGTCCATCGTTCGGTCCTCGCTTCTAAATATTATAATGGAATTGAATATTCGATGACCGAGTTCGACGCCACCGTGCGCAAGATTGGGGACTCGATGGGGATCATCATTCCGCACAAGGTCATCCGGCAGCTTCGCGCCCGGCCGGGACAAACGGTCCACATCGTCATCCCGTCCAAAGTCGACTGGACGAGGATCTGGGGGCAGCTTCACGCCGAGGAGTCGACCGCGGAGCTGATTCGGCGATCCCGCACCGACCGGGACTGATGTTCTTCCTCGATAGTTACGCCATCCTCGAGATGGCCCGGGGTCGCGCCCGCTACCTCCCATTCCGCCTCGAACCGGCGACGACCTCTCGTGCGAATCTGCTCGAGGTGTTCTACATCCTCGCCGAGCAAGGAGCCGAAGAGCTCGCGCAGCATTGCCTCCGCGAGCTCGGCGGCACCGCGGTCGAGCTCCCCCTGGAACTGATCCCGAAGGTCGCGCGGTTCCGGCGCCTCCAGCTGGGCGCGACCGGTCGTCGCTTCTCGTACGTCGACGCCTTTGGGTACGTGTACGCCCGGGAGAACGACTACGCGTTCCTGACCGGGGCCCATGAGTTCGAGGGGCTCCCCGGAGTCTGCTTCGTTCGGTGAATTTGCCGTCGCTGACCGGCACCGGTTGGCGTTCCGCATCGACCCAACGGACAATAGGGTCGGCCGGCGCTCGACTCGTACTATAAGGGACCCGGGAAAGATAGGCGCACCATGGCGGAGCGGAAGAACGGACTGAAAGCCAAACCGAAGTCTGGAAGCGGATTCACGGCGGAGGAGCGGAGCGCCATGAAGGAGCGCGTCCGAGAACTGAAGGCCAGCGCCAGCAAGGCGGACGGGGAAAGGGACATCCTCGCCAAGATCGCCGAGATGCCGGCTCCGGACCGCCGGTTGGCCGAGCGACTCCACGTCCTCATCACGACCAACGCGCCCGGGCTCCGGCCGAGGACGTGGTACGGAATGCCCGCGTATGCGAACGACGAGGACGTGGTCTGTTTCTTCCAGCCCGCCTCGAAGTTCAAGGCACGGTACGCGACGCTGGGCTTTGGCGACGCGGCGAAACTCGACGAGGGCCACATGTGGCCGACCGTCTACGCCATCCTGGAACTGTCGGCCACCGAGGAGGCTCGGATCGCCGCTCTCGTGAGGAAAGCCGTCGCGTAACGCTCGGCTCGCCGACGACGACGGGAAATTCCCGGACTTCGCCGCTCCGCGGGACGCGTCGAGCGATCGCCGCCCCCGGGGGCGGCGACCGGAGGAGCGTCCGCTGCGACGAAGGACCGTGCTCCCGGCGGGATTCGAACCCGCGTTGTCGGGTCGAAGGCCCGATATCCTTGACCGGACTAGACTACGGGAGCGTCGCCCCGAGCGAGGGACCCCGTCGTAAAGCGTTTCGGTTCGGCGTCGGCGCGATCAACCGACGCGTTCCCATCGTTCGAGCTTCTGGACGGCGCTGAGCGTCGAGCCCCGCTGGATCTCCTCGCGCACCCGGTTCTCGTGTTCGAGGACGTCGAGCGCCCGGTTGGCGATCTCCGCCGCCCGCTCGCGCGGCAGGACCACGACCCCGGAGAGGTCGCCGACGATCCAGTCGCCCGGCCGGACCTTCTCCCCTCCCACCACGACCTCGACCCCGATCTCCCCGTGCCCCTTCGGTTCCCCCGCGTTCGGGGACACGTGCCGGCTGAACACCGGGAACCCGAGCGCGAGGATCGCATCGATGTCCCGCGCGGCCCCGTCGATGACGACGCCCGCTACCCCGCGGCCATGGGCGCTCCAGCTGGCGAGCTCGCCCCAGATGGCCGTCGTTCCGCCCCCGGCGTCGACCACGATCACGTCCCCGGGGCCGGCCCGGTCGATCGCCTCGACCGGCTTCGCCCAGTCCCCATCCCGCGTGACCACGGTCACCGCCGGGCCCACGACCTTCGTCGTGGGGAGCGGAAGGTGGGCGATGAGCCCGTGCATCGCGCCGTGCCGTTGCATGGCGTCGGAGAGGTTCGGCGAGGAGACCTGGGCGAGGGCGGCGCGGATGTCGGCGCCCGCGTAGCGCCGGAACTGCTCGCTCGTCACCTCCGTCTTCGTGTCGATGGCGCGGCGGATCGCTTCCGTCGCCGCCTGGATCTTCGCGCTCTTCGTGATCGCCCCGCCGACGATGAGGATCTGCGCGCCCGCGCGCGTGGCGCTGGCGACGGTCTCCGAGGTGAGCCCCCCGGCCACGGCGACCGGGACCGGGGAGGCGCGGGCGAGCGTCTCGAGGACCTCGAACGGCGTCCGGCCGGCCATCTGCATGTCGATGCCGATGTGCCAGCAGACCGCCGCGGCGCCGAGCTCGGCCACCCGCTTCGAGCGCGCGACCGGGTCGACGACGTTCAGGAGGTCGACCACCACCTCGGCCCCGTACTGGTGGCCGCCCCGGACCGCCTCGGCGATCGTGTCGTCGTCGGCCGTCCCGAGGACGGTGACCAGGTCGGCCCCCGCCTTGGCCGCGATCTCGACCTCGAAGGCGCCCGTGTCCATCACCTTCATGTCGGCGACGATCCGATGGGTCGGGAACGCCTTTTTCAGCGCCCGGACCGCGTCGAGCCCCTCGCTCTTGATGAGCGGTGTTCCGGCCTCGACCCAGTCGGCGCCCCCCGCGACGGCCTCGGTGGCCGCCTGGATCGCCCGGGAGAGGTTCTCGAAGTCGAGGGCGACCTGGAGAACGGGGCGCTCGAGGCGCATGGTCGGTCGAGCCGCACGCACTATAAACGACCGGGCCGGCTCGACCGAGGGTGGACCCGGTTCCGTCGGCGACGATCCGCACGGTCCACGGAGACGCCCGGGAGTTGCCGGGCGTCGCGCCCGGCTCCGTGGAGCTGATCGTCACCTCGCCGCCGTACCCGATGATCCCGCAGTGGGACGAAACGTTCCATCGCTGGGGCGCCACCGACTACCCGTCGATGCACGGACGGCTCGGCGAGGTGTGGGCGGCGTGCTTCCGGGCGCTCGTGCCCGGGGGGATCCTCGCCGTCAACGTCGGCGACGCGCTGCGGAGCGGCCCCGATGGATTCCGTCTCTGGCCGAACCACGTCGACGTGACGCGTTCGTGCGAGACCGTCGGCTTCCGGTCCCTCCCGTACGTCCTGTGGAAAAAGCCCACCAACAAGCCGAACGCCTTCCTCGGCTCGGGATTCCTTCCCCCGAACGCGTACGTGACGCTCGACTGCGAGTTCGTCCTCCTGTTCCGGCGGGGGGGACTTCGCCGTCTCCCTCCGAAAGACCCGCGTCGCGAGCGTAGCCGGTACACGAAAGCGGAACGGGACCGGTGGTTCTCGCAGGTGTGGGACGACGTCCCGGGGATCCGCCAGTCGGGGAAGGGGCGGAGGACCGGTGCCTTCCCCCCGGAGATTCCCCGACGGCTCATCCGGATGTTCTCGCTGGTCGGCGACACCGTCCTCGACCCGTTCGCGGGCACGGGCACGACCCTCTGGGTCGCCCACGCGCTCGGCCGAACGTCGGTGGGCATCGACAACGACCCGGAACTCAGCGAGGCCCTGGCCCGGGAAGCGGCGCGCTTGAACGGCGACCGGATCCCGGTGTGAGCCCGTGCGTGCCTTCGTTGCCGTTGAGGTCCCGGACCCGCACCGGCCCTCGGTCCCCGACGCCGCGCCGGCGCACCTGACCCTGAAGTTCCTCGGGGAGATCGACCCGACGCTCGCCGCGCCGCTCGGGGCCGCTCTGGCGGCCGCCGTCGGCTCGCGCCCTGCGTTCCCCCTCGAGCTCCGGGGGGTCGGCGCCTTCCCGGACCGGGCCCATCCCCGCGTGGCGTGGGTCGGCGTCGGGGAGGGGGGCGAAGCGGTTCGCGACCTCGCCCGCCGGGTCGACCGGGCCGCCACGTCCGTGGGCCTCCCCGTGGAGGATCGCCCCTTCGTCCCGCACACAACCTGGATGCGGGTCCGCGGCCCCCGCGACATCGTCGTCGCGGAGCGTTGGCTCGCCGCGGGCGACGACCGGAGCTTCGGACGGACGACGGTGCGCGAAGTGATCCTGTTCGAGAGCGAGCTGCGACGGGACGGGGTGGTCCATCACCCGGTGCGCCGGTGCCCGCTCGAGGGGCCCGCGTCGGCCTCGCCCGACGAGGGCTCCTTCTGCGTGGTCGCGGGGGGCCCTTCGGTCACCCATCGGCGCCAGAGGTAGAGCGTGGCGTAGCTCCCCCAACCGGGGTACTTCGCGTCGCCCCAGCTCCGCGCCTCTGCCTCGGGGGAGGTCCGCGGCACCGCGCCGTACGCGTCGAGCGCCGTTCGCACGCCGAGGTCGCCGGCCACGAAGACGTCGGGGCGGCCGAGTCCCCGCAGCGCCGCGTTCTCCGCCGTCCACCGGCCGACCCCGGGGGCGGTGTCGAGCCGCTCCACCACGCTCGGAGTGTCGAGCGGTCGCAGCGTGCCCTCCGACCACGACCCGGCGTCCTCCGACTCGGCGAGCGCGAGCAGGCTCCGCGCCTTCGCTCCACTCGTCCCCCCCCGGCGCAATCCGTCGGTCGCCAGCGTCCGGATCTCCGAAGGGGAGGGAACGCGCGGGACCGCATGCCCTTCGGCCTCGACGTACGCTCCCGCGGCGTCGATCAGCCGCTGTTTGATCGCGTTCGCGGCGCGGACGGAGACCTGCTGGCCGAGGATCGAATGGAAGAGCGCCTCGTACACGCTCGCGTCGCGCGGGATCCGCAGTCCCCGGAAGGTGCGTTCCGTGCCGGCCAGAACCGGCTCCCGTCGGGCCAACCGGTAGAACTGCTCGATCGGGTGGTCGAGGGAGAAGAGCGCGCGCACCGCCGCGCGCGTCTCCGCCGGCCCGGGCCCATATCCCCTCGCCTTCCACCGCGCTCCGGCCGCCTCCACGCTGAGGACCCACGGCCGTCCCGGGGGTCCCCAGACCCGGAACACCCGGTCGCCGTCGGTGGCGAAGACGAGGGACCGGCTGGAGTACTCGAGCTGGTCCCGGGCCTGTGGGAACGAGCTGAGCTTCGGAACCTCGACCTCGACCGTCGCCGTGGGGCGACGGGGCGGCTCCTTTGCTCGTCGCGGGGCCGTCCGTCTCATCGTTCGGGGGCCGACCGACAACGACACGATTAAGCCCCGCGCGCCACCTTTCGCGGAGGCCGCCTCCGGCTCCGCCGGGAGCGGCGGGTGATTGCCATGCCGATCCGCCGACGTCGGACAGCCGGAGCGCTCGTGGGCCTCCTCGCCCTGGCCGTCTTTCTTTCCTCCCTGCCGGCCGCGGCCCCCGGACATTTCGCCGGCCTCCCGTCCGGACTCGCGACGTCGGTTCGCCCCGCCGCCTCGTGCACCGGCACCGTGGGTTCGGCGCCCGTGGCAGGAGTCCTGTCGGTCGAGGGGACCCGAACTCCGAGACCGATGGTGGCGAATGCCACGGTCTCGATTCGCTACCTCTACCAGACGAACCAGAGCTCGAAGTACGGCATCACCGTGACCTGCTCGTCGGCCAACGCCACGGTCGCGACGAACGCGAGCGGCGGGTTCGCGACGAACCTCTCGATTCCCGCGACGCAATGCGGACCGACCGGGTGTCTCACCTACCGCGGTCCGTTCGGCCCCCTCGGATTCCGGGTCACCTCCGGGCAGAGCCCCGGATACTTCCTCACCACCCACTGGGCGGGAACGACCGTGGACCTCGCCTGGGTCGACGCCCTCGCCTCGGCCGTGACGAACCCCTCCGAGTTCGCCACCGTCAGCGTCGATGCTCCCACGGTCATCACCGCCGAGGCGTGGGACGGTTCGGGAGCTCCCTCGACGGCCAACCTCACCTACGGGTGGGTGGTCGACGGCGCCGGCTGGACCGAGACCGGTCCGTCGAACGCCAGTGGGATCTCCGTACGGGCTGCCTCGACCGCGGGACCCGGGACCGTGACGCTGTGGGTGAATGGATCGTACAACGGCACGGCGATCGACCTCCCCGCCGTGGACCTCTACCTGACGGCGAGCGCAACGACGGTCACAGCCGCCTCGTTCCACCCGAATCCCCTCGACGTCGGTGCCACCGCCACCGTGACCCTGACGGCATCGGGCGCGGCCGGCTACGCCTACACGGCGACGCTCACGCCGGGACTGGGCCTCTCGGTCGAGTCCGCCCGATGCGCCGTCACCCCGACGTCCGGCGGGGAGGCGAGCATCGCCTGCTCCCTCCTCGTCACCTACACGAGCTTCGGCTTCGCCCAACCGACCGCGAACGTCTCGAACGGGTACTCCTCCTCCGCGATCTGGCAGTTCCCGAACGTGGTCGTGTCGGCCGCCCTCGCCGTGGTCGTCGAGCCCGACCCGGCCGAATCGTATGCCACGGTCCCGCTCCAACTCTCCGTCGGTGTGGTCGATTCCACCGGAACGGGCCCGTACGGTCCCGCGTGCCTCGTGACGGGGGACGGTCGGTTCCTCTGCAACGAGAATCCTGGGCACAACTGGACGCTCTCGGTCGCGTACCCCACCGTCGGCACCTACTCCGCGGTCGTCACGGTCGCCGACGCCTCGGGAGCGAACCGGACGACGTCGGTCCCGGTGGACGTCGTCGCGCGCCCAACGGCCCCCGTGGTCGACCTGAACTTCTCCACCATCCCGCGAAACGGCTCGGTCGACGCCACCGCCAAGTTCTCCGGCGGCGCGTTCCCTCTCGCGTACTGGTGGAACACGACCGGGCCGGACACCCTCTATTCCGGCGTGGTCGCCTCCGACGCGATCCCCGGGGTCGCGTTCCAAGTCGCCAACGTCGGGACCGAGGTCGTCACCCTCACCGTGGTCGACGCCCTTGGGACCGTCGAGACCGGCAGCGCGAAGCTCCAGGTTACCGGCGGCCCGCCCCGCAGCCTCACGGCGAGCGCTCCGCTCGCGAATGGGACCGTCGAGGCCGGAACCCCGGTGCCGATCGAGCTCGGGACCGACGACGGGTACGGCGACCGGACCCTGTCGACGCCCGGACCGGTCGCGGTGGCTGTTCCGCCCTCCTGCGGCGAGGCGTGGGTCAACACCTCGCTCGGCCCGGTCGAACCAAACGCGAGCGGAGGATTCCGGCTCCCCTCCTCGGCCTGGACGTCGGGAGGGCTCAATCTCACGTTCGCCGCGACGCGCGCCGGCGCCTGCGTCGTCACGTTCACCGGCCCTCCGTCCCTTGCGAGCGGCGCGAACGTGACGATCGACGTCTCGGTCAACCCGTATCACGTCCTCCTCAGCGACCCGCGAACCATCGCCACCGGGCCCGGAACGAGCGCGACCCTGTACTCGATCGCGGACGTCTTCGGAAACCCCCAGACCAGCGGGTTCGTCGAGGTCCGCTCGGTGTTTCCCGGTGGCGTGAACGACCTCGACTCCCCGATCCGGGCGGGGCCGGACGGCGGCGCGGTGTGGGTGAACTTCACCGCGAGCGGCTCGGGCGGGACGGGCTACGTGATCAGTGAGTACAACCAGAGGCTCCTCGGGCCGCTTGCGCTCCCGGCTCCGCCCGCGTCCAACGCGCTCTCCCCGACCGTGCTCCTCGGCGTGGGCGCGGCGGTCCTCGGTGGTCTCCTCGTCGTCGCGGCGTTGGCGGTCCGCCGGCGTCGCACGGCCGGGCTCGCGGCCGAAAGGCTCGACCCGACCGACCCCGACGAGCCGCTCCGGCGGCTCGCGGAGGGCCGGGCCCACGTACTCTCCCGCCTCTCGTTCGACCGAGACACCGACCTCGACGGGGTGGCCGACGGATTCCCCGGCCCGGCGCCCGATGCGGCGGAGCTCGCGGAGTGGGTGGGGACGCTGGTCACCGAAGGGCTCGTGCAGCCGTCGGTCGGCCCGGACGGACGGCCGCGGTTCCGGCTCGCGAGCCCCGACCGGCGCCCGACGGGACCCCGCGTCGAGGTCGACCCGATGGCGCTCGACGCCGCGCTGGCCCGCCGGGACCTCGACGCCGAGGAGCCCGCGGACCCGGGCGCGCCGTCGGGCTAGTTACGGGTCGCGGCCGACGAGTTCGTAGTACCGGTACGCCGCTTCCCCGGCCCCGAAGCAGTACTGGATCGTGGCGTGGTCGCGCTTCAGCTCGGCGGCGGCCGCCTTCACGCTCTCGATGGAGTGGCCTTTGTGCAGCAGGTCGTCGAACAGCTCAGCGATCCGCTCCATGTCGGACTCGACCATGCCGACGCGCGTCACCTCCGGCGTCCCGAGTCGGACCCCGCTCGGGTGCTTCGGGCTCGTGTCGCCGGGAAGGAGGTTCTTGTTCGCAATGAGGCCGGCGTCGGCCATCCGCTTCGCGACGAGCTCCCCGCCCCCTTCCTTCGCCATCCGGACGGCGATCGTGTGGGAGCGCGTGAAGCAGAGGTCGGCGGCGAGGACGTCGAAGTCGCGGCGGTGGAGCGCCTCCGCGAGCGCCCGTGCGTTCCGGACGGTCTGGCGCGCATAGGCGGCGCCGAAGGCGACTTGCTCGGCGAGGGCGACCGCGAGGGCGGCCATCGTGTGGAGGTGGTGGTTCGACGTCACACCCGGGAACGCCGCCGACTCGAGCTTCTTGACGACCTCCGGGTCGTTCGTCTCCCCGAGCAGGATCCCGTGCTGGGGACCCGGGAGCGTCTTGTGCGTGGAGGCGGAGATCACGGTCATTCCCTCGCGGAGCGGGTCCTGGAATTCGCCGCCGGCGATGAGGCCGAGGACGTGCGCCGCATCGTACCAGCCGATCGCGCCGATCTCCTCGAGCGTCGGGGCGATCTCGTCGAGCGGCATCGGGAACAGGAACAGCGAGAGACCGAACAGCGCCAGCTTCGGTCGCGCCTCCTTGAGGACCTTGCAGGTGCCCGCCGCGTCGATTGTCATCTTCGCCGGGTCCCAGGGGTAGTACACCGGCTTCACGCCGCGGAGGCCGAAGGCGCCGAACGAGGCGCTCGAGATGTGGGCTCCGTCGGCGAGACGCGAGGTCCCGACGAGCGCGCCCGGCTCGGTGAGCGCCTTCAGGACCGCGAGGTTCGCCACCGTGCCCGAGATCGGGCGGACGTCGGCGAACGAGCATCGGAACACGCGGCGGGCGAGCGCGAGGCAGGTCCGTTCGACCTCGTCGACCTGCTCGTTCCCCTCGTAGTACCGCTCCCCGGGTTTCCCCTCGGCGTACCGGGAGTGGAAGTCGGAGATCATCAGCTCCTTCGCGTACGGCGAGAGCAGGTTCTCGCTGGCGATCAGGGGGATCGCGGTCTCGAACCGGGTGGAGTGCGCCCGGACCGTGGTCCGGAGCGACTGGACCGTGGCGGCCATCTCCTCCGTGACCGCGTTCCGTCCGGCGCTCAGAGACCCCCACCCCTCCGGTACCACTGGAGAACCGGGCGGGGAAAGCGTTGCCCGCGCACGGGCGCGGAGGTCGTCTCGGACCTGCCGACGTGTCCGACACGTCGCTCCCCGGCGGCTTCCTTATAGGAATCCCGAATGGGCCCGCCATGGGAACCGAACCTCCTGCTCCGAAGACCTGGGAGCGTTGGCCCGTCCACCGGACCTTCCCGATCTTCTACCATCACCTGGACGTCCTCGGTCACCTCAACCACGCCGTCTACTTTCCCTTCATGGAAACGCTGCGCTGCGACTACTACCTCGCGACCCTCGGGTCCCTCGACCCCTCCCAGCTCGACATCATCCTCGCCGAGGCCACCTGCCGCTACCTCACTCCCGCGCACTACGGAATGGAACTCCTCGGGGAGGTCGCTCCCGCCACTCCCCTCGGACGCACCAGCTTCTCCCTCCTCTACCGGTTCCGGGAACGCTCCGGTGGACCGACGCTCTACGCCCGGGGACGAACGGTCGTCGTCTGCTACGACTACGCCACGAACCGGAAGAAGGAGATCCCACCGGAACGCCGTGCGATCCTCGAGCGGGACGCGGTGGACCCCGCTTCGGAAGGGTGGGCGTAGGCCCCAGAACCGGTTCCAGTGGAACCGGGGGGGTGGGGGTGTCGGGTACCCAGGGGTGCCTTGGCAACCACTGGGCACGGCGTGTCGTTGCGGTCTTCGGGCGCATCCGCAAGAATAAGCAAGGGCACGGCGTGCATCGGAGGGGTCGCCCAGGTCCAATGCCGAGCGCGCCGGGAGACGGAACCCGCATTGCGGTCCTCCCCTTGTCGAACATCAGTCCGGACTCCAAGGACGAGTTCTTTGCGGACGGCCTGACCGAGGAGCTCATCTCGGTCCTCTCCCGGGTCCCCGGGATCCGGGTCATTGCCCGGACCTCCGCCATGCGGTACAAGGGCACCGCGAAAGGGATCGCCGAGATTGCCAAGGAACTCCAGGTCGCCGTGGTGCTCGAGGGAAGCGTCCGAAGGGCCGACCGTCAACTTCGCGTCACGGCCCAGCTGATCGACGCACGGACCGAGGAACACCTATGGTCCGCCGATTACGACCGGGAACTCTCGGACATCTTCGCCATCCAGCGGGACATCGCCTCCCGAATCGCGAAAGCCCTCAAGCTCCATCTTCGACAGTCCGAGCAACGGCTGCTCGAGCGGTCGACGACCCCGGACATCGACGCCTACACGCTGTACCTGGAGGGGCGGTTCAAGTGGAACCTCCGCAGCGAGTCGGGATTGAAGGACGCGGTCGGCCTGTACGAGCGGGCCATCGCGAAGGATCCGACCTTTGCACTCGCGCACGCGGGTCTCGCCGATGCGTACAGCTCCCTCGCGCTGCTGGAGTTCTTGTCCCCGTCGGACGCCTTCCCCAAGGCGAGGACCGCCGCGGAGGCCGCCCTGCGTCTCGATCCCAATCTGGCCGAGGCACGCGCCGCCCTGGGCCTCGTCAAGTTCCAGTACGAACGGGATTTCGCCGGCGCGGAGCGAGAACTTCGCCGGGCGGTCGAGCTCAACCCGAACTACCCGGCCGCCCACCAGTTCTACGCCGACTACCTGAAGGCGATGGGTCGGTTCGACGAAGCCCTCAGCGAGATGGGTCGGGCGATGGAGCTCGACCCGGTGTCGCTCGCCATCAGCACCGGCCTCGGCCACGTGCTCTACCTCTCTCGGCAGTACGACCGGGCCATCGCCCAGTATCGATCGGCCCTGGCCCTCGACCCGGGGTTCGTCCAGGCCCATCTGTGGTTCGGACGGCCGTACTTGGAGAAGGGGATGTACGACGAGGCCATCGCCGAGCTTCGTCAAGCGGTCGAGCTCTCCCGGGGGAGCACGATCTCCCTGGCGGTGCTCGGCCACGCGTACGCCTCGGCGGGCCGGAGCGCCGAGGCTCGGGAGATCCTGGCCCAGCTCCTCAATCGGGCCCGCTCGACGTACCTCCCCTCCTACTGGATCGCCCTCATCTACACCGGGCTCGCGGAGACGGACGAGGCGCTGTCCTGGCTCGAGCGGGCGGAGAAGGAGCGGTCCAGTTGGCTCGTCTGGATCAAGGTCGAGCCGAGGTTCGACCGCCTGCGTTCCCTTCCCCGGTTCCAGGCGATGCTCGCCCGGATGGGCCTCGCCCGGGAGACCACCGAAGACCGGCCGCTCGTCGAGCTCCTGGACCACACCTCCGACCTGGCGATGTCGCGGTACACCGTCGTCGGATCCTACACACGGTTCGAGGAACGTGCTCGTCACGCCCTGAAGGACGTGCACCACGAGATCGACCGAGGACTCGGGGCTGGACCCGGCGCGGTGGAGAATCTCCTCCTGTGGGCGCCGCCCGGAAGCGGGAAGACGTTCTTCGTCCGGGAATCGGCGCGGGTCGCGGGCACGACCGCCCGGTACTTCGAGCTCAACCTCGCCGAGACGTCCGAAGACGAGTTCCGCGAGAAGCTCCAAGCCGTTGCCCGGCACGAGGGACCGGCCCTCGTGCTCATCGATGAGGTGGACAGCAAACCGTCCGAGCCGTGGCCGTACGAGGCCCTCCTTCCCCAGCTCGACCGGGGTGCGACGGATCGCCCCGCCCGGGTCTTCGTCCTCGCCGGAAGCTCGGGGAGCCAGCTCGAGGAGATGCTCGGGCGAATGCGCGCCCGACCCAAGGGGTCCGACCTGCTCTCTCGGATTCCCGAGGGTCACCAGCGGTCGCTGCCTTCGGTCGGGCCCGAGGATCGGATCCTCGTCGCCGTGTCGAACCTGCAATCGGCCCTGCGGGGCCGCACGCCGGAGATCTCGGAGTTCGAGAAACTGGCACTCTACTACATCGCCCGGAGCCCGAGGCTCGCGAGCCCTCGCCAACTTCGGGAATTCATGATCCGCTGCGCCGGCCGCGTCCCACCGGGCGAGGATCGGATCCGATTCGACCACCTGTTCGCGCCCGGAGACTCCGAAAGCAAGGAGTTCTGGGTCCGTGCCAAGGCGTCCGCGCCGGAACTCATCGACCGGTTCGTCCGGATCGAAGGCTGACCGCGCCTATCTCCCCGAAGTCGGACCAATCGTCGCGCGGAGTCGCCGGAGCCGTCCGGGCGCCCACACCCGCCCCGGTGGAGGCGGCGATGCGAAGGGGTGGATTCGAGGAGCGGTGCTAGGCCGGCAGGATGGGTGCTCGGAACAACGGTACGTGATTCCCGGCCGCTCCTCGGCCCCGTCGCCCCACCAGCGTCGACGGGTCACGGTAAGGCTGCTCCCGTCAGGACCTAACCCGGTTCCCGTGATGGATACCCGCTAGGGCGCTCCTCCGAGCGCTCGTCGCGGGGCCCGCGGCCCGATGGAACAGAGCGTCTACGGAGACGACCGAGACGTACCACTCCTCCGAACGTCGCTCCTGCCTGTCACCCCCGCTGAGGACGGTTTCGGTGTAAAAGGGGACGCCCAACCCCCCGGTC
>JAKIVS010000025.1 GCA_022750435.1 Thermoplasmata archaeon | reverse complement strand
GACTAAGTCGTAACAAGGTATCTGTAGGGGAACCTGCAGATGGATCACCTCCTAGAACGCCTGCCCCATGCAGGTGTCAGGACGGTTCGAGGCCGATCGACGAGCTTCTGACTCTCCCTTCCCAAAGGGCCTAACAACCCATTCTTGAGTATCTACGCATTCCTTATTAGTCGCGCATCGGTGATTGGCTCGGGATGATGGCGAGCCCACTGCCGAAAGTTCTCCCGCAGGCGCTGGCCGTCGCCGGGGACAGCCTCGCCCACGGCGAACCGGTGCTGATCTTCGACGCCCCGGACCGCGAGGGGGAGACCGACCTGGTGTTCCTCTCCGAGAAGGCGACCCCGGAGCTGATTCGCCTCGCCCGGACCGATGCGGGGGGCCTCATCTGCACCGCGATCTCGGACGAGCTCAGGGTCCGGATTGGGCTCCCCTTCGCGTCCGAGCTCCTCCAGCTCGGCTCTGCCCGATTCCCCGTTCTCGGCGAGGTCGCCCGACAACGACTCCGCTACGACCTCCGAAGCGCCTTTGGCATCACCGTCAACCACCGCACCAACTTCACGGGAGTTCCGGACAACGACAGGGCCGTCACGATTCGCGCCCTCGGCGATTTGGCGCGCGGCGCGCCGACCCAAACCGAGGACGCGCTACGCGCGCAGTTCGTCCGCGAATTTACCTCGCCCGGACACGTTCCCCTTCTCTACTCCGCCCCCGGTCTCGTCCGAGAACGGAAAGGTCATACGGAACTTGCCATCTCGCTCGCCCGTCTGGCCGGATTGTCCGAATCGGCCACGGTCTGCGAGATGCTCGGCGATTCCGGTGGCCCACGCTCCCCCGAAGCGGCCCGCCGGTACGCCGAATCGCACGGCTGGGTGTTCCTGGAAGGTCGGACGATCGCCGAGGCGGTCGAATCATGGTCCGCGTGATGGCCACGGGGGTCTTCGACCTCCTGCACCCCGGCCACGTGTTCTTCCTCACCGAGGCCCGGAAACTCGGCGATGAGCTCGTCGTCGTCGTCGCCCGCGACCAGACCGCGCGTCGACTGAAGCACGAACCCTACGTTCCCGAGCATCTTCGCCGCGAGATGGTCGAGTCGCTCAAGGCGGTCGACCGCGCGGTCCTGGGCAGCACCACCGACATCTACGAGACCGTGGTCCGGGAGAAGCCCGACATCATCGCGCTCGGCTACAACCAGCACTGGAACGACCGCGAGGTGGAGGCGGAGTGCGCCCGGCGGGGGGTCCCCGCGAAGGTCGTCCGACTCGGGGCGTACCCTCACAACGACCTCGCCACGCGCAAGATCGTCGAGCGGATTCTGGAGCGAAGAGCGTCGCCCCCCCCGGAGGCCCGTTGAAGAAGGTCGGCATCGTCGACACGACGTTCGCCCGGGTCGACATGGGACGATACGCGACCGACCGCCTGAAGGCGACCGGAACGGGGTTCACGATCACCCGACGCACCGTCCCCGGAATCAAGGACCTACCCGTCGCGGTCCGCCGCCTCTTCCAGGAAGGGATGGACCTCTGCCTCGTCCTCGGCATGCCCGGAAGGGCCGAGTACGACAAGGTGTGCGCCCACGAGGCGTCGACCGGGCTCATTCTGGCGGGCGTCCTCGAATCGAAGCCAGTCGTCGAGTGCTTCGTCTTCGAGGGCGAGGCCGCCGACGGGAAGGAACTCGAGTTCCTGGCCCGACGGCGTGCCGAGGAGCACGCCGAGAACGCCTACGCCCTGCTGTTCCGACCGGAGGACCTTGCCCGGCGCGCTGGGACGGGTCTTCGCCAAGGGTTCCGCGACGCCGGGGCGGTGCGCGCGACCCATTGAGGGCCGAGGGAGCCGCTCACCCATCCAACTCCAGGAGGAAATCACGAACCATGCCGAGTCGAAAGTCCGAAGGTGCCGGGATTCGAATTGCCCTCGTGGCGAGCGAGTTCAACTACGACGTCACGTACGCGATGGTCGAGCGGGCCAAGGAGGAGGTCAATTTCCTCGGCGCCTCGCTCGGTCCCGTGGTCAAGACGCCCGGGGTGTACGACATGCCGCTCGTCGTCAAGACGCTCTTTGAGCGCGGCGACGTCGACGCGGTCGTCACGCTGGGCGCCGTGATCGAGGGCGAGACCAAGCACGACGAGGTCGTCATGAACCAGGCCGCCCGCAAGCTCGTGGACCTCTCCGTCGAGTTCGGGAAGCCGGTCGGCCTCGGCATCTCCGGACCGGGCGAGACCCGTCTGCAGGCCCAGGACCGCATCGAGAACGCCGCGAACGCGGTGCGCGCGGTCGTCAAGCTCTCGCAGAGACTCTCCGAAATTCGGAAGTAGCCCGGAGCGTCGGGCTCGGCGATGAGCGCCGCGCCCGTCCCTCCGCACCGGCTCCCCGGCCCGACCGTCCCTCCATCGGACCGGAGGGCGTGACCATGTCCACCCTCGCCTCCCACCCCCACGCCGCGGACCCGACGCGGTTCCTGCTCGACGCCGAGGCAACGCTCCTCGACCTGTACATCGAGTCGGCGAGGGCCGACTGGGTGTACAACACCTACATCACCGACGACTCCGAGTTCGTGAGTGCGCGCGGCAACGCGCGGTACCTCAAGGAATCGGCGAACCTCGCCAAGGTCACCCTGACCTGGGACCCGAAGCGTGTCGGGCCGGTCGACGCCCGGAAGGCCCTCCTCCTCCGATTGGGCCAGCCGCTCGCCGCCCCCGCGGACCCGAAGGAGGCCGACGAACTGACTCGGCTCGTCGCCGAGCTCCAGGGCGCCTACGCCAAGGGCCGGTATACCCCGAGGGGCCACAGCAAGCCGCTCGACCTGGAAGCCCTCTCGAAGCTCCTGCGCGAGAGTCACGACCCGACGGTCCTCCTCGACGTCTGGACCGGCTGGCACGCCACGGCCCGCCCGATGCGGAAGGGGTACGCCCGGTTCGTCGAGCTGGGGAACAAGGGCGCCCGCGACGCCGGCTTCGGCGACCTCGGCGAGATGTGGCGCGCGAAGTACGACCTCACCCCCGCCGAGTTCTCCCGCACCGTCGAGCACCTCTGGGAGCAGGTCGCCCCGCTCTACAAGGAACTCCATGCCTACGCGCGCCGCAAGCTCAACGAGTCGTACGGCGACGACGTCGTCGCAAAGACCGGCCCGGTCCCGGCGCACGTGTTCGGCAACATGTGGGCGCAGAGTTGGGAATACTTGTTCCCCCTCCTCGCGCCCCCGAACGCCGATCCGGGATTCGACCTCACCCCGATCCTCGTCGGCCGCAAGACCGACCCCGTCGGAATGGTGAAGTTCGCGGAAGCGTTCTTCGTCTCCCTCGGGCTCGACCCCCTCCCCTCCACCTTCTGGGAGCGTTCGATGCTCGCGCGCCCCCGCGACCGGGACGTCGTCTGCCACGCGAGCGCCTGGGACGTCGACGCCGACAACGACCTCCGGATCAAGATGTGCATCGAGATCACGGGGGAGGAGTTCCACGTCGTCCACCACGAGCTCGGCCACAACTACTACCAGCGGGCGTACCGGGCGCAGCCGTTCCTGTTCCGGGACGGCGCGCACGACGGATTCCACGAGGCCGTCGGGGACACCATCTCCCTCTCGGTGACGCCGGAGTACCTCCGGACCGTGGGGCTCCTCTCGACCGTCCCAGGTCCCGAGAAGGATCTCGGGCTGCTCATGCACAAGGCACTCGAGAAGGTCGCGTTCCTTCCCTTCGCCCTGATGATCGACCGGTGGCGCTGGGACGTCTTCTCCGGCGCGATCGCGCCGGACGACTACACGGGCAGCTGGTGGCGGCAGCGCCGCCAGTCCCAGGGGATGGTCCCGCCGGTCGAGCGGTCCGAGGCGGAGTTCGACCCCGGGGCCAAATTCCACGTGCCGGCAAACACGCCGTACATGCGCTACTTCCTCGCCGCGATCCTCCAGTTCCAGTTCCACCGGGGCCTCGCGAAGGCGCTCGGCTGGTCGGGACCGCTCCATCGCTTCTCGATCTACGGGGAGAAGGAGGCGGGAAAGCGACTCAACGCCATGCTCGAGATGGGCACGAGCCGCCCCTGGCCGGACGCCCTTGAGGCGGTTACCGGCGAGCGCGAGATGGACGGGACCGCGATCCGCGATTACTTCCGGCCGCTCGAGGAGTGGCTGAAGAAGGAGAACCGCTCGTCCCCGGTGGGTTGGTAGGGGAGACCCCCGGCCCGGAGGGCCTCGTTCCGAGCGGTCCCCCAGGGGCCGGAAGGCCTTTTGGCCCCGAGGGTCTCGCCGACCCGTGCTCGGCGAGGGCCGTTCCGGCCGCGAGGGGCGGTGCCTTTCGACGTGGGCGGGGCTGGGGCTCGTCTCGGTCGTCCTCCTCCTCTCCGGCGCGAACTCCTCGTTCGCCGCCCCCGCCCCCCATCTCCCCGTGGGCTCGCCTTCCACCCATGGATCGCCCCTCGGGACGGCCATGGCCGGTGCGACCCCGGGGAGTCTCGCCTCGCGGCCGGCGGGTGCGCCCGCCGCGGATTGGTTCGACCTCTCCTCGAACTGGTCCCAGTATTTGCCCGGCGAGCGGACGTTTTCCGCGATGGCGTACGACCCGGCGCTCGACGGGATCCTGATCTTCGGCGGCTACAACAACTCCGGCGTCGGCGCCGACGGGGACACCTGGCTGTTCACCAACGGCCAGTGGGAAAACCTGACGCCGACCGGCTCGACGCAGCCACCCGCGCGATGGGCGGCCCTCCTCGCCTGGGACCCGGTGAACCAGGAGATGGTCCTGTTCGGCGGACGCAACAGCCTCACCGAACTCAACGACACCTGGACTTACGGCTCCGCGGGCTGGACGCAGTTGCTCCCGGCCACCGAGCCATCGGCGCGCCAACAGCAGTTCTCGCTGTTCGCCTACGATCCGACCCTCCACGCGGACTACCTGTACGGCGGGATCTGCTTCCTGTGCTTCCCTGCGAACTACAACAACGACAGCTGGACGTTCGTGAACGGGAGCTGGACGAACATCACCACCTCGGTCACGGGGGGCCCGGCCTTCCTCGACGCCGGGGCATGGAACCCAACGACCAGCTCGCTGGTCGCCTACACCTCGAATCGAACGGACTGCACCGGGAGCACCGCCACGATGTCGTTCAACGGGACGGCGTGGAACGTCACCGGAGCGAACAGCTCCCCCGGCCCCGTCCAGGAGGGGGACGGGTTCGTCTACGACTCCCTCCTCGGTGGGATGCTCCTCTACGGCGGCACCCAGGGCGGAGGTTGCTCAGGCGCCGGGGAGACGTGGACGTACGTCAACGGCACCTGGACGGACCTGACGTCGAACCTCACGAGCTCCCCCGGCGGCCGGTGTTGCGAGTCCGTCGCGTACGACCCGACGCAGAAGGTCGTGGTCCTGCTCGGCGGCACCACCAACACGAACACGTACGTCCGCGACACCTGGTCGTTCCCGGCGGTTCCGCTCACGCTCAACCTCACGACCTCGAGCCTCACGGGGGTGGCCCCGTTCGCCGTCCAGCTCGCAGCGAACGTGACCGGCGGCGCCGGGGCGCTCGTCGACAATTGGAGCTTCGGCGACGGGACCCCCAACGCCACCACCGCCTCGGTGAACCATACGTACGCGACCAACGGAACGTACGGCCTGAACTTCACCGTCGAGGACGCGCAGGGTCGGGAGATCAACCGTTCCCTCGTCGTACGGGTCGGCAACCCCCTCACGTCCGGGGCGAGCGCCCACCCGGCGAGCGGCGAGGCGCCGGTCCGGGTCAATTTCACGGGGAGCCTCGCGGGCGGGGTCGGACCGTACACGTTCGCCTGGGCGTTCGGCGACGGGACGAACGGTGTCGGGCTCAACGCGAGCCACGTCTACCGGGCCGGCGGGAATTACTCGGCCCGCCTCACGGTGAAGGATGGGTCGGCGCAGACGAGCGTCGCCACCGTGAACGTCTCCATCGCGGACCCGCTCGGGGTCGGCGTAGTCACATCGCCGGGCGTCCCTTCCGGGGAGACGCCCTTCGTGGTGAACTTCTCGGCCCGGCCCACGGGTACTGAGTCGCCGTTCTCGGCGACGTGGTCGTTCGGCGACGGGACGCCCAACGGCTCGGGACTCAACGTGAGCCACCAATACGTCTCCGCCGGCACATTCGATGCGAACGTCACGGTGACCGATCTGGTCGGACACGAGGCGAACTCGACCGTCGTCGTCACGGTCGTCGGTGGGCTCGCGGCCCAGGCGAGCACCGCGAAGACGGTCGGGCTGGTGCCGTTCTCGGTCCGTTTCGTCGGGACCTCCTCGGGCGGCACGGGGCCGTACACCTACCATTGGACGTTCGGAGACGGCTCCAATGCCACGGGCGACGCTCCGACCCATGTGTACACGGTGGTCGGCGAGTACCTCGCGACGCTCACCGTGACCGACTCGGTCGGGGCCGTGGCCCTGTCCGTGGTCCCAATTCACGCCGTCGCGCCGGCCGTGGTCACGGCCCACGCGAGCGTCTTGTACGGACTCAGCCCCTTGGAGGTCAGCTTCACCTCCTCCACGACCGGGGGCCTCGGACCGCTCACCTTCGACTGGGCGTTTGGGGACAGTGGCACCGCGGTCGGCCAGAATGTCAGCCATCGGTACGTGGGAGCGCACACCTACACGGCCGGGGTGACGGTCTCCGACGCCCTGAACGAGCTCGTCGACGCTTCCGTCGAGGTCCAGGTGTTCCCGACGTTCGTCGCCACGCTCTCGGTCGACCAGAACCCGATCGACCTTGGGCAGTCGATCAACTTCACCGCGTCCGCCCTCGGCGGTTCGGGCACTCCGGTGTACTCGTGGACGTCCCTTCCCCCCGGCTGTCCGGCGAACAACGGACCGTCGATCTCGTGCACACCGACGATCGCCGGCACGTACAACGTCAGCGTCCTCGCTCTGGATTCGGAGAACGACAACGCCTCGGCCTCGGTCGTCCTGACGGTCGTCGGAGCGGCCACCCCCACGAGCTCCGCCTCGCCCGCGACACCGATTGTCCTCTGGGGAGCCCTCGGGGGGGCCGTCCTCGGCGGCGCCGCGCTGGGGGCTCTGGTCTCCCTCCTCGGCCGCCGCCGAAGCCCTGCGGCCGAAACCGCCTCACCCGAGCCGCCCGCCGAGGTGGCGGATTCCGGTGAGGCTGGGTTGATTCCGGATGCCCCGAGCTGACGGCGAACCCAGGGATTCGGTCTCACGTTAGCGGTGCCGGCCGTGATCCGGCCAGGTGGCGGCGGCGGACGGAGGGACCGGTCCGACGAGGCATCCCTGCCGGCCCGGGACGAGGTTCCTGAGATCCCGGGACGTCCCGACTCCGCGGATTGCCCGGCCCGGTGACCCCTAACGGACTCGGTGAGGGGTCCGGAGCACTCGACAACACCACACTCGACGCGGGGGTGCGTCCGCGTCGGCCGGCGGAGGCGTGGAGAGTCCAGTCCCGTGTCCCCGAATCTGGCAGAACGGTGATTTTTTCCCGCAGCGTGCTGTGCGGCCGCCCATGGACCTCGGGCAAGTCTGGCCGCCGCCAAGGCTCGGAACCTCGGTGGCCGCCGCCTGCGTCATCGCGCTCGGTGTCGTCCTCTCGGGAATTGCAACGGACGGGGCTATCGGCGCTCAAGGCTCCTTTCCGGGCCGCAATCCTCCTCCCGACCGCACCGGACTCGACGCCTCCTCTCGGGGGTCCGCCGGCGGACCGAGCCGCTTAGGCCCCAGCGCGGCCGGCGAGAACTGGTTCAACCTCTCGACAGGGTTTGCCGCAGGGGTGCCGGGGAACCGGACCTTCGCCGCCCTCGCCTACGATCCGGGGTTGAATGGGACCCTGATGTTCGGCGGGTACAACCACTCGTCCAACTCCGCCTGGGGCGACACGTGGCTGTTCGCGAACGGAACGTGGGCCAACCTCACCGCGAACCTCTCCACGGCTCCCTCGGCCCGGTGGGCCGCGCTGATGACGTGGGACCCCTGGAACGAGGAAATGGTCCTGTTCGGGGGACGGGCCGGATCGAACATCCTCGGGGATACGTGGGTGTTCAACTCCTCGGGGTGGAACCAGCTGTTTCCAGTCACCGCCCCGTCAGCCCGCCAAGCCCAGTTCTCCGTGTTCACCGCCGACCCGACGCTCCGGGCCGACTACCTCTACGGCGGGTCGTACTACCTCGTCGGCTTGATCGACAACGACAGCTGGACGTTCGTCAACGGGACGTGGACCGATGTGACCTCGGCCGTCGCGGGCGGGCCACCGATCTTGGATTACGGCGGGTGGGACCCACCGAGCCACGACCTTCTCGGATACGCCTCCACCGCCACGAACTGCTCCGGCACCGCCTCCACCGTCTCCTTCAACGGCACCGCGTGGACCGTGGTGAACGCGACCAGCCCGCCAGGGCCGGTCACGCAGGGGGGCGGGCTCGTCTACGACCCGATCGACTCTGCCATGATCCTGTTCGGAGGCGGCTACGATTCCGCGGGCATCTGTGCGTTTCTCTCGAACACCTGGTCGTACAACAACAACACCTGGACCGAGCTGAACTCGAACCTGACCCACGCTCCCTTCGCCCGCTGCTGCTACTCCGTCGCCTACGACGCGACGCAGAAGGTGCTCGTGCTCCTGGGTGGCGCGGAGACGTCGCAGGCGTACGTCGGGGACACCTGGACGTTCCCCCACGCTCCGCTCGCTCTGAACCTGAGCAGCTCCTCGGTATCCGTCGGTGAGTCGGTCGCCGTGAATTTCTCGGCGAACGTCTCCGGGGGGTCGGCACCGCTCTCGCTCAATTGGAGCTTCGGAGACGGTTCGGCGAAGGCCTCCGGGGCGACGGCGAGCCACGCGTACGGGACGGCGGGGAACTATCTCGTGAACTTCACCGTCCGGGACTCCCAAGGTCGGTCGATCAACCGCTCCCTCGCGATCTCCGTCGCGGCCCTGCTTGTCGCCGGGATTCAGGCGAGCCCGGCGTACGGGGAAGCCCCGTTGCGGGTGAACTTCAGTGCCAGCGCTGCCGGAGGGTTGGGGCCGTTCGTCTATTCCTGGACGTACGGGGATCAGGGGGTTGGGTCCGGCGCCCTGGCCTCGCACCTCTACCGGACGGGTGGCAACTTCACCGCCACGCTCACCGAGCGCGATGGGGCCCGCCAAACGAGCCGGGCGACCGTCAACATTTCGGTGACCGGCCCGCTCGGCGTCCTCGTTTCGACCGGGCCGAGTTCGACCGTCGGAGACGCGCCCTTTCTCGTCAATTTCACGGCGACGCCCTCGGGGAACGAGAGCCCGTTCTCCGGCGTGTGGATCTTCGGAGACGGATCGCCCTCCTCGGAAGGCCTCGACGTCAGCCACCTCTACCTGACCCCCGGACCGTTCACCGCCACGGTGACCGTGAGCGACGCGGCCGGTCACGAGGCGAACGCCTCCGTCGCGGTGTTGGTCGACGCGCCCTTGCGGGTCTCCGCGTCGGCGGTCCGGACGGCCGGTGTCGCACCGTTCTCCGTCACCTTCGCCGCGTCGCCCTCGGACGGAACCCCGCCGTTCCAGTTCGACTGGTCGTTCGGCGACGGGTCCACGAACGGCACCGGCACGGCCCCCGTCCATGTGTACACGAATGCCGGTTTCTACACCGCCCAACTCACGGCGACGGATTCGGGGGGGGAGACCGTCCTCTCGAGCGTCGGCATCACGGTCGTGGAGCCCCTCAGCGCCATGGCCCAGGCGAACGTCACCTTGGGGGTCGCCCCGCTATCGGTCGCGTTCACCTCGACCGTGGCCGGGGGGCTCCTCCCCGAACGGTTCTCGTGGACGTTCGGGGACGGGGACTCCTCGACCTCCGCGAACGCGACGCATTTCTACGCCGCAGAAGGGTCGTACCCAGTGGCGCTCACCGTCTCCGACTCGCTCGGGGAGTCGGTCGACCGAACCCTGACCGTCGAGGTCCTTGCGCCCCTCCGGGCCTCGGTGTCGGCGAACCCCGCCTCGATCACCGTCGGTCAATCGACGAATCTCACGGCCGTCGCGAGCGGCGGTTCCGGTGGGACCACGTTCGCGTGGGAGTCGCTCCCGCCCGGCTGCGCGTCGTCGAACGGCCCCAGCGAGGAGTGCGCTCCGACGGCGGCCGGGACGTACGACATCACGGTCTCCCTCCGGGATTCCCGCAACGACCCGGCGACGGCCTCCGTGGAACTGGTCGTTGACGCCGCGACGTCGACGACCACGTCCAGCCTCGGAGGGATTTCGACGTGGGAGCTGGTCGGCGTGGCGGCGGGCGCGGGGCTCCTCGGGGCCGCGGTCGTCCTGCTGGTCTCGCGGCGACAGGCTCCACCGCCACCCGAAGAGGAACCGACCGAATCGACCGGAGACGCGCCCGTCGACCAGCCTTACGGTGGCGCCGGCTGACCCGGCGCGGATGGGGTGACCCCGGCCGGGGCCCGGACGGGAGTCGACCGACGGGCGAGCACGAGGATCGTGACCACCGCGACGAGGACCGCGACTCCGAGACCCAGAAGGGCGAACCGCGGCTCCTCGGCCGCCCCGAGCTCGAACAGGGCGGCGGCCACCACCCCGATGACCACCGGCACCAGGATGTCGTACGGCTCGTGGCGCGGAACGTCCTTTCCGCCGAGCTCGGGGGCGAACAGCGCCAGGAAGACGCCGACGAGCGCGAGCAGGGCGAGCGTCGCGAAGACGGGGTCCCGCAGAGACTGCACGGGGAGACTCACCGAGGCGTTGCCGGCCAACAGCCCGCCGAACCCGTTCAGCTGGTCGAGGGAGACCTGCACGAAGGTGTTGGCGAGCGCCCAGGGAGTCGCCAGCGCGCTCTGGGAGCCGAGCCGGTTGAGGGCGGCGTTCAACGTCAGGAGGTCGACGAGGCCGGCGAACGTGGCGGGAAGGAGGATCGACGGCTCGCGGCTCCACCGCAGGATGGCGGCCATGATGGCCAGGGGGGAGCCGAGCAGGACCCCGCCGAGGAGCGCGTTCCCGATGGAGTCGCTCGGGAACCCTTGCACCGCCGACAGGAGGAAGCTGAGGATCAACCCGGCGGCCGGGCCGAACCACGGAAGGTCCCACCGACGCGACCAGACCGCCCCCGCGAGCGGGAGCCCGGCGAGAACGGTGCCGAGCACGGCCCACGCCGAGTAGTCACGGAGCGCGAACAGCACGACGAAGAATCCGTCCGCGAACACGAGGAGCGCGAGCCACGCCGACGGCGCGGTTCGGGGCGGACCCGTCATGCGGTCCCCCAGGCGCGGAGTTGGGTGTAGGTGGAGAGGACCTGCGTCGAGGCGCCCCGCCGGTCGTACGGGAACACCGGGATCCCTTCCCCTCGGACCCTCGAGATGCGGCGCTCCAGGTTCGCCCGCTCCTCCGCGCCCGCCCAGCCGAACGCCGTTGCGGCGGGGTGGGTCGGGTCCACCGCCGGGTACATCCGGGCCCGGTTCGCGGGGAACAGGTAGAGCCGGTGGCCACGCGCGCGGAACCGCGTGAAGGCGAGGTGGAGCGGGTCGAGGGGTCCGTCGAGGGCCGTGAAGACGAGGACGTGGGTGTTGCGCGTCAGTCGGCGCGTGCAGAGCTCGAGGGCGTTCGCCAGGTCGAACGTCCCTTCCGTCGGGCGGAGGTACGCGAGGTTCTCCGAGAGGCGTCGGAAATGGGACTCCCCGCGCTCGGGCCTGAGGTACTGCCGGGTCTTCGCCGCCTGGATCAAGAGCCCGACGCGGTCTTCCCCGCTGCGGGAGACGGCCGCGATGACGAGGGCGGAGGCTTCCACCGCGCGGTCCAGGGCGTTCTCGCCGGGGAGGCCGGCGGCCATCGCGGGAGTCACGTCGAGAAGGAGCACGAAGTCCTGCCGGCTCTCCTGCTCGAACTCCCGGACGTAGAGCTGCCCGGGGCGGGAGCGCTTCCACGCCACGTGCCGGATGTCGTCGGACAGTTGGTAGGGGCGGAGCGAGCGGAACTCGGTGCCGAAGCCGCGGTGGCGGAGCGCCAGCCGACCCTGCATGCGGGTGAGCAGCGCGGGGCCGATCTGGTGCGAGCGCTCGAGGGGGGCCGGCGGCACCACGCGCACGGGTTGGTCGCTGGTCGGAAGCGCCCACTGCCGCCAGGCGAGGCCGTGGGGGCTGTCGACCGTGACCATCACCGGACCGAGCACGTGGCTTCCCCGCGTCGTCGTTCGCACGCCGTACCGGAGTTCCGCGGAATCGCCCGGCTCCCAGCGGCGCCGGTCGAAGGAGCGGCCCGCGATGGGGAGCAGCGAGCGCGGAAGCAGGTCGCGCACTTCCCCGACGACGGGAGCGGTGCCCGCGTAGGTCACGCGGACTCCGACGGAGAACTCGGCGCCGGGCGAGGCCGCGCGGGGCGCGCCGGTCCGGTCCGAGACGAACGGGAACCGCTCGGGTCCCGGGGGGGCGAGCTGGAACAGGAGCAGTTCGCCCGCCACCGCCGCAAAGCAGGCGACGGCGCCCGCGAGGAGGAGGATGTTCAGCGAGTACACGGCGAGGAGGAGGGCGCCCCCGCTGGCGGCGAGGGCGGCCGAGCCGCGCCGGGAGATCACCAGTCCGCTCCCGCGTCCCCTACCGGGGAGCGCGGACCTCTTCGGCGCGCTTCTCGAGGACCTCGCGGAGCAGCGGTTCGACGCCGTTCCGCCCGGTGACGTACCGCTGGGCGAGGAGGTCGGGGTGGAGGAGGATTCGGTGGTTGAGAACGTCGAAGACGATGCTCTTCACGTCGCCCGGGGTCACGTACGACCGGCCCGCGAGCAGTGCCGCGGCTTTGGTGGCGCGCAGGAACTGCACCCCCGCCCTCGGCGAGGCGCCCATCAGGATCCGAGCGTCGTTCCGGGTGCCTCGAATGATCTTCATCACGAAGTCGAGGACCTCGGGGGTCATGCCGACGGCGAGCGCCTCCTCGCGGAGGCGGTCGAGCGTTCCGGCGTCGAGCAGGAGCCCGGTCGCTTCCGGGATCCGGGTCCCGGTGTGGCGCTCGAGCAGGGTGCGCTCGTCGGCCTCGTTCGGGTACCCCATCAGGATCCGGAACAGGAATCGGTCGAGCTCGGCCTCGGGAAGCGGGTACGTCCCCTCCTGCTCGATCGGGTTCTCGGTCGCGATGACGATGAACGGCCGCGGAAGCGGGTAGCCGATCCCGTCGACGGTGACCTGCCGCTCCTGCATCGCCTCGAGGAGCGCCGACTGGACCTTCGGCGGCGCCCGGTTGATC
>JAKIVS010000016.1 GCA_022750435.1 Thermoplasmata archaeon | reverse complement strand
CGAGTCGGCCTCCGTCGGGAACCGGCTCCGAGTCCGGAATTATGGGACACAGCCGCCGACCGGGGCTTTGTAGGGCAAACACGCCCGTGTAGGAGAATGCGCCCCGTCCTCATCGGAGCGTAGGAGAATCCCGCTATGGCGTAGCGCTGGCCAACAGGCCCAACCGTTAGGCATCGAGGCGGAGGGGCCCGTCCCCGCGTCCCCCCCCCGCCCCGAGGCAGGCGCCTTCAGGACCAGGGCTCGCCGATAGGGTTTAGTAAGACTCTCCGGTAGATATGGCGAATGTCTTCGAACGCGGAGTCCCTCGCGGGCCTCCAGCAAGAGTTCGGGATCTCAGCGGGGGGATCCGGGCTCCCTGCCGGACTTACTGTCTCTGGGACTGGATTCGAAGTCCGAGTAGAGCAGTGGGCTTACGACCGGCTGCAGGCACTCAGCAGCCCCAGCTTACCGGGATCGCTCGTCAAGCTCAACCAAGCTGTACTCGCGGGGCTCGACAGCCTGACTCCTCCGTTGTCCTTCGTGTTCCCGATCTCAGCGGCATCGTTCGAAGGGCGGGTCGTCGCCTTCCGGCAGAGCTTGGCAGCGCGCATGGTCCGAGAACAGCAGGAGTTTGTCATCGAAATTGACGATTTGGACCTCTTCGCTTACGGCGAGACCTTCAGTGACGCGATGGAAGACCTGTTCGGCCAGCTCGCGGCGCTTTCTCGGCGCTTTGCGCCGCTCGGGCCCTCTGAGATTACTCCCGGTGGCGCTGCCCTCAAGGCGAAGCTCCAGAAGTACGGGCTCGCCGGGGGCGGCGTTGGCTCCGATTAAGGCTCGAGTCATCGGTCACGCCCTGTCTAAGAAAGGGTTCGTTCTCGAGGACCGGGACCACCATTTTTACCTACTTCAAGTTGAGGACAAGCCGACCGGAATCAAAACGCGCGTGAGCCACGGGCACGAGGAGGTCAGCGATCAGAACGTGTCGCGCATGTGCCACCAGATGAAGCTGACCCGGAGGCAGTTCGAGGAATTCATCGAATGCGACCTCTCCCACGCCAAGTACGTTGAAATCCTTCGAGACTCCGGTAACCTGTGACGGAACCACCCCTAAGTCCCCAGTTCGAGCTTGCTCTCAAGTGGGCTCGGGAGCTCCAACTTGGAATCGAACCGCTCGAAGCGAAAGACGGAATGGGCAACCCAATTCCCGCGCGCGCTATCATCAGGGGCCAGTTGCGCTTCTCTCTCATTGAGGTCACGGGGATTCTCCACCTCGTCTGCGACATTTCCGTGCCCAGCGAGGTGCGGAGTGCGGTAGGGAGACTAACGACCAAGCTCCAGGAGGAGATGCTTCAATCCTTGCGTCAAGCTCTGATGGATAGCCAGCGGGTCGGGTGGATCATCAGCCCCGTTACGACATCAAAGATCGGGGATCTCGAAGGAGTTCGCCTGGAGCAGGCGTTCAGGATCTCGGCAACCGAGGTCCAGTCGTTCAATCGATTCGTCGATGCCTTCGCGGAGATTTCAACAGCCGCGGTTCGGTCAAGCTCCGTCTTTGGCGTACTCATCTTTAGCGCCGGCCCCCAGGCCGCTGCCGCCGTAGGGCCGCGTCCGGGGTACGGGTAGAGCGGTACTATCGCCGGCTCTTCTTCTTCCGGGCGAGGAAGGAGACCCTGACCCGCTTCGGGACTTTCTTTGTCGCCCGGAACGTCACCCTATGGCGATGCGCCATAGCGTTTCTGCAACACACCACCCATCGACAAGGAACCTCCTACGTCGTACGTGGCACTCGGAGGGGCGGTGGAAGGGGGAACGGATGTGCTCGACGGCGTTCTTACGGCCGACCAATTCGCCCTCCTTGTCTTCCTGAGCCTCTCGCTTGAGACCGGGATCGGGGTCGGAAAGGGTTGGGTAAAGCCGGCTTTTGGGAATCAGTACATCTCGTTCTGGCGGGGCTCGCCCAGTTGTGCGCGTGGTCCTCGCCACAGCCATCGCACTTTACCTCGCGAGCGCGCCAGTCCCGGGGCTGATGCTCAATTATCCACAGTACGCCCCGGCAGCAAACTTCGTGGTGCTCGGCGTGGCTGCGACGAGCTTCGCCTACCAAGCCGAGATGAGGCATTGTGCCGTGGGAATCGCCTGTCTATTCGCGGTCGCAGTGGTTCTCGGAGTCGCTGCGTTATATTTGTGGCCTTGAATTCGCCCTTCGGAGTGACCCGTGGAGTCGGGAGGCATTCCCGCACATCCCTCACTCATCGGTGAAGAGCGTCTCTGGGAGCGCCACGCGTGCGAAGTAGTTCCCGAATCGCTGGGAAAGGTGCTCCCTGAACGGAGGCTTGAGTCGAAGGCGTTTGGATTGGGTCTCTGCCAGTTGCCTCAGCGGGACGAGGGGAAGAAAGTAGAGATGATCAAACTGCGCGACCATCCGCTCCTTGGGTCCTGTCGCGCTTGGGTGCGTCGGAAGCAAGTGCAGGTTTGAGACGCGATTTTTCTTCGTCGATTCGCGCCTTTCGGGACTGAGCGAACCGTGCCGAATCGTCGAGCAGACAATCACGAAGTCGACGCTCCCTTGGGCCAGATCGCACGATTGGGTTAGGACCACGGCGGGATCTACGATGTCGACCAGAACGTCGATGGCATCCCCGCGTTTGACCGGCCGGTCCTTCGGCAGCTTCGGGAATGGACAGTGAAGATTGCCGATGAGGTCGCCCTGAAGCACCAAGTCGGAGTCAGTGACTTCCTCGTACCCCGTTTCGGGGACCGTCGCCATGGTGACGGATTCCGGCGGTCAGCGGTTACGCTCGGGACGCTCGAGGTTCCCTTATCTTCGCGATGACGCCAGCCACATAGTACCGGCCCTTGACGCCGGGCGGGAGCTCGGCGTCCTCAGGCGACATCCAGCCGGTCGGCCCTCGGCTCTCATCGGTTGCGAAACCCTGGACGGGTTGTGAGCCGTTCGAGTCCTGGAAACCGAGCATGGGGGTGGCCTGAGTCGTGGAGCTCGGATCTGAGAACAGCTGCTCGGTCTGGGATTTCTCAATAACCGGGGTGAGTGTCCCGAGCGATCGTAGTATGCGCTCAATCTCCGACAACTGGTCCGAAGGTGCCAATAGAATGTATCCCATCAGTGCCCCAGCGGCCCCTGCCTCGACAGTAGAGACGGACGTGACCGTGTTGCACATACCGACGAGCAGCGTCGGCGGGGTCTCGGGGTCCGGTTGGGGTCGGACAACTTTCGGCGTAACGGCGGCGAGATCCGTCATGCCAGTCTAATCCTTCTCGGGCTTTTTCGCCGCACGCCGAGCCGTCGGTCGGACGGGGCGAATCGTCGTCGATCCGTCCTTGTCGTCCATCGATAGGCGCCACTTGGAGCCCATGGGGAACCGCGAATTCATGATAGGGTCGACGAATACGAGGGCCGAGATAGCTGCTACGGGAGACCCCGGAGGGACCGGGGAGCCGGCCGCAACGGCTGCGGGCTTGCCAATGACTCCGAACGCGACCGCCGTCAACGACCCGCCGTCGAGCGCCCCAATCGCATGACTGGTCCCTACGACCTCCACCTCCCGTTCTACCCTGGACATACCCGCTACTCCCATCCAGATACCCGACCCCCCGCCTTAACGGTATGTAGGTGCAGTGGAGCCGGCAAACCCAGCCGCGACCGCAGGCTGGTGTCCGGCTCAGGGTAACTGCCTCGCAGATCGTCTCAGTCGGCTCGTTCGACAACGTAGTTCGAGCCGTTCACCGGCATCCTCGCGACCCACTCCTTCTCAAGATTCGGCGGGCGGGAAACGGCATTTCCCCCGCACAATGGGATGGCCTTGAGGCGGGTCCCGGCCGTGAACGGCCTGAGTAGGGTCCGGTGTTCTGAACACCGCCGTGTCCCGGCAGGTTAAAGTGCCACCGGGCGACGCGCGGTCGTGGCGGCCGACGGTGCGGACGACGGATCCCATGCTCGGGCGCGGCCCCATTGGACGATCTACGCGACCGCGGTGCTGACCGGGGTCTTGGTAATCCTCGGAGTTGTTCCCTACGTTACGGGCGCGACCGTCTCGTGGTATGAGGCCGCGATCGCCGTCTTGGCCGTCGGTGCAGCTGCTGAGCTACTCCTCGCGGGACACCTGTTCCGATACCCACGCGGGTCGGCGGCCGCCGGCAAGATCGAACCGCCTGGCCCGTCGGAGCCGGCGGTATCCAGCGAGCTGCTCAACCGGTGGAAGACAATGCGCGACCGGGTCTGGATCGCGTTCACCACGCGCGACCGGCCGGGTTCGATGCTAATGGCCGAGGCAGGGATACTCAGCATGCTTAACGGCCAGCATAACGCGGGAAGGCTCACCGCATCAGAGGATGGCAACCGGGAGCGGGCCTTCGCAGCCAGGGGGGCTTACGGTTGGTTGGTTGCCCATACCGCGCTCGGGTGGGCGCTCTGGATTCTGGAGAACTACGCCGGCTACGACGGCACCGCGTTCGGGGCGGCGATGGAGATTATCCAAACCGTCGCGACCGAGGGACGGAACGCCGCCGATGAGTGGGTCGACATAGTCCGGCAGGCGGGCGCCACGAAGCTAGGCAACCAAGCGCGGGACGAGTGGGCAAGGTTTCGGGACCCGGCTAACCTGACCCTCAACGACCTCGCGACACTAGTCGCGGACACATATCGTGAGACGAAGAGCGGGGTCCCTTTCCGCCTCGATCTCATCCGAGAAATATAGACCCACTATTCCCGGGTGCCGTGACTTAACAGCCCGAACCGGGCGCCTCCGGTTTAACAGAACCCGTCGGAGCGCCCCCGCACTTCAATGGGCCCGGGGGCGGAGAGACCTGTCGCAATCGAAAGATGTAGTGGCGGGACGTGGCCCGGCCGAGCGGACGGTCGAGCCGGCCCAGCCGTTAGCCGCGTCCGCGCTTACGACTCTTCCGCATCTTCCTCTCGCTCGAGTCAGGCTGGGGAGGCCCAAGCTCCTGCGCCGTCGCCATAATCACGATTGGGTGAACTACAATCCTAAGCTGATTGTCCCGAGCTTCTATCTCCCACCCCAGGACCGATCCTGCCCCAATCCCGAACTGGCGCGCAATCCCGGCCGGAATGGTCGTTCGGAGTGACTTACTCGCCGACTGAGCAGTGACGACCTTCGTGGTCTCCATAGACGCCAGCAACCTAAGAATAGGTCGATGTCCTATATTAGTCTATTATACCTAATAAGAGGCAGTATCCGCTACCTCTCGTTTAAATATGTAGGTGCCATAATAGGTAGCGCAGGAGACCTATGCGATTTGGCGGAGAAGTCTCTGTCCCCCGGGGATTTGATGGGGACAGGCTGGAGAAGGGGCGGCGAATCGCGGATGTGCCGGGCGCAGTGGAGCGAGTCGGGGACGACCTCTTTATTGTCAAGTCCCAGAGCGGCCCGGGCGCGTACAAGGTGGCACTCGGGGGGGCTGCGCCCGAATGCAACTGCGGGGATTTCGTTGAGAGGCACCTTCCATGCAAGCACCTGGCTTCAGTCCGTTTCTACCTGGAAAAGCAGACCTCGTTGACCTCTGGCGAGACAACTTCCGAGCGCGTCCCAATCCTTTACCAACAAGCTTGGGCGGCGTACGACAAGGCGCAGACCGAAGAGCTTCGGCTTTTCGACGTCCTACTGTGCAACCTGGTATCCGGGGTTCCCGAGCCGCTCCGCGATCTACACAAGGCTGGTCGCCCGCCCCTACCTATCTCTGATCAGCTCTTCTGCGCGGTCCAGAAGGTCTACTCCCAGTTGTCCTGCCGGCGGGCCCGCGGCCTCTTCGGGTTCGCCAAAGAGCGGGGTCAACTCTCCAAGGCACCCCACTACACCGTGTCGTCGGAAGTCCTGAGCAGGCCCGATATCACTCCCATCCTCCACGATCTGATTACTCGCTCGGCCCTTCCCCTCGCCGCGATCGAGGTGGGCTTCGCCCCGGATTCGACGGGATTCCGGACAACGTCTTTCAGCGCCTGGCTCGGAGAAAAGCATGGCGAAAGGCGCGAGAATGTATGGCTCAAGGCCCACGCCCTGGTCGGCGTAGGGACGCACATCATTGTCCGCTTGGCGGTCACGGACAAGGATGGAGGCGACAACCCCCAGTTTGAGCCGCTAATCCGAGCGGCAGCGAGCGCCGGTGTGAAGCTCCAGGAGGTCTACGCCGACAAAGCGTACTCGGCCCGCTCGAGCTATGCCCTCGCGGAAGAGATTGGGTTCGACCTTTACGTGCCGTTCAAATCGAACGCGACCGGTCGGACAGTAAACCGACGAGCAGTCGGGAACGGCAAGGCCCGGGCTCAACTCTGGCGTAAGGCCTTCCTGTTCTTCCAGATGCATCGGGACGAGTTCGAAGCCAAGTATCACCGGCGGTCGAACGTCGAGTCGGTGTTTTCGGCGGTGAAACGCAAGTTCGGCGAAACCCTGCGGTCACGGACACCAACCTCTCAGGTCAACGAGCTGCTGGCTAAGGCGCTCGCGTACAACCTGACGGTTGTCATCCACGAGATGTTCGAGCACGGGATCATCCCCGACTTCCTTCGGAACCAACCCATGGGGGCGATTCCGTTCGTAGGAGAACCCGAGGGCCCGTAGGGAAATGGGTACGCCGACGACGATTAGGCTACAAAGCCGCCGACCGGCGCGCCGGACGGGCCACCGTTCGTCCGGCCGAGGTTTCTTTTATGCCCGCCCCGCGCTCCTCGGCCCTCGACGGCCCCCTTCATGTCGCTCTCTCCCCCCGTCGAAGGAACTCCTCCCGTCGAGGTCCGCCTTCGCGACCTCCGGGCGAACGACGTGCCGGTCTCGATCGTGGCGCGCGTCGTCACCGCCGAGCGGCGGGAGATCGTCCGAAAGTCCGACGGCGGGCGCCGACCGGTCCTCTCGGGATTGCTGTCGGACGGGACCGCCTCCGTCCGGTTCACCTGGTGGGACCCGCCGAGCGACCCGATCGAACGCGGGGAGATCCTCCGCGCGGTCAACGTGCAGGTGCGCGAGTACCAGGGTCGGCTCGAGGTTTCGTTCAACTGGAAGAGCCGGGTCGCCCCCGCCGGCGACGCCGACCTCCCCGTGGTACGCCCCGAGGACATTCCGCTCCGCCCCCTCGCCGAGATCCGCGACGGCGAGGACGGGTTCCGGATCGTGGCGCGGGTCGTTCGCGTCGCCCCGAAGACCGTGAGCGTCGGCGAGGACCGCCGCCTCCTCCACGAGGGGGTCGTCGCAGACGCGAGCGGCGCGCTCGCCTTCACCGCCTGGTCGGATTTCGGGCTCAAGACGGGTGAGGCGATCGACGTCTCCGGAGGGTACGCCCGCGCCTTCCGGGGCCGACCGCAACTCGTCCTCGACGAGCGCTCGGCCGTTCGACGGGTGCCGGGGGACGGGCTCCCGTCGGCCGAGTCCGCCGCCCGCGGGGCCGTTCGATCGATCGCGGACGTCGAGGCGAGCCGCGGCGGCGAACTGCTGGAGTTCCAGGGCGTCATTGTCGGTCTCCTTCCTCCATCCGGGCTCGTCAACCGATGCCCAGAATGCCGGCGCGCCGTGCGGCAGGGTCTGTGCCGCGTGCACGGAACGGTCCAGCCCGAGCCGGACATCCGGGCCCGTCTCGTCGTGGACGATGGGACCGGCACGCTCACGGTCCAGGCCGGCCGTCCGGAAACCGAGCGGTTGTGGGGTCGCACCCTCGAGCAGTGTCTCGCGACGATGCGGGCCAACCCCGACCCGACCGTCCTCGAGGAGGAACTGTTCGAGACGTTGTTCGGCCGCCGGGTCCGAGTCCGTGGGCGCGGGTCGGCGGACGATTTCGGCGTCACGGTGTATCCGGACTTCCTCGAGTTCGAGCCCGCGGACCCGCGAGCCCGCGCCCGGGACGTTCTCGCGTCTCTCGAGGGAGGCGCGCCGTGACCGGCCGCGAAACCGCTTGGCGGGTCCTGGCGCAGGAGTTCGGCGCTTCCGTCGAGGAGGAGAAGGGGGTCGGCGATCGAGCGGCGTCGTATCTGATCAGCCCGCTGGGCGCCCGGATGAACCGGGTGCTCGTCAGCGGCGTCCTCTCCCAGGCCGAGGCGGTCGGGAGGGACCCGGAGAATCCGTTCTTCCGGGCCAAGCTGACCGACCCCACCGGGACCATTTCGGTCACCGCGGGAGGGTTCCAACCGCGCGCGCTCGCCGCCCTCCGAACGGTGACGGTCCCCACACCCGCCGTTGTGGTGGGCAAGGTCCACTTGTTCCGGGGGCGTGACGGGGCCGGATACGCCTCGGTCCGGGCCGAGGCAATCCGCCCCGTCTCGGCCGAGGAGGTGCGGGGACACCTGGCGGACGCCGTCGAGCAGACGTCGCAACGCCTTCGATTGATGGCAACCCTCGCGGACGACATCAGGGGCGCAAACACCCCGGTTCCCGGATTTCCCGCCCTCTGGGTCCGTTCGGCCCAAGAGGCGCGCCAGCGCTACCCGAACGTGGACCGAAGAGGTTACCAGCCCCTGCTGCGCGCAACACTTCGCACCGTCTCGGGCGAACTGGCTCTCGGCCTGCCAGACCCCGCGCCGATGCTGTCGGGCACTCCCCAGGACGAACCTGCCGCTCCTCCGCCGGCCGTCCGTATCACCCGCACGACCCCACCTCCGCCCCCGGGGCTCCCGTCGGCCGCCGAGCGCGCGGAGGAGTCCGCCTTCCTCGACGTCATCGACCAGTTGGCCGACAAGTCCGCCGACGGATATGCAGACCTGAACGAAGTTGTGCGGGCGGCCGCCCGAACGGGCGTGACAGCCCAGCGGGCCGAGGAGCTTCTCGGCCGACTCGAGGAGTCCGGGGCCGTTGAAGAGCCGGTTGTCGGGAAGCTCCGACGATCCTAGCATTTGAACGACCGTCCGGAGTTCGAACGCGACGTCCGATAGGCCGTCAGATGAGAGCCACCTCCGCTCAACGTCCCTAAAGTCCAAGCACTCGTTTGGCGGAATCTACTCGTACTCTCGGGAGTTTGTCGTTCCCTAGTGTCGCACGCATTTCTCTCGGACGGGGAGCCTGGTCCGCACCCGAGCCGGACCCGGCGACTGGTGGTAGTTGCCGTCGTCGCGATCGTGGTGGTGGCCACCGTCTGGGCAGTCGTGGTGGCCCTTGCTCCGGCGACTCCCTCAATGTGCGCGAATTCCTCCGCCGGATGCTTCCAAGCGGGCACCGCGGGAATCTACCCGACGTCCCGGGGGAACCTCACGAACGTGACAATCCTCGGGGTCACTGGGAACGTCCCACTTTCCGCGGTCGCAATTGGGGTTGAACCGCACCTCGATGGTGCGATTGAGCCGAATGCGAACTGGACGGTTGGGGTGTACCAGGCTGGGACCTCGAGCGCCCGTATTGCGGTTTTCGGGTTGGACGGAGGCGGGCCTCTCTGGAATACCCCGAACGGAGCCGGATTGGAGAAGGGAATGGTGTTCTCGATATTCACTCCCCCCGGAATCTGCATGTCCGGTGGGTTGGTGTTCTTCCTCGGCCCCGGCCCGGCGAACCTGCCCGTATTCCTCCCCGGTCAGACCGCCCACTGCGAGATCAGCCCCTGAACGGGGGACCGCGGCCATCCAGGTCCTGGGTCTTCCCCTGGGAGGGTGATTTCGTTCGGGATCAAACCCCGCCGGTTCTCACGCATCCTGCGCCTGGGTCACCGCGGGTAGCTTGATATACAACATGCGCACAAATACGCATAATTCGCCATGGGATTCCTCGGGCCTCTCTCGTCCGCCGCCCGCCGGGTCGCCCTCTTGGGCGCCGGTTCCGGCCTCGCCGTCGTCGCCGTGGTGACCCGCGGCTCGAACGGCGGGCTCCTGCAATTCGTCCCGGCGAATCCGGGCAGCCTCACGGCGGTCGCCCTCCCGGTCGTGAGCCTTCTCGCCCTGGTCGGCCCGACGGGACTCACCTTCCCGTGCTGGGCGGTCGAGTCGACCTCGCCCGGGGCGCGGCTCCTCCGGTGGGTCCGCCGAAACTCCCGTCGATAGACCCGCCATTTTCGCCCGGCCGGGCATTTATATCCCCCTCCGGTTCGGGGGCGGGGGAATGAGGAACACCTGTCTCTCCGATCCCCGTGACGAGACACGCGACAGGCTGACCCCCATTCCCCCCCGTTAGAGACTCTGCATGGCGAACGAGCCCTCCTACCTCCCCTTCGTCGTCCTCGTCGTCGTCGTCCTGGTGGGCGCGGGCGTGGGGACGGGATACCTCTACTACCGCAATCTCCCCCCGTCGACGCCCTCCCAGACCGTCGTGCAAATCGGCGACAACGTGACCGTCTCCTACATCGGCATTCTTGGGTCGGGCCCGGAGCAGGGGAAGGTGTTCGATACCTCGGTCTACACCGTCGCCACGAACAACGCCACGTGGCCAAAGGCGCTCCAGTTCGGGTTCCGCGGCGGTCCGTCGACCTACACCCTCCTCGGGGTGCACGTCGGTTCGATCACGACGGCGAACGAGACGCTGAACAACTACAGCTTCTCGAGCGTCGTCCCGGGGTTCTGGCAGGGGCTCGTCGGTCTCCCCACCAACGTCTCCCACGCCATCGTCGTCCCCCCCTCGCTGGGGTACGCCGCGTACCCCTGCTCGGTCGTGCTCCCCCTCCAATTCCAGATCCCCGTGCTCCAAACGCTCGCGGGAACCGCCTTCCAGGCGGCGTACCCCGGGGTCCTCGCCACCACGGGCACGACGTTCACCGACCCGCACTACGGCTGGTCGGTCCAGATTCTCAGCGCGAACGCGACCTCCGTCACCCTCGAGAACCTCGCCCAGGTCGGCGACGTCGGCCACCCGAGCAGCTGGGGGGTCCTCGTCACGAACGTCTCGGCCTCCGCGAACGGCACGGGGGAGATCACCCTCGTCAACCAGCTCAGCGCCTCCCAGGCGGGCCACGTGGCGGGGACGAACTCGCCCGGAGTGAGCTGTGGCGGGGCGACGTCGACCCGGTACATCGTGAGCTCGGTCGACCCGGTCACCGGGACCTACACGGAGGACTACAACCAGGAAGTCGGCGGCCAGACGCTGATCTTCATCGTCAAGGTCGTCGAGCTGTTCACGCCCGTCGTCGTGCCGACGACGGCCGCCTAATCGGCCGTTACCCGCGCAGGGTGACCCGGCCGCGTTTCATCAATTCTTCGAGCTGTTGCTCGGCGGCCTGGGCGTAGGCGCCCTCGCCGGCGACGTTCCGTCGGACCTCGCGGTTGTAGTCGACGACGGTCCGCTTCGCCTCCTGGCGGCGGTCGCGGGAAGCGCGGATGCGGGCGTTCACGTCCCGCTCGAGCGTGCGGATCTCCTCGGAGAAGGCGTCGACACGAAGCATGACGGCGCCGCGCTCCTTCGCCTTCTCCCGGACCTGGGCGAGGAGGCCGCCCACATCGACGAGCCGGTCCCGGATCGAGGCCATCGCCTGCTCGCGCTCGATGCGGAGGCGCTCGAACTCGGTCTGGATCGCGTCCAACTCAATCTTCCGGGCGCGGACGGCGTCCTCGGCTTCCTTCCGTTTCGCGAAGACCGCCTGGATCGCCGCGCGGTCCTTCTCCGCGGCGGCGAGCTGCGTCTTCAGCATCCGCATCCGGTCGATGAGCGCATTCTCGTCCTTCAGGGGGAGCGCGGTCGTTTGCTGGCGGTGCTCGAGGCTCTCCATCTCCTTGCGGATCTGATCGGGCGTCGCGTGGTCGCCCTTCGGCATCTCGCCGCGGACCATGCGCGCGCTCACGACAGCTTCGTCGAGCTTCGAGCGGGCCGAGTCCCGAGCGCGACGGAGCTCGGAGAGTCGGTTCCCAATGGCCTGGTGGGCCTGGTAGACCTCCTCGACGGCGTTCTGACGCCGCTGGCGCTCCTCGAACAGGTCGCGCTGGCCGTCCGAGAGCTGGTGGACCTGGTCCAACAGGGCGGCCCGGCGGTTGTACAGGTCGCGAAGCTTCGACTCCGCGTGGTGGATCTTGTCGCGGTCCTCCCGGTCCTCCTGCTCGGCCTCCTCCGTCAGGACCGGTCGCGACATCGGCCGGGGAGTACCGGGACCCATCAAAAAGGTGCGGGGGCGCGTCGGTTCGCCGCCGGTTGGCCTGAGGCGAGCAATTGGAGCGCGAACAACGCCGCTGGGACGGCCGCATCGATGTTGACCACGGCGATCGGAGCGCACGATTGCAGCATCGCCCCCAGGGCCGCCTCCCCCTGACCTCCGCGCCCGTACCCCACGGACGTTGGGACTCCCACGACCGGCGCTTTCACGAGGCCGGCCCAGACCGTGGGGAGGGCCCCCTCTCGACCCGCGAAGACGAGGTAGATCCGGGGCTTGAACCGCTCCATCCGGCGAACGGCCCGGTGGACCCGGTGGAGGCCCGCCACGCCGACGTCGTACGACCGGAGGGTGCGCACTCCCACCGACTCGAGCACGGCCCGGGCCTCCTCCGCAATGGCCACGTCCGCCGTCCCTGCCGTCACAAGTCCGACCAACCCGGGGGGAGCCGGGCCGTCCGACCTCCCGAGGAGGCGCCAGACCCGGTCGTCGGCCAGCGATTCCAGGGGGAGCTCCCCTGCCGCGGCGAGCCTCCGAAGGTGACGGCGCTGGGAGGCCGTCGGTCGAGAGACGACGGCCCCGCGACCCGTCGCGTGCAGACTCCGCAGGATCTCGAAGAGGTGGGCGTCCAGCTTCCCCTCCCCCAGGATGACCTCCGGGGCGCCCGTCCGGGCGCGGCGGCCGTGGTCGAGGCGGGCGAACTCGCCCACGCGCAACTCGGCCGCCGGTCGACGGCGTGGGGTGGGAGAAGAACGAGGCACCGACGGTCCACCGGCGAAACGACTTATAGCGAATCCCGTTGGCCGCCGCCGCCGATGGTCGACTTTGCGCTCACGTCGGAGCAGACGAGCCTGCGCGACATGGCGCGCAAGTTCGCGCGGACCGAAATGGCCCCGCACGCGGCCGAGTGCGACCGCGCCGGACGGTTCCCGGAAGAGATCTACCGGAAGGCCTGGGAGCTCGGCCTGATGAACCTCAACGTGCCGACGGAGTTCGGTGGCACGGGACTCAGCCTGTTCGACCAGTGCCTCATCGTCGAGGAACTCTCGCACGCGTGCGCCGGCATGACGACCTCGATCATCGCCAACTGCCTCGCCCTCGAGCCGATCCTCCTCGGTGGGACCGAGGAGCAGAAGCACCGGATCCTCGACCCGTTCTGCGCCGAATACCACCTCGCCTCCTTCTGCCTGACGGAGCCGAGTGGCGGCAGCGACGCCGGCTCCCTGAAGACCCGCGCCCGCCGGGACGGGGACCACTACGTGCTCGACGGGGAGAAGTGCTTCATCACCAACGCGCCCTTCGCCTCCCTCTACACCGTGTTCGCCACCGGCGACCCGTCGCTCCGCCACAAGGGGATCTCCGCCTTCGTCGTCCCACGGGACACCGAAGGGGTGCTCCCCGGGAAGGAGGAGGAGAAGATGGGCCACCGCGCCTCCGCCACGTCGACGGTGCGGTTCGAGGGGGCCAAGGTCCCGGTCGAGAACCGCCTCGGGGCCGAGGGGGAAGGATTCTCCATCGCTATGCGGACCCTCGACCAGACCCGAACCCCGATTGGAGCGCTCGCGACGGGGATCGCCCAGGCGGCCCTCGACCACGCGGCGGACTACTCGAAGCGACGCCAGACGTTCGGGAAGCCCATCTCCGAACACCAGGCGATCCAGATCAAGCTCGCCGACATGGCGCAGGCGGTGCACGCGGCGCGCCTCCTGACGTGGCAGGCGGCGTGGACCATCGACCACGGCGACCGCGGTTCTCTCGAGTCGGCGATCGCGAAGTGCTTCTCCTCCGACGCCGCCATGCGGGTCGCCGACGAGGCGATCCAGGTGTTCGGCGGGTACGGCTACATGAAGGAGTATCCGGTCGAGAAGTTGCTGCGCGACGCGAAGCTCGCCCAGATCTACGAGGGGTCGAACGAGATCCAGCGGATCGTCATCGCCCGCGAGCTGCTCCAGCGGTACGCCTAGGCGGAGCCGCCCGTGGAGATCGCGGTCCTCGTCAAGCCGGTCCCGGACGCCGAGACCCGGCTGCGACCGGACCCCGCCGGGAAGGGGCTCGACCCGGAAGGCGTCAAGTGGGTCCTCGCCGGGTACGATGAGTCGGCGGTCGAGCAGGCCCTGCTCCTCAAGGAGTCGGCGCCGGGCACCACCGTCCGCGCGATCTCCTACGGACCGGCCGTACGCGCCGACGAGGTACTGCGGGCGGCGATCGCGCTCGGCTGCGACCGAGCAACCTCCGTGGAGGCTCCCGCGGGGGTTGCCGACGACCCGCTCGTCACCGCCGCCGCCCTCCACCTCGCGCTCTCGCGGTTCCCCGCCTCCCTCGTGCTGTGTGGGAAGCAAACCGGCGACCACGAATCGGGTCTCGTCGGCCCGGCGGTCGCGGAGCTACTCGCTGTGCCCGAGTACGGCGTCGCCGTCAACGTTCGACTGGACGCGGGCGGGGCGGAAATGACGCTCCAGCAGTCCGTGGAGGGGGGGCTCCTTCGCCTCCGGGCGAAGCTCCCGGCGCTCGTCGCCCTCCAGCAAGCGTGGAACGACCCGCGGACCGCCAAGCTTCCGAACATCCTGAAATCGCGCAAGGCACCGATCGACCGGGTCCCGGCGGCCGACGTGGCGGCTGCGGTCGCGGCGCGCCTGCCGTTGGCGACCCGCCGACTCGCCTTCCGACTTCCGCCGCCCCGAACCGGCGCCAAGATGATCGAGTACAAGACCCCCGAAGAAGCGGCCCAGAAACTGGTCCGCATCCTTCGCGAGAAGGCGAAGGTGTTCCCGTGACGGGCGCCGTCGTCTGGCTCGAACGAACCTCGACCGGCGTGGCCGGCGCCAGCCGGGAAGCCGTCGGTGTCGCCCGATCGATCGCGGGCGGCGGACCGGTGGTCGGCCTGCTCGTGGGGGCCGGGGGTCCGTCGGCCGCCGAACGCATCCCTGTCGACCGGCTGCTCCTTGTCGACGCTCCCGGCCTAGCGGACGCGTCGTCCGCCCAGCTGGCGGCGCTGCTTGCGGCGGCCGCGGCCGCTTCCGGCGCCGACAGTATGGTCCTCGCCGGAACCGCGCGGGGCCGCGACGTCGTGGGTCGACTCGCCGTGCGCTGGGGGGCCGCGGCGGCCACCAACGTGACCGACCTGGTGGCCGGGGGCTCGGGCGAACTCCACGTGACACGGCCGGTGTTCGGCGGCCGGGCCAGCGAGACGCTCGAACTCCCCGGTCCCCGCCGGATTCTTGCCCCGCGCCCTCACGCCTTCGCGGAGCCACCCCCGGCGTCGGCCGCGCCGCCCTCCGAAGCGCTCGTGCTTCCCGACGGATTCTCCGCGCTCCCCGGGAGGGGCATGGAGGGGTTCGAGCCGACGGTCGGGTCGAAGGGACCGGAACTCGGGGAGGCGTCGATCGTCGTCTCCGGAGGACGCGGTCTCCGGACCCCCGAGAGCTTTCACCTCGTCGAGGAGCTCGCGGAATCCCTCGGCGCGGCGGTCGGCGCCTCCCGGGCCGTCACCGACGCCGGCTGGCGGCCGTCGTCCTACCAGGTCGGCCAGACCGGCCGGGCGGTCTCGCCGCAGTTGTACATCGCCGTTGGGATCTCCGGCGCCATCCAGCACATCGTCGGCATGGTCTCCTCGCGGGTGATCGTCGCGATCAACTCCGACGCCCAGGCGCCGATCTTCAAGGTGGCGGACTACGGAATCGTCGGCGACCTGTTCCCGATCCTTCCGGCGCTGACGGCGGAGATCCGACGGCAGCGCGGGCTCACAGGTTCCGCCCCAGGCTGACGACGTCCTTCGCGGCGGCGGACCACTTCAGCTTCGACCGGCGGAACGCCTTCCACGCAAGCGCGCGGGCATGCACCTTCGGCCCGCCGGTCTCCGTCATCAGGTCGTGCAGGACCCGGTAGGCTAGTTCGGGGTACTCCCGGTAGAACCGCGGGTTCCACTTGACCGCGTCGAGCCCCTCGAACTCCCGGAAATCTGCGAGCACGCCGGTCGATTCGAGCCGCCGGTGGTACGCGGCGAGGCGAGAGCGGGAGGCGTCGTTCGCCGCCTTCGCCTCGAGCGCCGTCTGGGCAGCGAGGAGTCCCGTGCGAACTGCGTAGTTCATCCCCTGGATCACGAGGCCGTTCGAGAACACGAACCCCGCCGCGTCGCCCGCAACCATCCAGCCGTCCCCGTGGAACGAGGCGGGCCGACTCGCCCATCCTCCGGAGATGAGCTTCGCGCCGTACTCGACAAGCTCGGCCCCGTCGAGGCGTCCGGCGATCTCCGGATGGAGCTTGAACCGCTCGAGGAGGTCGTGCGACTGGACGTTCTTGCCGAACATCGAGGCGATGTTCAGGATGATCCCGAGGGAGACGGTGTCGCGGTTCGTGTAGAGGAACCCGCCGCCCATCACGCCCGGGGGGAAGATCCCGGAAACCCACTCCTCCGCGTGGCCCTCCCCATCGCGGACGTTGAACCGGTCCTCGAGCGTCCCCTTGGGGAGCTTGTAGACCTCCTTGACGCCGAGCTCCGTCGCCTCGGCACTCAATCGCGGATTCGGACGGATCGGGGTGCCGAGGGCGAGCCGCGAGTTGGCCCCATCGGCGAGGATCGTGACGGGGGCCGTCATGGTCTCTCCGCCCTGGACAACCCCGTGCACGCGGGTGCCCTCCCAATTCAGTCGCTCGACCGGGACCGACGCGACCACGGTCGCTCCGGCCGCTTCCGCCTGCGCGGCGAGCCAGGCGTCGGTGCGCGAGCGGAGTACGGCGTGCGCAGCGTACGGCGGCGTTCCCCACGCCGCATCGGAGAGGGAGAACGAGACCGACCCCTCGGCGGTCAGGAAGCCGAACCGCTTGCGGACGACGTGCCGCTCGACGGGCATCGACTCCCACCACTTCGGCAAGATCGCGTCGAGGTCATGCCCCCAAAGGATTCCGCCCGAGAGGTTCTTGGTCCCGGGTTGGGCCCCGCGTTCCAGGAGCAGGACATTCGCGCCCCCCTTCGCCAGTCGGATGGCGGCGGCGCAGCCGGCCATCCCGGCTCCGACGACGATGACGTCGAAGTCGTCCGCCATCGAGCGACCGACGCCGAGACGGCGACCCCGCCTTAAGGTGGACCGGGTGAACTACGGGCCGCGCGGCTGCGTTCCCTGCGCCCAGCCGCCCGACCCGACGTTCCGGGAGAGGCCCTGGGTCGCGTTCTCGACCAGTCGCTGGAACTCGAAGGGCTTCGGGATCCCGTGCCACGCCTCGTTGCCGATCGTCCGTCCCGTGCCGCCTTCCGAGGAAACGGTCACGGTGCCGTACCCGAGGATCCGCTGGCCGAAGCTCTGGTGGACGTCGACGCCCCGCACCTGGCCGACGGGGATCTCGTCGAAGTCGCGGCCCAGGATGCCGCGCTGCAGGATGACGCGGTTGCTCGTGACGGCGAACACCGTGCTCACCCAGCGGAGGAACCGCGCGAGGAGCCACAGCACGACCAGCAGGGTCAGCAGGAGGAAGAGGATCAGCAGGATCTTGCTGAGCGGCGTGGAGCCGATGTTGGGGGCCTGCATGATCTTCGACGACAGGCTTCCGACGGCCGGCCACCAGGAGTACGTGGCGCTCAGGGCGATGTCGTCGAGGAACAGGACGATCAGGAGGACGACGATGGGGCCCGGGAAGTAGTACAGCTTCGTCGCGCGCGTTTCGCGCAACAGCTGCTCGCCGTCCGCGAGGTACGTCGCCTTCAGGAGTTTGGGAAGCGTCCGCGGAGGGGACGGCATCGACGTGGACATGGCCCGAGGTTGGAGTTGTCCCCGATAAACCCTACGCCTGACGTGAATGCGGCCCTCCGGTCGGGGGGAGGCCCAAATACCCGGTCCCGTCTCGCGCGGTCGATGGGCATCACCGATTGCCACGTCCACATCAACCCGATCTGGGAGATGCATCCGAAGGCGCGCGAGCTCGTGGGCCACGGAGGCGCCGGGGCGGAGTTGGAGGCGCACGCCCGCAACCCGCAGCGATTCCTGGACTACCTGGATCGGTGCGGCGTCGACCGCGCGGTCCTGGTGAACTACGTCGCGCCCGAGATCGTCGGGTACACCGAGAAGGCGAACGACTTCGTCTCGGAGTACTGCCGCGCCGACCCGCGTCGTCTCATCGCGATCGGATCCGTCCTCCCGTCCCACCGGACGCCGGGGGCTGAAGTCGAACGGCTCGTCGGGAAGCTCGGGATCCGGGGTCTCAAGATCCACCCGCCCCACCAACTGTTCGCGCCGAACGCCTACGCCGACGGGGGCCCGCCGGGACTTCGCGCCATCTACGAGGCGTGCGAGCGGCTGGACATCCCCGTGATCATCCACACGGGGACCTCCGTGTTCCCCGGCGCGCGCAACCGGTTTGCGGAGCCGTTGCTGGTCGAGGACGTCGCCATCGATTTCCCGCGTCTCACGCTCGTGCTCGCCCACGGAGGGCGGCCGCTCTGGATGGAGCAGGCGGTGTTCCTCGCGCGACGGTTTCCGAACGTGTTCCTGGAGCTCTCGAGCGTGCCGCCCGCCAAGCTCCTCGAGTACTTTCCGACCCTCGAGAAGCTCTCCCACAAGGCGATCTTCGGCAGCGACTGGCCCGGTCCCGGCGTCACCGACATCGCCGACAACCTCGCCGCCTTCCGGGCTCTCCCCCTGTCGCGCGAGGTCCAGGAGCGGATTCTCGAAACCAACGCGGCGCGCGTCTTCCCCGCCGCGCGCGGTACGTGAAATACCCTCTCCCGCTGTTCTCGACGTGAGCAGCCCCGAATCGCCGGGCACCGAACCTACGGTCCCGGCCCTCGAGCCGCCCGAAGTCTCGGGCAACGTCGTCGTCGTCGAGGGCGTGGAGGAGGTCATCCGACTTCCCCTGCCCCGGCGCGGGCGCGGTGAGATCTTTGGCGTCGCGAGCCAGCTGCTCGGCGCCGCCCGGATCCGCGTGATGTGCGAGGACAACCTGTCCCGGATGGGCCGCATCACGGGGAAGATGAAGAAGAAAATGTGGATCCGCGAGGGCGACCTCCTGATCCTCCGCCCCTGGGGATTCCAGGAAGGCAAGGCGGACATCCTGTTCCGGTACAGTCGGACGCAGGCGACGTATCTCGCCCGCCGCAACCTGCTCCCGGCCTCGGTCGACGTCTTCTCGAACGTCGAGACCCCCGCGGACACGCCTCCGCCGGCCGCGTAGGTCCGGCATGACCGCGGTCGACGGTCCCCCGCGGAGTTCGCTCGAGGTCGCGATCGCCGAGCGCAATGCGGTCGCCCTCGGCGTACCGCTCGCGCGGCTGATGGACAACGCCGGCCGCGCGGTCGCCGACGAACTCCGCAGCCGATTCCCCGACCCGTCCGCCCGTCTCGTCGTCCTGGCGGGGGAAGGGAACAACGGCGGCGACGGGTCGAGCGCCGTGCATCATCTCCTCGCCGCGAACCGCGCGGCCGAACTCTGGGTCGTCCCGGGCCGCACCGCGGTGCGGACCGGCATTGCCCGGCGCGCCCTCGCCCAGGTGGAGGCGGCGCACGCCGTCCGGGACGGAGTGCCTCCGGCCTCCGTGCTGGCCGGGGCCGCGGTCGTGGTGGACGCCATGCTCGGCACGGGACAGACGGGCGAGCTGCGCGGGCCGTACCGAGAGGCCGTCGAGCAGGTGCGCCTCGCGAAGGTGCCCGTCCTCTCGGTCGACCTTCCGACGGGGTTCGGGGGCCGGCAAGCGTTGGTGCCGACCTGGACCTTGACCCTCTCCTCCCCGAAGATCGGCCTCAACGAATCGAACGGCGGAACGGTCATGGTCCGCTCCATCGGAATCCCGGAGGGAGCGTTCGACCGGACGGGGCCCGGCGAGTACCTCGCCTACCCGGCCCCGACGCCCCGCGGACGTCACGTCCGCGTCGCCATCGTTGGCGGCGGTCCGTTCTCGGGCGCCCCGGCGCTCGCCGCCCTCGCCGCGCTGCGCGGCGGTGCCGAGCGGGCGACCGTCTACGCCCCGGAACCCGCGGCGAGCGCCGTGCGAGCCCTCTCCTCGAATCTCGTCGTCGTTCCGGCGGGGGACGGTCGAATTCGCCCCGCGGATGTCGCCGCCATGCTCGAGGGCCTTCGGTCTTCGCGCATCGGCGCGGTCATCGTCGGAATGGGCCTCGGGCACCACCCAGAGACGCACGAGGCCGCCCAAACCCTCCTGCGCGAGCTGGCGGGGACGGTCCCACTGGTCGTCGACGCGGACGCTCTGGATGCCCTCCCCTCCGGTCGGACCCCGAACCCCTCGGCGCCCATCGTCGTCACCCCGAACGAGGGCGAGTTCGCCCGCGTCTTCCGGGGCGAGGCGTGGACCGGACCCGAGTCCCGCCTGGCGGCCGCGCGGGCGGTGGCGGCGAGTCACGGGGTCACGGTGGTGCTGAAGGGCGGCGAGGACGCCATCGCGGGGCCCGACCGGACGGCCAGCTCCGGGCCCCACCCCACGTCCATGAACGTCGGAGGGTCGGGCGACGTCCTAGCGGGCGTCATCGGCCGCCTGATCGCGGACGGAATCGACCCGGTCCTCTCCTCCCGACTCGCGGCCCAGTGGCTCGGCGATGCCGGGACCCGGGTGGCGGGCCGCCTTGGGGATGGGCTCCTGGCGACCGACCTGATTGGCGAACTCCCGTACGCCCTCCAGGCGGGACTGCGGGTCGCCCGGACGCACTGACCGTCGGACTACGCGTATCGGACGCGGCCGCGGATCTCTTTCGCGCGGGTGCGGACCGCGGCGGCCCCCGTCGGGTTCCCGGCGGCATATCCTTCGTAGAACCACGCGAGGAGTTCGTCGCCCTTCGCGTGGAGCGAGCGGAAATCCTCCTCGACAAGGTGGAGGTCGATGGCGAGCTCTTCGACGCCCGGACTGCGCGACCCCATCGAGAGGTCGATGAACGCGGGCGCGCCGGACGGTCCGTCGGGGAACATCACGTTCGAGCTGGTGAGGTCCCCGTGGGAGATCCCCCCAGCATGGAGTCGGCCGAGGGTCGCGCCGAACGAGCGGATCGGCACCTCGAGCGCCGCCGCCTCCTTCGCGTCCGCGTCCAGGAGTTCCTTCAGCGTGGGGCCGGGAAGCGCCTCGAGGATGATCCGGTGCTTGGCCAGGTCGAGGTCGTAGATGATCGGAGTTCGGATGCCGAGCTTCCGGGCCTCCACCAGGAGCCGGACCTCGGTGCGGGTTCGTTCCTTCCGCAGGCGCTCGTCGAGCGATTTCGGCCGGTACGTCTTCGCCTCGCGGTCCTTCAGGTACGCCGACCAGCCGAGCCATTCGACGGCGCGGATCGACGCCTCGGCCCCGCGGGCGACGCCCTTCCCCTGGAGTTCCTCGGCCATGGGCGGGATTACCGGACCCGCTTCGAGGCGACGGACCGGACGATCGCTTCCCGGGCCAGCCGGGCGGCAAGGAGACTCGTGTTCCCGGTATCGTAGTGCGGGGAGACCTCCATGATGTCGAGCCCCGCGAGACGCGGGGCGACCTCTCCGAGGGCGTACTTCACGTCGCGCGGAGTGAGCCCGAACGGCTCGGGGGTCCCGGTGCCGCCAGCGTACGCGGGGTCGATCGCGTCGATGTCGAGGGAGACGTAGATCCGGTCCGTCTTCAGCATCGTGAGCGCCTTCCGCACCGACGCTTCGATCCCGTCCCGGGCGATCTCGTGGGCGGTGACGAACGACATCCCGATCGAGCGGTTGTCGTCCATCTCCTCTTTGGAGACCGAGCGGACCCCCATCACCACGACGTTCTCGGCGCCGACCCGCTCGACGATGCGGCGCGAGGAGCAGGCGTGGCTCCGGTCGTCGCCGAGGTAGCTCGACCGGAAGTCCATGTGGGCGTCGAGGTACAGGACCCCGATCGACTTCCCCTCCGGATACGCTTCCACGCACGGGGGCGAGCAGGCATGGTCTCCCCCGAGCACGATGGGGATCTTCCCGGCCGCGTACACGGGTCGCATCTCCTCCCGGACGGCGGCGACCATGTCCTTCGCGAACCCGAACTCCCCGACGTTTCCCATGTCGTGCACCGGGACCTCGGAGAGGTCGATCCCGGTCTCGAGGTCGTAGGACTCGAAGTTCCAGGAGTGCTGGCGGATCGAGTCCGGTCCGAACCGGGCCCCCGGTCGGAAGGAGGTGGTCCGGTCGAACGGGACCCCGACGACGACGAACGACGCCTCCTCGAACGTCGCGTTGGCGTCGGCGAAGCCGTTGGAGCGCTCCACGACGCGCGGACCCCGGCGGGATATATCAGTCCGTCTCCGGCCGTCGACGAGGGGCGCCCGTCCGGACCCCTCCGGGCGTTCCCGACGGCTCCCCCGCGGCCCGGGCATCCATATGGGGCCTCGGGTGTCGTCCTCCGGGGATCGGGATGACCGACGCAGAGCTGGTCAGTCGCCGTAACGACGGGGACGACGTCGAGATCCTGGTCCTGCGCCACCCCCCCGTGAACGCGTTGTCGACTCGGGTGCTCGACCAGCTCGAGGCCCACCTCGCGGCAATCGAAGCCGCACCAAAGATCCGGGCCGTGCTCTTGACCGGAGACGGCCAGTACTTCAGCGCCGGCGCTGACCTCAAGGAGATGGCGACCGTGGGATTCGACCAGGCCCCCAAGATCGTTCGTCGTGGCCAGGGACTCTTCCAGAGGATCAGCGAACTTCGCCCACCGGTGGTCGCCGCGATCAACGGACTCGCGCTGGGCGGGGGGCTCGAGCTGGCACTCGCCTGCGACCTCCGGGTCGCGGGCGAATCGGCGAAACTCGGCGCGCCCGAGACGAACTACGGACTCATGCCGGCGTACGGCGGCACGCAACGCCTCCCCCGAATCGTCGGCCTCTCGAAGGCGATGGAGCTGATCTTCACCGGCGCCATGATCCCCGCGGCCGAGGCGGCGCGCATCGGTCTCGTGAACAAGGTCGTCCCCGCGGGGCAGGAGCTCCGGGCGGCCCGCGACCTCGCCCACACGATCGCCCAGAGAGCCCCCCGCGCCGTGGCCGCTGCGAAGCGGGCGATCCGACTCGGGTACGACCAACCGATCACGGACGGCTTGGCGCTGGAGGCGGAGACGTTCCTCTCCGACGTCCTCCCCAGCGACGACCTCGGCGAAGGGATCCGCGCCTTCGTGGAGCGACGACCACCGAAGTTCACGGGGGCCTGAGATGCCGTTCGAGTTCGCCTTCACTCCCGACCAGGAGGCGTTCCGCGAAGCGGTCCGGGCGTTCCTCGAGCGCGAGGTCCAACCGGTCGTCGCCGCGATGGACGAGACCGAGACCTTCCCCCGGGCGACCGTCCGACGGATGCAACAGGAGGGGTACTTCGGCGTCCCCGTCCCGGAGGCATACGGGGGTCTCGGGCTCGGGAAGGTCGGCTACTGCATCCTCCTCGAGGAACTCGGGAAAGTCGACGCCTCCCACAGCGCGATCGTCGGAGCGCACACGTCCCTTGGCGTGACCCCCCTCCTCGCCTACGGGACGGAGGAGCAGAAGCGACGCTGGCTCGTCCCGGCCGCGAAGGGGGAGACGTTGCTCGCGTTCTCGCTCACGGAGCCCGGCTCGGGCAGCGATTCGGGCGCCGTCCACACCGTCGCTGCCCCCGACGGCGACGGCTGGTCGCTGACCGGGACCAAGATCTACGTGACCAACGGCAAGGAGGCCGACACCGTCGTCGTGCTCGCCGCGAACGACGTCAAGAAGGGACCATCGGGCGGCGTCACCGCGTTCCTGCTCGACAAGGATCTCCCCGGATTCTCGGTCGGTCGGTGCGAGAAGAAGATGGGGCTCCACGGAACGTCGACGGCCGAGCTGATCCTCGACCACGTCGCGGTCGGGCGCGACCGGGTCCTCCACGAAGTGGGCAAGGGGTTCCATGTGGCGATGACCGCGCTCGACGTCGGACGGGTCTCCCTCGGCGCGGCCAGCCTCGGTGGGATGCAGGCCGCCTGCCGGGAAGCTCTGGCGTTCGCCCAAAACCGGACCCAGTTCGGGCTCCCGATCAGCGAGTACCAGGCGATCCAGTTCAAGCTCGCCGACATGGCGATGTCGATCCACGCGCTCCGATTGATGGTCTACCACGCCGCGGCGAACCAGGACCGGATGGACCCCGACCCGGCGAAGTGGGGCCGTCTCGAGCGGGCGGCGAAGACCCGGGAGGCGGCGATCGTGAAGTGCCTCGCCTCCGAGTGGGCCAGCGACGTCATCGACGAGGCGCTCCAGATCCACGGAGGGCTCGGCTACATCCGGGGGACCCCGGTGGAGCGAGCCTACCGCGACGCGCGGATCTCGGAGATCTTCGAGGGGACGAACGAGATCCAACGGGTCGTGATCGCGCGCGACCTCATGTCGCGGGGGCTGTAGCCGGCGCCTCGCGGAGGACCCGGCGAAGCACCTTCTGGATCGCGTTCTTCGGAAGCTCCGTGCGGAATTCGACGCTCCGCGGCGCCTTGTAGTGGGCGATCCGCTCCTTCACGAACGCGATCACCTCCGCCTCGGACGTCGAAGCCCCGGGCTTCCGAACCACGAACGCTTTCGCGACCTCTCCGAGCGTCGGGTCCGGGACACCCACCACGGCGGCCTCCGCGATCCCCGGGTGTTGGTAGAGGACCTCCTCGACCTCGCGAGGGTACACCTTCAACCCGCCGACGTCGATCATGTCCTTCTTCCGGTCGACGATGAACGCGTAGCCGTCCGAGTCGATGCGGGCGATGTCGCCCGTCAGGAGCCATTCCCCTTCTCGGACCAGCGCGGTCTCCTCGGGCGCGTTGGCGTACCCAGCCATCACCTGCGGGCCACGGACGGCGAGCTCCCCCACCTGGTCTACCCCGACCGGCTTCGACCGGTCCTCGAGGTCGAACAATCGCTGGTCAGTGAGGGGGAGCGGAAGACCGATGGAGCCGGCCCGCCGTTCGCCACCGATCGGGTTCGCGTGGGTGACCGGGGACGCCTCGGTGAGGCCGTACCCCTCGATCAATTTCCCTCCCGTGAGCTCCTCGAACCGTCGCGCGACTTCGGCCGGCAGCGGGGCCGAGCCACTCACGCAGACCTGGATCGAGCGGATGTCGTACCGCCCGACCTTCGGGTGACGGCTGATTGCCGCGTAGAGTGCCGGGACGCCCGGAAGTTCGGTCGGGTGGTACTTCCCGATCAGCTGGAGCGTCTCGCCCGGGTCCGGTCGGTTCTCGAGGACGATCGTCGCACCGTGCGCGAGCGGGTAGTTCAACGCGACCGTCATGCCGTAGACGTGGAAGAACGGGATCGCGGCGAGGGTGACGCCGTGGCCCGGGGGCTGCGCGGAGAACCACGCCCGGCATTGCAAGGCGTTCGCGACGAGATTGCGGTGGGTGAGCATGGCGGCCTTCGAGCGGCCGGTCGTCCCGCCGGTGTACTGGAAGACGGCGACCTCCTTGGACGGGTCGGTCACGACCTTCGGGAACCCTCCGTTCCCCGCCAGGAGGTGCGACCAGGAGCGCACGTTCGCCGCCGTCGGGAACTCTGTGGAGCGCCCTTGTCGACGGAGGACCATGTTCACGAACGCTCGTTTGGGCCACGGGTAGAATTCCCGGGCGCGGGCCACGTAGACGGTCGGGACGGTGACCTCGCGGGCGACCTTCGCGAGGTTCGGATACAGGACCTCCAGCGTGACGAGTCCCTTCGGCTTCGCGTCCTGAAGGACGCGGACCAGGTCCTGGCCAAGATAGAGCGGGTTCACCTGAACGACGGTGAGCCCGAGTCGGAGCGCCGCGTAGAACGCGAACGGGTACGCCGGGGAATTCGGGAGGTAGAGCGCGAGGCGATCCCCCGCGACAAACCCGTCGTGGGCGAGCGAGGAGGCGACCTTGGCCGTGACGTCCCAGAATTCCTGGTAAGTCCAGCGCTTCCCGTAGTAGACAAACGCCGTCTTGTCCTTCCAGTTCCGGACACTTGCTTCGACGAGGTCCGGAAGGCGGACGTTCGGGATCTCGATCGTCCTCGGGACGTTCGCGGGGTAGTGGGCGAACCAGGGTGCGTGGGCGGGGATAGGGTTCTCCATCGCGTTCCCCTACGGGGTCGAACCCCCGTCGGAGATCCGCGCGAATTGCACTCCGGGTTTGTAGCTCGGCGAGAACCGGACCCGGCCGCCGACGGAGAGCTCCGACTCCGCCCCGATGCCGGGAATCCACCCGGTCACGCGACCGCCCCCGTCCAGGTCCACCAGGACGTAGGCGTACGGGGCGTCGTTAAGGAATTCGTCGGACGGAACGGTCTGGACGGAAAACGCCACGAGCCGACCCGTCGAGGCGAGCTCGGCTTCCGTGAGGTCCCGGGCTCCGCACCGCGGGCAGGCGAGGCTCCACGTGGCGGTCACGAAACCGCACGCCGATCGGAAACCCAGCAGGCGGTGTTCCTCCTCGTACCCGCGGCGGTACGCCGCGATCGAGTGGAGGGGGAGGCTCGTCTCGCTCATGATTACCGGTGCGAAAAGATGTGGACGGAGCACGAGCCTCCGGTCGCGCCGACGTTGTGGGCGAGCGCCCATTCGGTCTTCGGGACCTGCCGCGCCCCCGCACGATGATTGAACTGCTCGAAGATCTCGACCACCTGGCCCGCGCCCGTCGCGCTGACCGGGTGGCCTTTCGCCTTGAGTCCCCCGGAGGAGTTGACCGGCAGCGTGCCATCGAGGGCCGTCTCCCCGTTGCGGCCCGCGGCGGCCGCCGCTCCCTTGGGATAGAATCCGAGGTCTTCGAGCGCCATCACCTCAGCGACCGTGAAGCAGTCGTGGACCTCGAGGAAATCGATCTTCTCCGGTCCCACTCCCGCCTGACGGAACGCGGCCGATGCCGCTGTCCGCGTCGCGGGCAGCCCGGTGAGGTCCGGCCGGTCCTGCATTCCCGCGACCGACCCGGACCGTGCCGAGGCGCGGACGACGAGCGGCTCGGCCGACGGCGAGCGCATCACGTCCTTTGCCGCCACCACGAGCGCCGCCGCGCCGTCCGAAAAAGGGCAGCAGTCGTACAGTCGGAGCGGCGAGGCGATGATCGGGGAGTGGAGGTAGGTGTCGAGCGAGATCGGCTTCTGGAAATGCGCGTGCGGGTTCTTCGCCGCATTCGCGTGGTTCTTCACGGCGATCGCCCCGAGCTCCTCGCTCGTGGTGCCGTACTTCTGGCGATGCGCGTGGGCGAGCGTGGCATAGAGGCCTGGGAACGTCGCGCCGTTGCGCGTCTCGAACGCGGCATCGGCGCCCATCGCGAAGTAGCTGGTCGCCTGCAGGGTGTCGAGGTGCGAGAGCTTCTCCACGCCGACTACGAGCGCGGCGTCGAGGAATCCGCCCGCAATGTGCACGAACGCCTCGTGAAGCCCCGCGGACGACGACGAGCACGCCGACTCGATCGTCGCCGACGGGACCTCGGGGATTCCGAGGGCCGTGTTGATCAAGGGGCCGAGATGGGCCTGCCGTTCCGCGACGCCGAACGCGTTCGAGACGAACGTGTAGCCGATCCGCTTCGGGTCGATCCCGGAAACGTCGATCGCCTCGAGGGCGACCCGGGTCGCGGCTTCGCGGCCGGACTCCGCCATCTTGCCGTAGCGGTTCGAGGCGGCGCCGACGACCCACGTCTCGCGCATCGGGCGGCCGGGAGAGCCGGTCCTCGACGATAAGCTTGGTCGGTTACGGTGGTTCGGTCGCGCGCTCGGGGAGCCCGACGACCTTCCGCAGGCGCTCGAAGACCCGTTCGGCCTCCTTCGCGTCCCGGCTCTTGATCAGCACGCGGCCATCGCGGCTGAGGGTCACCTCGCGCTCCATCGTCACGATGAGCATGACGCGGGCGTCGGTGACCGGGACCCCGGCCGCCTCGAGGCGGCGCTTCGCGTCCGAGAGGTTGAGCGACAGCTTCGGGCGGGGGACCGCTTCGTAGGCGCCCTTCGACGCGCAGAGGGCAAGCGTCTCGTACGTCACAGGACGGTCGCGTGGCGCAGCACGTCGTCCAGCATCTGGTCGACGTCGATCCGTTGCTCCTCTTGAAGGATCTGGACGAGGTTCGAGCGCGTCGCCGGCTTCGACGGAACGGCCTGGCAGCAGAGGCCGGGCCGTGTCGAGATCTCGTAAGTCCCGATCGACTTCGCCACCGCTTCGATCTCCTGCTTGTCGAACCCGACGAGCGGGCGGACGATCGGTAGAGACACCGACGCGGTGGCCGTGCGCATGTTGCTGAGCGTCTGGCTCGCCACCTGACCGAGCGATTCGCCCGTGGCGAGGAATGTGGCCCCTTCGCGGACTGCGATGCGCTCGGCCGAGCGCCACATGAACCGGCGGCAGAGGACGCAGCCGACGTGGCGGTCGGTCTCCCGCATCAGCTGGACCTGCGTGGGTCCGTGCGGGAGGAGGTACATCGGGATCTTCTGGCCGTAGCGGGCGCGCAGCACCTCGAGGTGGTCGACGACCTTTGCAAGCGGGGAGTCGTCCGTGAACGGGCGGTTGTCCATGTGCACGCAGGTCATCTCGTGACCTTGCCGAAGCATGTAGTGGAGGGCGACCGGCGAGTCGATCCCGCCGCTCATCAGCATGACGCCGCGGGACATTGGGTCGTTCGCTCCATCGGGAGGAGCCAGCCCGGGGTATTTGAGGCCGCTCCCGGGACTCGGGGCCGTCAAATACCGCACCCGGGTCAGCGGCGCGCCATGGCCCCCGCCACGTCGGCCGAGTTGTACGTCCGTCGGGAAGGAGCGGGCACCCCCATCGTGCTCCTCCACGGCATCGCGGGCGACCACACGATGTGGGGATTGGTACCTCACGACCTCGCGAAAGACCATCTGGTGCTCGTCCCGGATCTCCGCGGACACGGGAAGAGCCCCCTCCCTCCGGGCACCACGATGGGCTTCGCGGAGCTCGCCGGAGACGTGCTGGCGATGCTCGACCGCGAGGGCATCGACCGCGCCCATCTGGTGGGCCTGAGCGCCGGCGGATTCCTGGCGCTCACGATCGCACTCGCGCACCCGGAGCGCGTCCGTACGGTGACCCTCGTGAGCAGTGCCGGCATCTGCGACCGGCACACGCGGAGCATCGGGGAGCGCTGGGTCACGACGTTCCGCGAGGAGGGGTTCGACGCTTTCCTCTTGCGGCTCCTGAAGGACCTGTACTACCCGGATTGGATCGAGGCGCACATGGAGGTCGCCGACCGGGTTCGCGAACGGCTCGAGCACGCCGACCTGACGGCGACGCTCGCCTGGTGCGAGTCGATCCGGGCGTTCGACACGCGCGGACGCCTCGCCGGCATGGAGGCACCGCTGTTCGTCATCCAAGGGATGGACGACCAGGTCATCGACCCCTCGCACGCTCGGTTGTTGCGCCAGACGATCCAGGGGACGGAAGTCCGACTTCTGGCCCAGACCGGGCACATGGTCCCCGTGGAGCGCCCGACCGAGACCGCGGAGGCGATCCGAGGCTGGGTCTCCCGTCGCGACGCGGCTCCCGTCGTTTGACGTGCGCGCGCGGCTTTTCTACCCGTCCGGGATACGATGTCCGATGGCCACCCCGACGAACGACCCGACCGGCGCCCGGCTCGCGGAGCTCGAGCGCCAAGTCTCCGACCTTCGACAACGGCTCGCCGCGCTTGAGGCACGGCTCCTCCAATCGACCGGGGCACGACCGCTCCAGCCGCGCGAGGAGCATCCCCTCGACCGCGACGCGGTGCAAGAGAAGGTCGTCTTCGATTGGCAGAGTTAGGCGGTCCGGCGGCCACCGTCTCGCCCGGGCTGCGCCGCTGGCTCGCCAAGTGGCCCCCCGGCGACCTTCCGCACGGAGCGGCGGGCGCGGCGGTGACCATTGTCCTGCGCGAGGGGCGCAAGGACGTGGAGGTCATGTTGATCGAGCGCGCGGTGCGCGAGGACGACCTCGCATCGGGGCAGGTCGCCCTTCCGGGCGGCCGGGAGGAACCGACCGACCCGTCGGTCCGCGCGACGGCGCTCCGCGAGCTCGAGGAGGAGGTCGGGCTTCGAGCCAACGACCTCGCGGGGGCCCCCGTCCTCGTCGGTGTGGAGCTCGCGACGTTGTTCGGGATCCGGGTGGCGGTCTTCGCCTCCGCCCTTGGGCCCTCACCCGGCCCGGTGGCCCCGAGTCCGGGAGAAGTCGCCCACATCTTCTGGCTCCCGGTCTCGGCGCTCGACCGGGTCGAATCGGTCGAACGGACGACGAAGCAGGGCCCCCGGCAGGTGCCGGCGGTCGTCCACGACGGCCACGTCCTCTGGGGATTCACCTTCCGCGTCCTGCGCCAATTCTTCGACCGGGACGACTCCGGCCTCCCCCCCGACCCCACCCGACCCACGGCGGGCGGAGCCCCATAAACTATCACTGACGATATAGTCAAATAGCGAGTCTTCGGTGGCGGGTCCATGCGACCTGGACCGGTGGGTCCCGAGGCGTTCCGCCGACGGCTCGTCGGCCTGTACGCCCTCACCGTCATGGACCGGGAAGGACCGCTCCACGGCTACGGGCTCTCGGAACGGATCGCGGAGCGAACCGAAGGGGCCTGGAGACCGGGTCCTGGATCGGTGTACCCGTCCCTCCGCAAGCTCGTCGAACACGGGCTCGCCCTCCGAAGCGAGCGCGGACGACGCCGCCTCTACACGATCACTCCGGCGGGACGTACCTTCCTCCGCGGCCTACGTCGACCTACGGGCGAATCCCGGCGTACCCGACCGGACTTGAGCGCCCTCTGGGCGGAAGTGTTCGGCGCTTCCAACGTCGAGGCGTTCCGCCTGGAGAGACTTCGGCGCTCCCTGAGCGCCATGGAGGCCCAGATTGCCCACGCCTCGGGATCCGTCGAGGGGGCATCGCTGCGGTCGGTCGTCCTCGCAGAGCTGACGGCCTCCGCGAGCCGCATTCGAACGACGCCGGCGGAGCGCCCGTCCCGCCCCCGCATCACGCGGAAGGGCGCCCCGTGACGACGGAGGCGATCCGCACGCGCGGACTGACGAAGGTCTACGGCAAATTCACGGCGGTGGACCACGTCGACATGGACGTCCCCTCCGGCTCGGTGTTCGGGCTCCTCGGTCCGAATGGGGCCGGCAAGACGACCATCATCAAGCTCCTGACCGGGCTGAGCGACCTCAGCGACGGCGAAGCGTCCGTGGCGGGATTCGACGTCCGTCGCGAACCGATGCAGGTCAAGCGGAATGTGGGCTGGGTCGCGGCCGAGGTGATCCTGGACGACGACTTCTCCGCCTGGGAGAACCTGTGGCTGCAAGCAAAGCTGCAGCGCCTCGACGGGTGGAAGGGGCGCGCCGACGCCCTCCTCGCCTACTTCGAGCTCACGGACCGTCGGAAGGACAAGGTCTCCACGTACTCGACCGGGATGCGGAAGAAGCTCGAGATCGCCCTCGCGCTCCTGCACCAGCCCCAAGTCATCTTCATGGACGAGCCCACGATTGGGCTCGACCCGAACACCCGGCGGATGCTCTGGGAGCTCATCGAGGGGGTCCACACGGAGTTCGGCATCTCCGTACTTCTGACGAGCCACTATATCGAGGAGGCCGACCGCCTCTGCGACCGGGTCTCCATCATCGACCACGGGAAGTTCGTCGCCTCGGGAACCCCCGACGAACTGAAGTCGAAGGTGAAGGCGGACATCATCGAGGTGGAGACCGCGACCTCGGTGGACGAGGTCGCTCTGCGGGCAATTCCCGGCGTCTCGGAGGCCCGGACGCAGGGAAAGGCATGGATTCTCCGCGTCGTTTCCGCGGAGGAGGTCCTCCCGAGGATCCTGGCGGCGCTGCGGGACAACGGGATCCGGCGGGTCAACGTGGAGAAGCCCAGTCTCGAGACCGTCTTCCTCGATGTGACGGGTCGCCGGCTCGGCGAAACGGCCGGGGAGAGCACCGACTTCCGGAAGTTCTACGCGCAGATGCGGAGGGCCCGGCAGTGACGACCGAGAACCGCTTCGGCGGCGCGTTCGCGTCCCGGGAGGGCTCCGGATTCGCCGGAATCCCGCAGGGCCGGCAGTTCGCCGGGCTCTACGCCCGGGAGGTGCTCAAGACCTTCCGAAATCCGTTCGTCCTCGTCATCACGGTCGTCCAGCCGTTCATGTGGCTCGCCTTCTTCGGCAGCAGCTTCAGCAACGTGCCGCTCTCGTATCTCGACGTCCTGCTGCACGCCCACATCCAGAGCTACCTCCAGTTCCTCCTCCCCGGGGTCCTGTCGACGTCGATGCTCTCGATCGGGATGTTCGGCTCGATGAGCACGATCCAGGACAAGCGCTTCGGTTTCATGAAGCGCATCCTGATCACCCCGACGTCGAAGGCGACGGTCTACCTCGCGAAGGCCCTCGGCTCGGCGACCCGCGGCCTCGTCCAGGTCCCGGTGATGATCGCGGCGGCGCTCCTGTTCGGGGTCCAGTTCGGCGGCGACCCGTTGATGTGGGCCGGCTGGCTTCTCTGCCTCGTCCTCCTCGGCTTCGGCTTCTCCTGCATGTTCCTCGCCGTCACCGCCTCGAGCACCGATTGGCAGACCCCGGGCGTCATCTCGAACTTCATCACCATGCCCCTCATGTTCGCGAGCGGGGCGCTGTTCCCGACAGCGAACTTCCCGGGGTGGATGCAGACCATCGCGGCGTACAACCCGGTGACGTACAGCGCGCTGTTCGGCCGCGGGATCATCCTGAGCGGGACCGCGAACTGGCTGTACCTCGGCTACGTCGCGGTGTTCGCGACCGTCATGGTCACGATCGGGACCGTCGTCGCGTCGCGGTACCTCAAGGTCGAGTGACCGGCCCCGCTCGTTCTCGATTCGTTTTTATAGCCTATCTAAAATGCGCGCGCCGAGGACGACCGGATGGTGAGGATTCGGCTCGAGAACGTCGTCGCTTCCACCTCCCTCGGCGACCAACTCGACCTGCACTCGATCGCCCTCGGTTTGGACGGCGCCGAGTACGAGCCGGAGCAGTTCCCGGGCCTGATCTACCGCCTCAAGGAGCCGAAGACCGCCGTCCTCCTGTTCCGGTCCGGCAAGGTCGTCTGCACCGGCGCGAAGAGCCTGCGCGAGGTCGAGCTCTCGATCGCGGCCGTCTCCGGCCAGATCAAGAAGGGCGGTCAGAAGATCCACCCGCACCCGAAGATCGAAGTGCAGAACATCGTGGCGAGCTCCGACCTCGAGGCCGAGATCAACTTGAACGCGATCGCCGTCACCCTCGGACTCGACCGGGTGGAGTACGAGCCCGAGCAGTTCCCCGGCCTCGTCTGCCGGATTGACGAGCCGAAGGTCGTCATCCTCCTGTTCGGCTCGGGGAAGCTCGTGTGCACCGGGGCCCGGAAGCCCTCCGACGTCGAAGTCGCCGTCACGAACATCACGAAAGAGCTGCGCGGCGCGAGCCTCCTGCGCTGAGGCAGGCGTCGCATCGGCCGACGTGACGCTTCCCTCTGACCTCCCCGTCGTCGACCACCACTGCCACCTCGCGCCGGGCGGCGAGGGCGTCCGAGCCGCGGCCCGGTTCCGCAAGGCGGGCGGAACGCACCTCTTCCTCACGACCCAGTCGTACGCCAAGGGCCCGATCGTCCGGCTCGAGACGTACCGGGAGCAGTTCGAGACGACCGAGGCTCTCGCGAAGGCGATCCGCACGGAGACGGGCGTGGTCGCCTACGTGGTCGTCGCCCCGTACCCGGTGGACCTGATCGCAGCCTCCGTCGAGATCGGCCTCCCCGCGGCCCTGGACTTGCATCGCGCCGCGCTCGACTTGGCCGGTCAGTGGGCGCGCGACGGACGCACGGTCGCCCTCGGAGAAGTCGGCCGGGCTCACTTTCCGGTCGCCCCGGACGTGGCCGCTGCCATCGACGAGGCGTTCGTGTACGCCCTGGGGGTGGCGCGGGACGCCGGATGCCCTGCGGTCGTCCACTCCGAGGACCTCGACGCCGATGGGATGCGCGGCCTGGCGCGGCTCGCCTCCTCCGTCTCGTTCCCGCTCGGCAGATTGGTCAAGCACTATCAGCGCTCCATCGTCCCGGCGGAGGCGAGGTCCGGGGTGGTGCCGTCGTTCCTTGCGCGCCGCGACCTTTGCACCGCGTCCCTTCGGGAAGACGGGCCGTGGTTCTGGGAGACCGACTTCCTCGACGACCCTGGACGACCCGGAGCCGTGATGGACATCGAGACGGTGCCGAAGCGGGCGCGCACCGTGGCCGACCGGAGCCCGGAGGACGTCGAGCGGCTCCGGATCCCGTTCGTCCGCTCGATCGAGTCCGTCTACGGCTTCACGCCGAACCCGGAGGCCGTTCCCCCATGAACCGTCGACGAGGACGGTTGGTGGTCCTCGAGGGGATCGATGGCAGCGGCAAATCGACCCTCGCCCGCGCCTTGGTCCGTCGCTGGAGGGCCCGCGGCCGCACCGTGACCCGGTGGCACGAGCCAACGGACCCCGGACTCGGCGCCCGGGCGGCCGACGTCGGCGCGTCCGACCCTTGGACAGCCGCCATGCTGTTCACGCTCGACCGGGCCGTCGCCCGTCCCGAGTTGGAACGGTTGCTCAAAACCTCCGACGTGATCGCGGACCGGTCGTTCTACTCGACCCTCGCCTACCAGGGGAGCCTCCTCGCCCCGAAGGGCCGGAGGGAGCTCGAGCGGCTCGAGCGGGCGACCGCCGTCCCCCCGGACGCCGTCGCACTTCTCGACCTGGACGCCGAGGAGGCGCTGGCCAGGGTGGGTCGCCGCGGGTCGGCCCGCTCTACGTTCGAGCGGCGGGCGACCCTGCGGCGGGTCGCGCGCGCGTATCGGACCATCGCCCGGGCCGAACGGTGGCCCATCCTGGACGCCACGCTTCCCCCCCGCGCGCTCCTCGACGCGGCGGACGAGGCGCTCGCCCCGCCGCCCCGACGACCGCCACGGCGAGCCTAATCTACCTCCGACCCGTCGGTCGGGCAGGGACGACGTTGGGCCGGATCCTGCGCGCGGAGGAGACGCTCGACTCGAGCCATTCCCCCCCGAAACTGGTGCGCCGCGACACCGAGCTCGCCCTGCTCCGGAAACGGTATCGCGATTCGCTTGGGAAGGGCACCGCGTACCACCAACTCATCACCGGTGGGATTGGGAGCGGGAAGACCGCCATCGCCCACCGGCTCGGGTCCGAGCTCGAGAAGGGAGGGAAGCTCGGCGGCCTCGCCGTCCAGAACGTCTACGTCAACTGCTGGCGCCGGTCCAACGATCGGACCGTCCTCCACCACCTGCTCCGGGCCGTCGGGGTTTCGCTCCCGGACCGGGGGTACGCCCTCGCCGAGATGCTGGACGTCTTCGAGCAGGGGATCCGGAAGTCGCCCCGCCACCTGCTCGTCGTCCTGGACGAGGTCAGCGCGCTCGTCCGGCAGGACACGAAGCTCGTCTACCTCCTCACCCGGGCCCCGGAGGTCAACCTCGGCTCGATCTCGCTGTTCCTGGTCGCCTCCGAGGATGTCCTCCCGTACCTGGACGCCGCCAGCCGTTCGTCGTTCGGGGTGACGCATCGGCTGCAGCTCAAGGCGTACGGGCGCGAGGACCTCACCGAGATCCTCCGCTACCGCGCGTCCCTCGCCCTCGCCCCCGGGACGTACTCCGACGAGGTCCTCGACCAGATCGCCGGCCTCGCCGAGGGGACCGGCGACGCCCGCTTCGCCCTCGAGGTCCTCGCCACCGCAGCCCGGATTGCCGAGGAGGCCGGGACCGGGGGGATCGAACCGGAGCACGTCCGAGCGGCGAAAGGTTCGGGCTACCCGACGATCACCGAGTCGAAGCTCGAGGAGCTCGCGGAGGCGCCGTTGCTCATCCTCCTCGCGCTCGCCCGCAGCCTGCGGGGACCGAAGGCCCGCGTGCCGACCGAGAAAGTGCGTTCGGCGTACGCCGCGGTCGCCGAGGAGTTCGGCGCGACGGCCGTGAGCCGCGTGACGTTCTGGCGCGCGATGCGCGACCTGGAGCGCGAGGGAATCGTCCAGGTGGAACCGACCGGCACCGGGCAGTCCTCCCGCGTCGGGATGGACGAGGTTCCGGCGAGCTTCCTCGAGACGCTCATCCACGAGCGCGTGGCGAAGCGCACCGCTTCTCGGAAACCCTAAAGCGGGAGCCCGGCTCGGACGCCCCCGTGTCGAGCGGGGCCGCGGAGCTGGGTCACCCGCCCCAACGGCTCCCCGAATGGGTCCGGGTCCGGCCGCCCCAGGGAACCGACTACCGCGCGGTGCGGGAGACGGTCGCGGGGCTAGGTCTCGGGACCGTCTGCCAGGAAGCCCGCTGCCCGAACCTTTCGGAATGCTGGTCCGCGGGGACTGCGACCCTCATGCTCCTCGGCACCGACTGCACCCGCCGCTGCGGCTTCTGCGCCGTCACGACCCACTGGCCGAATGGCGCGGTCGACCGGACAGAGCCCGAGCGCGTCGCGGAGGGGATCGCTCGCTGGGGGCTTCGCTACGCGGTCCTCACGCAGGTCTGCCGCGACGACCTCGACGACGGCGGGGCCTCGCTCATGGGCGAGACCGTTGCCGCCATCCGGACCCGCTCCTCGTCCACCCTCGTCGAACTGCTAATCGGGGACCTGGGAGGGAAGGAATCCAGCCTCCGCACCATCCTCGGGAGCGCCCCGGACGTACTCGCCCACAATCTCGAGACGGTGCGCGGCCTCTCCGACCGGGTCCGCGACCGGCGGGCCAGCTACGACCGGTCCCTGACCGTCCTCCGCGAAGCAAAGGAGTGGGGAAAGCCGGGCCTGGTGACCAAGAGCTCCGTCATGCTGGGGCTTGGAGAACAGGCCGACGAGCTCGACGCGACCTTCGGCGACCTGCGCGACGCCGGCGTCGACCTCCTCACCCTCGGCCAATACCTGCGGCCAACCCCCCGCCATCTTTCGGTCGCCGAGTACGTCCGTCCTGAGACCTTCGCGGCGCTGCGCGCGCGCGCCCTCGCCGCCGGATTTGCCGGGGTGGAGGCGGGTCCGCTCGTCCGTAGCTCCTACCACGCCGAGGACCTGTTCCGCGCCGCCCGGTCGAGGGCAGCGTAACCGATGGCGAAGAAGGGGAAGCGGAAGCTCGACGAGGCCGGCGAGATCAAGCCGTTCGAGTTCCCCGCGTTCGACGAGCGGAAGTTCCTGCTCCACGAGTACGAGCAGACGGTCGCGACGGTGATCGCAATCACCCTCGCCGTGGTCCTGGGCGTCGTCTCCTGGGCGATGGACCGGGCCGGGCTCCCCCTCGTCGTCCCCGTGGTCGTCTCGATTGCGCTCATCGTCTTCTCCCCGTACCTCTTCCAGCGGGTCCGGGACGCCGCGGGCGACTACACGAAGGGCGACTGGGCGGGCTTGATCCTGACCGAGGCGTTCGGCTGGCTCGGGATCTGGTTCCTCCTGATCGATGTCCTCCACATCGGCTGAGCCGATGCACTCGGCGGCGGGGCAGGCGCCCTAGCGCGCGAGCCAAGGGAGTCGCTTCGCGAAGAGGGACGGCAACGCCTCCAGAAGGGCGGGGGAGTCGGACGCCTCCGAGAGGGGACGGATCGACGGGGCGTCGCCGGCCCGGAGGTCCTTGCCGACGGGAAGTCGGGACCAGGCCTCCGACAGGAGCGTCTCGACCTGACGTTCGGCGCGCAGCGTCTCGACGGACAAGCGGCCGTCGTAGGTGAGATGGGGACCTTGCAACACCGGAGCCCCTTGCTGGGTCCACTTGGCGAGGAAGTCGTCGGCCCTAGCCAGGCCGACCGACGGACCCATCCGGACCTGCACCGCCGGGAGAGAACGGTGACCCACCTCGAGGAGAACGACGAGCTCGTCCGGGGCCGCGGCGCTCGCGGTGCCCAACACGGAAAAGCCGAGCCGCTCGGCCTCCGTGGCGACCGCGCGCTCGGCCTTGTGCAACTGGGGGTAGAGAATGTCGTCCACGAGAGCCGGGCGGGGCAGCCGGAGGACCGTGACGTGGGTGCCGCGGACCTGCGCCCGCTCGACCCCGTCCTGGCGGGCCATCGGAACCAACGGGCGCGGCCGGAAGGCGTCCGCGTCCGGGAACCGGAGGTAGTGGTCGGCCGCGAGGAGGAACAAGGCGAGATTGCGGCGCGTCAGGGCGGTGGAGACGTTGCGAGCCGGGTCGACGGGATCGTCGACCACGAGCGCCACGTCGTCGGGGACCCGCGGATTGGAGCGCGGGTCGTGCGTAAGCTTGGTCGGGATCGACCACGCTCGGGCCGCTTCGAGAAGCCCGCGGAAGCCGCCGAACTTGAGGACGAGGAGCTCGACGAGGTAGCCGGAGAATCCGCCGGTTTTCGCTTCGGACCCGTATACTCCGAGCCCGCGAAGAAACTGCTTCGTAAGCCGGACTTGCGCGACGAGGTCGGGCGTGTACCGCTCGGAGAGCCACGCCTGGTGGAAGGGGGTCCGGTCCACTGCCGTCAGCGGGTGCGCGCCGTCGGCGACGGCGTACCCGGGCACCGCCTCGACCGAGAACTCCTCGTAGCGACCGCGAAGGTACGGATGTTGGGCGTACCGCGTCTCGGGGCTCGTGAGAATCGCGCGGCCGATCGCCATCCCTTCCGCTTCGAGTCCGGCGCGGTCGAGCGTCGTCGGGAACAGGAGGAACAGGTCGAAGTCGAACCGGTCGGTGAGGAACGTCCCCCGCGCCGCGCTCCCGGCGACGAGGGCCCGCACGAGTGGGCTCTTCCGGGCGGCGGCGGCGGTCGTCGCGGCGGTGACCAATCGTTCCCGCACATCGGCGACCCTCGCGAGGAGAGCGGCCGTGGGCGCGATCTGGGCCAGAACCTCGCGTTCGACCGCGTCGAGGGCCGCGGTCGGGTTCGGTTCCATCGTGGGCGCACGAGGCGGGCCGAAGGATGAAACCTTCCGCCGACCCGTCGGGACCGACCGAACCAATCGTTATCGGCGACGGGGGCGTGCGGAGACCGGGAGGCCACCATGTCGGCCTCAACGCACCTCGGTTCGGCCACGCTCCCGTTGTACACGCCCCTCCCCGGAGGCAAGATCCGGTGCACCGCATGCGCCCGGTACTGTGCCATCCCCGACGGTTCTCACGGATTCTGCTTCGTGCGCAAGAACGAGGGTGGCAAGCTCGTCCTGCTGACCTACGGGCGTGCCGCGGCGGTACAGGTCGATCCGGTCGAGAAGAAGCCGCTCTCCCACTTTCATCCCGGGAGCCGGGTCCTTTCGATCGGCACCGTCGGGTGCAACTGGCGCTGCCAGTACTGCCAGAACGCCGAGATCTCCCAGGAACAGGTCGTTCAGGGCCGAGCGCTGAGCCCCCGCGCCGCGGTGGCCATGGCCGAGCGGTTCGACTGCCAGGGGGTCACGTTCACCTACAACGAACCGACGATCTTCGCCGAGTACGCGCTCGACATCATCCGGGAGGCGAAGGCGGCGGGCCTGTTCGCGAACTTCGTCACGAACGGCTACATGACGCCGGAGGCGGTCGACGCCATCGGACCCCACCTCGACGCGGTCAGCGTCGACTTCAAGGGGAGCGGAGAGCCCGGCTTCCTCCGGAAGTACATCGCGGCGAAGGGCCCGGAACCAATCTTCGATTCGGCCGTTCGACTGAAGAGGGCCGGGGTTCACGTCGAGGTGACGAACCTCATCGTACCCGAGGTCGGAGACGACGAGGCCGCGCTCCGGAAGCTCGCCCGGTTCGTCCGCGACGAACTCGGCCCTGAGACGCCGTTCCACCTGCTACGATGGCACCCCGATTACAAGATGCTCGACCTCCCGGAGACACCGGTGAGGACGCTCGAGAATCTGCACGCCATTGCGAAGGAGGAGGGACTGGCGTACGTCTACCTCGGGAACGTGTGGGGCCATCGGCTGGAGCACACCTACTGCGCACACTGCGGCGCCATCGCCGTCCGCCGATTCGGCTTCACGATCCAGGAATGGGCTCTCGGGGCCCGGAACCGTTGCCGGAGTTGCGGGCATGTCGTACCGATCGTCGGGGCGCTCTCGGACGGGTACATTCCAACGTTTGCGACCCCCGTGGGGTGACCGTGCCTCCGCGCGGAGTTGGACTCGGGATTGGGTTCTAAAAATACCGGAAGGTCGTCTCCCCGAGCGTGACGAATCCCGCCGCCGGGGGCCGCTTCTACGGCCCGATGATCGTCTGCGACGATTTTGCGGGGACGTTCCGGTTCTACCGCGAGACGCTGGGATTGGAGACGGGGGTCGACGGCTCGCCCCCCTGGGCCGAGTTCCAGTCCGAGGGTGTCCGGCTCGTACTTCTCGACCGCGGATTCTGGGAGACCGTGCACGGACCCGGCGCGGGGCCCGGGCCGGGCCGAGGTCCGGTCGCCTTCGCAGTCCAAGTGTCCGACGTCGACACGATGTACGAGCGCCTCCGGGGTGTCGGCACCCCGTTCGAGACTCCGCCCACCGACCGACCGATGATGGGGGTCCGTAGTGCGATGCTCCGCGACCCAGAAGGGACCCTCGTCGAGCTCACGACGCAACTCCGCACGCCACCAAAGCCCCAGAAAGCGACCCGCGGACGCAGCCCGAGGAACGATCGAAGCGCCTAGCCGACGAGGCCCGGCCGCCCACGATCGGCTCGACGACGTCGCGAACTGTTGGGACCCCGCGTGACCGACCCCAAGGGCCCGCGACGTCGCAAAGCTTCATCCCGTCCCTCGGGCTGCGAGCCCGCACGGCGAGAGGGAGTTCGATGATCGGGCGACTCCGATGGGCGGTGACGGTGGGGCTCGTCGTCCTCCTGCTCGTGGTCCCGGCCCTACTCCCCCTGTCGCCCGGCTCGCCAACTGCCGCCCTCAGCCGCCCGGACCAGTTCTCGGCGATCTCCGATTCGGGATCCGGGACCGGCCTCCGCGTCGGCTTCGTAGGGGCCCCGTCAGTGGAGACTGGGAGGCCCAACTCCGATCGCAACGGCGCCTTCGTCCATCCGGCGGGAACCTCGCTGACTCTGTCGGAGAAGACACTCGACCTCACGAACGGTACGCTCCTTCCGGGAAACGTCTCCCTCTTCGGGGCCCACGGTCCGTCCGATCCGACGGTCTACGACCCGATCTCGGGCCGGTTCTACCTCTCCACCATCTACTCGCAGACGGTCGCCGTGGTGAACGCCTCTCGCGACGTCGACCTGGTCAACGTCCCCTTAGACTTCTACGCGGGGGGCCTGGCCGTCGACCCGGTCGACGATTCTTTGTTCGTGACCAACGACAGCGGGAACTCGGTCGCGATCGTGAACGCGACAACGCTTTCGGTCATGACCACGGTCGCCGTTGGTCCCGACCCGCAAGGAATCGCGTGGGATCCGGCGGCTGGGGCGATGGTCGTCGCCAATGCGGGATCGAACAACACGAGCTGGATTGACGGAAGAACCCACCAGGTGGTCGCCAACGTGGCGACGGGCACCTACCCGATGACCGTGCTGTACGACTCTCTGACCGGGGACGTGCTGATCGGAAACTGGAAATCGGCGAACGTCTCGGTGTTGAACGCGACCTCCGTGGTCGCAACGTTGCCGGCCGGCTCGTTCCCCTCCGTGGTCTACCAAGATCCGGTGGACGGGACGCTGTTCGTCTCGAACGCCGCCAGCGGAAACACGACGATCCTGAACGGGACGTCGTACAGGGCGGTGGCCAACCTCTCGGTCAGCACCGCGACGTCGGGGATTGGCTACGACCCGGGCACGAACCGGGTCGATGTTCTGGCCGGTAGCACGGTGCTGGAGCTGAACGCCTCGAACAACTCGGTGGTCGGCTCGACGCCGGTCACCTTCTGGTCTCGGGACCTGGGGGTCGACCCGACGACGAACGAAGTGTACGTGAGCGGGGGCGTGAACAACTCCGTGACGATCCTCAACGACTCGACCGGGGCGGTCGTGGCGTCCGTCCCCTCGGCCTACACGCCGACCGTCGCTCAGTTCGACCCGCTCAACGGCGAGATGTACATCTCGGAGGAAGGGGGCGCGAATGTGAGCGCCCTCAACGGCACGACCCACGCGGTCGCCAGCGACATCCTCCTCGGAACCCAGTCGAACTGGGACGGAGCGAGCCCCACCGACGCCACGGTCTACCTGGGAGGCGGTTGCCCAGGGTCGAACGTCGAGCAATTCGACACGTCGAACGGCACGTCGACCGGGTGCCTCGTGGCTCCTGTGAACTCCTACGCGGGAGCGTTCGACCCGGTCGATCACCGGCTCTTCCTGACCGACGGCTACTCCGAAGTCTACGCCACGAATCTGACGACGGGCGTCACCGTCCGGTTCGTGAGCCTCGGGACGTCTCCCTACGCAACATGGCCGATGGGACTCGCGTGGAGTCCGGTGAACGATTCGCTGTTCGTCGTCAACGAGCTCACTAGCAATGTGACCGTCGTCGACGCCTCGAACGGTCATCTTCGGGCGAGCGTAAACGTCGGCTCCTACCCGGAGGGCGCCGCGTACGACCCAACCGACGGCGCGGTGTGGGTCGCGAACACCGGGGGAAGTTCGATCTCCGAGATCAATGTCACCAACGACAGCCTCGCGGGCACGGTCTCCGTCGGCTCCTCGCCTGCGGCGTTGGTGTTCGATGCGACGACGCAGCAGATGTTCGTCACCCTGTCGGGGTCCGACACGGTCGCCGTTGTCTCGGCGGCGAACGGGACCGTCGTGAAGCGTCTCCCGGTGGGGACGTACCCGGAGGCGCTGACCCTCGACCCGTCGGCCCAGCTCGTGTTCGTGGCAAACGAAGCCTCGTCGAACCTTACGGTGGTCGATGCGCTCGGACTCGTCGACCTGGCCAACGAGGGGACCGTGAACGACCCGATTGGCGTCGCCTACGATGCGACGAGCGGCGTACTGGTGGCGTCGAGCGCCACGGACCCGTCCGTGAGCGTGATCCGGCCGACGCTCGTCGCCGACCCCGACGTGACCGTCTTCCGAGCGACGCCCGCGACGATCTCTCTGGGGAATTCCACACAGTTCACCGCCACTGTCGCTCGGGGGAACGGCACTCTCACCTACCGATACTCCGGGCTCCCGAACGGATGCTCGTCGGCCAACTCCTCCGTCGTAGTCTGCACCCCGACGATCCCCGGCAACTTCTCCGTCACCGTGAATGTGACCGACCAAACCGGCGCGTCGGCGAACGCGACGACTCCCCTGTCCGTACTCGACCATCTCGCCGTTACTTCCCTCGTGGCGTCGCCGTCGGTCGTGGACGTCGGTGTCCCGACGAACCTCACGGTGACGGTCACAGGGACCTCGCCCCCCTTCGCGTTCCTCTGGACGGGCCTTCCGGCCGGCTGCGCGTCGGTCAACGCCTCCTCCTGGAGCTGCACCCCGACCGTAGCCGGCAACTTCACTGTCGGCGTGAACGTCACCGACTCGTTCGGGCACGAAGTCCGCGCCACCACGGCCTTGACCGTGGTGGACCGGCTCTCGATCAACTCCCTCACCGCGTCCCCGTCAGTGGTCGATGTCGGCATGGCGGTGAACCTGACCGCGGGGGTCACGGGGGATGCGCCCCCCTTCTCGTTCGACTGGACCGGTCTCCCGAGGGGTTGCGTCTCGCAGAACGCGAGCGCAATCCCCTGTCGACCCACCCAGTCGGGGGCATACACGACGACCCTGCGCGTCGAGGATGCGCTTGGGCTCGTGCGGTCCTCCAACGTCGGGGTGACGGTCCAACCGACCCTGACCCTCGACTCCCTCGTGAGCGACTACGGCGCGATTGACCTTGGGCAGAGCGTTCAGATTACCGCGAGCGCGTCCGGGGGCTCGGCACCGCTCAGCGTCCGGTTCTCCGGTCTTCCGAGCGGCTGCGTCGGACCCGTCCCCACGGTGTTCTCGTTCGCCTGTCGACCCAACGAGACCGGGACCTTCCTCGTGGGCGCCACAGTCACGGACGCCCTCGGCGCCACCACCAACGGGACGTTGGCGCTCGTCGTCAACTCCGACCCGTCGTTCGTCTCGCTGGTCGCCACGCCGTCCCCGGCCAACGAGGGGACGACGCTGCACTTCGCCGCCCAGGTGTCAGGTGGGACATTGCCCTTGGTCTTCGCCTACGCCGGCCTTCCCGCCGGGTGCCGTTCGGCCAACCTGGCGACACTCGCTTGCGCACCCACCGTCACCGGGACATTCGAGGTCACGGCGAACGTGACCGACGCGCGCGGACTCCAGGCTTCCCAGGGGATCGTGGAAGTCATCACGGCCGCCCCGCCCCCGCCGGATGTTACGAGCTTCCTGGCCAACCCGAACCCGGTGACGCTCGGCAACGCCTCCACGCTCACGGCGATCGTCTCCGGAGGGACTTCGCCGCTCAGCTACGCATTCACCGGCCTCCCGGCGGGGTGCGCGTCCACCGATTCCCTGACCCTCCAATGCCTGTCGAGCTCGATCGGATCCTTCCCCATCGAATTCCACGCCACCGACGCGGCCAACCGGACCGCGACGGGGGCCACGTTCCTCAACGTGACCGCGACGCCGTCGCTCCGGTCCCCGGGGACGACCAGCACCAACGTCGCCGGCCTCCCCCCGCTGTCATGGCTGGCGATCGTGGCGGCTGTCGCCGTCGCGGCGGTCCTCGGAGCGCTCTGGTTCCGCCGCGCGCGGGGGCCCCGTTCCGCCCCTCCGCCGTCGGAGGACGGGGAGGGAGTCGCACCGGCCGTCTCCACGGACTCTGGCGATCTCCCCGACGACCCGCCCGGGTGAGCGCCCCGGACCGTCCCCTCGTGCGACCCGACGTCTTGCTCACGCGCCTCGGGCCACGACCCGACGGATCGCCGCAGCAACGCGGTCCGGGCGGTCCTCAGGGACCGAGTGCCCGGCGTCTTCCAGGGTCTCGGTCTCATGGCGCGGGAGATAGCGCTGCCACTTCGCCATCTCCGTCGCCGGAAAACCCGGGTCGTCGTGCAAGCCCCAGAGGATCTGCGCCGGGACTCCCGACAGCAGGGGGAGCTTCGATTCGAGGTCGGCGAGCCACGGACGTGCTTTCCGGATCTGGCGCGGGAAGATCCAGGTCGGTCGGCGTGATTCGGGGGTCGGGAACGGGTCCGTGTACGCGGCCCGGAACCGTTCGGTCACCCGTTCGCTGTGGCAGATTCCGCCGGGGAGGATCGACCGGGCGAAGAAATTCCGTCGGGTCTGTAGCCAGAACCCGAGGGGCCACCCGCCCATGACGACCGAGAAGAGCCGCTGCAGGAATATCGGCGGCCACGCCCAAGTGTTCATCACGACGAGGCCACGCAGCCGCTCGGGGTGGCGTTCGGCGCAGCTCATCCCGATCGGTCCCCCCCAGTCCTGAACGACCAGGACGAAGTGGTCCAGGGCGAGGTGGGCCATCAAGGCGGTCACCACGTCGGCATGCTCCCGCGGCGTGAACCGATAGCCGGACGGGGCCCGCGACATCCCGAACCCGGGGTAATCCGGAGCGACGAGACGACACTCTCCGCGGAGTTCTTGGATTACGTTCCGATAGAGGTACGACCAGGTCGGGTTTCCGTGCAGGAGGAGCACCGCGGGCCCCTCCCCGACGTCCACGTAGTGGAGGTTACCGTCGCCTATCGGAAACCAGTGGTCCTCGAAGGGGTAGTCGGTCGGATCCAGCTGGAACGGTCTTGGTTTCGTCGCCATGCACCCGTCGAATCTCCGGACCCAGGCCGGTGATTCCGCAGCGTTCGTAACCATACCGGTACCGGGCTGGAATCCCGTGGGTCCAGTTCCCTCCGACCACAGGCCCCCTCGACCTCCGTTCGGCGGCTCCCGCCAAACGCCGCCCGAAGAGTCCCGTGCCGGGGCCA
>JAKIVS010000004.1 GCA_022750435.1 Thermoplasmata archaeon | reverse complement strand
CGATGACGGCCTCCGCTACCTTGCGGGGGTCGCCGTACTTTCCCATGACCTCCTTCGCCTCGCCCACGTTGACTACCTTCGCGTGGACGTTCACTTGCTTCGAGCTCGGAGTCAGGTCTCTCACTTTGGTCAGGGTCTTCTCCATGGCGTGTTCCTCTTTTTCGCGTTTCGCGTTTGTAGCGACCCTCGGCTTCGGCCCTATCAAGTCCAAACTCGTCTGAAAAATCAGCCGGGGCGGGCTCGACGGAGTCGAGGCTACGGGTTTCTACGAGGCGTCGGAATTGGGTCGCCTACTTAAAGCTCGTGACGCCACGACACGGTGCGGCACGCGGGACCCGTCCCGGGCCGTTTCCGAGCGAGGAGAGGCTTTTTCCCCAACGCCCCCGTCCCACGCTTGCCGGGTTCGCCGTGAGCCAACGATTCGATCTGGGGGTGCACTACCTCCTCCAGAAGGAGCACGACAAGGCCGTGCGGGCGTTCCAGGAGGTCCTCCACGAGGATCCCCTGAATGCGCGCGCGTGGTCGTACCTAGGTATGGCCCAGGCGCACCTCGGAAAGGCGGCCGACGCCGAGGGGTCGCTCTCCCGCGCCATCGCGCTGGCCCCGCAGAACGCGGAAGCCTGGTTCCACCTCGGCGTCGCCCGCTCGCTCCGTTCGGAGTGGCCGGAGGCCGCGAGCGCCTACCGCCACGCCGTAGCGCTGGTCCCCGAGGATCTTGTCGCCTGGCACCGCCTCGGTGTCGCCCTCGCCGAATGCGGCGAGGAGGACGCGGCGTCCGCAGCGTTTGAGCGGGCCCTCGTCCTCTCGCGGGAGACCGGCGAACGCCCGCTCGAAGAACCTCTCCGGTCGACCGAGACGGGGGACGTCCACCTCTCCGAGGTCGGCGAGAAGGAGACCGCCCGGGAAGCCCGGAGCTGGATCGACCTCGCCCTCTCGCTCCTCAGCCTCGGCGAGGAGGATGAGGCGATCGCCGCCTACGAACGCGCCTACACTCTCGACCCCGAGCGGGCGTCTCGTTCGCTATTCCGCCCGATGCTCCAGCTGGTCGCCGCGGCCGCCTCCCCCGAGGACCCCGATGGGGAACAGCTTCCCGGCACCATGGCCGCCGGGCCGGTCCTGCCGCCGACGACGCGGCGCCCCCAGCCACCGACCCCGGAGCATCGTCCCGAGGTCGGGTAGCCGATGGGGCCGGTGAAGCCCGGCCGGCTCCGCCGCGGGGACACGGTCGCCATCGTCTCTCCGTCGTGGGGAGGCCCGTCCCGATTTCCGGCGGTGTACGAGCACGGCCTGCGGGCGCTCGAGCGCGAACTCGGCCTCGTCGTTCGCGAGATGCCGAATGCCCGGTTGGACGCGGACGAGTCGGCCCGTCACCCCGAGAAGCGGGCCGGCGACATCAACGCGGCGTTCGATGACCCGGAGGTCCGGGCCATCTGGTGCTCCATCGGGGGCAACGACGCGATGCGAATCGTCCGGTACCTGGATCCGGAACTTCCCCGCCGCCATCCGAAGGTCGTCGTCGGCTACTCCGACTCCGTGACGCTCCTGACCTGGGTCCGCCGATGCGGCGTCGTCTCGTTCCACGGCCCGAGCATCATGGCGGGGATCTCGCAGTGGTCGGCGATGCCCCCCTCATTCGGGGAGCAGCTCCGGGCCGTCCTTGTGGACCCGGCCGCCCGGTACGAGTACCGTCCGTTCCCCCACTTCTCCGAGGGGTACCTCGACTGGGGAGACCCGGCCTCGTTGGGGAGAACCAAACCGACGCGACCTTCCGAGTCGCCCCATGTCCTGAACGGGGACCGCGCCGCGGAGGGCGAGCTCTTCGGTGGCTGCATCGAGACGCTCGAAGGGCTGAAGGGAACTCCTCAGTTCCCGCCCACCGAGTTCTTCAGTGGCACGCTCCTCTTCCTCGAAACCTCCGAGGAGCACCCGCCCCCGAAGGCCGTCGTACGATGGCTCCGGAACTACGGCGTCTCCGGCGTCCTCGACCGATTGGCCGGACTCCTGTTCGCTCGGCCGCGGGGATACACCGATGCCGAACGCCGCGAGCTCGATGCGGGGATCCGGCAGGTCATCCTCGAGGAGTTCGGCCGGACGGACCTTCCGATCGTGACCGGATTCGACTTCGGGCACACGGACCCTCAGTGGGTACTTCCCGTCGGGGGTCGGGCCCGGCTCGACCCCATCACGGGGACGCTGACCCTCACGGAACCCGCAGTCGCCTAGCCGGGACCTTCAAGCCCGGGAACCGTTCCCCCACCGTGGCCTCCGACCGGGCGATCCGCGCCCTCATCTCGGAATTCCGAGGCGCCTGGAACGCGCACGACGCCGGCCGCCTTGCCGGAGTCTTTGCCGAGGACGCGCTGTACACGAGCTGGAGGGGAAATCGAGCCGGGGGACGCGTCGGCGTCCGCGCGCACCACTCCGCCGGATTCCAAGGTATGTTCAAAGACAGCGTCCTCACGGTCGACGGTCTCAAGATCCGGGATATCCGTCCGGACGTCGCCGCGGTGGATGTCTGGTGGTCCATGACCGGCGCTCGCGACAACGCGGGCGCCGTGCGCCCGCCCAGTCGGGGACTAATGGCCCTGGTCGTCACCAGGGAGAACGCTGAGCCGTGGCGGATCCTGGTCTTCCACAACAGGGAGATTCCGTCCGACGCCCCGGGTCCGGCCCAGGGGACCACCGTTGGCAGCGTTGGATAATCCGAACGACTACGGGAGCGAGGTCGAGATCGACCCGCCCTGACCGGAATCGGGAGTCGGGGTCAGGAAGAGGAGAAACTTGTCCGCCTGGCCATGCAGATCGGTCGCGCCAAGCTCCAGGTGGATGGTCTGCCCGGAGGTGGCGAGCACGTCCCATCCGCTCGTCCAAGTCGTGCTCGTGAAGTCGTAGGCTGCCACAGGAGAACCCCCCCCAGCGCCAGACGAGAAGATCACCACTGTCCAGCTTGAGGTCGGGGTCAGCAACTTGCCGCTCGACGTCGTGATCTCGAAGGAGCTCCCGCCCCAGCGGAGACCCGAGGACGGCGTAATCCCCATCACATACGAGTAGTCGCCGGGCCCGCCCTGGGCAGTGGGCGTTCCAATCGCCGTCGCGGAGCCGCACGGGCCACACCCGGCGTTTGGGGGTGGAGAGGATGGTAGCTCGAAGGTCGCCCAGAGTACGACGCTGATAATCGCCACGGCGACGATGAGGGCGATCGTGGCGTTGCGAAGTCCGTCAATTGACCGACGGGTCGGTCCGGGAGCTGCCATCGGCACAGAATATGCCGGTTGACGTGGAATTACCTGTCGGTTGAGGGGGCGGGAGCCGCCCCGCCGGCGGCCCGGACGTCCAGCCCGTAGGGTGGCGCTTCAACGATGGTCGATTCCATCCATTCCAAGACCTTCTCACGAGCCTCCTGGTGGCGGGCCAGTTCGCCGTTGACCCGTTCGATGAGCATCCCCTTACAATCTCCACACAGGAGGGCGCCGGAGCGGCAATCCCCGGTGATCCGGTCGAACTCCTTCGCATCGGGTGCAAATTTCGTCCTCCAGAGGGCCCACACGGAGCATATCTCGGGTGTCGCGCCGAGACGGCGTTGCTCCTCGACGGTGGCCCGCCCGCCGGTGAACGCCTTCTTCAGCTTGCGCTCGACCTCTTTCGGCGGGTCGGAGAGGAACAGGGCGTTGTCCTTCTGCTCCCCCGTCGTGGACATCACGCGGTCCTGGCCGAGAAGGCCGGGCATCATCTGGCTGTGGAGGAGGGCGGGCTTCGGGTAGCCGAGCCGGTCGGCAAGGTCCCGGGTGACCCGGAAATGCGGGTCCTGGTCGATGCCGCACGGGATCAGGCACGGCACGTCCTTCCCAGCGACCCACGACGGGTAGAAGCACGGGACGCTCTGCAACGCCGTGTAGAACACGAGGCCAACGTTCGTCGACGGCGGAAAGCCGAAGACCGCCTTCACGGTCGAGTACGGGATCTTCCGTGCGATATCGACCGCGAGCGGGTACATCGCCGCGATCGAACGGGTGTCGAAGAAGACGTGCGTCTTCTTCGCGTCGAAGCCGAGGGCGAGCAGGTCGGCGAGGTTCTCCATCCCCCAGCGGTACGTCTCCGACCGGGGGAGGTCGGTTTTGGCCCAGACCTTCTCATCGTCGGTGATCTGGATCCACATCTCGGCGCCGAATGCCTGCTGGAACCAGAGCGACAGCTCGAAGGCGAGCAGGTGGGAAGTGTGGAGCGGGCCGGAGGGGCCCCGTCCCGAGTAGAGGAAGAACGGTCGGCCCTTCGCGTGGGCGTCGAGGATCATCCCCAGGTTCCGGTGGGAGTAGTAGACGCCCCGCTCGAGGCTGGGTGGGAGGGGGCGGCCGGCCGCCGCTCGCAGTCGGTCGAGGAGGGTCGGGGTCAGGTCCTCCGTGCCGAACAGTTCCTTGAGGCGGGCGTAGTCGATGCGGCCCTTGACCTCGTACGGGGTGACGGTGAACTCGTCCTTTCCCGGCACGAACGTCCCTTAGCCTTCGGGGAACGTGATCTTGGCGAGGATCGCCTCGCGCTCCTGCGAGGGGACTCCGGCGGAGGAGAGGGCGTTCGAGACGCAGGTGCGGCTGTGGTTGTAGTTGATCGTGTTGCCGCAGCCCGGGCACGGGCAATGTCCCTGCATCAGCCGGTAGAGGGCGTCCCGGCTGGTCGCAGAATCCCGGCGGGCGAACCGGTCGACGATGAGGGCGCCGCCCGTGGCGCTCTCCAGGTTGGAGAGCGGCACCCGGACGGGGGTGTTGCACACCGGGCATCGGGCAGGATTCCGGCAGGTGCAGGACATCGGAACTCGGACGAGGGGCAGGGGATAAAACGTCCCGGCCGGCCGCCGGCCCGGCGAGAACTGCGATGTGCGCACTCTTTTGGGCGAGGGGGACTTTCCCCACCCGGATGCGGGCGCTCAGTGCCGAAGAGTCCGCGTACCGGTTCCACGAGACCCTCATGGAGGTGCTGAAGCGCCTCAACCAGGCCGAGGAGGAGCGAAGTCCCCCCGTCCAAGGGATGGAGCTGATCGAGCTCGAGCGGGTGATGCGCCTCTTTTGGGCGCTCCACCCGGGCGACGACGAGGCGTCTGCGGAGGCGGCCCTGCGCCTCCTTCTCGAGAACGGCCTTGTCCGGGAACGCGACGACCCCCAGTACGCCTGGGACCGCAAGCGGACCCTCGGGACCCGCTACACCATCACCACGCTGGGGAAGTCCTACCTCGTCCGCCAGATCGAGGAGACCGAGCGAATCCGCTGACCGGGCGGAGTCTTTCGCGCGACCCCGAGCGAACGGACGCTTCCGAGGGGTCTAAGTACCCCTTCGGAGCGTATTTTCGGTCGCCATGCCCGCTCCTTCTGGCAAGTCCGACCCGGTCCGCGCCACGCTGCTCGCCATCCTGAAGCAGCTCAACCAGGCCGAGACGGTGCACGAGGGGGCGTCGACCGAGCAGTCGCTCGAGCTACCGGAGATCGAACGTCGGCTCTCCGACTTCTGGGCCCTCGACAACGGCTCGGTGAAGCTCGGCCTCGCCCTCGGCCTCCTCCTCCGCAACGGCCTCGTCTCCCCCGCGGGCGGACCGGACTATTCGTGGCAGCGCCAGCGGGCGGTCGCTCAGCGCTACCAGATCACGCCCGAGGGCAAGAAGTTCCTCGTGGAGTCGATCCAGACCTCCGACCGAATCGGCTAGATTCGAGACTCTTCGGCCGCCGGTCTCGCGCCCTCGGTCACTGTTAAGTAGGGCACCCGGGTGGTCGCGCGAATGTCCCGAATTCACTCCGGACACAAGGGGCGCGCCGGCTCGCACCGGCCCTACCCCGTTCGGGCACCGGAGTTCGCCACCCTCGACAAGGCCGAGGTGGTCGAAGAGGCGGTCCGGCTGGCCAAGACGGGCGTCTCGCCCGCCCAGGTCGGCGCCATCCTGCGCGATTCGCACGGCGTTCCCTCGGTCCGCGCCCTCGTCGGCCAGCGGATGACCCCGCTACTTGCGGCGGCCGGCGTTGCCCCGGAGATCCCCGGCGACCTCCAGGCGCTCCTGAAGCGCGTCGTCCACCTGCAGCGCCACCTCGCCACGAACAAGAAGGACCTCTCGAACCGCCGCGGGCTCAATCTCATGGAGGCCCGGATCCGGCGCCTCGCGCTCTACTACAAGCGCCACAAGCTTCTCCCGGAGGACTGGCGGTACACGTCCGCCACCGCGGTCCTCCAGGTGGAGTGATGCCCTCGGGGCCCGACGGTTTCGTCGCGAATCCGGCGTACGGCCGGGAGTTCACCAAGGCGCGCGAGTTGCTGCTCGCCCACCCCGGTCGCTGGCGGGTCGTCTACCACTACGACGGCGATGGGATCGCGAGCGCCTCCTCGCTCCTCCGCATGCTCGAGCGGCTCGGCTACCCGCCGTACGCCACGCCCTTGCAAGGAGTCGAGCGGGAGAAGATGCGCTCGCTCCTCGAGGGGACCCACGGCCCGGTCCTCGTCGTGGACACGGGCGCGAGCTGGCTCGACCTGTACCCCCCGCACCACCACCCGGTGATCGTCCTCGACCACCACCAGTACGAGGGGGCGCCGAACCCACCGAAGCTCCCCGACCACGTCGCCCTCGTCACGCCGGTCGACTGGGGCGTCGACGGCATGCGCGAGATGTGCGCGGCTACCCTCAGCTGGCTGTTCTCCGTGTTCCTTGACCCGATCAACTGGGACAACGCCCCGTGGGGGCTCTCCGGGGCGATCGCCGACCGGCAGCACGTCGGCGGATTCTCGGGGCTCAACGCGACCCTCGTCGACGAGGCGGTCCGGCGCTCCCTCGTCCAGAAGCGCTCCGGCCTCGCGCTGTTCGGCCCCACGCTCGGGGAGGCCGTCGTGCGGTCGATCGACCCGTACGTGAAGGGACTCTCGGGACGACCCGAGGCCGTCGCTCCGTTCCTGCAGAAACTCGGACTCGACCCGAAGCACGGCACGGACTCGCTCGACGCCGACGGGGAGAAGCATCTCCACCAAGCGCTCCTGACCCGTCTCGTGCAGCAGGGCGTGCGACCGGAGTTCTGCGAGACCCTCCGGCGCGAACGGTACCTGCTCCCCTCCCTCGGGGTCGATGCCGAGGAACTCTCCAACTGGCAGAACGCCCTCGGACGCGCCTCCGCTCCCGGCACCGGCGTCGCCCTCGCGCTCGGAGATCCGAGCGCCTGGGAGGCCGGGCGGGCGGCCGAAATCGCCTGGCGCACCACGATCCTGGGCGGCATGCGCCGCGTCGAGGACGGTGGCGTTAACTCCCTCGACGCGCTCCAGTGGTTCGAGAGCGCCGAGACGACGTACGCGGGGACGCAGGCAGGTCTCGCGATGAACTATCTCGTCGACCCGACGCGACCCCTGATCGTCTTCTCGAACGGCGGCACCGTGTGGAAAATCTCCGGCCGCGGAACGACGTGGCTGGTGAGCCAGGGGCTCGACCTCGCGGTCGCGCTCCGCGACGCGGCGAAGTCGGTCGGAGGCGAAGGTGGGGGCCACAAGGTGGCGAGTGGCGCGACGATTCCTCTCGACGCCCGCGACCGGTTCCTCGCGCACGCGGACCACACGATCGCGCGGCAGCTTCCGCGCCAGGGAGCCTCCGCATGAGTCCCCCCGCCGAGAGCACGACACCGCCCGTGCCGCCGACGGTGGAGCGGGTCCGCGACCACCCCGTGGAGCGGGAGATGCACCGCTCGTACATCGACTACGCCATGAGCGTCATCATCGGCCGGGCGCTCCCGTACAGCCAGGACGGCCTGAAACCGGTCCACCGCCGGATCCTCTGGTCGATGTGGGAGTCCGGGGCGACCCACGACAAGGCGTTCCGCAAGTCCGCGCGCACGGTCGGTGACGTCCTCGGGAAGTACCACCCGCACGGCGACCTCTCGGTCTACGACGCGCTCGTCCGGATGGCGCAGACGTTCTCCCTCCGCTACCCGCTCATCGACGGGCAAGGGAACTTCGGCTCGATCGACGGGGACACGGCGGCCGCGATGCGGTACACCGAGGCCCGGCTCTCCAAGCTCGCCGAGGAGATGCTCCAGGACCTCGAGAAGGAGACCGTCGACTGGGGCGACAACTTCGACGGCTCGCTGAAGGAGCCGCTCCTCCTGCCCTCGAAAGTCCCGAACCTTCTGATCAACGGCTCCGCCGGGATCGCCGTCGGCATGGCGACGAACATGCCGCCGCACAACCTCTCCGAGGTCGTCGACGCGCTCACGCTCGTGCTCTGGAAACCGGAAGCGACCCTGGACGAGATCATGGCCGTACTCCCCGGACCGGACTTCCCGACCGGCGGCTACCTCGCGGCCTCGACCGGGATCCGGGAGGCGTACGAGACCGGGCGCGGAACGCTGCGGCTCCGGGGCAAGGCCGAGCCGCGGGAGCGCGACGGGCGCAGCGAGATCGTGATCACGGAGATCCCGTACGAGGTCAACAAGACCACGCTCCTCCAGCTGATCGCCGACCTCGTCAAGACCAAGCGCCTCGACGGGATCACGGACCTCCGCGACGAGTCGGACCGGCACGGGACCTCGGTTGTCCTCGAGCTGCGCCGCGACGCGCAACCCGAGATCGTGCTCAACCGGGTCTACGAGCACACGCCGCTCGAGACCAGCTTCGGCGTGATCAATCTCTGCATCGTCGCCGGCCAGCCGCGGGTGCTATCGTTGAAGGGCCTCCTGGAGGCCCACCTCGCGCACCGGCGCCGCATCGTCACGAAGCGCTCGGAGTTCGACCTCCGCAAGGCGAGCGAACGGCTCCACCTCCTCGAAGGGTTCCTCACCGCCATCGACCACATCGACGAGGTGATCCGGATCATCCGACGCTCGAAGGACGTGCCCGCCGCCGAGCAGTCGCTGATGGGGAAGTTCCTGCTCTCCTCGGAGCAGGCGAAGGCGATCCTCGACATGCGCCTCTCGCGCCTCACCGCGCTCGAGCGCGAGTCCGTCCAGAAGGAGGCGGCCGAGAAGGAGGCGCTCATCAAGCGCCTGAAGGAGATCCTCGCCTCGCCGAAGGAGCTCGACCTCCTCATCGCGGAGGAGCTCAAGCTCCTGAAGGAGCAGTTCGGCGACGCACGCCGGACGCAGATCGTCCCGGCGTTCACCGAGCGGACGCTCGAAGACCTGATCCCGGACTCCGACGTCGTCGTCCTCGTCACCCGGGACGGCTACATCAAGCGCCTCCCGCTCGACCAGTACCGGCGCCAGCACCGCGGCGGCCGCGGCCTCGTCCAGATGGAGACGAAGGAGGAGGACTACGTCATCCAGACGTTCGCGACCCGCACCCACGACAACGTCCTGTTCTTCACCACCCTCGGCCGCGTCTACCGGCTGAAGGCGTACGAGCTCCCGGAAGGGAGCCGCCACTCGCGCGGCAAGGCGGTCATCAACCTCCTGCCGAAGCTGAAGGACGGCGAGAAGGTCCAGACCCTGCTCCCGCTCCGCGACCTCGCCACCGACGCTTCGCTCCTCTTCGCGAGCCGCAAGGGGATCGTCAAGCGGACCGGGCTCGACCTGTTCCAGAACATCCGCACGAACGGCATCCAGGCGGTCCTCCTCGACGAAGGCGACGAGCTCGTCGACGTGGCGCTCGTCACCCCCGAGGACCGGGAGGCGATCCTGGCGACGCACTCCGGCCAACTGGTCCGGTTCGCGCTCTCCGAGATCCGGAGGATGGGCCGTGCGACGTACGGCGTCATCGGCGCGCGGATGACCGACACGAAGGACGACTACGTCGTCACGATGGCGCCGGTCCGGGGCGAGCGGCCGTTCCTGCTCACGATCACCTCCACCGGCTTCGGCAAGCGCTCGCAGACGACCGACTACCGGGAGACGAAGCGCGGCGCGAAGGGCGTGCGGACGATCCGCACCGGCGGCCGCAACGGCGGCGTCGTCGCCGTCCTGCCCGTCGGCGAGGGCGACGAGATCCTCGTGACCACCCAGAAGGGCGTCACGATCCGCATGGCCGTCAAGGGGATCCGCGCCCAGGGGCGGAACACGATGGGGGTGCGGATCATGCGGCTCGACGAGGGAGACTCCGTGAAGGACGCGCTGGTCCTCCCCGCCGGCCTGGAAGTCAACGGCGAGGCGAAGGTCGACTTGGGACCCTCGGACGACGCCGACCCCGACTCCCCCGCGCCGGAGGCGACCACCACGCCGGAGGTCGAGGCGGACGTCGAGGAGTCCGACGACGAGGAGGACGACGATGCGGCGGCGCCCGGAGCATAAGAAGATCAAAATCTGCCCGCAGTGCCAGTCCGACCGCCTGATCTTCGAGGCGGGGCTGATCACGGGGCAGGTCTACCACTGCCTCCAGTGCAACTACGTCGGCTCGCTCATCCTCGAGATCGACGCGCCCGAACCGCTCGAGAAGTAGTCGCGTTCGCGCGCAATTGGGCGCTCAGGTCCGCCACGATCGTCCGGAGCGGCCGAGTCGCGTCGACGGGGATTCCGCACTCGAACGACGTGACCTTCCGGTAGACGTCGCGCGTCGACTGTTCCCCGAAGGGACGTTCCCGGTGGGCGTCGCGCTCGAGGCACACGGCGAGAGGAGCCTGGAGGGTGAACACGAAGGTGGGGACCGGGAGACGGCGGACGAGGTCCTCGACCTGCGACTTCCAGTAGAAGTTTCCGTCGACGACCACCGGGGGCCCCTTGGCAAGCCAGCCGGCCGCGCGTCCGACGACGAACGCATTCGAGCGGAGGAACGATTGCTCGGAAATGTATCCGTCTTCCCACTGCTCGAGATCGTGCTCCTCCAGGATGGCGTCCACGGAGATCCATGCTCCCCGGAGCGAGGCGGCGAGCCGCTGGGCCACGGTCGTCTTGCCAATCCCGAGGGGCCCCCGGATCACGGCAGCGAGCGCTCTTGGGACCGGCCGCCGGGCGACCACGTCTCGGCTCACTCCGGAGGCAGAGGCGGCTCCCGGGCGGCGCCGACTCCCGCCGTTCGCGCCGCGTGGACGACCGCGAGGCCGCGAACCGTCGCTCGGACGTCGTGCGCCCGAACGAGCTCGGCTCCCCGGAGGCCGGCGATGACCGCGGCGGCGAGGCTCGCCTCCTCCCGGTCGTCGACCGGTCGGTCCCCGGTCACCGCGCCGAGGAACGATTTCCGCGAGGCCCCCACGACCACCGGGTAGCCAAGGGACCGGAACTCCCCGACGTGCTCCAGGAGCTCGAGGCTCTGCACCCCGCTCTTCCCGAAGCCAAGCCCAGGGTCGATGAGGATCTTCTCCGGGGCGATCCCGTCCGAGATCGCCTGCTCCGTCGCGCGGGCGAGGCTCCCGTACACCTCGTCGCGGACGTCCACGTAGGCGGTGTTCGATTGCATCGTGGAGGGGTCTCCCCGCATGTGCATGACCACGACCGCGGCGGCGCTACCGGAGACGACCCGGCGCATCTCCGCCTCGCGGAGACCACCGACGTCGTTCACCCAATCGGCCCCCGCCTCGATCGCCCGGCGGGCGACCTCGGGGTGGCGGGTGTCGACGGAGATGGGAATAGTGAGCCGTCCGTGGAGCGTCGACAGGACCGGGGCGAGACGCGTCCACTCGGCCTCGACGCTCACCTCCCCCGCTCCCGGCCGTGTCGATTCGGCACCCACATCGATCACCTCCGCGCCCTCGGCGGCGAGCCGCTCGGCGTGGGCGACGGCGTCGGCGGGAGCGAGGAAGCGACCCCCGTCGGAGAACGAATCCGGCGTGATGTTGAGCACCCCCATCACCTTGGGGCGGTCTCCGAGAACGACGGAACGGTGGGCACCGCGGACGATGCGGGGCGAGCGTCGCGAGAAGTTCGCGATCGCCGCCTCCACGGCCCGTCCGACCTCCCCCAAATGGAACGGTTGACGTTCGAGCTTCGGGATGGCCCGCCGGTACTGGCCGAGCGTTGCGGCGAGGACCACGTTGGAGCGTTGGACGGTATGGTCCGCGATCCCACGGGCGTGCGCCGCATCTCCTCCGGCGGCGAGGAACTCCTGCTTGAGGAGCGGCGACGCCTTCAGCGACACGTCCTGCACCTGGACGAGCAGCGTTCGGCCCTTCCGAGCGATCAGGGCGACGCCTTCCGGGTCCGACTCGGTCCGCTCGAGCTCCCGCGCGATCTCCGCGAGTTCCTCGACCTGCAGGACCCGAACGCGGTGCTTCGCGACGGCCGCGCGGGCGCTGGCGGAGGCGCTCTCCACGACCTTCGAGACGTCGACCCCGAGAAAACGTCGCCGACCGTCGGCCTCTTGACCGAACGGCCGGTGGCCGACCGGTGCCCGCGCGCGGAGACGGCCGGGTCGTCGCCCTCGAGGGCCCCTCGGCGGTGGGGAAGACCACGGTCTCGCGCCTCCTCGCCGACCGGGCCGACTGGACGGTCATTGGCGAGGCCGCGGTTCGACTCGACCCGCCCCCCAGCCTACGCGTGGTCGCCCCGGCCGACCTCCTTCGCATCGAGCGTCGGCTTCTGCGGGAGGAACGGCGGAGATGCCGGACCGCCGAGCGACTTCGGCGGAAGGGAGTCGATGTTCTGCTCGACACCGGGCCCGTCGGAGCCGCCACCTACGCTCTCGGCATGGCGGCGGGGGACGGGAGGTACGCCTCCGCCGCACGGGCGATCGTGACGGAGGTGGTCCGTGACCTGGAGACCGGACGCCTCACGGTTCCGGATCGGGTCCTCTATCTCACCGCCTCGGACGCCACGTTGCGCTCCCGGGCCAACCTCTCGCGGGCCGAGCATCCGGCCGAGCTCGCGCCGCGGCACTGGCAGGTGGGGCGGTTCGAGAGAGCGTTCTGGGAGGGGATCGCCGAACGCTCGGGCGGGTCGGTCGCCCTCCTTCCCTCCCGAGGCTCCCCGTCCACGGGCGCCGAGCGGCTCAGGACCGCCCTCGCCCGGCCGGCCCCGCGTCTCGCGCGTCGGCTGCTTGTGGCCCGCCTCCGGGAGGCGGCTCGCCGACGGCCCTCGGCCGGTACGGAAATCGTTAAGAACCGAGCCCGGTCTCGCCGGCCTCCCCGCCGATGAAGCCTCTCGACGTCCTCCAGCAGAGCCTCCACAAGCGTGTCTTGGTGGAGACGAAGGGTGGACGGTCGTTCCGAGGGGTCCTCGAAGCCGTCGACCAGCACCTGAACCTGGTGCTGACCGGGGCCGACGAGGTCGTCGAGGACGTGACGACGCCCCACACCGGACTCACCCTGGTGCGCGGCGACAGCGTTGTGTACATCTCCCCGTAGGCAGCGAACCGGAGGCGAACATGGGTAAGGGAACACCGTCCCAGCGCGGCGGCAAGATTGTCCACATCCGGTGCCGGCGCTGCGGTTCGCACTCCTACCACCGGCAGAAGGGCGTGTGCGCCTCCTGCGGGTTCGGCAACACGACGACCCGCCGCCGCTACGACTGGGCGAAGCTCAAGCGGTAGACGCTCCGCGCGCCCACGGGCGCGGCCGCGAGACATTCGGATGGCCGGTCCAGGAGAATCGGAGCGGCCGCTCGGTCGCCTTGGAGATTCCAATCCGGGGGGACCGCGTGACCCGCGCGGGCCGATCGTCCCCCGGTACCATGCGTACTCGCCCCTCCGTCAGGCTTGACCCGTCGTCGGAGCGGGTGAGATCGAATGCCCGAGCGAGTCGGCCGGGGCCGGACGCGTTCCCCATCCCTTCGGTGAGGGGCTCCGCGGCCCGGAGCAGGACCGCCTCGCCCGGCCGCGTCACGGCGTTCGCGCAGTGCACCTGGTGAATTCGATAGACGTAGAGGGTCCCGGGCGCCCCGAACATCGAGGCGTTGCGCGTCGTCCGTCCGCGGTAGGCGTGGCTCGCCGGGTCGGTCGCGACGTACGCCTCCGTCTCGACAATCCGCGCCGCCGCGAAGGCGCGGCCGACCGGGGCGACCAGCCAGGCGCCCAGGAGTTCTCGGGCGACGACGGTCGTGGTGCGGTCGTAGAAGGGACCGTCGAGCGGTCGGTCGTACCGCGATCGGAGGTCCGAGCGGCTCAGAGCAGCTTGCCCCGGTCGCACAGCGGCTTCCCGTCGACGGCGACGGTCGCCTCGCCGATGACGATCCAGGAGAGGAACGGACACTTGTTGCTCCCGCCGTACGCCTCGTTCCCGCCGATGCCGAGCGTGACGGCCCCCGCCTCCTGGTCCTCCACCTGGGGGACGCCCGGGTCGAGCGACGGATTGAGACCGACCGAGAAGATCGAGACGATGTCCTTCCCCTTCGGGGCGGCCTGGAACGCCGCGTCGAACTCCGCCTGCCCCTCGGTGTACCAGATGTTCGACACCTTCCCGGCCTTCGCCTCCCACTGGCCGCCTTCGACGCGGCCGGCGCGCAGGTAGCTCGGCCGGTTCGCGATGGCGATCCCTTCCGCGCTCTTCTCGTCGACCGCGACGAGGACGGTGCCGGGCGGGGAGACGGTCATGTTGGCGCCGATGGCGAGGTCCTCGGCCGTCACCGAGCCGTCGTCGACCCACGGGGTGCGTTTGCGGAGCTTGAGGGTGACGTCGGTGCCGTTCGGCGAGGTGATGCGGAGCATCGAGCCGGTCTTCAGCTTCTGGGCCGCCCGCTTCGCCTCGGTGTGGATGACGCCGAGGTCGACCTCGGTCGCTGCCCGGACGAGCTGGTCGCGCCAGGTGATCCCCGACACGCCCCAGCGTTCCGCCTGGGCGTCGGAGGCATAGCCGAGCACGGAGCGCACGCCCCGGAGGCGCGCCTTCTTCGCGCGCCGGTACCACTCGCCGTTGTACGCGAGCAGCTCCTCCGTTCGCTTCGCCGGCTGCTGGACGAGCCTCGGCCGGTCGGCCGGCCCGGGGAAGAAGACGTAGGCGTTGGAATGCGTGAGGGCCGCCCACTCGTGCTCGCCGGGCTTCGCCCACCCCTTGACGGCCGGTGCCTCCTCGATGCTCCGCCAGTAGGCGGGCTCGTCCTCGAGCCACAGGATCGGCCGGGCGCCGATCCGGCGGGCCTCGACCACGCAGGCCCGGGCGTAGTCGAGCGTGTGGTTCCACGTCTCGATCACCACGTTCTCGCCGGCCCGAACGTGGAGGGCTCCGCCGAGGAGGGACTTGGCGAGCGACGCCGTGGCCGCCCCATCTGTGGCCATCGAAATCTCGAACGCCTACGTGGGTTTAGACTTACTCTTACCCTGGCAACCGCCGCCCGGATCGGAGCGCCCCGACGAGATCTGCCGACGTTTCCGACCCCGCGGCGAACGCGTGCGCGACCCGTACGAGGAAGCCCCCCGCGTCGCTCCGGTCCGGAGGGTAGCCCGACGGGCCCCACCGTTCCGGGAAGTCGGCGCTCCACGTGGGGTCCGTCGCGGCGGCGCGGACCACCTCCTCGACACGGCGTGCGGCCGAGAAGCTGTCGAGGTCGCGCCGAAGACGGAGGGAGACTCCGTCGGACTTCCACACCGACAGGAGCGCCCGGATCTTCTCGGGGCGGTGCCGGTGGGTTCGACCCCCCGTACCGAGAACCCCGTTGAAGTACAGGAAGGGGCCGCCCACTCGGAGCGCCTCCAAGAGCGTCCGGCTCCCGGTCACGATCCGGAGTTCGGCCGACCGAAACCGTCTCTCCCAGTCGCCCGACCGGGCCGGCGCATCGACGGACCACGCGACGGTCCCGTCGGAGGGGACGGAGATCGTCCTCGGCGAGCGAACCCCGACCCGCCGAACGCCGCTGCCGGCGAGACCCCGGTCCACCGCCGAGACCAGACGGGGTGAGGAGGAGGGACTCGCGTACCAGACCCATTCCCAGCGCCCCCGCGGGGTGCGGAGTCTCCCGGCCGGTGGCGCGGGGAACGGCCAGAGGGGCCCCACCTGGACCGCCTCCGGGAACTCCCGGGAGAATCCCGGCGTGGGCGCGAATCCCTGGAACAGGTGGAGGAGGTTCGGCCGGTCGAAGGCGCGGAACGTCCGGAAGGCGTCGTGGAACTCCGTCGTGTCCCGGCGAAACGGGGCGCCCCGCCGGAGCGTCCGGATCGTTTTCGCCGGGGTCCCGCCCTCCCGCCACCGTTCGGCGTTCTCCTCCCGCGACGGAAGCGTCCGAGCGAACTCCTCGAGGCTGACGTGGAGCGTCCGGGTGGGACCGTACTCGCGCTCGATGGCCGCGGCTTCGACGGACCAGACCCCCCCTCGTCCGAGCCGTCCCGGCCGGTCCGGCGCCGCACTGACCCCCCAGTTCGGCGAGACGGTCAACGCGCTCGGCGCGCTCGGAGAGAGGACGGAGCGTCGCTCGATCTCGGTCCAGTCCCAGGGGCCCTCCACTGCCGGGGGAAGGGGGCGACCCGGAGCGCGGTACAACGCCACCGGATACCCGGCCGACGCGAGGGTCCGGCCCGCGTCCAGCACCTCGGCGATGTCGCCCCACCCGCCGCCGACGACGGCAGGCATCAGGTAGACGTCGAGGCCGCCGCGACGGCCTCCGCGTCTACGCGAGGCCGGTCGGTCGCGCGAGCGTGCGGCTCCCATAGGCGACCTCGAACCCGGCGTTCCGCAGCGCCGCGACGCCCTGGACGTTCTCGTCCGCCGCCTCGCACAGCATCCGGGCGGCCCCGTGGCCGATCGCCCATCGGATCGCGGTGTCGACAAGGGCCCGGACCTCGGCGGGGTCGGCCGACGGGTCGACGACCGGGGCGGTGAGGTGGCCGGCCTCCATCGCGGGGCTCACCGACGCCCGCACCCATGCGATCGGTCCGGCCCCGCGGTCGAGGACCCAGGCCTCCGACCGGGAGTCGAGGGCGCGCACCACACCCGTGGGAAGCGCGAAGTCGCCGGCGCGGACCGGCTGGACCGCCATTCGGGACGCGGGAAGGAACGCGCCGACGAGCGCCGCCAGGGCGACTCCGTCCGACTTCTGGAACCCACGGCGTTGCGGGGACGAAGCGGGCTCGGCCGGCGCGGAGGACGAGGGACGGACGAAGTTCGTCGCGTGACCGACCGGGCCGTACCCGAGGGACGTGTAGAGGGCGATCGCCCCGGCGTTGTCGTCGACGACGTCGAGGACGACGAACTGCTTCTTCGCCTTGTGCGCGGCCTCATGGCAGGCGCCGAGGACCTTCTTCGCGAACCCGCGGCGCCGGAATTCCGGCGCGACGAACACGTTCGCGACGTACGACGACACCGGTCCGAACGACTGGAGGGCGCTGGCGGCGAGGAGCCCGTCGGCGTCCACGACCCACACGGCGAAAAGCGGGCGGCCGAGGGCGCGGAAGATCCCGAGCAGGAGACGGTAGTCCCACCGCTCGAGGCGGCGGACGATCTTCGCGAACGCCTCGTAGCGCCAGCCGAGGAGCGCGGTCTCCCGCGGGAACTCGGAGACCATCAACTGGTAGTAGCGCGGGACGTCCGCGGCCCGGAACTCCCTCAGCATCCCAGCTCGTCGTCGTCGGCCGCCGCAAGGACGCCGTCGAACAACTGGCGGAGCGTCAGGCCCGGGGCGACGGCGCTCTCGAACGTCGGCAGCCGGACGGGGCGGTCGAGCTCGTCGTCGCGCACCCGGGCGCGGGCGTCGGAGACGGCGCGGAGCACCACCGGGTCGTTCTCTCCGTCGCAAAGCCGCGAAAGCGCCTGGACCGTTGCGTCAAAGAGCCGGCTCTCGGCGTCGGAGAGGAGCTTCACGGCGCCGTCGCCCTCGGCGATCGTGCGGACCTCACCGGGCGTCGGGGCGAGCGACCGGAGCATCTGGACGAGCGACTCCTTGGCCCCGTCGTCGCGCAGGCACCCGAGCGCCCAGATCGCCGCGAGGCGCACCTCGGGGACGGGATGCTTCAGCTCCTCACGGACGCGCGGGGCGGCGGCCATGAGCCCCAGCTGGCCGATGGCGTGGAGCGCTCCGCGCCGCGGCCACGGGTGCGTGTCCTCCAGGCGTTCGAGGAGCCGGTTGAGGTCTTCCGGCCCGCCGACACGGGCGAGGCACTCGGCGCCGGCGCCGCGCACGGCCCACGCCGGGTCGGTGAGCGCCGCCCGAGCCACCGCGCGCGCCTCATCAACGCCGAGGAGTCCGAGGGCGTGGATCGCGCAGACGCGCACCCAGGCCTCGCGGCGGGAGGCGGCGCCGACGAGGGCCGAGGCGACCGACGGGTCGCCGATCCGACCAAGGGCCACGAGGACGGCCGGGAGCACCCAGCTCTCGTCCCGCTGCACCCGTTCGAGCAGCATCGGGACGCTCGCGCGGTCGCGCCGGCGTCCGAGGGTGACGGCCGCCGCGACGCGGACGCGCCGCGCGGGGTCGTTGAGGAATCGACGGACGAGGTCGGGAACCTCGGCCTGTTCGAGCCGGCCAAGGCCGAGGATCGCCTCGCGCCGGACCCGGTCGTTCGCGTCGGAGAGGGCGGCGGTGAGCGGGAGGAACGTCGCGGTGGTCGGGAGGCGGCCGATCGCCGAGGCGGCCGACCATCGGACCGAGGGGTCCGCGTCGTGGAGGAGCGGAGCGAGCGCCTCGAGCGACGCCGCGTCCGCGATCGCCCAGAGCGCCCAGGCGGCCTGCGAACGGACGCGGGGATACGCGTCGCCGAGCGCCGCTTCGAGGGGGAGGCGACTGCGGGGGAGAGCCAGGGCGCCGAGCGATTCGGCCGACGTGCCGCGGACGAAGGCGTCGGGGTCGGAGAGCGACGTTTCGAGCATCGCCCGCCCGCGGACGTCCTTCAGGGTGCCGAGCGTCCAGGCGGCGGCGCGCCGCACGCGCGCGTCGGAGTCGCCCAGGGCGAAGACGACCGTGTCGAAGCCGCCGGGGGTCTGCGCGTCCTCCGAGATCGCCTTGAGTTCGCTCAGCCGAGCTTCGAGCCCCGCGCCTTCGCCGGGAGCCAACGGCTCCGCCGCGTTCTTGGCCCGACGGGCCCGCGTTCCCACGAGCCGTTCGGAGAGCGGCGCTCCTCTTTAGGGGAACGGGGCCGCGTCGGCGGTTCGGCGAGCCGGCGCTGACCCGGCCGCTCGGGCGAGCGGTACCGGTCGCGTCCCGGCGAGGCCGGCAACTGCCAGCGCTCCCCCAGGAGCGCGCGGTCGATCCCGAGCGGGACGAGCAGCGTCTCGGCCGACCGGGCGAGCATCTCCAGGTAGGCGTCCGCGTCGTACGCCTCGTCGCCCCCGAGCCGCTCGGCGACCCGCACCCGGTCGCGCCAGGAACGAGAGCGCCGGTCGGCGACGAGGTAGCGGACCGTCTCGCCCGGCCCGCGGTCGACGCCGACGTCCTTCAGCTGGCGCAGCGCCGCCGTCGTGTCGGTGAACGCCACGAACTCCTCCGCCCGGCGCGCGACCCGGTGGGCGATGAGCAGCTCCTCGCGCGGCCACGTCCCGGTCCGGACCGATTCGGCGAAGACGTCGGCGCGGGCGAGGAGGCGGGGGACGAGCGCGCGGACCTCCTCGGCGGAGCTCGCGTGGCCGAGCATCTCGAGCAGTTCCGTCTCGAACCGCCGCACGAGCTGCGGGGTGTCGTGGCGGCGCAGCCCGATGCCGCGGAGCTTGAACTCGCCGGACTCGTAGCGGCCGTAGTACCGGTTCGGGACGCCGACGTCCCCCTCCACCGTCGGCAGGAAGACGATCCACCGGTACCGTCCCTCGTAGTGGAGCGGGAGGTCGAACGCCCGGGTCACCGATTCGGCGAACGCGTTGGCGTCCGGCGGATGGTCGGGGGAGAGCGCGGTCAGCCAGAGCGAGTCGACGAGCCCGTGGCGGACCCGATAGCCGGCCGCTTCGGCGAACGGGTGGAGCCGGGCGATCAGGTCGCGCGCGTAGGCGTTGATCGCCTCGTGGCACTCGATCCGGCCGAACCGCGCGTTCCGGTACCCCTGGTAGCCGAAGGCGGTGACGAGCACCCACTTCAGCATCTTCGCCCGCTGCGACGCCTTGCGGCGCTCGACCTCGGGGAGGTCGCTCCGGGCGGCGTCCCGCTTCCAGGCGAGGCGCCGGGCGAGGAGCGGCTCCAGCGTCCGCGGGATCAGGCCGACGCGCTTCTGGCACGACCGGTAGCCGAGCCCCGGCGCCCGCTCCGGGCTGTCCGGACAGCAGGCGCACTCGAGCGTCTCCGCCGACAGGTTGTGACGGACCATGATGTGCGGGTACAGGCTCGCGAAATCGAACTCGTCGACCTGGTCGAACACCCCGGGCGGCGGGACGAGGATGACGCCCCCGCGGTCGGCGTCGACAAGCCGGCGCGCCGACTTGAACGACTCCGGGCGGTTCTTCTTCCACGGCACGTGGATGCCGAGCCGCAGCGCCTGCGCGATCTCCATTGCAGTGAACGCGGTCCCTGGTGACTGGCGCGCGACCGTCTGGAGCGAGATGCGCGACAGTCGCGCGGCATCGACGAGCCCGTCGATGCCGGCGTCGTCGTAGACGAACGAGCTCTCCCGGTCGACGTGGAACCGTCCGGGGAGCGGGAACGACGCCGGGCGGTGGTAGATCCGCCCGTAGCTGACGAACGTCCGGGCGCCGCCGGCCGCCACGAGCGGCGCCGGCATCCGGCCGAGGGAGAAGGTGCGGGAGGTGAGGCCGATCGCCCGCGCCCGCTCGTACAGCCACGGGACGTCGAAGCCGTCGCCGTCGTTCGAGAGGAGCACGTCCGGGTCGAGCCGGTCGAGCTCGTCGGAGAGCGCCCGGAACACCTCCGCCTCCTCCCCCTCGATCAAGGCCTCCCCGAGCCGGACGCCGGAGAGTCGCGGGTCCGGCGGGACGACGGTGCCGCGTTTGTGACCCGCGAGCACCACCTCGAACGGCGCCACCACGAGCGGCGGGGGCGGGACGTCGGTCGCCTCGGCCGGCATCGTCGCCCGGAACTCCGAACCGTCCCGGTCGACCGGCGCGAACGGGTAGGTCCCGTGCGCGAGATGGTACATCTGGCCCGGCGTCATGTCGACGTCGTAGAGGAGGAACCGCCGGTACTCCCCGCGCCGGTCGATGGCGGCGGCGAGCCGCGCGCGGCCGTCGTTGCGGCTCGCCGTGACCGCGAGGACCCGGCGGGGCTTCGGGTCGTAGAACGTCGTCGATTCGTTCCGCCATCCGAGCGCCGCCACCGCCGGGTCGTCGTCGAGGGTGTGGGCGAGCTCCTCGAGCAACCGCCGCGGTCCGTCCACGAGGAACGGCGGACGGTACGGGATCGTCGTCGGCGCGACCCGGCCAGTCCGGTCGTCCTTCACCCACAGGAGGAGGTGGGCGCCGTCGGGCGCCTCGGTCGCGTCGAGGATCCAGCCGTCCGGCACCCGCCCTCCTCGGAGGGGTCACACCGCGCGCCGCGTGGCCGCGGCGTCGACGCCGGCGGTCTTCGGCATCCGGACCGCGAGGTCGAGGAGGATCGCGAGCACGATCGACTCGAGCAGGTCCGGGCTCCCGACGTACGTCGCCTGGGCGGCGTACCGACGCGCCGCGGTGACGAGCGAGCGGAACGCCTCCCGCTCCTCGGGCGTCGTCAGGAGACGCCCGAAGGCGTCCCACCGTTTCATCCGCTCCTCGAGCGCCTGCCGGTAGGTCGGGACGGTCCGTCCCATGCGATCACCTCCCGTTCGTTCGCGCCGCCGAACGTCTCGAGGCCGAGCTGGCCGGCCGGGCGCCGCACGGTCACGAGGCGCCGGCCGTCGCGGAACGCCTCGAGGAGGGCGCCCTCGCCCTGCGAGGAGGCGCGCACGAGGTCGTAGAGGCGCGGGCCGGAGTCCGTGAGGCCCGGGAACCTCCCGAGCCCCTCGGAGAGGACGACGAGCAGGGGGATGCCGGCCTGGTGCGCGATCGCCCCGAGGCGGTGGGCGACGTGGGCGAGGAGCGGGCGCCGCTCCTCGATCGGGAGCTCCTCCGCGTCGTGGAACAGCTCCGGGACCTCGTGGGCGACGAGCAGGCTCGGTCGGTGGAGTCGGATCTCGGTCGACCAGGCGTCGACCATCGCGACCATCTGGTAGGCGGTGAACGCCCGCGCGAGCCGGATCTTCTCGAGCAGCTCGCCCGGGTCGGCGCCGAGCGCGCGGCCGACCTCGCCGATCCGGTACGGCTGGAACCGGTTCGCCCCCTCCACGAGGGAAACCCGGCTCCCGGACGAGGCGGCGCCGGCATAGAGGAGCTCCAGCAGCGACTCCACCGTCGACCGGTCCCCCATCCAGACCGTGGCTTCGCCGGGCGCGAGCGTCGGGGCAAGCCACGGAAAGATCGCCGGCGTCGTCGGCAGATGCAACGCGGGCGGCTTGGGCGGGGACCGCGGCCGCGCGGGCCGGACCCGATGGGTCGCGACGGAGCGGCCGAAGCCGGCCGACCGCCACCGGTCGATCGAGAGCGGAGGGATCGCAACGGACGTCATCGGGAGCGTCCGGACCGCGCTCGCCTCGGTTAAGCGGCCGACCGGAGGAACGGAAACAGGCCGGGACGGGGCGTTTCCGCGACGTCGGTCCGCGGAGGGGGGAGGGACGGGGGTACCGGCCCCACCGCGGTCGTTCGCCCGTGCGGGGGAAATACCGCGGTCGCGGTGGGTCGAGGAGATGGAGCACCGGCATCGGGACGCCGGAGGGCGGTGGTCCCGGCTTCTCGATGCCCTCGGCGCCGCCGGCCGGACCCGGGAGGCGACGGAGGTCCTCCGGCTTCTCGGGGGCGGTTCTGGGCAACGGCTCCTCGATGTCGGCGGACGCACGGGGGCGTTCACGGTGCGGCTCACGGGCGCAGCGAAGACGGTGGTCGTGGCCGAGCCGGAAGTGCCGGTCGTACGGGTGGCGTCCCGGCGTTACCCTGAACTGCGGTTTGTCGCGGGCGTCGGGGAGCACCTCCCGTTCGCCGCGCGGAGCTTCGACCGGGTCACCGCGATCCGGTCGACGCATCACATGGACGACCCCGAAGCGTTCTTCCGCGAGGCCGGCCGGGTCCTGGTCCCCGGCGGCCGGATCGTGATCGAGGAACTCGCGCCGGCCTCCGGGTTCGCCCGGGTGTTCTCCCTGTTCGCCCGGCGTCGCCACCGCCACGGGCTCGACCTCCGGGGCCCCGACTCCTGGCGGACGGCCCTACGAGGGGTGGGCTTCGAGGACGTCCAGGCGACGACCCAGGGTCGATGGTACTTCGTCTGGGCCCGAACCGCGACCCGGCCCTGAGCTTCGCCGCCGACCGGCACCGAACGGCCCGGGACCCCTCGCCGCCGTCGCGGGTCACCGCGGGTCGAGGGTGGTTTCCGGCCGAGAGCCGACCGCTGTGGATCGGTCGCTTAGAAGCATTCATATATAAGTTACGAAATTATCGGAGCATGGCCCTCACCTACACGGACGTACTGAACACCATGTTTGGTGGCAGGCGGTTCACCACGGGGGAGTTTGCCCGCCGAACGGGCAACTCTCGCGCCGCGAAAGTCCTGAGCGAACTCAAGCATCGGGGAGTGGTCGGACGGCTGGGGCGGGGAACGTATCGCTGTCTTCGCCCGGACGAACGACCGGATCTGAGAACCGCCGAGTGGAGCCGCGTGCGCTCGACGGTGCTCGCAGGTCCCGGACCAAAGGGTTGGACAGGCGCGACCGCGGTGGAGCTCTGGACGGGAGGCCGCTACCGACTCGCGGCGTCCCTGTATGCCCGCGTCTTCGAGCTGGCTATTCCCTCCGGGCGAGAGGCGGCGTGGGTCCGATACCTCTCGGAGAATCGAATCTCGACCACGGTCGGCAAGAGAGTGGGAGCACGGGTGAAATTGGTTCCGGTGAAGAACTTGCGAACGCACTCGATTGGGGGCGAGCCGGTCGTGCCGAGACGGGAGGTCGAACGCCTCATTCGGCGCCATCCGGGCCTGTTTGCCGGTGCGAACGAGTTGCTCCTCGAATGACCCGAAGTCGTCGGCAAGAAGCTTCTGTCGTCCGCAAGCGTCGTTAGGTGGAGCGGGCGAGCGGTCCGACCGTGCCACGGGCAGCCAGCGCCGCCGCCGCTTCCGGTTCCACGAAGAGCGCGTGGTGGTGGAACGGAATCCAGGAGTGATGGAATCGGAGCAGCCTCCGCCGCGGCCGGTTGGCGAGGGTCTCCGGAAGCGACACTTCCTTCCACGGGTAAAACGAAGTGAGCTCACCCAGCAGGCGCTGTTCTTCGATGCGCGCTCCAGACTCCGTGAACGTTAGCTCGCGCGGCGGCGGACACGTTTGGAGGTACGCGATCCAGGCGCCGACGGGAACGGCCCCGAAGACGAACAGGAGGAACCCAACCAGACCCGCGGGGCCGAGGCCGCCCGCGAGACTCCGCAGGGCCGGGATCACGACCCACGCCTCGCCGGCCCAGGTCACCAGCAAGACCACAATGGCCGCCGCGCCGGCGACGCGGTGGATCCGGAACCCCCGCCCGAATCCGACCGGGCAGAATCCGCCGGAGTTCGGGGAGCTTCCGTTCATTCCGACCCAACAACCGCGCGTCCCCATGCGGGCGCGCATCGGTCGACGAGCGACGCCACCGACAAAGCTATTCCCCCCGCCGGGGCATCTCTCTTCTCAGTCCTCCGCCATGCCGAACTGTCCCACCTGCTCGAAACCGATGGCCCCCGGCTTTCTCGGCTCGGAGAGCTTCATCGGCGGCTCCAAGTGGTTTCTAGAGAGGACCCGGCTCGCCTTCGGTGGCGAAGAGGTGTCGAAGCCGAACACCTACGGGATGGTCTACATCGCCGGCTTCCGGTGCCGGGATTGCAAGACCCTCCTGTTGCAGTACTGAATTTCGCGGAGTCCCCGGGCTTCCGAGTCGACGACCGTCGCGAGGAGTCGTCTACGTGGCCGGGGGCGCGGTGCCAGGTCCCTTCCCCGTCGGCAGCCGGCCGACGAGCAGGAACGAGACGAAGAACGTCGCGACCAGCAGGACCAGCATCAGCGTGAACAGCTGGTCGTACGAGTGGACGAGCGCCGACAGCTCCGACTGGTAGTATGAGACGCACGCAGCGCTCGGAGGCGCGGAGGGGCTGCAGCCTCCCGCGGGGATCGCCGGTGCGGCCGTGTTGAACCGCCACTGCTGGAATACCGCCAACAGGGAGACCCCCATCGATGCGCCGAGGGATTGGAGGAACTGCACGAGCCCGCTCGCCGCGCCGACGTCGGCGGTCGGCACCTCGTTTTGGACGGCGAGGATGAACACCGGTAGGGTGAGGCCCGCCCCGAACCCGATGGGGATGAGCGGCAGGACGATCCCGCCGACCGGGAGGAAACCGTACTTCAGCACCCAGACGGGGGTCGTGGCGGAGATCGCGGCGAGGAACACGAAGCCGCAGGCGGAGATCAGCGCCCCGAGCGCGGTGACGTTCCGGTAGGAGAACTTCGTCAGGAGCTGCCCGCCGAGGGCGGCCCCGAACACGATCGGGACGACGAGCGCGTAGAGCACGTCGCGCACCACGTCCGCGGACGAAGCGCCGGGAGTGAGGAGGACGAGCCCGACCAGCACCGAGATGAACGTCGAGAGGGAGAAGACGGCGAAGCCGACGAGGAACGCGGTCCCGCCGCTCCCGGCGACGACCCGTCGTCCGAACAGGCGCAACGGCACGAGCGGCTCCTTCGCCCGGATCTCCCAGACCACGAAGCCGGCGAACAGGACCACCGTCGCGATCAGGAGAGCGACGATGCGCGGGTCGGTCCAGGCCCATCCGGAATCCGAGACCTGGATGAGGGCGTACATCAGCGCGCCGACCCACCCGGCGAGGAGGGCCGCGCCCGGCACGTCGAACGTCCGCTTTTCCGTCGGGTGAAGGGGCCCGAGCGTGACGAGCAGGATGATGAGGCCGAGGATCCCGACGGGGATGTTGACGTAGAACACCCAGCGCCAACTCGCGTTGTCGACGATGTAGCTCCCGAGGAGCGGGCCGGCGACGGTCGCGATGCCGAAGACCCCGGAGAGGAGACCGATGAGCCGCGCGCGGGTCTCGGGGGGGAAGATGACGGCGATGATCGAGATGCCGACGGGGAAGAAGTCGCCGTTCCCGAACCCCTGGACGGCCCGGAAGAAGATCAGCTCGTTCAGGTTCTGACTGAGCCCGGAGGCGAGGGAGCCGGCGATGAAGATTCCGAGGCCGAGCAGGAAGACGTTCCGGCGGCTGAACAGGTCGGAGAGCTTCCCGAAGATCGGGATGGCGACGGTGGAGCTGATCAGGTAGGAGCTGACGACGAATGTCACGCCGTTCGGTTGGCCGAGGTCGGTGACGATCTTCGGTAGCGCGGTGAGCACGACGAAGTTGTCGAGCGCCCCCATCAGGAGGGCCGCCAGGATCCCCACCACGACGAGCGTCGCCGTTGCTTTCGCCGGGGTCGAAAGCCCCGGGGAAGGGGCCGTCGTTCCGACGGCGGCGTGTGTCACGGGCGTTGGGTCGGTCATCGCGGCGGCTCTGGCGCCGTTGCCGTGGTGGCGCCTATTAGGTTTCGCGCACCTCGACGCCACCACGTTCGAGAGCGCCGGAGGTGCGTCTGCCGGACCCGTTCTCGAGGGTCACCCGAGGCGCGAGGACCACGGCGGCGGGTCGAGGCCGAGCGCCTCGCGCAACGTCTCAGCGTTCACCGCCGCGTCGCCGCGGAAGTGGTTGTTGAAAAAGCCGTACACCTCGGGCACGCGCTCGCTTAGTTGCTGCACGCGCGGCACCCACGCGGCGAGCTCCTCGGCCGAGTAGGTGTAGTCGTACCAGACTTCACGGCCGTGCCCGTGCCAGCGCACGTAGGCGAACGGCGCGGTCGTCTCGAGCTGGATCGGGAGCGTCGGTTCATCCACCACCGTGTAGGCGAGGCGGAACTCCCGGAGGAGGTCGAAGGAGGCCGGCTCGAGCCACGACGGTTCCCGGAACTCGACGGCGACCGGAAGCGTCGGCGGCAAGCTCTCGTAGAAGGTACGGACCGTCCCGGGCTCGAACTTGAGGGACGGGGGCAGCTGGAGCAGCGCCGCCGCGAGCTTCCCCGCGGCCTGCAGCGGCCGGAGCACGGCGAGGAATCGCTTCAGCTCCTCCGCGGTCCCAACCAGCCGTCGGTCGTGCGTGATCGTTTGGGGGAACTTGGCCGCGAACCGGAACTCCGCCGGGGTCCGGCGGGCCCACGACTCGGCGACGGCGACCGGGGGAAGGCGGTAGAACGTGGAGTTGACCTCGACGATCGCAAATCGACTTGCGTAGTACCGGAGCTTGTCCCGAACCCCGTGCGGGGGGTAGACGCGCCCGGTCCATTCCGGGTAGTCCCACCCGCTCGTGCCGAGGCGGATCGTCCCCACGCCGGGCTAAGCGCGCGGGAGGTGGAAATAGGCTCGTGGGACGCGCGGAAACGCCCCGCACCGGTCGACGGGCGGGATTCGATTCGTCCCGCGAGGCGGCCGTTCGCACGAAACACTAAATATGAAACCGTCCGTCAAACGCCCTCGGGAGTTCGGATGGTCCAGGTCGATATCGTTCTCGAGAAGTGCACGGGGTGCGCGCACTGCCGCGACGTCTGCCCCGTGAACGTGTTCGAGCTGAAGCCCCGCGACCAGTTCCCCGATTGCGTCGACGACGCCTCTATCGGCGCGAAGTTCCAGTTCCGCGGCGAAAAATCGATTGCAGTGAACGGGCCCGAGTGCATCGTGTGCGAGGCATGCCTCTTCGAGTGCGAAGGGGAATGCATCACGATCACGGACGACGAAGGGCACGTCCACACTTCGACGTACAAGTAGACCGGAATCGCCCGTTCCGGGCCGCCGGACGCTTCCGTCTCGACGAGAAATCCGTTCGTCGGGGGAGCCGTTAAATAGGCGGAGTCCCCGCCGGGGCCGCCATGCCGGGAGCGCCGCCGGACGTCGGTGGGACCGTCGTCCTCGGCGAGCGCGAACTCGCCATCGGCTTCCGGTTGATCGGCATGAAGGACGTCATCGAAGTGACGCCCGAGACCGCCGGCCACGAGTTCCAGAAAGTGATGAACGACGGCCGGTTCAGCCTCGTGGTCGCGAGCCAGTCGGTTCGCAAGACGCTGTCCGACGCCCAGCGCTCCGCGGCCGAGTCGTCCCTCACCCCTCTCGTTGTCTTCGTGCCGCCCCCGTCGGGGGAGTACGAGGTCGAAAGCGTCGAGACCCTCGCGAAGCGGGTCCTCGGCGTCACCCGATCCATGCCAAAGTGAGCAACCGATGGGAGTCGTCGCACGGGTATCCGGTCCGGTCGTCATCGCCGAAGGCCTCACGGGCGCGAAGATGTTCGACGTCGTCCGCGTCGGGGATCTCGGACTGGTCGGGGAGATCATCCGGCTCGTCGGCGACACGGCGACTGTACAAGTGTACGAAGACACCACCGGCGTCCGGCCGGGCGACCCGGTAGAAACGACCGGCCAGGCGCTCTCCGTCGAGCTCGGACCCGGACTCCTCCAGTCGATTTACGATGGCGTCCAGCGACCCCTCGAGGTCCTCCAGAAGAATCTCGGGGACTTCATCACGCGTGGCTTCGTCGCCCCTCCGCTCGACGAGACGAAGAAGTGGGAGTTCACGCCGGTCGCCAAGATCGGAGCGAGCGTCACGCCGGGCACGATCATCGGCACCGTCCAGGAGACTCCGCTCATCCTCCACAAGATCATGGTCCCGCCCGGTGTCTCGGGGACGATCGAGGACCTGAAGGCCGGCTCCTTCACGATCCGCGAGACCATCGGCTCCATTCGCACCGCCTCGGGGAGGCAACCACTCACGCTCACCCAGAAGTGGGTCGTCCGAATCCCTCGGCCGGTCCAGCAGAAGCTAGCGCCCGCAGTCCCGTTAATCACCGGTCAGCGGGTGATCGACAGCTTCTTTCCGATTGCGAAGGGCGGCACCGCGTGCATTCCCGGTCCGTTTGGGTCGGGCAAGTGCGTCGCCGGCGACACGCCGGTCCAGCTTCACGACGGCACCCTGACCACGATGGAGCATCTGTACGAGGGCGCTCAGCGAACCGGGGAGCTCACCGTGGACGGCGCCGACGAGTGGTACCGCCTTCGCACGCCGATCGGGCTTCGGTCGCTCGTCGGGACCCAGATCGTCCGCAGCGAGGCGTCGACGTTCTTCAAGGGTAAGAGCGACACCCTCGTCCGGGTGCGCACGCGCAGCGGCCGGTTCGTCCGGGTGACGCCCGTCCACCGCCTGTTCTCGTTCGGACTGGAAGGCGATCTCCGCGAAACGATGGCGCAGGACCTCCGTCCCGGCCAGTACCTCGCCTCGGTCCGGGCCCTCCCGGGCCCGACCCGAAATCCCAAACTCGCCGTCACCGTCCGGAAGCTCCAGCGCCACGGACACCACATCCGAGTGCCGGAACGCACCAGCCGGGATCTCGGAGAGTGGCTCGGCCTGTTTGTCTCGGAAGGGTACATCCGCGGCCGGAGAACCGTCGTTTTCACCAACAGCGATCCGGCCCTTCTGGACCGGTTCCAAGCACTTTCTCTGACTCTGTTCGGTCTCGGGGGAACGGTCGAACGCCAGCCGGACAAGACCCCCAATGTGCTCCTCCACAGCGTCCAACTTGTCGACGTGATGGACCAGCTCGGCACGGGCCACACTTCTTCGGAGAAGCGCATCCCCGCGGCCATCCTCGGTTCCACGAACGACGTGCTCGCGGGCTTCCTCCTTGGCTACTATCTGGGCGACGGAGGTCTCAGCGGCGGCGACGTCGAGATGTGCACGGCGAGCCGCTCGCTCCACATCGACCTGGCCTACGCGCTCTCGCGCTTCGGAATCACGTCGACCCTCGCCTCCCGCCAGGTCGATGGGACGACCTACTTCCGAGTCTACGTCCGGGGACGCCCGAATCTCGCCCGACTCGCCGAGGCACTCGATTCTCCGCTTCCGAAGGTCGCCCGGCTCTCCGCCTACGTCGCCGCGACCCGCACGACCTACTCGGCCGTTGACGTCGTCCCGCTGCCCCCGAAGTCGATTGAGCGGATCTACCGATCCCACTTCCGGTACACCCCGCTCCTCAAGGCCGGCATCGAGATCCACAACTACATCGGCAATCACGAACGGATGGGCGCCTCGACGTTCCTCACGTTCATGGGGGTCCAGCAGGAGACCGGCTCGGACGACCTCGCCCTCTCTGAACCGGCGGCCTCTCGGCTGACGGAATTGTTGGACTCGCTGTACTGCGACGAGATCGTGGAGGTCACGACGGAGACGAACGGACCGTACGACGTCTACGATGTGGCGGTTCCCGAGTACGGCGCGAACTTCGTCGGGGGCCACGGGGCGCTCCTGCTCCACAACACCGTTGCCCAGCAGCAGCTCGCGAAGTGGGCCGACTCCGACATCGTCGTCTACGTTGGCTGCGGGGAGCGCGGCAACGAGATGACCGAGGTTCTCGCCACCTTCCCGCACCTCCAGGACCCGAAGTCGAAGCGCCCGCTGATGGAGCGGACCATCCTCATCGCCAACACCTCCAACATGCCGGTCGCCGCCCGGGAGGCAAGTGTCTACACCGGGATCACGATCGCCGAGTACTACCGGGACATGGGGTACGACGTCGCCCTGATGGCCGACTCCACGAGCCGCTGGGCCGAGGCGATGCGGGAAATCTCCGGCCGTCTCGAGGAGATGCCCGGCGAGGAAGGGTACCCGGCCTACCTCGGCCGCCGCGTCGCCGAGTTCTACGAGCGCGCGGGACGCGTCGTGACGATCTCACCCGAAAACCGCCCCGGGTCGATCACGGTCGTCGGTGCGGTCAGTCCGCCCGGCGGGGACTTCTCCGAACCCGTCAGTCAGAACACGCTCCGCGTTACGCGCGTGTTCTGGGCGCTCGACGCGAGCCTCGCCTCGCGCCGGCACTTCCCGTCGATCAACTGGCTGCAGAGCTACTCGCTCTACGTCAACGACCTCGAGCCTTGGTACAAGGCGCAACTGGCCGGCGACTTCGTCCAGCTCCGCCAGAAGGCGCTCGAGACGCTCCAGAAGGAGTCCGAGCTCCAGGAGATCGTCCAGCTCGTCGGCGTCGACGCGCTACCGGAGCGGGAAAAGGCGATCCTCGACGTCGCCCGGATGTTGCGCGAGGACTACCTCCAGCAGTCGGCGTACGACGATGTGGATACCTACACCTCCATCGGCAAGCAGTACCGCATGCTGCGCGCGATCCTCACCTTCGGGGACCGGGAGCAGGACGCGATCCAGAAGGGTGCCCTTGTGGGGGACATCCAGAAGCTTCCGGTCCGTCAGAAACTGAGCCGCATGAAGTGGATTCCGGAAGCGGAACTCATCGCCCAGTTCGAACTCCTCGAGACCGAGATGATCGGCCAGCTCGCGTCCGTGGGAGGGACCTAGACCATGGCGCCCGCCAAGGCGGCCGTCAAGCCGACGACGCCGGACGTTCCCGTCGAATACCGGACCATCGACCGCGTTTCCGGTCCGTTGCTGTTCGTCCGCGAGGTGGCCAACGCGGCGTACGGAGAGATCGTCGAGATCGGCCTCCCCGACGGGACCCGCCGACAGGGGCAGGTCCTCGACTCGCGGAAGGGACTCGCCATCGTCCAGGTGTTCGGGCCCACGATGGGCATGAACGTCACCACGACGAGCGTGAAGTTCCTCGGCGAGGTCGCTCAGCTCCCCGTTTCGGATGCCATGCTCGGCCGGGTCTTCACGGGCCTCGGGGAACCGCGCGACGGCGGTCCCCGGATCGTCTCCGACCAAAAGCTCGAGATCGTCGGGAACGCGATGAACCCGTACAGCCGGGAGGAACCGAGCGAGTTCATCCAGACGGGCCTGACGAACATCGACGTGATGAACACTCTCGTCCGGGGACAGAAACTTCCCATCTTCTCCGGTGCGGGACTTCCCCACAACCAGCTCGCTGCCCAGATCGTCCGGCAGGCGAAGCTGCGGAACTCCTCCGAGAGCTTCGCGGTCGTCTTTGCCGCGATGGGGATCACGAGCGAAGAGGCGAACTTCTTCCTCAAGGAGTTCGAGTCGACCGGCGCGCTCGAACGCACTGTCGTCTTCCTGAACTTGTCGAGCGATCCCTCGATGGAGCGCGTCATCACACCGCGCATGGCGCTCACCACAGCGGAGTTCCTTGCCTACGAGCGTGACATGCACATCCTGGTCGTCATGACCGACATGACGAACTATTGTGAGGCGCTCCGAGAGATCGCGAGCGCGCGGGAAGAGGTGCCGGGCCGCCGCGGCTACCCAGGATACCTCTACACGGACCTCGCGACGCTCTACGAGCGTGCCGGGAAGATCAAGGGCCGGAAGGGTTCCATCACCCAGCTCCCGATCCTGACGATGCCCGCCGACGACATCACCCATCCGATTCCCGACCTGACGGGGTACATCACCGAGGGCCAGATCGTGGCGAGCCGCGACCTGCAGCGTCGGGGCGTTTACCCTCCGATCGACGTGTTGACCTCGCTTTCCCGCTTGATGAATCAGGGGATTGGGAAGGACCGCACCCGCGAGGACCACCGGGGGGTCGCGGACCAGCTGTACGCGGCGTATGCGACCGGGAAGGACCAGCGTGCCCTGTCGGCGATTGTCGGCGAGGACTCTCTGAGCGCCGTCGACCGGATCTACCTGAAGATCGCCGAGCGGTTCGAGAACGAGTTCGTCAACCAGCGACCCGACGAAGACCGGTCGATCGACGACAGCCTCGCGATTGCCTGGGACATCCTCTCGGAACTCCCCGACTCGGAGCTCAAGCGGCTCAAGCCGGAGTTCATCGCGAAGTACAAGATCAAGCGGGCGGCGTGAGCCGACCGATCCGGAGCGGAACGTGGCCCAGGAAAGCATCCGCCCAACGCGGCTCGAATTGCTGCGCACCCGGCGGCGGATCGTCCTCGCGAAGAAGGGCCTCAACCTGCTCAAGCTGAAGCGCTCGGCGCTGATCGCCGAATTCTTCAAGCTCTCCCAGCAGGCGCTCGCGCTCCGCGGCGACCTCCAGACGAAGATCGCGCGCGGCTACGCCTCGATCCGCCAGGCCGACATGATGGAGGGCCCGACCCGGCTCGAGTCGATTTCGATGCTGCTTCCCGAGGTCCTCCCGGTTTCCGTCTCCACGAAGAGTGTCATGGGCGTCAAGACCCCGCAGGTCGACGCCGGCGGCTACGACGCCGTGTCCACGGCCGCCCTCCTCGACCTCCCGACCTCCATCATGGAGTCGATCGGGCACTTCCAGGGGATCTACCGGGTGGTCCTCGACATCGCCGAGAAGGAGAACGCACTGCGCCGACTCCTTCGCGAGATCGAGAAGACGAAGCGGCGCGCCAGCGCGATCGAGAACGTTCTGATCCCCCGGCTGCAGGGGACGGTGCGGTACATCAAGTTCCGATTCGACGAGCTTGAGCGCGACGCCTTCAGCATGCTGAAGACCGTCAAGCGAAAGATGGAAGCGGAGGAGGCCGCGGGCAATGTCGCCGTGGCTTAGCACGCATCCCGCTGTCCTCCGGTTCCGCCGGATCATGGCCCTGTCGCTCGCCGTGCGGCTTGGGATCCTGCTGGTGGCCGCGTATGTCGTCCTGCATTTCGTGAAGGGAGCGTAACCGATGACCGCGACACCGAATCCGGGTCCCGCCGCTGGCGAATCGATCGAAGCGCTCCGTCGCCTGAAGGCGGCCGAGAACGAGCTGGACGAACGACGCTCCACCGCCGAGTCGACCGGCGCCGAGCGCCTCAGAATCCTCCGGGCCGACGCGGAGCAGGCGTTCCGAGTGGCCAAGGCCGAAACCGAACGGGCGACGACTGCCGCGATCGAGACGGCCCGCAAGGGCCTCGAGAGCGAGGTCGCGGCGCTGGTCCAGGCCGGCTCCGCCGAGGCCGCGAGGGTCGCGAGCGGCTCCAAGGTGGTCGTCGCCGCGCTCAAGCCGAAGCTGATCGACGCGGTCGTGGGCTCGTTCCGCTCGGACTGACCGGAGTCGCTCGTGCCGTTCCTGCGACCTCTCCCCTTCACGAAGGTCGCCATCGTCGGTCTCAACGACGACAAGGACACGATCCTCTCGGTCCTCCACGACCTCGGGACGCTCCAGGTCGAGCCCGTCGACAAGGAATCGCTCGCCCAACTCGGGCCGGGCCGGATGAACGAGCGCCAGCGCGAGGTCGCCGACCGACTCGTCCGGTTCCGCGGACTTCTCGCCGCGCTGCCGAAACCCTCCGGTCCCACCCCGCCCCCCGTCGCCTTCACCGGCCTCGACCAGATCCTCCACTCCACCGAGACGGTGCCGATCGACGACGAGGTCGGTCGCCTGAAGCGGGAGGACGACCAGCTCACGACCGAGCACAAGGGCCTCGAGCAGACCGTCACGCTCCTCCAGCAGTTCGCCCACTTCACCGGCCGGTACGACGAGCTACGCGCGCGCAACGGCGTGGCGCTGTTCGGCGAGGGCGACGAGGACGACGTCGACGCCTGGAAGGAGCAGCTTCCCGCGATCCGCAACCTCCCCATCGAGCAGCGGCCCATCGATGATGGCCGGGTCCGCTTCCTGTTCGCCGTCCCCGTCGCGGATTCGGAAGCGATCACGCGCCTCGCGGCGGTCCATCGGGTCCAGCTGTTCGGGGTTCCGAGTGGCGTCTCCGGGACCGCTGCCGAGGAACTTCCGCAGCTCCTAGCCCGCGAGGCCGAGATCGACCGCCGCCAGACCGAAATCGCGGCCCGGCTCGCGGCGATCGCGGCCCAGTGGTACCCGCGCCTTGCCGCCACCGCGGAGGCCCTCGAGATCGAGAACCGGAAGTTCGACATGTACAGCCGACTTGGTTCCAGCAACCGGGGCTTCGTCCTCCAGGGATGGGTGCCGAGCCGCGACCTGGCCGCCCTGCGGACGGTCCTCCTCGATTCCGTCGGCCACCGGGCCGAGCTGTACCCGATCCCCACCCACGAGGAGCCCCCGACGTACATCGAGAACCCGCACGGGGTCCGGCGGTTCGAGTTCCTCGTCCGGTTCTACTCCCTCCCGCAGGCGTCGGAGTTCGACCCGACCTGGGTGTTCGCGTTCGTCTTCCCGATCTTCTACGGGCTGATGCTCTCGGACTGGGGGTACGGGCTGATCATCCTCAGCATCTGCCTCTGGATGATCGGCGGCTTCCCCGGACGCCAGCACCTCCCGAAGGGGCTCAAGAAGTTCCTGACGAGCATCGTCAGTCCCAACGGGATGCGCTCGCTCGCCTACGCCCTCGTCCCCGGGTGCGTCATCGCCATCGGTCTCGGCCTCACGTTCAACTCATTCTTCGGCGCCGCGGTGATCCCCGGATATAACTCCCCAGTCGACCCGCTGCACCACGTCGGGGCCTACCTGAAGGTCGCCGGCTTCATCGGCATCGGGATGGTCGTCTTCGGTTTCGCCCTCGGCGCGCTGAAGGAGTACTTCCACCACCGGATCCGCCACGCCCTCGCGAAGGTGGGCGGGATCGTGGCCACGATCGGTCTCGCCGCGTTCGGTCTCGGTCTCCTCAGCAAAACGCAGGGCGGCATCACCTCCCTCTCGTTCCTCGGCCCGGTCGCCCTGATCGTCGTGGGCGCGCTCCTCGTCGCGTTCGGGGAAGGGGCGCAGAACGGCCTGATGGGCGTCATGGAGATGCTCAGTCACGTACTGTCGTACACGCGCCTCATCGGGATTCTGCTCGCCTCAATCATCCTCGCGACGGTGATCAATACGGTCACCATCGGCACCGACGGCCACTCCGGCCTGATCGGAGGCGGCGCGGGCATGATCCTCGGCACTCCGTCGTCGGTCGCCCTGAAGGCGATCCTGTTCGTGATCCTCGGCCTCGTCATCCTGGTCGTCGGCCAGGTGTTCAACCTCGTCCTCGGCGTCTTCGAGCCCGGGATCCAGGGAGCGCGGCTGATCTTCGTGGAGTACTTCTCGAAGTTCTACGAGGGAAACGGGAAGGAGTTCCATCCGCTGAAGACGAAGCGCATCTACACCGCGCCGCTCTACCGGCCGACCCCGCCGCCGCCGTAGCGGACGACTCTTAGAGCCGCGGGACGATCAGTTCCCGCTCGATCTCGAGCGGCGCCACGCCGTACAGCTTCCCGTAGATGATCCGGCGAAGGTCCGAGCGCTCGAGCTCGGAGAGGAGCAGGAACCCGAAGACGACCGCGACGCTGAGGGGGTAGGTGCGCACGCGCTTCAGCTCGCGGACGGCGCGTTCGCGCTGCAACGCCGCTTCGTAGCCGGCGAGGCTCCGACTGACCTGGTAGATCCCGTTCCCTTCCGGGAGCGCCGGGTACTTCGGCTCGAGCGCTCCCACGACCTCCCCGACGGTCCGACCACCATAGACTTCCGGGACGCCGGCGCGCGCCAGCGTGCCGCCGTCCAGGAACCGTTCAAGAACCGCCTCGACGGGGAGGTTCGCGTCCTTCCCCTTGAGCAGGAGGAGCACGTTCCGGACGTCGATCTCGCTCTGGATCAGGAGCCGGACGACCCATTCGTCGCCCTGGTAGAACCGGGCCGACCCCAGGAGGTCCTCGTAGTAGAACCGGTCGAGCGCGGAGAGGAGCGGGAAGATGTCGTGGGTCCGACCGTACGCCTCCATCCGCGGGAGCAGCGCGCCGCCGTAGCCGAACTTGACGAGCCCCTGAGCGATCCCATCGAGCGTCGGCTGCTGGAGGAGGAGCCGGAAATCGTCGAGCGTCATCGTCCCGGCGAACAGACCCGCCGGAATGTCTCGGCTCGAGATGAGGGCGGTCTCGGTCTCCCCGACAGGGCGCCCCTGCGCCTTCGCGGAGAGGATGATCCCGATGTTCTGGATGTCCCAGCGCCGCAGGTAGGCCCCGACGAGCGCGCGACCGGCGAACGGGGTCGACTCGTAGGCGAGCCGGTTCCGGGCGACGAGGACGTGGTTGACCGCGAGCTCGAGGAGGTGGGCCCCCTGGTAGCTCGCCGCCGACTGGGCGATCTCCGGCCCGTACGGCGTCGTCTCGAGGAGCTTCGTGACCTCGAGGAGGTCCTTGGCGCCGACGAGGGGGCCGAAGGCCTCCTTCGGGAGGAGCGACGGCAGGTGGGACTTCAGGCGGCCGAGCGCGCTCGCGTACGGGGAGCCGGCCACGACCCCTCGATTACGCGCCGAGCAATTGGCGGACGCGATCCTCGCGGAGCCGCAGGAGCTCGTCGAACGACAGGTTGAGGCGCCGCGAGCCGTCGGAACTCTCCGCGACAATGCCGCCCAGGATCGTCTGCGGTGTCGGGTCGAAACCGGCGCCCGCGACTTTCTTCAGGAGCGCGGCATCGGCGGAGCGGCCCATCACCTTCGTGGACTTGCCGAGGACATCGGAGGCGTACGCGGCCATCCGCTTGACAACCTTCGGGTACTCGTCGGAGTCGGTGTACTCCTCGAGGAGCTCGCGGGTCTCCGAGAGCGCGCCGGCCATCTTGGACTCCTGAGCGGCGTAGACGAGCTTCCGGGCCTCGAGCTTCGCGCTCGCGAGCTTCTGGGCGCGCTCGCGGGCGATCTCGCGCTCGGCGGTTCGGCGGCCCTGCTCGCCGACGGCGGCGACCCGGCTCTGGCGGTCGGCGGCGATCGCCGCCTCCTCCTTCGCCTGCTGGGCGGCCTGCTTCTGGAGGTCCTCTTCCGCCCGGCGGCGGAGTTCCTCGACGAGGCGGTCCAGGCTCATGGTGCGGGACGGTGGGCCAAGCGCCTAGATGACGCCCAGCAGGAGCACGATCCCCAGCACGAATCCGATGATCCAGAGGGTTTCGGGAATGACGAAGAAGAACAGGACGTTCCCGAACTTCTCCGGCTTCTCGGCGATGATGCCCATGCCGGCGGCGCCGATCCCGGACTGCGCCATGCCGGTCCCGATGAGTCCTCCGGCGATGGCGATGCCAGCGGCGAGCGTCGCGTACGGGTCTGTCATGTGAACGTCCCGGGGGCGCGGAAAAAGGAGCCCTATTTAACACGAGGCCCCCCGCTCCGACGACGGGGCCGACGGCCGGACGGGAGGATTCGCGCCCCCGCAGCCGGAGGCAGCTCCGGCGGCTCCGGAAGGGGGTTCACGGTCACTTTCCATTTGGAAACCCTATTGAGCCCCCGCGGGGTCGGGGGGTCGAGCTGCCATGAGCGACCATCTCCGCCAGATCGCGTCCGACCTCTCCCGGGACCTCGACCTCGACCAGCCGATGGTCCAGGTGACCTACCTCGATGCGCCCCCGGCTGGCGTCGCCGAGCATCCGGGCGGCGTCCCCTCCGTGTGCACGTTCTTCGCGGAGGGCCAGAAGAAGGCGTTCTACGCCGCGCTCCCCGCCCACGAGGCGTGCGAGATCGGTGCCTTCGTGATGGGCGCTGCCCCGGAAGGCGAGCTCGGAACCCGCCTGATGGCGACGGTCGGCATGATGCAGAAGGAAGGGTACCTCCGCCCCGGGGACGAGGGAAAGATCCCCCGGAACTCCACGGCGCCGAAGTACGTCGCCTACGGGCCACTCGGGTCGCTCCCGATGCCCCCGACCAACGTCTTGTTCTTCGCCCGCCCGAAGTCCGCGATGCTCGCCATGGAGACCGTCGACGGTCCAGTCCCGATGAACGGCCGTCCGATGTGTGCCGTCGTTCCGACTCTCAACCAGGGCGCTGGCGTCGCCGTCTCGATGGGCTGCATCGGCTCCCGGGTCTTCACGCAGATGGCCGACGACCGGATGCTCGTCGGCATTCGGGGCGACCACCTAGACACGTTCCACGCCGCAGTCGGGAAGATTGCGCGCGCCAACAAGCTGGTCGGCGCCGAAGACCAGCGGCGCCGCTCCGAGTCGAAGCGGCCGTTCGTCCCGTAACGCGAGCCCGGGTCCTCGCCTAAGCCGCGGTCGGTGGGCTCTCCGAAGCTTCATCGGGCTTCGCCAAACCGGCCTCGTCTCCCGACGCCGCGCCACGACTGGACCAGAACAGCCAGAGGGAGAGGAGGAATACGATCGTGTCCGCGACGTACGTGGAGAAACAGACCGGACAAAGGGCATGGATGACGTCGAGTTCGACGTAGCCAAGGTACACGGCGGCCACGATGCCGAGACCCGAGACGGCCAGCACGCCAGTCAGCAGATCCCGGCGCCAGGTTCGGTAGAGAGGGATTTCGAGCCCCAGCAATACGACGAACCCTGCGACGCCAATCGACCAGTCGGGGATGCCGAGGGTGCTGGTATGGTTACTTGTGTCGACCTTCGAGCAGGAGATGAATGGATTGACGGAGCAGGCGCCCTGGAGCGGAGGGATGTACGTCTCGAGCGTCGCGAAAACGGCGAGCCCGAGGCCCACAACGACCATCAGCAGCAGCGCCGCGTGGACGGATTCCGCCTTCATGGGCCAAGGTCCAGTTCAGTGGATCTGGCCGAGCAGGGGCGCCACCGAGGGACTATTCGCGACGCTCGCCGGTTGGCCGCCGTTCGCCTTCACGAGGAAGGCCTCTAACAGGTACGCCGTGGGGCTGATCGCGTTCCACGCCGAGCCCGACTGGGCCGTGATCTGCTCCTGGACTGTCGTCGCGTTCAGCCCTTGCAGGCTCGCGGGGTTGACCATCGCGCCGATGTGGATGTACTGACCCCCGATCACGACGAACGGGATGCTGCCGACGCTGTCGTAGCTGCTCACGTAGGCCGACTCCATGCACCCAGTCGTCGACGCCGCGGTAATCGTGTTGTCGTCGGTCGACTCCGCGACGTGGAGGCTGACCCATTTGCTCTGGAAGGTCGCCCCTGCGAGCACCACTTCCGGCGTGTTCGGATAGACATCCGATGGATTCGACCGATCGTAGTAGGTCCCGGATAACGTACCGAACGCCTCGAGGGCGACCACCATCGCCCAGCTCGACGCGGAGCAGTACGGGCAGGCGGCCGAGCCGTAGAAGAAGAACACCGGGGCCCCGCTGTCCGCCCAGAGGGCGTTGTTCGCCTTCTCGAAAGAGCCGGGCTCGCCGGTGGTCTGGCTGGTGAGAGTCGGGCAGCCGCTCACGAGGGCCGCGACGCCGAATCCGCCCGCGACCACGATCCCGAGGACGACCCCGGCGACCAGTGCGTTGCGGATCCCCGTGTTCCACCGGTTCGCCGACCGGAGCATGGCGAAGGCGAGCAGGCCGACGCCGAGGAGCATGATGACCACGAGGTCGGGGATCGCGGGGAGGTAGGTCCCGACGGGGGAGGGAATGAAGTAGGCGATGACGAACCAGACGATCAGCAGCGGCGCGACCACCGAGGCGACCCGCTCCAACGACCAACCGGCTCCCGACTCGACATCCACTCCGCCGGCAGCGGAGGGCGACGGGCGGCGCTTCGTCTTGGATTTCCGCTGGTAGTACATCGCTCGGAGGGCCCGACCGGGGTCCCCGGCCGCGTCGTCGGCGTGGAAGTCGACCTTCGGATCCTCCGCGACCCGGTCCCAGTCCCAGCCCTTCGAGCGGCGGCGCTCGACGAGCTCCCAGTCGACCATGCGATAGGACATGACCGGGAGGGGTACATCTCGTTGACCCAGCCTCCCGCGGCAAGGCTCTTCGTTCGACCGGAGCCCGCGCCCACCCCGTTAAGGCGCGGGGGCCCTCCCGAGGACGATGCGCCTCACGTTCCTCGGAACGGCCGGCTCCTGGCCGACCAAGGAGCGCTCCGCGAGCGCCATCGCGCTCGACACCGACCACGAGCTGGTCCTGTTCGACTGCGGGGAAGGGACCCAGCGGCAGTTCTTCCAATCGAGCGCCTCGTTCATGCGCGTCCGCCGGGTGTTCATTTCCCACTTCCACGGCGACCACTTCCTCGGGCTTCCCGGGCTCATCCAGAGCATGAGCCTGAACCACCGGACGGAGCCGCTCGACCTGTACGGACCCCCGGACGCCAAGGAGGTCTTCGACCAGGTGCTCAAGCTCGGCTACTTCACGCTCCGATTCCCGGTGACGGTACACGCGCTCTCCCCGGGCCACTCGGTCGAGCTCGACGGCTACAGCGTCCGCACCGCGGCCGCCATCCACCCGGTCCCGACCCTTGCCTATCGATTGGAGGAGGGACCGAAGCGCGGCCGCTTCGATGGGGCCCACGCGCGGTCCCTGGGAATCCGCGGCGCCGACTTCGCGCAACTCGAAGCCGGCGAGCCGGTCCGCGTCGGCGAGAATCTCGTGCACCCGGCGGACGTGATGGGGCCGCCCCGCCCGGGCCGCGCGATCGTCTACTCTGGGGACACCGCGCCGAGCCCGGACATCGAGAAACTCGCCCACCGTGCGACCGTGCTGATCCACGAGGCGACCGTCGGCGCCGAACTGGAGGAGGAGGCGAACAAGTGGGGGCACTCCTCCGCCCGCCAGGCCGCCGAGATCGCGCGCTCGGCCGACGTGCAGGAGTTGTTCATCACGCACTTCTCGAGCCGGTACAAGGAGCTCGAGCCCCTCGAGAGCGAGGCGAAGGTCCGGTTTGTCGACGCTCATGCGGCCCGCGACCTCTTGGACCACCTCGTCCGCCAGCCATGACCGGGGTCGACCTCCTCATCACCGGTATCGGCGAACTCGCCACCCTTCGCACGGGCCCGGTCCCACGGGTCGGCGCTGCGGCGAGCGAACTCGGCCGCGTCGAGCACGCCGCCCTCGCCGTGCAGGACGGCGTGTTCGTGGCCGTCGGGACGGAACGGGCGGTCCGGCGCTCGGTTCGGTTGCGGACCGGGGGCCGCGAGGTCGACGCCCACGGCGGCGCCGTCGTCCCGGGGTTCGTCGACGCCCACACACACGTCCTGTACGCTGGTGACCGCTCTGGCGAGCTCACCCAGAAGATCGGCGGGATGACCTACCTGGAGATTGCCGAGGCCGGAGGCGGGCTGTTCCGTACCGTCCGACTGACCCGTCGGGCGACCACGGCGACACTGGTACGCGAAACGCTCGCCCGACTCCACCGGATGGCGGCCGCCGGCACGACGACGGCCGAGGTGAAGAGCGGCTACGCGCTCACGCACGTCGGCGAGCTTCGATTGCTCGAGGCGATCCCGACGCTCGCCCGCGCGAGCGGTCTCGACCTCGTCCCGACCTACCTCGGGGCGCACGCCGTCCCTCCCGAGCGGGCGTCGTCGCCGGAGCGGTACGTCGAGGAGATCGTCGAGCGGACGCTCCCGGAGGTGGCGCGTCGACGTCTCGCGCAGTTCGCGGACGTCTTCTGCGAGCCGGGGTTCTTCACGCCGTCCCAGTCGGAGCGAATTCTCCGCGCCGCCCTCGCCCTCGGCCTCGGCGGGAAGATCCACGCCGACGAATTCGTGTACTCCGGCGGGGCGGCGCTGGCGGCCCATCTGAAACTGCGTTCCGCCGAGCACCTTCTCACCGCGCCGGCCGACGACCGGGAAGCGCTCGCGCGGGCGGGCGTGACGGCGGTCCTCCTGCCCGTCACGCCGTTCGCCTCGCTCTCTCCGCTCCACAGTCCCGGCCGTCAGATGGTCGACGCCGGGGTGCCGGTCGCCCTCGGCACCGACCTCTCGCCGAACTCGCCCGTCGAGTCGATGCCGCTCGTCGTCGCGCACGCGGTCCATTCCGCTCGGCTTACCCCGGCGGAGGCGATCACCGCCGCGACGGTGAACGCCGCCCACGCCGTCGGTGCCGCCGAGCGCGCGGGGACGATCTCCGTCGGCCGGCGGGCCGATTTCGTGCTGTTCGACGCTCCCACGGCCGACCGGATCGCGTACCGGATCGGGCTCGTTCCGGTCGCCGTTTATCGTCAGGGAAAACGCATTTCTCGGGGTGAGTAGGACCCTAGATTCAAATAGGAGGGGTTTCCATGTCGCCGACGAGGTCGCCTCACATGGCGGAGAAAGTCGGCAAGGAGCAGATCAAGCGCGAGAAAGGATACCTGTACTACCTCGGCAAGGACGGGTACCTGTGGAAGACCCCCACGAAGCTGAACAAGTCGGGTCGAAAGGCGAAGGTTGGCACGGAAAAGATCGTCCGCCAGGATGGGTTCATGTACTTCCTGGACAAGAAGGGCTTCGTTTCCCGCGCCAAGATGAAGAACGCCTGAACGGCGCTCGTTCGTCCACCCTTTCCCCGAACCCCTCTCCGGAGGGGTTCGGTTCCCTGTTTTTTTTCCGAGAGAGACCGCTCACTTCCAGCGGGTCAGGATCTCTTCCCGCGAGAAGGCGGCACGGGTGAGCGTGAACAGGAGCACGTCGAGGAGCACGAGCACGGCCGACACCTCGAGGATCGTCGTCGTGTCGAGGGTGATCGCATCGATCTCGCCGAGCACGTACAGCGCCGCGAACGGCAGGACGGCGAGGGCGCCGAACTGCTGCGCGGCCCGGATGTCGGCGGCGCGCGAGGAGATGAGGACGTTCACCTCGACCGCGAACAGGCACGCCAACGGCGCGGCGAGGAGGAGAATCACCGCGATCGTCGAGTTCGGGTAGTAGAAGTAGCCGAGCTCGGGCCGGCTGGTCGCGTCGACGACCGCCATGAACACGATCGCGCCGAGATAGGTCGCCGCGATCGTCGGCACGAAGGCGGCGATGGTCTTCCCGAGGAGGATCTCGGCGTCCGTGGTCGGTGTCGCCAGGAGCGGCTCGAGACTCTTTTCGACCTTCTCCCCGACGATGCTGTACGAGGCGAGCGTCGTGGCGAGGTAGACGGTCTCGATCACGAAGAAGAACGCGAACGACTCCATCAGCGGGACGAGCGCCGTGTACGACACATGCTTGTGTTGCACGACGACGGCGAGGATCGCCGGGAGCCCGATGCCGACCCCCAAGGGAAAGGCGAGGAGAGAGGCGAGGACGCTCGACTTCCGCCGGAACACGGCGAAATCCTTCGTCGCCACCGTCCACGACTTTCCGAGGTTCATCGCTCGCTCCTCACGATCGTGAGGTACGTGTCCTCGAGGGTCGCGTTGAGCCGCGAGACGGACTGCAGCTGGCCGCCGGCGCGCACGAGCGCCTCGACGAGGGCCGGACTCTCCGATTCGGCGTCCTGAACGTCGACGGTGAGACGGTTCCCCTCCCGGGCGACGCGACCCGGGGCGAGTCTCTCGACGGCCGCGACGAGCGCATCGGTCACGGAGGCGAGCTGGAAGACGACCTTTCGGCCCGACACCGACTCTTCGAGCTCCCTCGGGGTGCCCACCCGCACGAGCCGGGTGTTCAGGATCGCGATCCGGTCGCAGATCCGCTGGGCCTCGTCGAGGTTGTGGGTGTTCAGGAAGATCGTTTTCTTCTCCTGTTTCAACCCGAGGATGAAGTCCCGGACCGTTCTCGCCGACTCGGGGTCGAGGTTCGCCGTCGGCTCATCGAGGAACAGGACCTGCGGGTCGTGAATGAGCGCCCGCGCGACGGCGACCTTTTGCTTCATTCCTTTCGAGAAGGTTCCCACGACGAGGTCGCGTTCGTTCCAGAGCCCCAGCATCCGCAGGAACCGCTCGATCGATGCGGCGCGCGGCGCGGCCGGCACCCCGAACAGCTTGCCGTAGAAGTCGAGGTTCTGATAGGCGGTCAGCGCTTCGTACAACCCGGGGTTGTCGGGGACGAGCCCGAGGAGGTTGCGGACCTTGAGCGAGTCGGAGGGGTTCCCGATGTCGAATCCGCCGACCTTGGCCGTCCCCCTCGTCGGCGCGAGGAGGCAGGCCAGCATCCGGACGACCGTCGTCTTTCCGGCCCCGTTCGGGCCGAGGAGACCGAAGATCTCGCCCTCCGACACCCGGAACGTCAGGTCCTCGACGGCCGTCCGGTCGCCAAACTTCCGGGTGAGACCCTCCGCCTCGATCACGCCTCTCCCTCGGGGGAACGGCCGGCCGATATCGGCCGGGTATTAGGGGGCAACTTGGCCTTCCGCGTTCCGGTGGAATCCCCGCCGCCCGGCCCCTCCGGGGGCTCGGGAACCCCGGCATCGGCGGTCAGCCGTGCGCCGAAACGAAATACCCCCGGCCGTCTCCGTTGGCCGATGCCGTGCCGCAACGACACCGGCGACCCGCTCAAGTGCGACCGGTGCGGCGAGTTCCTCTGGGTCCTCGAGGACGAGATGTTCTGCGGGGAGTGCGGCGTGACAATGCCCTGCACGATGCAAGTACGGCCCGTTCCCCCGGCGTAGGCGCCGATTTCGGCAGCGTTCGGACCGCGCAACTCGACCAATTCGACCTAGCCAAGATATAGGCCTACCATCTACGGCGACCTCGGAGGGTCCGCGCGACGCGTCCGGGGAGACGTGGTGCGGGTTCCGTGCGTCCGTCGCACCTGGGAAACGGTCGCCCGTCGAGGGCGTTTCGGGGGCTGACGGGGACCGTTACGGAGCCCGGGCACCTCGCCTACGTCCCCGTCGAGCGCGTCGTCGACGGTCCGTCCGAGGAGTAAACCCCCATGGCAGTTCCAAAGCGCCGTGCCCCCACCATCGTCGAGGAGACGGTCGCCCGACCGTCGAGCCGCGCCGGCCGAGAGCCGATCGCGATCCCGCGGCTCGTGCCGCGGGGCAAGACGGCGTTCGACACCGTCGAGTGGCGTAGCCACGACGCGGCGATCAAGGCCGCCGACGGCAAGGTGATCTTCGAGCAGAAGGGGATCAAGGCGCCGACGTCGTGGTCGGAGACCTCGATCAACATCGCCGCGTCGAAGTATTTCCGCGTCATCGACGGCCGACGGGAGAACTCCGTCGACGGAATGATCCGGCGCGTCACGCACTGGATCGCGCAGCGGGGCCTCGACCTCGGCTACCTCGACACCGCCGAAGAGGCGACTCGGCTCGAGGAGAGCCTTTCGTTCCTCATGGTCCACCGGATGGCGGCGTTCAACAGCCCCGTCTGGTTCAACGTCGGGGTCCGCCAGCCTCCGCAGTGCTCGGCGTGCTTCATCCAGTCCGTCTCTGACGACATGGACTCGATCCTCGGCCTCGCGACGAGCGAGGGCCGCCTGTTCAAGGGCGGCAGCGGGACGGGCTCCAACCTCTCCTCCCTCCGCGGCAGCCACGAACGTCTGAGCGGCGGCGGCATCGCGAGCGGCCCGGTCTCGTTCATGCGCGCATTCGACGCGCTCGCCGGCGTGATCAAATCGGGCGGGACGACCCGGCGCGCGGCGAAGATGGTGATCCTCAACATGGACCACCCCGACATCCTCGATTTCATCGACTGCAAGGTGCGGGAGGAGGACAAGGCCCTCGCCCTGATCCGCGAGGGATACTCGTCGAACTTCGACGGCACCGACCCGGACTCGGCCTACGCCTCGATCGCCTACCAGAACGCGAACCACTCCGTCCGGATCCCGGACGCGTTCATCGACGCCGTCGTGAAGGACGGCGAGTGGAAGACCTACAACCGGACCGACCACTCCGTCGCCACGACCTACCGGGCGCGCGACCTCTGGCGCAAGCTCGCCTACGCGGCCTGGCGCTGCGGCGACCCCGGCGTCCAGTACGACGACATCACGAACGACTGGCACACCTCACCGATGGCGGGCCGGATCAACGCGTCGAACCCGTGCTCGGAGTACCTGTTCCTCGACGATACGGCGTGCAACCTCGCGTCGATCAACCTGATGAAGTTCCTCACCGAGGACCGCGGGTTCGACCTCCCGCTGTTCCGCGACGCCGTGCGGACGATGATCCTCGCGATGGAGATCGTCGTGGACGCCTCGAGCTACCCGACGTCGACGATCGCGCAGAACTCGCACGACTTCCGGCCGCTCGGGCTCGGCTACGCCAACCTGGGCTCCCTCCTCATGCACTACGGCCTCGCCTACGACTCCGACCCGGGACGGTCGCTCGCCGCCTCGATCTCCGCCATCCTCTCCGCGGAGGGGTACCGGATGTCGGCGGAGATCTCCCGGCGCGTCGGCTCCTTCCCCGGTTTCGACCGGAACCGCTCGCCGATGCTCCGGGTCATGGAGAAGCACCGCGCGGCGGCCGAGAAGATCCCCGCCGGGGACCCGCGCGTGGCCGAGCTCGTCCAGGGCGCCGCCGACTCCTGGCGCGAGACGGTCCGGTCCGGCGAGATGTGGGGCTACCGGAACGCCCAGATTTCCGTCATCGCCCCGACCGGGACCATCGGTCTCCTGATGGGATGCGACACGCTCGGACTCGAGCCGGAGCTCTCCCTCGTCAAGGTGAAGAACCTCGTCGGGGGCGGCGCGCTCCGGATGGTGAACCACACCGCCGAGGACGCGCTTCACAGCCTCGGTTACTCGCCCGACGCGGTCACCAAAATCACCGCCTACATCGAGAAGAACGGCACGATCGAGGGCGCCCCGGAGCTGAAGCCGGAGCACCTCCCCGTGTTCGACTGTGCGCTGGCCCCGGCCGGCGGCACCCGGACCATCCGCCCGATGGGCCACCTGAAGATGCTCGGCGCCGTCCAGCCGTTCCTCTCCGGCGGCGCGTCGAAGACGATCAACCTCCCGCACGACGCGACCGTCGAGGAGATCGAGGCGATCTACCTCGAGGCGTGGAAGCTCGGCATCAAGTCGGTCGCCCTTTACCGCGACGGCTGCAAGGCGTCTCAGCCGTACGAGACCGGTAAGGGCCGGACCCCGGCGGCCGGACCCCGCGGACCCGTGCGCGAACGGCTCCCCGATGAGCGCAAGGCGATCACCCACCACTTCTCCGTCGGGGGCCACGACGGCTACGTCACAGTCGGGCTCTATCCGGACGGGCGGCCCGGCGAGGTGTTCTTCCGGGTCACGAAGGAAGGTTCGACCGTCAACGGTCTGATGGACTCCCTCGGGATCTCGATGTCGATGGCGCTCCAGCACGGAGTGCCGTTGAAGGATCTCGTGCGGAAGCTCGCCCACCTACGGTTCGAGCCGGCCGGCGCGACGAACAACCCGAAGGTCCGGTTCGCGAAGTCGATCCCCGACTATGTCGCGCGATGGCTCGCGATCGAGTTCCTCACCGAGGACGAGCGCCGCGCCATCGGTCTCGAGGCCCCGGCGGAGGGGAATGGCCACGGTGCCCCCGCCGCAGCGCCACCCGCCAAGTCGCAGACGTTCGCGGGAAAGTCCCTCGACGCGTTCGACCCGGGCGTTGCGCGCGGCGTGAGCGAGGACGCTCCGTCCTGCCACATCTGCGGCGGGATCATGGTGCGCTCTGGCACCTGCTACGCGTGCACGATGTGCGGTGCCACGAGCGGTTGCTCGTAGGCGCCGGATGGGTCGACCCGTCCGGCCCCCGGTCCCCGCGGCGCGCCCGGGCACCCTCGCTCTGCCGCCGGCGACGTCGATCCACGACTACGGGGTGATTGGCAACCTCCGGACGGCCGCGCTCGTCCACCGGGCCGGCTCGGTGGACTGGGCGTGTCTCCCGAGGTTCGCCTCCCCGAGCGTGTTCGCCCGGATCCTCGATGCGCGGCGCGGAGGAACCTTCCTGGTTCGACCGGTGGGCGCGGAACCTGGCGTCCAGCGGTACCGGACCTCGACGAACATCCTCGAGACCGAGTTCCGTGTCGGAGAGGGCACGGTCACCCTCGTCGACTTCATGCCGATCGCCGAGGGGTCGACCGACGAGGGAACGGCCCGCATCGCCCGGGTCGTCGAGACGGCGGGAACACCGGCCAGCCTGGAGGTCTGGTTCGAGCCGCGCTTCGAGTACGGACGGGTCGCTCCGCGCCTCGAGCTGACGCCGGGGGGCGTGCTCGCGACGTCGGGCGGCACCGCCCTCGCGCTCCGGGGACCGGCACCGTTCGAGGTCGAGCCGCACCATGCGACCGCCACGCTCTCCGTACCGAGGGATGCGAGCGTGGCGTTCGACCTCTCCTGGGGCGCCGCCCCTCGGCGGGGCTCGGGGATTCGCAAGCTGCTGGAGGAGACCGAGGAGTACTGGCGTCGGTGGGTGCACGGACCGCGGGCCCCGCTCCACCGGCTCGCCGCGCCCTGGCACGACGCCGTCGAGCGTTCCGAACTCGTCCTCAAGCTCCTGTCCCACGTCCACACCGGCGCGTTCGTGGCCGCGCCGACGACGTCGCTCCCGGAGTGGCCGGGCGGTCGACGGAACTGGGACTACCGCTACGTGTGGATTCGCGACGCCGCCTTCTCGGCGCAGGCCATGCTGCTCCTCGGCCACGTCGCCGAAGCTCGCTCGTTCCTCGGGTGGGTGGTCGAGCGGCTCGCCCCGGTCCGCCGGGGTCACCACGCGGACCTGCACGTCCTCTACGGGGCCCACGGCGAGACCGAACTCACCGAGCGCTCGATCCATGGCCTCTCCGGATTCCTCGACTCCCGCCCGGTCCGGATCGGCAATGCAGCGTTCACCCAGTTCCAGCTCGACATCTACGGGGAGTTGCTCGATGCGGCGAACCTCCTCGCCGCAATCGACCCGGCGGGGCTCCCTCGCCCCACCCTTCGCGCCCTCCTCGAGCTCGCCGACGAGGTCTCGGAGCGGTGGACGAGTCCCGACCGCGGGATCTGGGAGATCCGGGGGACGCCTCGTCACTTCGTCCACTCGAAATTGATGGCGTGGGTCGCCGTCGACCGCGCGATCCTCCTCGCCGGACGTTCGGGAGGCGACCGTCGTCTTCCCCGCTGGCGCTCGACGGCGCAGACGATTCGCCAGGCGATCCTCACCCGAGGGTGGGACGAAGAACGCGGCGCCTTCGTCCGGTCGTTCGGGGAATCCGCCCTCGACGCCGCCAACCTCCGGATCCCGCTGGTCGGATTCCTGCCGTTCGATGACCCGCGCGTCCAATCCACGGTCCGCGCGACGGAACGGGAACTGGGCCAGGGGCCATTCCTCTGGCGGTACCGGCGACCCGACGGGGTCGGCGGGAAGGACGGAGCGTTCCTCCCGTGCTCGTTCTGGCTCGTGGAGTGTCTCGCGCGCGGGGGCCATGGCCGCCGCGCCCGTGCGTTGTTCGAGCAGCTCCTGACCGTGGCCAGCCCGCACGGATTGTTCACGGAGGAGTGGGACCCCGCCGAGTCCCGGGCCCTCGGAAACTATCCGCAGGCGTTCACCCACGTCGGCGTCCTCCGCGCCGCGCTGGCCCTCGGCCTTACGACCCATCGGGCGCGACGCCGGGACGAGCTCGAGCAGTTCGCCCGCTTCCTCCCGGACGCTGGATCCGAGGTCCCGGCGGGGCTGCCGGAGGGGTTTTCGGGCGCCGGCGCCTCCCGGACGTCCAAGCTGCCCGCCCCGCGGAGGGAGCCTCCGCGACGCAGGGGAATGCGGCGCCGGCGCGCGACGTAGGGCGGCGAACTCGGGAAGACGACGATGGGGATTCGGTTGTGCGTGAACACCCAGACCCCGCCGATCCGGCCCGTCGGCGACGCGGCCGTGCCGGAGCGGCCGGTCTGGCGACTCCACGAGGAGTTCGAGCCGAACGTCGGGGGGGTCGTACCGATGATGCGCGCACTGATCCATTCGGGTCGGACGGCCGGGCTCGCGGGCGAAACGTCGTGGGTCGCCCTCGGGGGGAGCGGACTCCCGGCCGCGGTTCGGACCAACGACGGCTACACGCTCGAGACCTTCGAGCTCCCGGACGCCACCCGCCGGAGCTACGGACGATTCAAGGAGGCGATCTGGCGGTCGTTCCACGGGCCCCGGGGCTTCCGCCCGTCGCTCTCGGACTACCCGGGGTTCGTCGACTACAGCGCCCGGGCCGCGCTCGCGCTCCTGCCCAAGGTCGCCGACCACGACCTCCTCTACATCAACGACTTCCAGCAGGTCCTCGTCGGAGGCCTCATCGGGTCCTCGGCCCCAGCCTTGCTTCGGTGGCACATCCCGCTCGACTTCCGGGGGTACCCGGAGCCGGTGCGCCGGTTCTTCCTCAAGGCGATGGAGGGGTTCGACGGCGTCGTCGTCAGCACCCGCGCCGGCCTCGAGGACCTCATCCAGGCGGGCTTCCAGGGCCGCGCCTTCCAGGTGTACCCCTACTTTGACCCACGGGAGCAACGAGCCGCCTCCGCGACCGTACGCGCTCGCGTCCAGGAGCGGTTGAAGCTCGGCGCCGGCCCGGTGGTCCTCTGCGTCGGCCGAATGGACCCGGTGAAGCGCCAGGACCTCGCCATCGACGCGTTCGTCCGCGTCGCCCGGCGCTACCCGACGGCCCGCCTCGTCCTCGTGGGCGGAGAGAGCTTCTCGACGAGCGCCGCTGGGCTGGGAGGCCAGAAGGGGGCGAGCTGGCGCCAGAAGCTCGAGGCGCGCGTCCGCGCGCGCCACCTCGGGTCGCGCGTCGTCTTCGCCGGTTCGCTTCCCGAGGAGGAGTTGCGGGCGCTCTACGACCTCGCCGACACGTTCGTCCATCCCGCGCCCTGGGAGGGGTTCGGCCTTGTCGTCGTCGAGGCGTGGACCCACGGGGTCCCGGTCATCGTCAGCCGCGGCGCCGGCGCGGCGGAACTGGTGGACGACGGCGTCAACGGATATCTCACGCGACCCGGGTCGGCGAGCGACCTGTCGCACCGCATCACGCGGCTCCTCGGAAATCCCCCGGAGGCGGAGCGGATCGGGGCGAACGGATTGCTCACCGCGCGCCGCTGCCACGTCGAGCGGGCGGCGCCGCGCCTCAAGGAGATCTTCGAGCGCACGGTCGACCTGTACGAGCGCCATCCCCACCGACGTCGTCGCCACTTCGGGGGCCGGGGAACGTGAGGGCGGTGGCCCCGAGCCAGACGAGGACCGAGCCGCTCGCCGTCACCATCGACCTCTGGTTCACCCTGATCGCCTTCAGTCGCGCCGGACCGAAGCGGTACGAGCGCGCGCGGCGCTCGGCGTGGGTCGAGCCGCTCGTCGAGCTCGGACTCCCCCCGCACGTCGCCGAGCGTTCGGTGCGGGCGATGGAGGAGTGGGCGAACGAACGGGAAGGCACGGGGCACTCCGTCTCCCTCGCCGAGCAGGCCGACGAGCTCGACCGGATGATGCACATTCGGCCGAATCCGCACCGGGTCGGCCACTCGATCGCGTTCGCGCTCGCCTCGGCGAACCTGACGTGGAAGTCGGGCATCCACCGAACCCTCGGTCGACTCCGCCGTCGGGGCCTCAAGCTCGCCGTCGTCTCGAACATCCTCTTCGAGCCCCCCGAAACCGCCCGTGGCCTCCTCCGCCGGCTGGGGCCGGCGGGATTCTTCGATGCCATCGTGCTCTCCGCCGACGGCCCGGACGCGAAACCTTCGCCCGGGATGCTCCGACGGGCCGCGCGCGAGCTCCACGTCCCGACCGCGCGGATCCTCCACGTCGGGGACAGCCCGGCGGACCTCCTCGCGGCCGCGCGGGCCGGCGTGGCGTTCGTCCGGTACACCGGTCGGCCCCACTCCCCGGCCCCGCCGCTCCCGCTGCCGTCCCCGCGGGTCCGTTACCCATCGATCCGCCAGTGGGGCGAACTCGCCGACGACTTCGACCGAATCTGGCGCACCGCGTCCGCGGCGCGGGAGCGTGCCCTCACACGAGGGCGTAGCGGGCGAGCGCCACGACGTCCGCGACCGAGAGGGCGAGCGTCCGCTCCGAGGAGCCGTCGTCCCAGCGCGCCTCGATCGCCCCCGCGGAGAATCCGGGGGCGGCCCCGGCCTCGTGGGTGAGCAGTGCGTTCGGGAGACCACGTTCGTCGAGGGCCACCACGACAACGAGGGCTCCCACCGGGCTGCTGTCGACCCGGAGGACGTGGACCTTCGAGTCGGTGCGCTCCTCGACGCGGGACTCCTCGTCATGGAGATGCGCGATCCGGGTCTTCGAGCCGTTCCGGCCACCCTCGGCCGGAGCGGCGCGCCACACCAGCTGGTCACCGGCGGTCCGGAAGCGAGCCATGAGTCCCGGCGCGATTCCTGTCGAGGTGGGCGTCGGACTCATGCGGCGACCCTCCGACCCCGCCACAGTCGGCAATCCGGGCGCACCACACACGGTCCGCACACGGCGAGGTCCCGATGCTTCGGGCAATCGCCTGAGATTCCCGTGTGGCAGAGCACGAAGTCGTACTTGACCGGGTCGTCGGCGTCGATCGCCCGCAGCGCCTCGGTGACCTCCTCCACGGTCCGCCAGTTCCGGGTCCGCCGCCCCGTCAGGCCGAGGTGGTAGGCGATCCAGTAGGTGTGCTGGTCCAGCGGGATCCGGAGCACCGACGTGGGCACGGTAGTCCAGACGCCGAGGTCCGGGGGGTCCGTCCTCACCATCCAGCGGACGAAGAGCGTGAGGCGCTTGCAGGCGCTCCCGGCGTCGTCCAGAGGGCTCGGGAACAGGATCCGGTAGCCGGGCGGGGTCGAGGTCACCTTCGGCCCCCGTAGGGATTGCGAGAGCCGATCAAGGCCACCCGCGAACCCGCCGGAGGCCAGTCCATCGGCGAAGACCTGCTCGAGGGAACTCCCGGAGGCGTGGAGGGCGTGGAGCCGACCGGCGAGGAACGCCATCTGGTCGCCCCGGATCCAGCGGTGGCGGAACCCCTGGAGACGCCGCGCTCGTTCCCGCGCCGGCGCGTCGACGAGATGGGTCACCAGGTCACCGTCGGCCCGTCGAAGGAGCTCGGCGAACGAGCCTCGGATCGCCGTGGTGTTGCCGATGGCGAGGGTCGCCGCGAAGATCCCGGCGACCTCGGCACGGCGCGGGTCGGACCGGAAGCCCTGAAGGCCGGCGACGGGGTCCTCGGCGATTGACCGGTCAAACGGGAACTTCTCGTAGAGCGCGCGCAGGTGCTGAGGGAACTCCGGTGTGGGCCGGTGGGCCGTGGCCACGTCGGTCCGACCCGTGCGGCAAGCTTAGGGTTTCCTCTTGAAACGGACCGGGAGCGACGGCCCGGGCTCGCCCGCCGACGGCACGCCGGCCCCGGGGGCTTCCGGTCGGTAGGGTAATACCCGGACCTTCCTCCCCGGCCGATGGCCGCCGACGGAGTCCGTCCGGGGATCGACGCCCTCTGGCTCGAGCGGACGGCCCGCGAGTCCCCCGTCGAGCACGCCTACGCCCTCTGGGACCTCGTGCAGGCCCCCGACCGGACTCGGTTCGTCTCGGTCGTTCGGGGCGGTGTGCCCCGCGCCTACCTGCTGCTCTGGCACGGCCACCCCAGTTCGGTCATCGCCCATTGGGTGGGCGAGGCCGACCCGCTCCTGGTTCCGGCGTTGCCGCCTCCCCCCTGCGTCATCCTCGCCCCGGAGGACGCCGCCCCCCTCGTTCGCGCGAGGATTCCGGGCATCGTCGGTTCGCCCACGCTGCTGATGTCGCGGAAGCGGGCGGTTCCTCTCCCGGCACCCACCTTCGGCGTGCGGCGGTTGACCGGCCGCGACCGCGGCCTTCTCCCGAGCGTGACCGACGTGGATTCCCCGATGCGGGCGGGGTACGCGCGCATGGACCCGGCCGTGGAACCGGTGTGGGGCGCCTTCGAGGGGGAGCGGCTCGTCGGCGTGGCCCACGCCTCCGTCACCCTCCCGTTCGCCTGGGTGATCGCGGGCGTCTACACGCGCCCGGAGTCCCGCGGCCGCGGGATCGCGCAGGCCGTGACGGCCGCCATCTGCCGGCAGGCGGAGGCCGTGGGAGCGGTGCCGACGCTCTTCGTCCGGGAGGAGAACCTGCCGGCGCGACACGCCTACGAGAAGCTCGGGTTCGCGACCGTGGGCCGCAAGGTCTGGTTCGAGGCGCCGGACCTGCGGGTCGCCTAGTCCGAACGCAACGTCTTTTCCGAGGCGGACACGTCCCAGGGCCGATGGGCGGGAACGCCGACGCGGCCCGGGCGTTCCGGGAGATCGCCGACCTCCTCGACGTCCTCGGCGAGAAGTTCAAGCCGGAGGCGTACCGGCGCGCGGCCCGTTCGATCGACTCCCTTACGGAGGAGCTCTCCGCCGTCGCCGCCCGGGACCAGCTGCGGGAAATCCCGGGGGTCGGACAGGCGATCGAGGAGAAGATCCGCGAATTCCTCCGCGAGGGGACGATCCCCTACCTGGAGAAGCTGCGCCGCGAGATCCCGCCCGGCATCGTCGCCCTGATGCGGATCTCCGGGATCGGACCGAAGACCGCGCGGCGGTTCTGGACCGACCTCGGCGTCGACGGTCCGGCCACGCTGGTCGCCGCCATCGACGCGGGCCGGCTCGAGGGGCTCTCCGGATTCGGGCCGAAGAAGATCGCGAAGGTCCGCGAAGCGCTCGCCGCCGCCCCTTCCGACTCCCGCCGGCGACCTCTGCGAGAGGCGGCGCGGGTCGCCCAGGAGATTGTGCTCCACATCCGGGCCGGCGCCCCGGTCGACCAAATCGAGGTCGCCGGCAGCCTCCGACGGCGGCGCGAGACGGTCGGCGACCTCGATATCCTGGTGACGTCGGCGGAGTCCGAGAAGGTCCTGGACCGGTTCGCGGCGCTCCCCGGGGCGACCATCGTCCTCCGCGGTCCCACGAAGGAGACGATCCGGACGGCCGACGGTCTCCAGGTCGACCTGCGCGTCGTTCCGTCGGAGTCGTTCGGCGCCGCCTGGCAGTACTTCACCGGCTCGAAGGACCACAACATCGCGACCCGCTCCCTCGCCCGGGACCGGGGACTGAAGATCAACGAGTACGCCGTGATGCGCGGCGAGGAGCGGCTTCCGAGCGCGACCGAGGCGGAGATCTACCGCTCGCTCGACCTCCCTTGGATCCCTCCGGAGATTCGAGAGGCCCAGGGGGAGATCGAGGCGGCTCAGGCCGGGACCCTTCCGCGCCTCCTCGAGTCCTCGGACCTCCTCGGCGAGCTCCATCTCCACGTGGCTCCCGGCGACGGCCCGGAGCGATGGGAAGCGCAGCTCGCGAGCCCGGTCACCGCGAAGCTGCAGTACGTCGGGTTCGTGGCCTCCGAGCTCGCCCAGCTCTCGGCTCTCCGAAGTTGGGTCCGAGAACGGACGGTCGGCCGAGTGGCCATCCTGGTCGGCTGGGAGTCCACGCCCTCCAGCGTGGATTCGCCCCCGGCCGGGGAGGTCGATTTCCGCGTCCTCCGGCCCGAAGGTCCTCCTCCGAAGCCGGAGGCGCGCCGGGTCGGAACGGGGCCTGTCTGGGTCGGCCATCTCGGGATCGATCCGGAGGACTCCAATGGGGCGCAGCGCCTCTCCGATTGGGTCGCGTGGGGCCTCCGACACTCGGTCGCCCTCGAGGTCACCCCCGCCCCCTTCTCCGAGGGGCTCGACGCGGTCGCTGCCCGGAAGTTCGCCGAGGCGGGAGGTCATCTGATCGTTTCGGAGGCGACCCTGGGACCGGACCGGAGCCTCGGACTTGCGGTCGGGACGGCCCGCCGCGGATGGATCGGCCCTGGGCCGGTACTCAACGCGAGGCCGTGGCGGACCGGGAGCGGGGATTGGCCGCCACCGAAGTAGGGGCCGTCGGGGGACCCCGTCCGCCCGAGACAGCGGTCGTTCCCGCCCGGGCGAAACAGGCGGGGCAGGTGTGGGCGGAGGAACCGTCTTTGGCCCGCCAGTAGCAGGTCGAGCAGAGCGGGCGGCCGCACCCCCAACACAAGGGGTCCGTCGCGCCGCCCGGGAGCCCCGCGCCGCATCCGATGCAAAGGCGGCGGGATCCGATCGATCTTTGGCTCGGTGGTTCGGGCGGTCGCATGCCGTCCGAACGCGGTGCGAGGGTGCCGATGCCCGATGCGGCCGCGCGGGCCGGGGCGCGGGGGGCCGACGGCCCGGTCCGTTCGAGCTCGTGCACGCGCTCCCGAAGCCGTTCCACCTCCCGCTCGAGCAAGCCGACGGGGGCGAACGCCGAGGAGACCGAGGAGCTGGTCATGGCCACCGGGGCGGGACGCGTCTCGGCCGCTCCCGCGGCGAACGGCAGGGAGACTCCGACGTCGCCCTCGTCCCAGGCCAGCTCCGACCCCGGGGAGCGGGGGACCTCGTGGCGCGAGCCTTCGTACTGCGCGGGAATCGACGTCGTCCCCGGAAAGACTGGGGGTGCCCGGGGCGGAGCGGCTCGGGGAGCCGCCTCGAGGAGGTCCTGGGCCGAGGCAGGAGGAGGAGTTGCGGGCGACTCCACCGCCGCGCGGGTCGGGAGGGAGGCGGGCGCTTCCGGGGCCGAGGAGGCCGTGGAGGAGGAGGTCCCGGGAGGGACGGGCTTCGTGGCCGGAGGTCCGGCCCGGATCAGCACCACGAGCATGGCGCCGAGCAGCAGGACAAGGCCGACCCCGACAAGCCAGGTGTCGAACTCCGACGGGTCGCCGACCGAGGTTCCGGCACCGATCAGGAGGAGCAGACCGCCAAGGGCGAGGATCGCCACCCCGACCGCGGCCACCGGGAACAGGTCGGACGCTGGGGAGCGGACACTCATGCGGAGCGCTCGGGGTCCGCTGACTCCGCGCGTACGTCACCGGCGCGCATCGTCAGGAACGACGGGTCGATTGGACTCCTGTCGTATGTACCTATTCTTCTCGGATTCTGGCGCCTTCCCGGCCCGAAATCGGGTGCCGGTGGAACCGTTGCCTCTTATTCCGGGCCGGCGCCGGTCGGGGGGTGGAGCGGCCCGACCCGTACTCCCCTCGGACGGTGCTTCGACCCCCCCGGCGCCCCACGGCGCCGCCGGTCGAGCGCCGCCGCTCGAACGCGGCGGTCCCGGTCGCCCTCGCCGTGGTGGTGGTGGGGCTGGTCCTGGGGACCTACTCGGTGGCCGTCCCGGTGCTCTTGGGCCTCCTCCTGCTGGGGGCCGCCTTCTCCTTCCTTTCGACCCGGCTCAACCCCCTGTCGGTCGGGTTCTACCTTCCCGTCAAGCCCTCGTTCCCCGCCATCGGCGTCGTCGCCCTGAGCGGGCTCGTGCTGTTCGTCGCGGCGTGGATGTACTGGGTCCACGGGATCGCCTCGTTCGTGCCCGGGGCGCACGCGATCCGTCTCTAAGACGCGATCATCCGCTCGAGGGCCCGCCGGGCCTTGCCGGCGGTCTCGGGCGCCACGTCGATGACGTACCGGTTCAGGGCGAGGGAGTCCCGGACGTCGGTGAGGTCGATCTCCTTCATGAACGGGCAGATCGCGCCCTCGCTGAGCGGCGTGAACTTGGTCCCGGGGTTGAGCTTCCGCATCCGGTGGAGGATCCCGACCTCGGTCGCCACGATGACCTCGGGCGCCCGGGTCTCCTCGGCGAATCGCACCATTCCGTCCGTCGACAGGATCCGGTCGACGTGGCCCATCGCCTGCGTGGAGCAGCCGCACTCCGGGTGGGCGAGGATCGGGGCGCCGGGGTGGGCCTCCCGGGCCCGGTCGAGGTCCTCCGGGCGGAGCTTCGCGTGGACGGGGCAGTCGCCCATCCAGAGGTGGATCTTCCGCCCGGTCTGCTTGCGGACGTACTCCCCCAGGAACACGTCGGGGAGGAACAGGACCTCCTTCTCCGGGGGGATCCGCCGGACGATCTCCACCGCGTTCGAGCTCGTGCAGCAGTAGTCGGCCTCGGCCTTGACCTCGGCGGAGGTGTTGATGTACGCGACGACGACGGCCCCGGGGTGCTCTGCCTTCCACGTGCGAAGTTGGTCGGTCGTGATCGAGTCGGCGAGTCCGCAGCCCGCCTTCGGGTCGGGCAACAGGACCGTCTTGGTCGGATTCAGGATCTTGGCGGTCTCCGCCATGAACATCACGCCGGCGAAGACGATCACCGGGGCTGAGGACTCGACGGCCTTGCGCGAGAGGTAGAGGGAATCTCCCACGAAGTCGGCGACCTCCTGGACCTCCGGCCGCTGGTAGTTGTGGGCCAGGATCACCGCGTGCCGCTCGTCGCGCAACGTCCGGATCTCCTGTTCCAGCGACACGGTCCCCTCCCCGCTTCGAAGAGGGGAAGGGCACTCTTAAGCGAACGCTGACCGGCCCGCCACTATCGGTCCGGCACGACGGTCATGTGGAACGGCAGCGCAGCCGCAGAGTGGGTCAGGGAACCGAGGCTCACCGCGTTCGCGCCGGTGGCCCGATAGCTCCGGGCGTTGGCCGGCGTGATCCCGCCCGAGAGCTCGATGTGGACGCCGTCGCGCTGGCCGGCGGCGGCCAGGCCACAGACGATCCCACGGGCCCGCGCGGGCGTCGCATTGTCGATCAGGAGCGCATCGGCGCCCGCCTCCACCGCCGCGCGCGCCTCGGCCAGGGTGCGCACTTCGACCTGGACGGTTCGGCCGCGGGCCCACCTCCGGGCCCGCTCCACGGCCGTCCGGAGGGGCACCAGCGCGAGATGGTTGTTCTTCACGAGGATCCCATCGGAGAGGTCCCGCCGGTGCGGTCGGCCGCCCCCATGCCGCACCGCGTCCTTCTCGAGGTCGCGGAGGCCCGGGAGGGTCTTGCGGGTCGCGTACACCGCGGGGCCGTCGACTCCGACCGCGGCCCGGGCGGCGGCGGTGGCGCTCGCCACCCCGGAGAGATGCATCAGGAAGTTGAGGACGGTCCTCTCGACCGCGAGCAGGGCCCGGGCGTTTCCCGAGAGTTCGAGGACGACCGATCCTCGCCGGACCGCATCCCCTTCGCGGGCCCGTCGTCGAACCTGAAGTCCGGCGGCGCGGGCCACCGCCTCCGCGACGTCCAGTCCCGACACGACCCCGGAGGCCTGGGCGGAGATCCGCCCGGTCGCCCGTTGCGACGCAGACACCACCGCTCGCGACGTGACGTCCCGGCGCCACCGGTCCTCGGCGAGGGCCCGTTCCGCGGCCCGCCGGACCGGAGCGGACGGGGGCCGGTTACGGGGCGGGGCCACCGGCCTCCCCGATGGCGGCGAGCAGTCGGCGGTAATCGTCGGCGAGGTCGGGGCGGAACCGGGCGACCTCCTCCTGGGCGAGCTGGGCGGCGCGGGTCTTCGCGGTCGCCAGGTCGCCGCGCCCGAGGGCGACTTCGGCCAGGCGGAGCACGACCTCGAGCTCGTCGGCGCGGACCCTGAGCTCGCGGACGATCCGGTACGCCTCGAGGAGCGGCCGCTCGGCCTCGACGAACTCCCGGCGGTCCCGGCGGATCTTCGCCTCGGTGATGTACGTCTGCGCGAGGCCGAACCGGTCCCCGATCCTCTCGAGAATCTCGCGCGCGCGGTTCGTGGCGGCCTCCGCCTCGGGGAGGTTGCCGCGCTCCCGCTCGACGTCGCCGATGTTGAACAGCGCCCATCCGACGCGCCGGAGGTCGTGGGCCCGTTCGGCAAGGCCGACCGCCTCGTGGAGGGCGACGATCGACTCGTCGAGGTGCCCGTGCTGGGCGACGACGACTCCGAGGTAGACGAGCGCGTACGCGGCCTCGGCGTCGTCCCCGAGCTCGCGGAGCTCCGCCACGCCGGTCCGGTAGTCGGCGACCGCCTCCTCGAGGCGGCCGGGAATCATCCCGAGGACGTTCGCCCTCCGGACCATCTCGAGGGCGATCTCGCGGCGACGTCCGAGCTCCCGGGCGGTCGCCAGCGCGAGGTCGTGGTGGCGGAGCGATTCGGCGTACTCGCCGCGGTAGTACAGCACCTCCCCGCGCAGCCGGTGCGCGGCGATCCGGGTCTCGGCCGCGGCCGCGACGTCGGCCGAGCCGAGGAGCTCGTTCGTCCAACGGTCGGCCTCGTCCCACCGGCCCTGGTCGGTCAGGATGCGCGCCAGGTAGATCTTCAGGAGCGCGCGCTGGGCGGGCGACGCCGCGTGCATCAGGTGCGGCCCCTCGTCGAGCTCACGCAGCAGGCGCTCGGCCGGTTTCAGCTCGCCGAGCCGGTCCATCTGGACGGCCAGGTCGAGGACGATCTCGATCTCGCCGGCGTGGTCGTTCGGGCGCGCGCGCCGATGGGCCTCGAGGGCCCGCTCCAGATGGAACCGGGCGACGTTCGCGCTCATCGATCGCATGGCGAAGTCCGCCGCGAAGCGATTGTACAGTTCCGCCCGGTCCTCGATCCGGCCGAGGGAGAAGTGACGGGCTAGGGCGAACACGGTCGACGGGTCCGCCGGGCCCATCGCCTCGAGCGCCTCGCCGGCCTTCTTGTGGAGGACGCGGCGATGGGCCTCCGTGAGACCGGCGTAGATGTACCCGCGTAGGTCGTCCCGGACGAACTCGAGATGCTCGTTGGGTCGCTCCCGCAGCGCGCCCATTCGGACGAGCCGCTCGAGGACCTCGGTCAACTTCTCCTCGTCGTCCTCCGACGCCGACAGCAACAGGTCGAACGAGAACTCGCGTCCGAGGACGGCGCCGACCGTGAGGACCCGCCGCGACTCTTCGTCGAGCGCCGGCAGACGCCGCGCGAGATACTCCGAGAGCTCCCCCGGCGCCTCGTCCCCCGTTGTGCCGGCCTCCGTCGCACCGCTGGCCCGGGTCCGGATCAGCTGCTCGAGGAACTGCGGATTCCCGCCGGACTGGGAGTGCCATCGGGTGACGTCCTCCACCGCCGCGTTTCCTCCGACGTCGAGGCCCCGGACGAAATCGAGGGTCTCTCCCGCCGTGAACGGTCGCAGGGGGACGAGTTCGCCGCCGCCGCTGCGAAGGATTCGCTCGATCAGGCTCCGCTGCGGTTCCCGCAGCGTCGCCACGGGGAGGGAGGTGGCGACCAGCCAGAGCGGCCGGTCGGGGAGGCGCGGAGCGATCGACCCGAGGGCATCGAGCGACGCCTCGTCCGCGAGATGCAGGTCCTCGATGACGACCAGCATCGCCCCGCCGCGCGCGAGCGCGAGGAACTCCTCGGCGAGCTGGGCGAACAATCGCACCTTCCCCTGGTCGGCCGATTCGACCGGCTGGCTGACGACCTCGAGGAGCCGGTCGTTCGGGTCGATCCCCGTGCGGTCGGCCCCGGCCACGAACCCGAGGAGATACGGCTCCGAGCTGGGGGGCGAGACGAGGCCGAGAAAGCCGGACCCCGCCTCGTCCTCATCGGTCCTCTCGTCGGGCTCCTTCGCCTGGGTTAGTACGGAGCGGAGGAGCTGGAGCGGAGGCGGGCTTTCGAGCGCCGGGGTCCGCATGAGGACCACCCGGAGCCCCTTCGCGCGGGCCTCGTGCGTCAGCTGCTCGATCAGTTTCGACTTGCCGACGCCGGCGTTCCCCTCCACCAGGGTCACGCCGCCCCGGCCGTCCCGGGCGAGGTCGCGGCGGCGACGGAGGGTGTCGAGGACCTCCAGTCGTCCGACAAACGGTCGGTCGACCCCGGAGGCGGCCATCCTACCTGTTAGGTCGGGGGGAGCGTATAGTCCCGTCGAGCGGCCCCGGAGGCGAGAAACGGCAGTCGGACGACCTCGGCCGGCACGGAAGCGCCCCGGAGGTCGAGGGTGAGCGATTGCCCGACCGCGGCGAGGGCCGGCGGGAGGAACGCGAGCGCGATCCCCTTGTGGAGCGTGGGGGAGAGTCCGCCGGAGGCGACGGTTCCGACCAGGTCGGCGCCGGAGCGAATCGGGGTTCCGTGGCGCGGGATGGCGCCCGGGGTCGTCACGGAGAGGCCGACGAGCCGGACGAAGTTCCCCTCGGTCTTCTGCTTCTGGAGCGCCTCGTCACCGACGAACGGGTGGTCGAACTCGACGAACCGGTCCTGGCCCGCTTCGAGCGGCGTCCGGTCGCGGTCGAAGTCCTGGCCGGAGAGGAGGTAGCCCTTCTCGAGGCGGAGGGTATTGCGCGCCCCGAGTCCGCACGGGACGACGCCCGCCGTCACGAGCGCCTCGGCGACGGCCGGCGCCCGGGCCGCGGCGACGAACAGCTCGAAGCCGGCTTCGCCGGTGTAGCCGGTCCGGCTCACGAACACCGCGCGTCCGAGCGCGTGCGGGAACAGGAGTCCGTCCGCACCCTCGACCGGGACGTCCCCGCCCCGATCGGCCGGGAACCAGCGCCCCCGGTAGTTCCCCAGTCCCGCGAGCGACCAGCCGAACACCCGTTCGAGAGTCTCGGACGCCTTCGGGCCCTGGACGGCCAGGATTGCGACCTTCCCATTGTGTTGGGCGATGGTGGTGTCGGGGCGCCGGTGTTGGCGGAGCATCTCGACGATCCGACCGGCCCGGGCCGCGTTCGGCACCGCGAGGAACCGCGGCCCCTCGGCCCCGCCGGTGTCCAGGCGGGTGATGAGGAGGTCGTCGACGATCCAGCCCGTCGCCTCGAGCAGGAAGGTGTACCGGCACTGGCCCGGCACGAGGCGGGCAACGTTGGCGGTTGTGCGCCGGGAGAGCAGCGCGGGGGCGGTCGCTCCATCGACGGTGACGATCCCCATGTGGGAGACGTCGAAGAGACCGACCCCGGTCCGGACCGCGTCGTGCTCGGCGAGGATGCTGGTGTAGTACAGCGGTAGTTCCCAGCCCGAGAACGGCACCATGTGGCCGCCGTGGGCGTGGTGGAACGAGGCGAGCGGGCTCTGCTGGAGGACCACGGGCGGCGGGGCCGCGGACGGGGCGGTTGCCGCGGACTCCGTCATGTGACAATCTCCCCGAGGCGGCCGTCGTCGAGGGCGATCCGGATCTCGCGGGCGACCCGCCGTCCCGAGCTCATCGGCTCGCGCCAGAGCGCGTTGCCGTATGGATGGCCCAGGCCGAGGTGGATGTTCGTCCCACCCCCGATCCGCGCCGCCACGTCGAAGACGATGGGGCGGCCGTCCTTATCGAGGCAGGTCTGCAGGCAGAACGGGCCGAGGATCCCGGGCGGGTAGCGCCCCTGCGAAGCGTTCACGAATTTCTCCCCAAGATGAAACACGTCCTCGAGGATCGATTCGCGGACGGTGAGCGTCCCGTGGCCGACCACGGTGTACTCCGGGATCCGACCGGCCTGGGAGAGCTCGAGCTGCTGGGCGGCCGGGAGCCGGACCAACCCGTCGAGCGAGCTCTCGCGGCGTTCGTCGACGCCCAGGAGTTCGAGGCCGTCGTCACGCGGGACGAGCGGGGAGAAGAAGAAATTGAAGTTGAACACCGGGCCGAGGACGTAGCGCTCAATGCGCGCGGCGGCGAGGTCGTCGGGGAGGATCGTCCCCCGCTCGAGCAGTTCCCGGCTCTTCCGTCCATACTCCTCGAAGCTGGCGACCGTGAAGAAGCCGCGCTCGAGGCGCTTCTTCGCGTGGGGGAGCTTCACGATCGAGAGTCCGTCGATCTGCTTCGGGTCGGTGATCCGCTCGGGTGTCGGGATGCCGGCGGCCTCGAGGAGGGTGTAGTAGTTCTCCCGCTCCGTCCGCTCCTCGATGCGCAGCATCGAGCGCGAGCCGACGATCGGCACGCGCAGCTCCGACTCGATGACGGGGAGCGGCACGTACGAGCTCAGCGCCCGGTTCGGGACGAGGAGGGCCCCCTTCGCCCGGAGCTTCTCTTGGGCGCTGACGTGCGCGAGGTCGGAGAACTTCGGATACCCCCACACCTCGTCGACGCAGCCGCGGACGACGCGGCCCGCGGCGTCCCGGCGGGTCCGGTAGTAGCGGCCGTACGTCCCCTCGCGGCCGTGTTGGGCGAGGACGAGCGTCCGGAAGCCCTCGGTGACCGCGCCGTCCGCGATGTCGAGCGCGGAGTGGGAGCCCACAGCCGCGACGACGGGTGTCGGCGGGTACTCGGAGAGGACGTCGAGGATCTCCGAGTGCTCCAGCATCGTCGGCGGTCGGAGTTCACAGGAGCTTAAGGGCTCGGGCCACGCGCTCCGGCGTCAGGGGAAGCTCGGTCACGCGGGCGCCGGTCGCGTCGGCGACGGCGTTCGCCACGGCGGCAGGAACGGGGATGATCGGTGGCTCGCCGAGACCCTTCGCGCCAAACGGTCCGGCGCCGAGGAACCCCTCGACGGCGACGACCTCGATGGGCGGAATCTCGGCGATCGTCGGGATCCGGTAATCGAGGAGTCCCGGGTTCGCCATCCGTCCGTCCGGCGCCCAGAGGCTCTCCTCCGTGAGCGCGGTCCCGAGCCCCATCGCCACGCCACCTTCCACCTGGCCCCGGAACATGCCGGCATCGAGCACCGTGCCGATGTCTTGGAACGCGGCGTACCGCAGAACCTTCACGCTCCCGGTCTCCCGGTCGACGGAGACCGCGGCGACGTGGACGGACGCCGTGAAGTCGGTGTACGGGTAGAACGTCCCCTCCACGACCCGGGAGGCGTCGATCGCACCGGAGCGGCCGTAGTGCCGGCCCTCGGCGACAAGCCCGCCCTCCCGCTCGTCCGGCTGGAGGAGCTCCGAGACCGGTACCTTCGTTCGGCCGCTCACCACCAGCAGGCGCCGTCCGTCGAATTCCAGCCGAACGGGCCCACTCGCGCGCGCCCGGGTGGCGAGCGTTTCGAGCAGCTTCTCCCCGGCGGCCTCCACCGCCTTCCCGAGGGCCGCGACCGTGCGGCTCCCGAAGACCCCCGAATCGAACGGGGCCGTCGCGGTCGACGGGCTCGTGACTCGGACCCGGTCCGCGGGGAGACCGAAATACCGCTCGACGACGGCGACCAGCCCGCGCACGATGCTGCCGCTGCCAATCTCGTGCTCCGCCTGCTCGACGACGAGCTCGGTCGCGGTGAGGCGGAGACGGACCTCCCCGCCGGCGCCGGTCGAGGTCGACCAGAACCCGATCCCCACGCCGATCCCGGTGCCGGCCGGGAGCGTGCGGCGCCAGGCGGCGACCTTCGCGTGCGCCAGCTCGAGGGCGGCCGCCGCACCGAACGGTCCGACCGGTTGGTCGAGCGGGGTGCGGTCTCCCTCACGCCAGACGTGGCGGAGGCGGAACTCGACCGGGTCGACGCCGAGGCGTCGGGCGAGGCCGTCGGTGTGCGAGTCGATGGCGAAGACGCATTGGGGGGCGAACGGTGCGCGGTGCGGACCGAACGGGGGCTTGTTCGTCCGGATGGCGTAGCCCTCCATCTCGAACGCCGGGATCCGGTACGGCCCGAGCAGGAATCCGATCGAATATCCCGTCGCGAAATCCCGACCGGGGAGCGAGGCGCCCGTGTCGAGGAGGAGCCGGACCCGACGGGCCGTGATCGTCCCGTTCCGGACGGCCGTGTCGAGCCGGATGACCGCCGGCAGGGTGGAACGACCGACCTGGAACTCGTCGCGGTAGCCGAACGCGAGCCGCACGGGGCGGCCGGCGGCCGCGGCGAGGAGAAGCGCGTACGGCTCGAGGAACGCGGCCCCCTTCGAGCCGAACCCTCCGCCGACCCAGGTTCCCTCGACGACGAGCGACTCCTGGGGGATCCCGAGAATCTCGGCGGCGTCTTCCCGGACCCCGAACGGTGTCTGCGTCGTCGTCGTGACGTGCCAGGTGCCGTCGCGCACGACCGCGAGGCAGGCGTGAGGCTCGAGCGCGACGTGCTCGATGCCGCTCGTCCGGTACGTCTCGCTGTGGACCAGGTCCGCGGTACGGAATGCCGCCGCCAGGTCGCCGTGCCGCGCCACCACGTGGGCGACCACGGCCGGGTCGTGGGAGGTCAGGGAGGCCGGCCACTCGGGGAACCGCTCTTCGAGGTCGATGAGGGGAGGTTCGTTCGTGACGTCGACCCGGACGAGACGGGCCGCGGCGCGCGCCTCGGCGAGCGTGCGGGCCGCGACCGCGGCGACCGGTTGGTTGCGGTACATCACGCGGGATCTCGGGAACACCGGGCGTTCGGCGTCGCCGCCGTTGGGAAGGAGCGCGGCGAGCTCGGCCGGTCCGACCGCGACGACGACGCCGGGCGCTGTGCGCGCCGCCGAGAGGTCGATCGACCGAAGGACCCCGGACGCGACCGGGGACGGCACGAGCACGCCGTGGAGCATGCCGTGGGTCTCGAGGTCGAGCCCGTACTCCGCGCCCCCGCGGCTCTTCAGCGCCGCGTCCGATCGCGTCACCGCGGAGCCTCCCGGACCCGCTCAACGGCACGGAGGATCGCGAGGTACCCGGTGCAGCGGCAGAGGTTCCCCTGCAGACCGTCCACGAGCGCCGCCGTCGACGCCTCCGGCCCGAGCTCGCGTCGGACTCCGGTCAGCGCCACGATGAATCCCGGGGTGCAGTAGCCGCACTGGAGCGCCTCTTCCGCCTCGAAGGCGGCCTGGACCTTCCGGCCCTCCGGGTCGTCCGCGATCCCCTCGATGGTGGTGACCTTCGACCCGTCGACTTCGCGGCTCAGGGTGAGGCACGACAGCGTCGTCTCGCCGTCGACCAGGACCGTGCACGCGCCGCAGTCGCCCGTGCGGCACCCCTCCTTCGTCCCCTTCATGCCGAGACGCCATCGCAACGTGTCGAGCAGGCGCTCGTCGTCGGGTACGTCGACGGTCCGCGGATGGGCGCCGTTGATCGCGAGGGTGAGGGGCCCGGTCATCCGCCGACCTCCGTTCGGAGCGCCCGAGCGACGGCGCGCCGCACGAGCGTGGAGACCAGGCGGCGCCGGTACGACTCCGTGGCCCGCTTGTCGGTCACGAACGTCGCCCTCTGCGCGGCGGCCTGGGCGGCCAGCTCGACCTCGGCGTCGTTCGGTCGACGGCGCGCGAGCAGCGCCTCCGCTTCGACGACCCGGGTCGGCGCCGGCAAGACCCCTCCGAGCGCCACGTGCCAACCGCTCGGGGAGTCGGAGCGGGCCACGGCGACGCCGACCTGGCTCACGTCGTTCGCCGGACGCACGCGCTGCCAGACGTACGCCGACACCGGAGCGGACGGGATCGAGATCGACTCGATCAGCTCGCCGGGGGCAAGGTCGGTCTGCCGGGAGGAGCGGACGAACCGGCCGACCGGCACGTCCCGGTGGCCGCCGATGCCCACGAGGCGGACTGTGGCGCCCAGGGCGAGGAGGATGGGGACGACGTCCGAGGCGGGGGCGGCACGCCCGAGGTTGCCCCCCAGCGTCGCCCGGTGGCGGAGCGCGAGGCTGCCGACGGCGTCCACCGCGTCGACGAGCCCGGGCAAGCGGGCCCGGACGGCTGGGTCCGCGCCCAAGCGCGCGAACGGCAACGTGGAGCCGACGACCAGAGAGTCCCCCTGCCACTGGAGCCGATTCCAGGGGAGACGACGGAGAGACACCACGCGACCGGCCGAGACCCGGCCCTCGTCCAGGTCGAGCAGAAGGTCCGTACCGCCGGCGATCGCCACCGCGGGCCCCCCGGTCGGGTCCGCCAAGCGGCGCAGCGCCTCCTCCACGGTCGTCGGTTGCTCGAGGGTGAACGGCACGCCCGTCGGACCGGGCCGGCCGTCAAATCGTTTCGGACGGCTCCCACGGCTCCGCCTTTATGGACCGGGCGCGGTGCCCCGTCCGAACCGGATGCCGTTCGAGCTCCTGCTCCGCTACTCGACGCCGCTCACCCCGGTCGCCGACTTCGACGAGGTGCTCGTCGAGTTCCTGCGCCTCGTCGGCTACCTCCCCCCGAGCGACGACGGGCGCGGCGGCGACGGACCGGTCGGCGAATCGATTGCGTACCGACTTCTCAAGGACTGTCTCCTCCGCGACCCGGCGAGGGCGTGGTACGCGGAGGAGCTCGCCACGGTGCTGAAGACCCCGAAGTCGTCGGTCTACCGGCATATCAACAAGCTGAAGTCCCTCGACCTTTTGGAGGAGGTCGGGGGCGCTCAGGACGGCAAGGGACGCAAGGGGTACCGGGTCCGTTACGGGAACCTCGCGCGCGCCTGGGACTTCACCGAAGCGAACGCCCAGAACGCCCTCAAGCGATACCGGGAGACCGTGAATCACGTGCAAGCACTGGCCGAGAAGTGGAGCGCCGAGCAGCTCCAGAAACCGCCCGCGCCGACCCGCCCGAGCAAGTCGAAGGGAGCGGACAAGTGACCGCCGAACCGTCCACGGCGCCGAAGAAGCCGGCGATCGTGCTCACCTCCGGTTCCCGCGTCCGCGTCCGGTCCGCCGGGACCCGGGACGAGGCGCTCGTCTCAACCGGCCTCTTCCGCGGCCTCGTCTCCGTCGGCGGGGACAACTCCCTCGCCATCGAGCTCGACGACTCCGTGAAGGAGGACAAGGGCCGGATCCGACTGATCCCGCTCAACGCGATGCTCGCGCTCGACGTCCTTGAGGCGGCGAAGCCCGAGGAAGAGAAGCGGGCCGCCGACTCCGGAGCCTCCGCGTACTTCCGCTGAGACGCTCCGCGGCCCCCCGGGGCTCGGAGACGGGCTTGGTGGGAGTTCCGGGCCGGCGGAGGTCTCCCTCGCCGGCAATTCGAACCCACGTCGTTGGCTTCGAAGGCCAACAGGATAATCCAGGCTACCCTACAAGCCCGCCGTCGGACCGGAGGCGGCGCGTTCTATATGGGCCTTGTCGCGGGCCATCTCCTCGACCGCGGTCGGCGCCTTCGCGGCCTCGAACCGGTCGAGCGTCGCCTGCTGCGGCGTGCCGGGGAACAGCGTGGCCAGCGACGACTCGAGCAGCTGCACCCGCTGGCGGACGTACGGGGTGACGCCCGGGGTCGCCGCCAGGCGCTGCGAGAGCCCGAGGTACTTTCGGACAGCCCCCTCGAAGACGGTCGGGGTCAACGCGCCCCCGCACGGCGCGCCGTGCGCGGCCGGCGTCGAGCACCGTCCGGACAACGGCGGTCGGCGGTACGACGTATTGCAGACCTTGCAGCGGAATTTCTGCGTGGCGTAGCTCTTCAGATTCCCCATCAGGTCGGGCAGGAAGTGGGCGTTGAGGACGAGCGTCACCGCGTCCGCCACGTCGACCGCGCGGATCTGCGAGGTAAGGACGAGGGACTGCTCGACGATCCGCTCCATCGATTCGGACTGGCGGTACGCCGAGCGGACCGGGCCGCCCGCGATGTCGGTGGTGTCATGGGTGAAGGCCGTACCGACCATCGGGTCGGCGCGGGCGAGCCGCTTTCCGAGCGTCTCCACCACCCGGTCCACCTCCTTCGCGCTCAGCCCGGCAGCCGCCGCCCGGTAGAGGGCGAGCGGGTACCGGGCGACGATGTCGACGTTGTGCGCCTCCTTGTCGACCTCCGTCGCATCGAGCCGGGTCGTGAGCACGAGCGGCTTGTCCATGAGCGCCCCGCGCGTTTCCGGTAAATAGGCGCGGGAGAAGTTCAGCAGCCCGTCGAGGACGAGCGTCACCGAATCCTCGTCGCCGTCGCAGTTGCGCCGCTTGGCGGCGTGGAACACCGGATGGGCAAAGCACGCCTCGGCCTCAGTGTACCCGATGATCCGGCCGGTGACGCCGCCGGAGGTGTGGGGCGCGAGCGCGATGACGAGCGCCCCGATCAGGTCGTCCGCGCGCGCCGCCTTGTAGAACGGCTCGAGATTGTAGAGGGCGACGAGCTCGTCGTCGACGAACTTCGACAGCTCCCAGAGGTACGCGCCGCACGACCGCGAGACCACGAGGTCCTGGGGCAGAAGTTCGACGAGCTGGTCGGGCGAGTCGAGGGGGGCGCCCGACCAGTCGGTCGTGTAGCCGAGCGCCGCCGCCTTCTCGAGGGAGAGCCCGATCTCGCGGGGCCGGAAGTGGGTGAGGGGAAGGTCGGTCAGGTCGAAGCGGGCCGTCCCGTCCTGGTAGACCGAGATGCCGTGGCGCGCCCTCAGAAGCCCCTTCTCGAGCGTCTCGGGGACCTTGCCGCGGGAGGTGAGTCCCTTGACGCCCTTCACCTCGAGATTGCGGCGGATGCCGAGCCGTTGGACGGCGTCGGCCCAGAGCGCCGCGACCGGCAGCGGCTGCTGGACGATCTTGCCGGTCGGCTCCGTGTGGGTCCCGCACGAGCATCGCATCCAGACGCTCGAGCGGGCGCACGCCGGGCAGAGGCGCAGCCCGAGGAGCGTGGGCGCCGGTTCGTTGACCGTCCGACGCGCCGCCTCCGGAACAGACCGATGGGGACCTCCCCCCGGGCCGACGGGGAATAGGACGTGCACGTTCGGGCTCATCGAGCGCTGGCGGGCCTTTTCGGGCCGGCCCACCCGCGCGCCCACGCGCGACGGGGCCCGGGCCCGGACCGCGCAGCCCGAGAGCCGGGAGACGAGCGCGAGGACGTCGGTCTCGGGACGGTCGACCGCGACGCGGCGGACGACGCGGTCGCCGAGGGCGGCGAGACCGAGGCCGCCGAGCAGCGCGTCCGAGCTCACCGGCTCGACGCGCAGGCGTCCGTCGGGGGTCGGCCCGTGGAGGGCCCCCAGCCAGACGAGGTGTTCCCGCCGCTCCGGAGCCCACGGGAGGTCGAGGCCCCCCTCGACGATCCGTCCCTCGGACTCGACCCACGCCGACAGCTCGGTCACACTGCCCGGCGTCAGGTCGTGCCAGAACAGGAGGAACCGTGGATGGAGAGGGACACCGTACCGGCCCGCATCCTCGACCGCCTGCGCGTACGTCGGTTGGAAGGAGCGCCGGTCGCGCGGGGCGCCGGACGCGGCCAGTTCCTCGAGGTGCCACGGGAGGGAGTACGCCCCCGGCACGAGGGCCCGGTTGTTCTCGAGGAACTCCCCGAACGGGACCAGGATCTCCCCCAGGTCCACGATCCGTCGGACGGTGGGGAGCACGTCGGCCGCCCGGGCCGCTTCGTTCACCGCCGTCAGTGTACCGTCGATCAGCTCGACGATGGGGCCCTCGACCGTGTCGCAGAGGGCCATCGCCGACGCCTTTCCCGGATACTCGATTTTCAGCTGCGTCCCGACGGCGACAAACTCGCGCAGGAGCACCATTGTCGCGGGGTTGACGGCGAGGGAGGCGAGTCCAGTCGTCCGGGCGCGTCCGTACACGAGACGGAAGCCGCCGGGTCGCCCGGGATACGCGAGGACTGGCCGTCCGCCGAGCGCCTCCCGGAGGTACTTGGGAGGCCCTTCGGCGGCCGCGTCGCTCGGGCCGTGGTGGCCGAGCTCCCCGAGGAACTCCCAGCCGGGGACGCCGAGCTTCTCCACGACCTTGCGGAGCTTCGTCGCCTTCTGGCAGAGTCCCTCGGCGATCACGAGGCAAGCGCCCCCGCGGACGCCGTTCGTCGGGACGCGGGGAATGTTGCGGAACGCGCTCACCTCCGCATCGCCCTCCGTCGATTCGCCGGAGATGCACACCGGGACGTTCCGGACGACCGCCTCGACCTCGGCGGCGCTCGGGACGTACTGGAGGTGCTGCAGGTGCTTGTAGAGCGGGATCTCCTCCTGGTAGCGCCCGACCTCGAGGTCGGTCGGCTCGTACGCGGCGAGGCCGAGGTCGCGCCGGATCACGTCGGCGAGGAGGACCGAGAGCGCCTGCGCCGTCCCGCCGGCCGCGCGGATCGGCCCGGCGTAGTACAGCTCCACGTACGGCCCGTTGCGGCCCGGACGAAGGTGGACCTCCGCGAGTCCCTCCAAGGGCGCGACGAGAATCCCCTCGGTCAGGACCGCCAGGCCGACCCGGAGCGCGGCGTCGAGGCGGGACTCGAGCTCGGCGCCCCGCGCGGGGTCGTTCGCCAGCCTTCGGGAGATCGCCACAGCGACTTCCTCCCGGGGCATCTTCGCGCAGAGCTCCCGGATCTCCTCGGCGATCCCGTCGAGATGGAGGTGGACGAGAAGCTTCTCGACCCGCATCGCCATGTCCTGCGCCCGGGGAATCTCGGGGGTGACCTCCGGGTCGAGCCCCTGCCGCCGGGCCGCCTCCGCGCAGGCGTAGACACGGTCGATCTCGGAGTCGATGGCGCGGTCGTACGACTCCACGGCGGCCGGACGCGGACCTCCCGCATAAGGGCTAGTGGCGGGGGAGGCCCGGAAGTGCCCGGAACGCGACCCTCGCCCGTTTCCGAGCGGGGACCGGTCCTACGTCCAGCCGATCGTGGCCGACGCGGCGCCGTTGGGGACCGTGACCGCTCCGGTGGCCGGGTGGGCCGTGAATCCCGCGATTGGGCTCACGACGTAGGCGTACGTCCCCGCCGGCTCGTAGAACCGGATCGTCAGCCCGACGCTGGAGAGCGTCACCCCGTTGATCGTCACCGACCACGGCTGGCCCATGGGGAGCCCCTTCTCGTGGAACGTCAGCGGGTGGAGGAGGAACGGCGTGAGGGGCAGCAGGTCGCCGCCCGCGCCGATGCCGCCGGCCGCGTCGAACGGCAGGACCCCGTACGGGTCCGCGGGGGAGCCGTACGTCGACCAGAAGTTCCCTCCCTGGTGAGGCCCGCCCACGATGTTGCCGAACAGGGAGAATCCGTTCACGACCCGCACGAGGTGGAGCGGCGAGGAGCTGACGTTCCAGACGTCGTGGTACGACGAGGGGAGGAAGGTCAGGACGTTCGTCGTCGGCGTGACGGCCGGGACCGGCACGTCGAAGTAGTTGTCGTAGAGGAGGTCGTTGTTGGCCGAGAGGACGATTCCGGTCTCGTTCCCGGGGTCGTTGAGGATGGACGACGGGAACGCGGCGACCGGGCTCGAGACGGTGAACGTGTTGCCCCAGACGACGTTGTTCGTGCCGCCGTAGACGAACAGCCCGACGCTCATGTCGTCGAACGTGTTGCCCGCGATCAGGTTCGCGGAGGAGTTCCAGAACAGCACGTTGCCGACCATCGTCCCCGAAGTCTCGAAGGAGAACCACCCGGAGATCGTCGGATTTCCGACGACGGACACGTGGTGGACGTTGTAGTACTCCTGCTGGAGGTAATTGTACGTCGGGAGCCCGTTCGCGGCGATGGCCGCCGCCTCGATCGGGAGGGAGTAGGTCACGAAGAACGAGGGGGCGTTCGTGACCGTCACGTAGGCGCTCGTGTTGACGAGCAGGATCCCGAAGAACACGGGGAACTCGAAATCGTTGAACTCACCGAACAGAGGGTTCAGGGTCGCCGACCCTCCGTTCTGGAGGACGTAGGGTTTTCCGAGCGTCCCCGTGCCGCCCGGCTGGGAGATGGCCGCGAGCTGGGCGTTCCCCCAGGCGTACAGCGGGGTGGTGATCCCCACCGACGGATTCGCCGGGAGCGTGACCACCGTGGAGAGCGCACCGGAGACGACGACGATCTTCGTGCCGTGGTCGCTGAGGAGGAATTCGAATGCATAGTGGCCGGGGGGGAGCTGGTAGCTCCCGGTCCCGTTCGCGAGCAGCGGGGCCCAGGCCGCGGAACCGGCCCGGAACGACGTCCCGGAGGAGGCGAAGACGAACGCGTTCGAGGGGGTCACGTGGAACTGGACCGGGATGAATCCGGCCACCGAACCTCCGATCCCCCACAGGGGACGGAGCAGCGAGGGGCCCGCGGCGAGGTGGGCGACGGGGGACGACCCGTTGGAGGCCCACTCCGCAATCCCCTCCGCCGTCTCGCCGGTGTCGAACCCGAAATTGTAGGCGGCCGGGACCAGAACGTACGTCGCCGAGGCATTCGGGAGGGTCGCGAGCGTCATGGTGGCGTTCACGTCGTTCACCGAAGTGGTGGCGCCGTCGCTCGATCCCCCGAGCATGATCTCGGCGTCGTTCGGAAGGTACCCCTGAGCGCCGTACTGCTGGCCATCGATCTGGAACGTCGGCATCGGGGCCGGGTGCGTCGGGTGCGCGAGTCCGGTCGAGTTGAACTCGACCTCGTCGTACGAGCCGGAGTAGGTGGTGCCGTTCGAGACCGTGATGGAATAGTTCAGGAACACCGTCGGCCGGTCGTTCATCACCGAGGCGTTGTTGAACACGCGCACCGTGAACGGCTCGGCGGTCGTCCACTGGGGCCCGTTCGCGAAGTAGTACACCGGCGGGATCTCGATCCCGTGGTACCGGTAGAGGGAGTTCGCCGTGAACTGGAACGCCGAGCTGGAGAAGTTCCAGATGTTGTCGACGATGTACAGCTTGTGCGTCGACTCGACGTACACCGGGACGTTCTGGATCCAGAACTGGTTGTTCACGTTCCCGAACAGGTCCACGTGGGTCAGGACCGTGTTCAACTGGATCGAGACGGAGTCCGGTCCGAAGCCATCGAGATACGTCGAATTCAGGGCGTTGATCGTGACGCTCGCTTCGACGCTGGAGGTGTAGGAGACGGTGCCGACGTTCTTGCCGTGGATCTGCTGGATGCCAAGGTCCCCGATCCCCATCGGGGCCGGCGCCTGGGCGTAGGTCGGGACGATGGTGCCGCCCTCGACGCGGGCCGGCACGTTCAGGTTGGGGAGGAACGCGTCCTTGGTCGCGGCGTGGGACGCGCGCAATTCCGAGAGGATCCGGCTCTCCGCCGCGACGGCACCGCCGGGCGCCGTGTGGGACGCGGTCGCGGAGGCTCCCTGGAGGGGGGCGAGGTGGAGGGGGGAGGCCCCCAGGCCCGACCCGCCCGGAGCGACCATGAGAAGGGCGACGAAGACGGCGACGGCTCCGACGACGAGGGCTCGGGCGGAAAGCATGGCGCCGCGACGCCGGGGCCCCTGATATACGACGCGGCCGGGAGTCGCGGGAAGTTCGGGGCCGGTGAGACCGGCCCCGACGGGGAGGGTCCTCCTACTTCACGGACGTCGCCGAGAGTCCCGCGGGCTCGGCCACCCGGGTCGGCGCCAGGGCCGGCGCCTCCGTCGTCTGGCGCGTCCCGTCGGCGGAGAACTTGAAGTTCCGGAGCGCGAGGCTGAGCAGGAAGCCCGCGACCGAGAGGGCCGCGGTGACCGCAAAGACGACCCGGAATCCCTCGAGGGCGTATCCCTGGAACGCCACGGGTCCGACCGGGGTCTGGGTGTAGTACGTCGCGAGGAAGCTCGCCAGGATCGTCGTCACCAGGACGGGAGCAATCGAGCTGCCGAGGTTCCGGAACGTCTGGTTCATCCCGGTCTGGGACCCGAGCTCCTTCCGGTCTGCCGTGAGGACGATGGCGTTCGTCATCGAGATCAGGACGGCGACGTTGCCGACAAGCAACAGGATGGGGAACGCCACCAGGTCGATCAGGGACCGGTTGAAGGCGAGCAGCGCGACGGCGCCGATCGCCGAGAGGGCGAAGCCGAGCGCCATGATCGGCTTCGGGCCGCGCGTCCCAATCGCTCGGCCGAGGAACGGTCCGAAGATCAGCATCCCGATCGTCGACGGGAGGGCGACGAGGCCCATCTGCAACTCCGTCTGGTTGAAGCCTGGGCCGAACGGCAATTCGATGAGCACCGTTTCCGTCGTGAAGACGAGGAACATCAGGAGCCCGGCGATCACACCGTTCAGGTTCGAGACCCAGATGTTGCGCGGCTTCATCGCCGCGAAGTGGACGACCGGATTCTTGGCCCTCGGCTCCCACCACGCGAAGAAGACGAATCCGAGAAGCGCCAGCACGAAGAACTCCGGAACGCCCCAGGTGAGGGCGCCCCAGTGCGTGGCGCTCCAGTCCGCCCACCCCCAAGTCGACCCCTGGCTGATCGCGAACATCAAGGTCGCGAGGCCGAAGCCGAGCGAGGCGACGCCGGGAAAGTCGATGCTCGGGTTCGCGTGCTTTGAAGATTCCCGGAGGAAGAGGATGGCGAGGATCAGGACGCCGACCGCGATCGGGATCACGGTGTGGTACGTCGCCTGCCAGCCGTAGGTCTGGGCGAGGTAGCCGCCGCCCACGAGACCGAGGGAGGCGCCCGCCGCGAACATCGCGGCGACGATCCCCTGCGCTTGGCCGACCCGGCGGGCGGGGAACACTTCCGGAATCATGGAGAACGCCAGCGGGAACATCGCCATCCCGACGCCTTGGACGGCGCGGACGCCGATCAGGACGAAGATCTGGTCGGGTCGGCTCACGCCGAACGCCTGACCAATGTTCGGGGTGAACCCGGCGACGCTCACCGCGACTGCGTAGACGCCCATGACGAGGACGAGCATCCGCTTTTTGCCATACAGGTCGCCGAGCTTGCCGAAGATGGGCGTGACGACGACACCGACGAGCAGGTACGCCGAGAGGATCCAGGCGATCGTCGAGAAGTTCCCGCCGGTCTGGTCGAAGAAGATGTAGAACTGCTTGAACGCGGGAAGGACCATCGTCTCGACGTAGGTGACCATCAGGGCCATCACGGCGAGAATCGCGAGCAGGGTCCGACCGTACTTCGCATCGTACGGCCGGCCGTCCATCAGGCGCTCCGGTTCGCTCATGCCGAACCTCCTAGGAACGCCGACCGGCCGGTGGTGGAGAACGTTCCGAGGACGCGGGCGGTGGTCTCGAGATCCTTCTGGGGGACGTTCCGGGTCGCCTCGGCCATCTTCTCCCCCACGCGGTTCCACAGTTCGTTAATCAGCTTCCGCCCGGCCGGCGTCATCGAGATGACGACCTCCCGCCGGTCGTTCTCGGATCGGCGCCGCTCGACGAGTCCGGAGCGGACGAGCTCCTCGACGACCACGCTCACCGTCGGCGGGGTGACGCAGCGGTAGGTCGCGAGATGCGCCGAGTTCACGGGACCGTGCTCCGCGATGTCGCTCAAGGTCCAGAACTGGGCCATTCCCAAGCCCCGCGCCGGCAGCGCCTCGGCGAGCCATCCTTTGAACGTCACAGTGACCGAGCGGACGGACTCGAGGAGCAGTTGTTCCCGGGGCGGAGCGAGCACGGTGGACGGACGGTGGGCGGGCATGGTCCTTCGTCCACCAATTCATCAGGGTGATAAATAGTTAACTTACCTAACTGTTACCCCCGGGCAGGGGAGGAGCTTAGGGACGACGTCCTCTGGGGCCCTCTCGTGGCCCGACGAAGCGCGGCCGGACGCCGAGACTCCCCCGTCCTGAGGATCGACCCGGTGTCCGGCCCTCGGGACGTCGCGACCGTCCGTCGACTGTTCCGGGAGTACGAGCGCTCGTTGTCCACCGACCTCTGCTTCCAGGGATTCGAGGGCGAGGTCCAGTCCCTCCCAGGGGCCTACGTCCCTCCGGGCGGAGCGCTTCTCCTCGGGCGAGTGGACGGCGCGGTCGCTGGCTGCGTCGGGCTGCGGGCGGGGCCGGAGCCTTTCGGGGAGCTCAAGCGACTGTTCGTTCGCCCCGGTTACCGACGCAGCGGACTCGGAACCGCGCTGGTGGAGGAGATTGTCCGAACGGCCCGCGCGGTACCGTACGACGGAATCGTTCTCGACACGCTCGCCGAGATGACCGCCGCCCACCGGCTCTACGTCCGGCTGGGATTTCGGGAAGTCGAGCCGTACGGCTCGACCTCGGAACCGGGCATGCGCTACTTCCGACGAGAGTTCGGACCCGTTCGATCGTCGAAGCAGCCCCGCGTCGCCGGGCAGAGGTTATGACGGAAGGTCCGTCCGAGGCCCCTCGGTCCATGTCCGCCCACCACACCCGTTCTCCACCCTCGGATTCGCACGTCCGGGTGAACCGGAAATTCTGGGAATCGGGGAGCGATGAGTACGACCGCCGTCACCGGAAAGCGCTCAGCGGACGCCACGCGCCGACGTGGGGCCTGTGGCGGATCCCGGAGACGTCCCTTCGGCTCCTCGGCCCGTTGCGCGGGAAGGACGTCCTCGAGTTCGGTTGCGGCGCGGCCCGTTGGTCGATTCAACTCGCGCGCCAAGGCGCCCGCCCTGTCGCGCTCGACGCGAGCCGTTCGCAACTTCGCAAGGCCCAGACCCTCGTCAAGGAAGCCGGCGTCCGGGTTCCCCTCGTCCACGCCAACGCGGAACGCCTCCCGTTCCGGTACGGTCAGTTCGACCTGGTGTTCTGCGACTGGGGGGCCATGACGTTTTGTGACCCGTATCGGACCGTTCCGGAGTGTTCTCGCGTCCTTCGACCCGAGGGCGTCCTCGTGTTCTCGACCGCGAGCCCGTTGCGCTCCGTCACCTTCGACCCGCGAGGGGACAAGCAGAGCCGGACGCTCCGGCGGCCGTACTTCGGACAGCATCGGATCCGCGACAGCGACACCGTCGAATTCCAGCTGCCGTACGGAAAGTGGATCGACCTGTTTCGGGCGAATGCCCTCTCGGTCGAACGGTTGGTCGAGGTCCAGCCCGAACCCGGTCAAGCGAGCTCCTACCTCGGTCGAGACGATCGGGCGTGGGCTCGACGCTGGCCGATGGAGGCGATCTGGCGTACTCGGAAGGACGCAACTCCGACTCGGCCCCGACGCCGGCCGTCACCCAGGCCGCGGCGCGCTCGACGAGGCTAATCGCTCGGATCCTCGCGGCGCGGGCCGAGCGACCGGAAACCTACGAGGCGACGGCGGGCTTCCGCTCCGTCGAGAAACCGCCGCTACCGGTCTAAGCTAACGTTTATTTACCGAATCCCAAAATGGTCGAGCCAGAGCGTATGACGCTCGTCTGACAAACACGGCGGGGAAATCGAACAATGAAGTCCATCATTCAGGAAGCTATCGCAAAGCACCAGGAGAACCAAGCCCTCGTTGCCGACAACAGGCCGACCACGCCGTCGTACACCAGCGTGGACGACGCCGAGCTGGCGAAGTTGGCGGAGACGCTGCGCGTCAACATCCGGATCGTCGGATGCGGCGGCGGCGGCTCGAACACGATCAACCGCTGCGTCGAGGAAGGGATCCAGGGCGCCGAGATGTGCGCCATCAACACCGACGCGAAGCATCTGCTGACCGTCCACTCCCCGCGCAAGATCCTCATCGGCCGCCGGGCCACGAAGGGCCTCGGCGCTGGCGCCCGCCCCGAGATCGGGGAAGAGGCAGCCCGCGAGAACGAAGAGGAACTCCGCGCCTTCCTGAACGGCGCGCATATCGTGTTCATCACCGCCGGCATGGGCGGCGGCACCGGCACGGGCTCGGCGCACTTGGTGGCCCGCCTGGCGAAGGAAGCCGGCGCGCTCACGATGGGCGTCGTCACCCTCCCGTTCTCCGGTGAGGGAGCGGCGCGCATGGAGCAGGCCCGCGACGGCCTCGAGCGCCTGCGGCGCGTCTGCGACACGACCATCGTCATCCAGAACGACAAGCTCCTCGAGCTCGTCCCGCGGATGCCCCTCGACGCCGCGTTCAAGCTCGCCGATGCGGTCCTGATGACGGGCATCAAGGGCATCACGGAGATCGTGACGCGCCCGGGCCTCGTCAACCTCGACTACGCCGACATCATGACCGTCATGAAGGACGGCGGTGTCGCGCTGATCGGACTCGGGGAGAGCGAGAGCGCGACCGACCGGGTGACCGAGGCGGTCACCGAGGCGCTCACGAGTCCGCTGCTCGGCTCCGTCGAGCTGAAGGACGCCACCGGGGCCCTCGTCCGGGTCATCGGCGGACCCACGATGACCGTCAGCGAGGCCGAGAAGGCCGCGGCGCTCGTCGGAGGGAAGATCTCCAAGCGCGCCCGGATCATTTGGGGCTGCTCGGTCGAGAACTCTCCTGAGATGGAGAACACCATCAAGGTGCTCCTCATCATCACCGGCGTGCGGGCGACGAGCCTGCTCGGCCAGAAGGGAGGCTACGCCGCTGGTGAGTCCGAGGAAGTCATCGACCTCGTCCGGTAACCACTCCCCTCGCCCCCGCTACCTCGGCGTCGAGGTGGCGGGGGACCCTTCCTTTTCGTCCCGGTGGCTTGAGGGCGTCCTCGCCGATCGGTTGCGGGGGGCGACCTCCCCATCGGAGCCCGTTCGGGTCCGTCTGATCCGACGCGAAGGCGACCGGGCGATCGTCGAGGTCGAACACCTTCAGATGCCGGCGGCGCGGGAGAGTTGGAACACTTCGATCGTCTCCCCGGCTGGTCGGACCGTGGGCATCGCAACCGTCCGGAGTTGGGGAACTCTCCGGGGAGCAAAGACCTGGATCCGGCGCCGTGCGCCACCGCCACGATCGCGAAGCGGCCTCCCGGTCGCGGCCAATCCGTAAGATTCGGATTAGGCTCCGGATTGGGAAACCGGTGCCGTTCGGCGGGATGTATAAATACGCCACCCCGGCGTACTCGTACTTCCAGCCTCGGTTCTCCCCTATGCGTTCCTGGACGACCATCCGTCATCGTCGCGCGCGGTCGCGCAAGGGCCAGGTCAGTGCGGTCGCCACAATCCTCGCACTGCTGCTCGTGGTGTCGTTCATCGCGAACTTCCTCGTCGGAGAACTGCCCGGGGACATGGAGCAGATCGAGACGTCCCACATCCTCACCGTGGAGGACCAACTGGCGAGGCTCCAAGCGACCATCATGGCCGAGGCGCAGGACGTGGGCACCAAGGTCGCCCTCGTGACGCCGGTGACCCTCGGTTCCCTCGCCGAGCCTCCGTTCGGCCAGGCCGCGACTTCTTCGATCCAGACCGAACTCCCCGGCGTGGGCACCGTCGCGAACTACCAACTCGCGGACCTTGCCCCGATGGCCCTCACGTGGAACTCGGGGAGCGCCTGCCTCGCCGGCGGCCACGGAACGTGCAGCACCGCGGCGGCGAAGAACACTTACAACTTTGAGGGCAACAGCACTGCCCTCGCCGTCACCATCAGCGGGAGCGGCGCCAGCCTGTTCTACAACCTCACCGGCGCGAACGACTCCCTGACACTCACCTGGAGCGGCCCGAACGCGAACAAGGCCGTCGTCGTCATGAACGGCTCCAACGACTCCGTGACGCTGAAGAAGAGCGCGACGGACACCGGGAGCCCGGTGATGTCGTTCAGCTTCTACGGCGCGAACGACAAGTTCACCCTGACCCCGAGCGGCTCGCACTCCGGACCCGGTGGCACCAAGATCGCGGTCTCCTTCGTCGGGTCGATCAACGGCATCTGCCCGTGGGGGAACCTGACGGCCACCGACAAGCTGGGGACCTTCGGCACCGGCGGAACGTTCGTCAACGTCTCCACGACGTGGTGGAACGCCATCGGGTACCAGAGCCCGCCCCACACCCACTCGTACTCGAGCGGTTTCGCCACCTTCCAGAACCAGACCGGCTTCGCGCGCTGCGCCTTCACGAACGAGTACGCCTCGTCGGTCACCTCGCAGGAGTCGGGTGGGCTCCTCGTCAATATCCAGAACCACTACGTCGCGCCGGCCCTCGTCGCCTTTGACCAGGGCGCCGTCGTCGCGGAAGAGGCGGGCGGGGGCTCCGTGATGGTCGACCAGCCGACCCTCGTCGTCACCAACCGGCCGGCGGGGACGATCGCGAGCCTGACGCTCGTGAACCTCGTCATGACCCCCTCGACGGAGTCGGGACTCTCCACCGCCGCGGTGATGACCCAGATCCTCTCCGTGAGCCACTTCGCCGTCATCGCCCGGGCGAACCAGTCGCTCAGCTCGCCGTTCAACTTCACCATCACGACGCTGTTCCCCGACGCGTGGTGGTCCTACTTCCAGACGATCCCGACCGCCTTCCCGGACGGCTCGACGTGCGTCACCATCCACCCCCTCGTCGCCCCGAACACCTGCCTCGCCCCGCCGTTCGGGACCTCGGAGGAGATCTCCGTCCCGATGATCGTGCAGTCGATCATCCTCACCTCGATCACCGCGAAGGTCTGGATCGACTGACGGCGACGGGCCGTTCTCGACACGCTTATCTCTCGACCTCCCTCCCTCGATAGGGTACGGGTCGTGGCGCCGGACTCGGAGGGGCGGGTCGCCCTCCGGCGCGCTCTCCTCTCGGTCTCGGACCAGTCCGGCCTCCTGGAACTGGCCAAGGCGCTCGCCGGCCATTCGGTCGAGCTCGTCGCCACCTCGGGCACGCGGGCGGCCCTCTCCGACCCGGACCTGAGGGTCCGTTCAGCCGAGGAGCTCACCGGCGTCGGGGCGTGGTTCGGGGGACGGATCAAGACCCTCCACCCGGGCCTGCTCGGGGGCATCCTCGCTCCCCGGACCGAGGAAGGGACCGCCGAGCTCCAGCGGCGCTCACTCGTCCCGATCGACCTGGTCGTCGTCAACTTCTACCCGTTCGAGGCGGGACTCCGCGAGAAACCGAACCGCCCGGACCCAGAGGAGCTCGTCGACGTGGGCGGGGTCACGCTCGCCCGCGCGGCGGCAAAGAACCACAAGTGGGTCGCGGTGCTGACGGACCCGTCCGACTACGCAGCGGTCTCCGCCGAGCTCGACCAGACGCGCGGGTCCCTCTCCGCCGCCACACGCCTCCGCCTCGCCCGACTCGCCTTCGAGCGGACGGCCCGGTACGACCGCGCCATCTCCGCCGGACTGGCGCCCTCGTCGATCGCGGGGCCGACGCCGTTCCCCGAGACTGCGACGTTCCGGAAGGATCCGCTTCGCCTCCGGTACGGCGAGAACCCGCACCAGGCGACGGCCGCGTACGGGCTGGCGCTCCCCGAGGGAGTGCTCTCGCCGTGGCCCCTCGAGCTCCGGAAGGGCGACTCGCTCTCCTACACGAACCTGCTCGACCTCGACACAGCCCTCGCCACCGTGAGCGAATTCCCGACGCCGACCGCCGCCGTCGTCAAGCACGCGACTCCGTGCGGCGTCGCCTCGGGTGCGACGGTCCGCGAAGCGTTGGAGCGGGCGATCGCGACGGACCCGGTGGCCCGCTACGGCTGTGTGATCGCCGTGAACCGACCGGTCGAGGCGGACGCCCCCGAGGCACTGAAGGGCGTCTACGTCGACCTGCTCGGGGCTCCGGCGTTCGACCCGGCCGCCGAGGCGGCGCTCAGCCGTCGTTCCAAGCTGAAGCTCGTCCGCGTCGACCCGCCGGCGATCGACCGACCGCGATGGGAGGCCCATTCGGCGACGGGCCGTCTGCTCCTCCAGGAGACCGACCGACGCCAGCTCGTCCCCTCGGAGTTCCGGCTCGTCACGGCCGGGGCGCCGGCGACCCCCCACGAGGCGTGCGCCCTCGACTTCGCCTGGCGGGTCGTACGCCACGCGAAATCGAACGCGATCGTCCTCGCCGACGGCTCGAAGACCGTGGGGATCGGCGCCGGTCAGGCGACGCGAGTGAAAGCCGTCGAGCTCGCCGTCGGCGTTGCCGGACCTCGCGCGAAAGGCTCCGTGCTCGCCTCCGATGCGTTCTTCCCGTTCGCGGACGGGGTCGAGGTCGCCGCGGCGGCCGGCGTGCGGGCCATCATCCAACCCGGAGGCAGCCTACGGGACCCCGAGGTCATCGCGGTCGCCGAGCGCCACGGGATTGCGATGTACTCGACCGGTTGGCGCGTCTTCCGCCACTGACGGCGCGGGGCGCGCCGAAGGGTCGCCTGTTCAGGCGAACGCGAAGTACCGCCGCAGGATGGTGCGGAACTCGGTCGGGCCCACCGGGCCAACCTCGCGGCCGCGCTCGCGGCCCTGGTGGAGGAACAGGTACGTCGGGATCGAGTGGATGCCGTAGGACCGGGTGATGTGCCCGGATTCGTCGACGTTCACCTTCGCGAACTTGACGCGCCCGAGGAGCGCCTCGGAGAGTTCCTCGAGGACCGGGTCGGCCGTCTTGCACGGCGCGCACCAGTCCGCGTAGAAGTCGACCACGACCGGCAAGGCCGACCGGATGACTTCGGTTTCAAAGGTGTCGTCGGTGACTACGATGAGGTTCGGTTCCGTCGACACTCGTTGCGCCCGGGCGTTTCAGACGGAGGCGGGTTTTAATCCTTGGTATCGTGCCGAAATGCTGTGACGGCGTCGGCGAGCCGTCCGGCGACGGGGCGAGCGGCCCGTCTCACCGCGTGGTTTCGGGCGAACGCACGGCCCCTCCCGTGGCGGAGCGGCCGTGACCCGTACCGGATCTGGGTCGCCGAGGTCCTCCTCCAGCAGACACGCGTCGAGGCGGTCACCGGCCGCTATCTTTCGTTCGTCCAACGGTTCCCGACGGTCGCCTCCCTCGCCGCGGCCTCGGAGGGCGAGGTTCTGAAGGAGTGGGAAGGCGCCGGCTACTACGCGCGCGCCCGCCATCTCCGCGAGGCCGCCCAGGTCATCGTCGCCGAACACGACGGGGCGCTCCCTCGGACGGCCGCCGAGCTCGAGACCCTCCCAGGCGTTGGCCCGTACATCGCGGCGGCGGTCGCCAGTCTCGCGTTCGGCGAGCCGGTCGTCGCCCTGGAGGCGAACGGTCTCCGGGTCGCCGCCCGATGGACCCGGGAGAGCGGCGACGTGCGATCTCCCGCCGTGCGGGCCCGCCTCCAGCGGGCGCTCGCGGCGGAGCTACCGGTCCGGGACGCGGCGACGTTCAACGAAGCCTTGATGGAACTCGGCGAAACTGTCTGCCTCCCCCGCCAGCCCCGCTGCCCTCAGTGTCCCGTCGCCACCGAGTGTAGGGCCAGGCAGGAGCTTCCCGACCCCGGAGTCCTCCCCACCCGCGGTCCACGTCCGAGACGCCCGCACGTCGTGGCGGCAATCGTCGCCCTCACCTCGGGAGTACGGTGGCTGGTCCGCCAACGACCCTCGGCCGGGCTTCTGGGCGGTCTCTGGGAGCTTCCCGGCGGGCACCTCGAGCCGGGAGAGACACCGGAGACCGCCGCGTCCCGCGAGGTACGCGAGGAGACCGGCCTCGTCGTCCGGGACTTGGCTCCTATCGGGGTCGTCCGCCACGCGTACTCCCATTTCACCGTCGAGCTGCACCTGTTCCGTGGGGGCATCCACGGGCGACCACGCACTCGGGGGGACGCCCCGCTCCGGTGGGTTACCCGGAAGGAGTTTGAGCGGCTCCCGCGGCCGGCCGCGACGGTCCGAGCGCTGGCCCTGCTGGACCGTCGTCCGGCAGAAGCTTCCCGGGATTCAGGATCCCGTCGGGGTCGCACAGGGACTTCCAGCCGTGCAAGATCCGAACCCCAGCGTCCCCGAGCTCCCGGGAAAGGAACTCCCGCTTCACGCTCCCGACGCCGTGCTCCCCGCTGACGGTGCCCCCCAGCGCGTGGGCGGCGCTCCAGATCGCCCGGCGGACCTTGGCTCCCTCGGGTGAGGCGGGGTCGACCATCACGTTCGGATGCAGGTGCCCCTGGCCCAAATGGCCGTAGACGTACAGCTCCCGGTGGCCGTCGACGGCGATCTTCCGGAGCTCGGCGTAGAGGCGATCGACGGCGTCGAGGGGGACCGCCACGTCCTCGCGCACGTGGGGTCCGAACGAACTTTCGAGTGCCGACCCCGCCTCTCCCCGCAGGCTCCAGAGCCGGTCCGCGTCCGGGAGCAACGACGCGGGCTCCCAGAGCCCGAGGCCGCGCATCGTCAGGTCGAGCTCCTCCAACGACCGGCTCTCCGTCTCTTCCCCATCGCTCTCGAGCTCCAGGAGCAGGAGCGGCCCGCTTCCCGGGAGGCGGGCGCTCGGCCGAGCCCGGAGCGCATCGGCCACCCGGCCGTCGACGAACTCGATCGCGGAGGGCCGCAGGGACGGTCGATTCGCGATCGTGGTGACCAACGGGCCGAGCGCCCGTCCCTCCGGAAGAGGGACGACCACCCCGGCGCGCCGCGTCGGGACGTGAGCCAGCCGGAGCGTGACCGCGGTGACGAACCCGAGGGTCCCCTCGGAGCCGACGACGAGGTCGAGCATCTCCGGGCCGAGGGAGCGCTTCGCGGTCGATGGACCGAGGGTCACTCGCTCGCCGGTGCCCAGTACGACCTCGGCGGAGTGGACCCAGCGGCGGGTCGACCCGTACCGGAACGACCTCGGTCCCGAGGCGTTCGTCGCCACGTTGCCGCCGATCGTCGAGCTTCGCCAGGATCCGGGGTTCGGCGGGAAGAACCGCCGGAGCGGGGCGAGGTGCCGGTGCAGGTCGTAGTTGACGACTCCCGGCCCGACCCGGACGGTCCCGCCCACAGAGTCGAGGGCGTCGATGTCCCTCCAGTGCGAGAACTCGACGACCACGCCCCCGGCCACGGGGACGGATTCGCCGTCGAGCGAAGTCCCTCCTCCGCGGGCGGTCAGGGGGACCCGATGCTCCCTCGCCCAGAGGACGAGGGCCACCAGGTCGTCGACGTCCTCCGGCCGGGCCGCCGCCTCCGCCCGTCCGACGAGGAACGAGGCGTCGCGGCTCACCCGGTCGGTCACGTCGGGCGCGTCGCCCACCTCCCCCCGGAACGTGGTGCGCAGGGAGTCGAGCGGGAGCGCCATGCCGTAGGGAGCCCGGGCCGGACTTACGGGTTGCGGGGACGGAGGAGCTACGGGTGGGGGCCGCCCAGGACCTGGAGGGTGGCGTGCTCGACGTCGAACCGCACGCTCTCCCCGAGCGCCGGAAGAGGGGGCGTCATCGGCGGTGGGATCCGAACCGCGATCACCAGTCCGTCGGCAAGCAACTCCACCGTGAACCCGTGGGGATTCGGGCGCGCACTGCGGACCTTCCCCTCCCACCGTCCGGTGTCGCTCGGCATCGGTCCGAGATGGGGGCTCGCGAACGCCACCCCTTCCGATCCCGCCCGATCGAGGAGGTACGCTCGCAGGGAGCCGGGAGCGCCCGCCGAGAGTGCGTCGCGGTCGAACACGTTCTCGAAGCCGACGAACCGGGCGGCGAACGGGTCGGCGGGCGCCCGCAGGAGCGTGGCGGCATCGCACTGCTCGCGCACCTGCCCACCGCGGAGGACGACAAAGGAGTCCGCCACCGAGAAGGCGAGCGTAGGGTCGTGCGTCACCACCACCATCGGAACCCGCTCCGATTGGCGGAGCTCATGGAGGGCGAGGCCGAGCTCGTAGCGCGCGAGCACGTCGAGCCCCTGCCACGGTTCGTCCCAGATGATCAGCCCCGGGTCGGCGGCGAGCGCCCGGGCGAGGGCGACGCGTTGCTGTTCCCCGCCGCTCAGGCGTGCGGGGTACCGGTGGGCGAGCGGGCGGAGCCGGAACTGATCGAGGAGCTCCTGCGTCCGTTCCTTGGCACCGGGCCGGTCCCGGATCTCCATCGGGTACCGGACGTTTCCTTCGACGGTTCGGTGGGGGAAGAGCCCGAGCCCCTGCGGGACGTACCCGAGACTCCGCTCCTCCGGCAGCAGCGCGGAAATGTCGACCCCGTCGCGGAGGATTCGGCCCTTCCGAAGTCGAAGGAATCCGGCGATCGTTCGGAGGAGGGTGGTCTTCCCGGCGCCGGAGGCTCCGAGAACGGCGACCGCGTTCCCGGGGGCGAGGGTCAGGTTGACCGGTCCGAGGTGGAACTGGTCGAGGTCACTTTCGACCCCCTCGACGACCCACGCGTGGCTCATGGGGCGAGCTCTCCCCGCCGCCACGGGAGCCAGCCGGACCGCTCGCCGATTCGTACGAGGACGAACAGCGCGAAGGCGATCAGCAGGAACAGGGAGCTGACGGCGGCGGCGTCCCCCAGGTTGCCGTTCTGGAACAGGTTGTAGATGTACACCGAGATCGTCGACGTCACGGGGCCGTTGTACGGGCCGGCGGGGTAGACCGCGTAGGCGAGCACGAGGAGCCCCCCGATCTCGCTGACGGCCCGGGCCCAGGAGAGGAGGAGCCCGGCGACGATCCCCCGGAGCGCGAGGGGGAGGGTGACCGTCAGGAACGCCGTCGCCGGGCCAGCGCCCAGGGAGCGGGCCGCCTCGAGCACCCGGGCGTCCACCGCGCGGAACGAGAGTTCGCTCGCGAGGACCGTGTACGGGGCGCTCACGAACACCATCACGAGCACGACGCCCCAGATCGTGTCGTAGACCGGGAATCCGATCGCCTGGGTGAATCGGTAGAGCGGTGTCCCGGGAATCACGAGGAAGAAGAGGCCCAGCCCGACGAGGAGGTGGGGGACGACGACCGGGAGGGCGACCAGCGACTCGAGGATCGACCGCCCCGGGAACGTTCGGCGGGCGAGCAGGTACCCCATCGGGATCCCGAAGACGACGGCGGCCAGGACGGCCATTCCGGAAGAGAAGAACGTCAGCCACAGCGCGGCGCGGACGTCCGCGCTCCGGGAGGCGGAGACCAGGTCGTGGAACGGCGCCGAGGCGAACAGGGCAACGATGGGGACGACGAAGAGGAGGAGCAGCGAGCCCGAGAGGACGACCTGGAGCGCGAGCCAGAGCGGGCCGGTGCGAAGCCGGCGCGGGGCGGGGGACGGGGGCGGTGGCCCGGCGCCGAGGCTCACGGGAGGAATGGACTCGCCCATGACGGGAGGCCGGTCACGTCCGGGGCCAAGATAGAAGGGACGGCGCCGGGGTCCTCGGACCAGCCCGGGAAGATCGGCGTGAACGCGCCGCCTGCCGACAGGATGGCCGCACCCTGCGGCGAGAGCAGGAGGTGGAGGAACGCCGCGCCGAGCGCCGGGTTCGGCGCGTTCGACGGGACGGTCACGGCGAACAGGACGGGCGCCGCGTGCACGGGGGCGAAGCTCCCGCTCGAGTCGACGATCGTGGAGGTGACCTTCGCGTAGTCGGAGAGCGCGGTCGAGTTGTTCGCCGAGAGTCCGACGATCGGGTCGAACGACTGGTACTTCAGCCCGTTGACCACGGCGTACGACCGGTACGTGATCAGCGCCGAGACGACCCCGGTCTTCAGGAGGGTCGCGGCCTGGGATTCGTGCTCCACGAGGGTCGTCGAGGAGCTCGGCACCGCGGGGGCGCCGGAGGCGCCGCCGTAGAACGTGTTGTAGAAGGTGCTCGCGCTCCCGTTGGAGAGGAGCCCCTGCAGCTCCAGGCTGAAGATCTCATTGTAGCCGTTCGGGTCGGTGGAGGCGTTCCAGACGGCGAACGGGGCGTTCCCGTGCGTCGTGACGTCGGCCACGAGCTTCTGGGCCCAGTTGGTCTGGTTGATGCCGTTGAACGCGGAGATCGCGGGGTTGTAGGCGAGGACCTCGGGGGTCGCCCCGAAGACGACCTCGTAGCCCGCGTACTTCGGCTCGAGCAGCTGCGGGATCAGGCGGAAGTCGGCCACGGCGGCGACATCGGTCAGGGCGCCCGTGGAGGTGATCGCCGTGGTGATGTCGAGCGACCCTTCGTACGTCTGGGCCGCGCTGGGAGCGGTGATCCCGGGGGTCTCGTTGACGAGCTGGCTCGCGACCTGGGGGAAGAGGGTGTTGAGGGTCCCCGCCCCCAGCACGCTGAGGGTCGAATTCGCGACCGCGGCGGGGGTGGCCGCGGGGCTGGTCTTGTACTCGTAGCCCGCGACGAACCCGAGGCCACCGGCGCCCGCTGCGACGACGATCACGACGACGATCAGGACGACCTTGGACGCCATCGATGTGGCGAATTCCAACAACGATTAAGCGTTGCGGGGGGGAATTCCCTGAGGGCCGAACGGTCGCTCGGACCTACGGGCGGAGGACGGGATTCGAGGTCCCGGGGGCGACCGCCTCGATCAATTCGCGGACCGCAAACGGCCGCCCGATCACGGCGTTCGCGCCCACCGACCGCGCCGCCTCCCGCATCGGGGCCCCGCCACCGCCCGGCGTGAGCAGCACGAACCGGCTCTTGGGCCGGGCCTTGCGGGCCGCGCGCACCGTATCGATCCGCCCGGGCTCCTCCAGGTCGAAGTCGACGACCACGACCGGAGGCTCCCCGTCCATCGGCACGGCGTCGAGCGCGTCGAAATTGGGGCCCTCGGCCACGACGATGTGATGGTGCAGCCGCAAGAGGCCCTTGATCAGGAGGCGGACCTCCCGGCTACCGCCTATCACCGCGACGTTGGCCATGACCCGGTGAAGCTCCAACGCGCCGGAGCCGACGGACCGCTCCCCACCCGGTAGGGATTCGCGACGGCTTGCGCCGCCGCGGCAGGTTCGATGGCCGATCGGTCGTCTTCGCTTCTTGGGGGAACATGCCCAACTCCCCCTAGTCAATCCCATCGGTCGAGTCGCATGCGGCGGGCCGGCCGAGACGGGCCGTCGGACCGCCCGCCGGGAGGGCAGGGTTCACCCTCCGGGGGGCTCCGAAACTATATAGGCGGCCGAGGAGTTATGGATTCCGGCCTCGGGCATCGGTAGCCAAGGGCGAGCGGCTCTGTCCACAGGGCTCGCGCGAAGCTCCGGTGCCTTCCCTCTTCCCCCTCCGTGCCGGTCGAACGATAGAATATTTGTACCGCACGCCGGCCCGGGACCGATGCAGTTCCCGTTCGGCGTCCGGTCGCACGATATCGATCAACTCCGCGCCACCCTCCCCCACCTCGGCCCGTCGGCGAGCGTGGCGGGCCTCGCCGCCGCCCTGTCGTGGAACGAGCGCCGCGTGGAGCGGACGGTCCGCGAATGGGAGCGTCTCGAGCCGATGCGGGTCGCCTTCGACCCGCTGACCCGAAACGTACGGTTGCTCGGGATCCCGGCGCCCCCGCCCCCTCCGCCCGCGCCGGCCGAAGCGTCCCCCGCGCCGGTCGCCCCGACCGTGACGGCCACCCCGAGGGCCTGGGGGGGCGCCGTCAACTGCCGCTCCTGTGGAACCCCGATGGAACCGACGGGCACCGGCTCCGGACTGTTCTGTCCGGGATGCGGTCGGCTGGCCGCCGGCCACGGCTCGGGCTCGCCTCCGGCTCTGCCGGCCGCGGCGGCACCAAAGCCGGCCGCTCCGACGGCGGGCGCCCCCCGGGTGGAGACCCGGACCGGCCAGACCGTCTCCGACCGGAAGGCCCAGGAGATGTTCGCGGCCTGGGCCACCTCCCGTCCGATCCCGTGCCCCCGCTGCCGGACGGCGCTGCGGCACGACGGGGTCGGCCAGTACAAGTGCCCCGGATGCGGCGAAGCGGTCCGCTTCGACGGCCGCGGGGCGACCCCCGCGCCGGCCGGCCCTGCGCTCGCTCCGCCGGCCGCCTGAGTTAGAACGGGGCGACGGCGCGGACCTTTCGGACCAGGGACCCGTCGCCGATCGCGCCGGCCAGGCGCTCGATCTCGGGCGCCGGAGGTCGGTCGGCCGCCCAGGGAGCGACCAGTTCGCGCACGGCGCGCAGCGCGGCCTCGCTGCCTCGCCCACCCGACTTTGGCCGCCGGAGCTCCAGGGCCTGGGCGGCCACGAGCAGCTCGATGGCGAGGACAGTGCGGGCGTTCGTCACCAGCCGGCGCAACTTCGCCCCGGCCCAGGCACCCATGCTGACGAAGTCCTCCTGGTCGGCGGACGTCGGGAGGCTCGCCGCGCTCGCGGGATGGGCGTAGGAGACGTTCTCGTTGACGAGCGCCGCGGCGAGGTACTGGGGGATCATGAACCCCGAGGAGAGTCCGGGCGTGGGAGCGAGGAAGGCCGGGAGACCGCGGTTGAGCGCCGGGTGCACCAGGCGGGCGATCCGGCGTTCGGAGAACGCCGCCAGCGGTGCCAGCCCCACCGCGAGGGTGTCGAGGGCGAAGGCGAGGTTCTCGCCGTGGAAGTTGCCGCCGCCGACGAACTCGTCCGGGGGGAAGACGACGGGGTTGTCGCTCACCGCGTTCAGCTCCCCTTCGGCGACCCGTCGGGCCAGGTCGATGGCGAGGCGGGTTGCGCCGAGCACCTGGGGGATGCAGCGGAGGGTGTACGGGTCCTGCCCACGATACTCGGGTCGAGCCGCCGACAGGGTGGAGCCGACCAGGAGCTGACGCATCGCGGTGGCGACGGCCCGTTGCTCCGGGAAGTTGCGAAGCTCGCCGAGACGATCGTCGAGCGCCTCCGGGTTTCCCTCGAGCGCGTCGAACGACAGCGCGGCGGCCACGAGCGCCGTGTCGAACAACTCGAGGGAGTCCGCGACGGCCAGGGACAGATACGAGGCCATCAGGGAGGTGCCGTTGACCAGCGCGACCCCTTCCTTCTCGGCGAGCTCGAGCGGGGCGATCCCGTGGTCGACCAGCACCGCCGCCGCCGGGAGCCGCGCGCCGTGCGGTCCGACGAACTCCCCCTCGCCGATCAACGCGAGGGCGACGTGGGCGAGCGGGGCGAGGTCGCCGGACGCCCCGACCGACCCCTGGGTGGGGACGTACGGATAGAGGCCCCGGTTGAGGACCGCGAGGAGCGTTTCGACGACGACCGGACGCACGCCCGAATGACCCCGGGCCAGCGAGTTCGCCCGGACGAGAACGAGGCCGCGGACGACCTCCTCCGGGAGCGGTTCCCCCGCGCCGCTCGCGTGGCTGCGGACGAGGCTCAGCTGGAGCTCCTTCGCCTGGGCGGCCTGCACGATCTTGTCGGAGAGCTGGCCGAACCCCGTGGTCACCCCGTAGATCGCGCGCCCCCGTCGGACGGCGGCGTCGACGACGGCACGGCTTGCCTGGATCTCCGCGCGCGCCTCCGCGGTGAGGGAAACGGTCGAGCGACCGCGGACGACCGAGAGGAACGGCTCGAGGGCGAGCGAGCGCCCGTCGATCGGCAAGCTCTCGGTCACGGTCGCCTCGGCCCCCCTCCCGAGAGCGGGGCGTCTCCGGGAGTCGCTCCCGGCCTCACGCGGGGGCCGGGTAGACCATCTCGCCGCCGACCTTCTGCATCGACGGGACGCGCTGGGTCTTCGCGCCCTTGGAGTGCCAGAACATCTCGGCGATCTCCTGGACCTTCTTGCTGAGCTCCTGCGCGTCGGCAAGGTTCGTCCCCTGCCGCGCCTTGGAGGCCGCCTTCATGGCGGACCAGAACGTCTCGTGGAGCGTCGGGATCGTCTTCGCGTGCTCCGGCGTGAAGTAGTCGCCCCAAAGGATGCGCAGCTCGGCCTTGACCCGCTCGGAGTGGGTCTCCTTGACGGCCATGTACCGGGCGAGCTTCGCCTGGTACGCCTCGACTTCCTCGGGCTTCGCGCCGGCGCCCGGCTTGGGGAGCTCGGCGATCAGCTGGTCCATCCGGACGACGGTGAGCGCCGCGATCTGCGCCTCGTGGGGGTCATAAATCCCGCACGGGATGTCGCAGTGGGCCCGGACGACGCGGGGTGGCCGGACGGCGTCGACGATCGCCTGAACGATGGAGAGCTCGGACATGCGCGGTCGAGTCCGGGGGGTCGCATAAAGGTGGCGACGTCCGCCGTCGGGCGCGCGCCATTCCTCCGACGATGGAGGAGCCTCCGCGTGGTGGTCGAGGACACCAGCATGGCACCGGCCCTCGTGCCCGGGGACCGGCTGTGGGTCGACTCGCGCGCGAAGGCGACCGGTGTGGCCCCACCCGTCGGCTCCGTGGTCGTGGTCCCAGATCCGGCGCATCCCGAACGCTGGTTGATCAAGCGCGTGGCCGCCGTCGGGCCCGCGACCGTCTACGTGGGCCGGTCGGGGGTCGAGGTCCGAGGGACCGGCGACGCGGCCCCGCCCCCGGACGACGCCATCGACCGTGCCGAGGTGCCGGCGGGGACGCTCTACGTCCTGTCCGACGGCGCGACCGGAGGACGGGACAGTCGTTCGTTCGGGGCCATCCCCCGCGCGTCGATCGTCGGGACCGCGTGGTGGCGGTACGCCCCGTCCGGTCGCATCGGGCCGATCCCCGGCCCCGCCCGGCACTAGGCCCCGGGGCGGCTCGGCGCGGGTCCGGGAGCCCCCCGCGAGCGATTCATGCTTCGAGCGCTTCGGGGGCCCGGGGTCGACGATGGCGGGACACGAACTCGTGGTCACGCCGCTCGACGTCTCTCTCCTCGCCGCGCTCGACCGCCGTCGCTCGGTCGTGGCTGCGGCGCGCGAAGTAGGGATCTCGAGAGACCGGGCCGTCTACCGATTGGCGCGACTCCGCCAGCGGGCCGGGGGACCCATGGTCAACGCCCGCCGGGGCGGGGCCAGCGGCGGCGGAAGCGGGTTGACCGCCCGGGGCCGCGCCGTGCTCTCCGCGGGGGCCGAAGCGGCGTCCTGGCCCTCGGACGGGGTGCCACCCCGGCACCAAGGATTTCGCGGGGTGTTCCATCTCGAACCCGAGCCGCACGTCGAAGCGTCGGACGGATTCTCGGCCGCGGTCGCGTTCGTGGCGGAGGACGGCGCGCCGGTCGCCGTCACCATCGACCCGGAGGCGATCGTCGTGGCGGTCGGAGCCGTGCGGTCCAGCGCCCGGAACGCCTGGGACGGCGTCGTCGAGCGGGTCCGCAGCCCGAAGGGCGGTGGCCCGTCCGGGCGCCGCGAACTCACCGTCCGCGTCGGCCGCCGACGGATCCTGGTCGCCCTGACCGCCCGCTCGGTGGAGTCGCTCGAGCTCGCGCCCGGTCGCGCGGTGACGCTGCTCGCGAAGGCAACCGCCGTCCGACCGGTGGGGCTTACTCGCGGATTCCGTCGGGCGTGAGCGCGTACACCGCCTCCCCTTCGGGGAGGTTCGGCGAGTCGATCAGTCGTGCAATCCGCTTGGGGGGTTTCGACTTGCGGAGGTAGAGCCGGTACGTCGAGGCGTGCGCCACGATGTTGCCGCCGATCGGCCGCGTCGGGTCGCCGAACAGGATGTCGGGTCGTGCCGACACCTGGTTCGTTACGATGACGGCCGCGTTGTAGGTGTCGCCGAACTTCAGGAGCTCGTGGAGGTGCTTGTTGAGGAGCTGCTGGCGCGGGGCGAGCTCGGCACGGCCCGCATACTCCGAGCGGAAGTGCGCGGTGAGGGAGTCGACGACGAGCAGCTTGATCGGCTTCTCACGGGCAAGCTCCTGCGCCTTCGCGACGAGGAGCATCTGGTGGTTGGAATTGTACGCGCGGGCGACGTGGATCTTCGTGAGCGCCTCGGTCGGGTCCATCGAGAGCGCCTTCGACATGTCGACGATCCGCTCGGGGCGGAACGTGCTCTCCGTGTCGATGTAGACGACTTCCCCATTCAAGCCGCCCTGGTCGACCGGCAGCTGAACCGTGCAGGCGGCCTGGTGCGCGATTTGCGTCTTCCCCGTGCCGAACTCGCCGGCGAACTCGGTGATGGCCTGCGTCTCGATGCCTCCGCCGAGGAGCTCATCGAGCGAGCGGGCCATCGTCGTGATCCGACCGATTTTCTTCCGCCGCTCGAGGAGGATCGTCCCGACCTCGAAGCCGCCAACATCGGCCTGACGACGCGCCTCGCCGATGATCTTCTGCGCGATCGTCGTGCCGATCTCCGCAGCCTCCGCGATGTCGCCGGGCGACGCCACGGCGAGCTCCATCAGGTCGGTGTACCCCGCCTCCCGGAGCTTCTCGGCCGTCGCCGCGCCGACGCCCGCGAGGTCCTCCAGCGCGACCTCGCGCTTGGGCGGTTCTTCGGGGGGCGAGGACGGCTTGGCAGCGGGCTTCGTCGGCACGACCGGTCGAACGAGGGCGCGGGGGATAAGGCGTGCGGAGACGTCGTGAAACGGCGAACGATGCCCGCCCGGTCCCGGCGGTCGTCCGCTCAGCCGCTCGGAATGAACGGCTCGCCGGTCAGCCGCTGGAACACCGTGGTGTAGAGTCGGCTCACCTCATCGATCAGGAGGGGCGGCAGGGGCGGAATCGCCGGTTCCGGGGTCTTCCCGTCGCGCGCGGCGGTGAGGGCGTCGTAGTACCCGGTGGACCGGTAGTGCTGGCGGACGAACTCCTTCGAGAACTCCACCTGGCGGCCCCGCTCGAACGCGGCCCGGTCCCAGAATCGGTCCTCGTCCGCAGTGCCGAACGTGTCGACGACCATCAGCTGGCCGACCTCGTCGACCGCGAACTCCTTCTTGCCGTCGACGTGGATCAGGCCGCGGGGCTCGATCTCCTTCTCCATGGCCGCGTCGACCTTGAGGATCGTATCCTTCACGCGGTCGACCTGGCGGGCATCGAGGCCGCTCAGCTCCCGGGCCTCGGCGGCCGTGAGCAGCCGGTCGATCGGCTCGAGCTTCGTGGTCATCTCGAAGAACGGCTCCGGCAGCCTCTCGCCGTACGCGAGGGGCTTTCCCGCCGGGAAGCCGAGTTCCTCCGCGCGGACCTTCCCCGCCTTGATCCGGTCCCAGATGGAGCCCGCCACATAGTACCGGACGATGAACTCGAGCGGCACGAGGTAGTTCTTCGCCTTCGGGCCGAGCGTCTTCGGGTCCGGGACGACCTGGACGCGCTTCACGCGCATCGAGGTCGGGCTCGAGAGGGAGAGGAAGTGGTGCGGGATGCCGAGCGTGCCGCACAGCTCGAACCAGTGGGCCGCAGTGCGGGCGAGCGTCTCCCCCTTGTGGGGGATCTCGCTCGGAATGTGCTTGTCGAACACCGAGATGTCGTTCGTGAACCGGAACTCGAGCTCGGTCTTGGAGACCTCGTAGACCTCCTTGACCTTCCCCCGCCGGAGGAACTTCGGCGCCGCCGAACCCGGGCTCCCGGAGCGCTTGGTGGCTGTCGGCACGACGCTCCGACCGCGGTCGGTTACAAAGGCTCTGCGGAGTCCGAACGAAGCCGGACCCTCGGAATCGCCGCCGAGCGTTGGTGGGTGCTCTGTCAGGTGCTGCCGACGACGGGCGGAGGGGCGATCCCGCTCGGAGGTTGGCGGGCCGCGCGGCTTCGTGCCCGCATCCACACAATGACGCCGACCTGCCAGACCGCCAGGGCTCCGTACACGACCCAGTTTCCCCAACCGAGGCCAATGTACGACACCACGAAGGCACCCGCGATCGCGATGGCGAGAAGACCGCCGATCGAGAGGAGGAGAAACCTTCGACGAATCGAGGGAGGAGCTCCCCCCGCCCCCATCGGGACCGCGAATCCTCGCTGGAAGAGGAGGAGCGCCGCGGTGAGGGCCACCAGGGCGACGGTGACGAGGACGAACTCCTCCGTCAGACTGAGGGGCTCGAACACGCTAACGAGCGTCGTGAGTACGGCGCCACCGAGCAGGCCCAGCCACCAAACGGCGGGCGACCGTCGCCGACCTGGGACAACAACCGCGACCATCTCCGTCCGCGGCGAAGAAGCCCCCGTCCCAGATGAGTACCGCGCCCGACGGCCGAGCGCGCGCGGGCCTAGAGGGACTTCGCGTGCAGCGAGGTGATGGGCCGGAACCCGCGCTTCGCGTAGAACTTGACGGCGATCTCGTTCTGCGTCGGGAACTCCGCGGTCACGACGCCGGCGCCCTTCTCCTTCAGGCGCGCCGTGACCTCGCGCAGGAGGAACTCTCCGGCGCCCTTCCGCCGGTAGATCGGGAGCATGTAGATGTCGATGATGACCCCCTCCCGTTCCGGCGTGTAGAACGGGCGCTCCCGGACCAGGGCGCGCACGACGCCGACGATTTTGTCCCGCTCCGCGCCGACACCCTCGGCGGCGAGCAGCACCGCGTTCGGATTGTCGAGGTCGCGCTTCAGGACCTCCTCGGCACGCGCCTCCACGTCGCTGCGAACCTTGAGGAGGGGGTCGAACTCCTCGTTGAGCCGCTTCAGGCGCACGAGCAGCGGCACGAGCGCCGGCACGTCCTTCGCCGTCGCTGGCCGCAGATGGATCGGGATCGTCGGGTTCGGGTTCGATTTCTCCTGCGTCATGGTTTCCTCTTCGGTTCGGCGCGTTCGTCCGGCATCGGGGCGATGAGTCCGCTCTTCTCGAGCACCCTCGCGAGGAGCGCCGGGCGGGCCATGCGGGCTCTGGCCCGCTCCAGGAACTCGGCCCGCGAGTAGCGCCGGCGAGCGATGCCGAGCTCGACGGCCTTCACGGCCACGGCCGCCGCGACGTGCGGGAAGACGCCCGCCTCCTCCATGGTCGGAAGGAGGTGCGTCGTCGTGAGCCCTACGTCCTCGGCCCGGGCGGCGAGCTCGTGGGCGGCGGCGAGGACGATCTCGTCCGGGATCGAGCGGGCGCGTGCGTCGAGCACGCCGCGGAACACGGCCGGAAAGATCAGCGAGTTGTTCACCTGGTTCGGGAAGTCCGAGCGGCCCGTGGCGACGATCGCCGCGCCGGCCTCGTGGGCCGCCGAGGGGTAGATCTCCGGGACCGGGTTCGCGAGCGCGAAGACGATCGATTGCTTCGCCATCCGAGCGATCTCCTCGGGCTTCACCGTGTGCGGTCCCGGCGTCGACGCCGCGAGGAGGACGTCGGCCCCCTGGAGCGCGTCGTCGAGCGTCCCCTTCCGGCCGCCGCCATCGGTGGCGAGGGCGATTCGGTACTTCCACGGGTTGTGGAGCATTAGTTCGTCGAGGTCCTCGCGCTCGGCGTGGAGGACTCCCTTCTGGTCGACGACCGTCAGCCCCGATGGGTCGTGGCCGAGCGTGACGAGGAGGCGCGCGGTGGCGAGGTTCGCCGCCCCGGCGCCGAGGAGGACCGTGCGGACGTGCCCGATCGTGCGGCCGGTGAGCTTGAGGGCGTTGAGGAGCCCCGCGACGGTGGACGCCGCGGTGCCGAGCTGGTCGTCGTGCCAGACCGGGACCGGAAGGCGCTTCTGCAGCTGCTCGAGCACGAAGAAGCACTTCGGGGAGGCGATGTCCTCCAGGTTGACGCCGCCGACGGCCGGAGCGATCCGCTCGACGGTCTCGACGAGCTCCGCTGCCGTCCCGACCCGGATGGGGAGCGGAATCGCGTCGACCCCACCGAGGTACTTGAACAGCAGGGCCTTGCCCTCCATCACCGGCATTGCCGCCTCCGGTCCGATGTTGCCGAGACCGAGAACGCGGCTCCCGTCGGTCACGATCGCGATGGTGTTCCACCGGCCGGTCAGGTCGAACGAGGCGTCCTTGTCCGCCTGGATCGCGCGGCTCACCGCGGCGATACCGGGCGTGTACCAGAGCCCGAAGTCTTCGAGGCTCCGGACGGGAACCTTCGGGACCATCTCGACCTTCCCCTGGTAGAATTTCGCGAGACGGAGCGCCCGTTCGCTCAGCGCCGCGGTCTGCGTCGCCTCCTTCTCTTCGGGGTCGGGCCGGGCCTTCCGGCGCGTCCCGCGGGGCGTTCCGGACGGCGGCGCCTCGGCCTGGACCATCGGCGCCAACCGGGCGATGCAACGATTTGAACGCTTCGGTCGAGACGTCCGGAGGGTTCGTCAATTGCCGACGCAACCGGCGAGATTTCGAGGGGGGGCGGTGGGCCCCGCTAGGGCGTCCACGTGGCGAAACCGTACCCTTTCGGAAGGGCCGGTACCATGCCTTGGCCGAACGGGTCGGGTCGCGGAGTCGGTGGGTTCCCGCCCTGCTTCCGCAGGTACGCGTCGATCCCGTCCGCCGACCGAGTCCCGGCGGCCATCGCATGCACGACCGATTTCCCGCCGGAGGCGAACACACCGTCGATCCCGGTCATCGTGTCGTCGTGCTTCCCTTGCGGCCACCCCTGCTTGCCGAAGGCGAGGTCGAGCGCCGCGGGAAAGCCGCTCAGGTCGGCCTTCTCACCGACGGCGATGACGACCGAGTCGCACGGAAGCGTCTGCTCCGTCCCCGGCACGGCGACGACGACGGGGCGACCCGATGGACCCGGAGGACTCAGCTTCACTTCGCGGACGACCATCCCCTCGACCTTGCCGTTGCCGACGACCTGGTACGGCCCGCGGTCGAAGAGGAACGTGACGCCCTCCGCCTCGGCCTCCTCGATCTCCTCGGCGCCTGCGCTCATCTCGGCGCGGCCGCGTCGATAGACCACCGTCACGTCCCCGCCCTCGGCGAGTCGCCGCGCCGAACGGACCGCGTCCATCGCCACGTCGCCGCCACCGATGACCACGACCCGCTTGCCGAGAGCGATGGGCGGGCCCTTGTTCGTCTCGATGAGCAGGTCGAGCGCCGGGTACACTCCGGGCAAGTTCTCGCCCGGGACCCCGAGAAGGTTGTGACCGGGGGTCCCAACGGCGAGGTAGATCGCCCGATATCCGTCAGTGCGGAGCGAATCGATCGTGAAGTCCCGGCCGAGCCGGCGTCCCATCTGGAAGGTGACGTCCAGGCGGCGGAAGCGGGCGACGTCGAGCTCGAGCTCGTAGCCGTCCATATGGTACTTCGGGATCGCCCCGACCTGGCCGCCGAGGAACGGCTCGGCCTCGAAGACGGTCACCGAATAGCCACGGGTCCCGAGCTCCCACGCGGCCATCAGGCCCGCCGGACCGGCGCCCACGACGGCGATCCGCTGGCCGACCGGGGCGCTCGGGACGTACTCCGTGTCGGACGTGCCGAGCTCCATGGCGGCCCGTTTCAGCTGGCGGATCGCGATGGCGCCCCCGCGCTCGTGCATGATGCACGCGTCCTCGCAGAAATGGTAGCAGACCTTGCAGAGCGTCGTCCCGAGCGGGTTCTCCCGGAGGACGATCGTGGCCGCCCGGTCGAAGTCCCGCTGCGCGACCGCGAGGATGTACCCGCGCGCGTCCTGGGCGATCGGGCAGGCTTGCACGCAGTACGGCATCGCGCACTGCAGGCACCGCTGCGCCTCGATCACGGCCTCGTCGGGCTGATACGGATGCCGGATCTCGATGAAGCTCGCGACCCGGTCCCGGGCCGGTTCCTCGGGGATCGGAATTCGCTCGTAGCGGGAGTCTTCGTCGGTCGGCATCGTGGGTACGAGGAGGAGCCGGCCCACCCTCGGGACCGAGAAAACCCCTCGCTCGTCCGGACCGCGCGTTTCGGAGCCTAGATAAACGCTCGCCGGGATTCGATACCGGATGGCCACCTCTCCCACCGACCTTCCCCACCCGTACGTCCGGCCGGAGCGAGCGGGCGCGGTCCCGCTCGTCGGTCCGGTGGAGTTGAAGGCCCTCCTCGAAGGGCCGGACCCACCGGTCGTCGTCGACCTCCGGCCGCCGCGGGAGCGGGCGTACGGCCATCTCCCGAACGACCGGTCGATCCCGCTTGCGGAACTTCCGAAGCGGTTCAGAGAACTCCCGATCGACCGACCGCTCGTCGCCTACTGCCAGTTCGGCGCGGAGGCGCGGCGCGCCGTCGACTTCCTGCGGTCGCGCGGATACTTCCTCGCCGCCGCCCTGGAGGGCGGCATCGACGAGTACGCGCGCCTCGCCGACCCCGAGATCCCCCGCTACGGCTCGGACGTCCGGGACGGGACCCTCTGGCTGCGCCAGTTCCCGCGTCCGGAGACCGGCTGCCTCGCCTACCTTGTCGGCGACCCGGAGACCGCGAAGGCGGTCGTCGTCGACCCGGGCCGGGACCCGTCCCCGTACCTCCGCGCGCTCGCCGACGGCCACTGGGAACTCGTCGGGATCGTCGAGACCCACACGCACGCGGACCACCTGGCCGGCCACGCGGCGCTGCACGCGAAGACCGAGGCACCGATCTTCCTCGGCCGCCGCTCACCGGCCCAGTATCCGCACAAGGCGCTCGCGGAGGGCAATGCGCTCGAGTTCGGCAACGAGGCAATCCACGCTCTCGAGACCCCGGGCCACACCCTCGACCACCTCACGCTCCGCGTCCGCGACAAGATCTTCACCGGCGACACGCTCCTGATCGGCGCCTGCGGCCGCACCGACCTCGGGGACGGGAGCCCCGAGCTCCTTTACGAGAGCCTCACGCAAAAGCTGCTGACGCTTCCCGACACGACCGAGGTGTACCCGGCCCACTTCGGGCGCCGCCACGCGCTCGTCGAACGATACTGCTCGACGGTCGGCTTCGAGCGTGCAACCAACGAGGCCCTCAACCAGGCGAGCCGCTCCGCGTTCCTCGCGTACATGACCGAAGGGTGGCCTCCGAAACCCGCGGAGTTCGACCGGATCGTGTCGGAGAATCTCGCCACCTAGCGGGCCGATTTCCTGACGTGCAAGCCGGTTGATTCCGCCGCCGGGAACAACCGTTAAAGAAGCCGCCCCGCTCGGCCGCGCTCCCATGGACGTCCACCTCGCGCTCACCGGTCCGTTTCCCCGCTCGGAGGTCCTCGTGGCGGCCACGCGCGATGGCGACCGGGGTCGAACGACCCCGGACGCCGTGGAAGCCCGGTACGCCGAAGCGGAGCGCGACGTGGTCGCGCTCGAGCAGCGGCTCGGCTTCGACGTCACCACGGGGGGCTCCCTCCGGTGGGCCGACCTGTTCCGTCCGTTCGCCGAAGGCTGGCGAGGGTTCACCGTCGGCCCGGTGACCCGGTGGTTCGAGACGAACACGTTCTACCGGCAACCGATCCTCCACGCGCCCCCCGAACGCGTTCCCGGCGTCGTCCGGGCCGCGCTCCCCTCCGACCGAGTCGTGCCGCCCGCGAATGCGAAGGTGATCTTGCCCGGACCGTTCACCTTCGCGGGGCTCCTCGACAACCGGTCCGGGGAGACCCGGGAGGCGCTCACCCACCGGTTCGGGCGCCTGCTTGCGGACGAAGTCGTGGAGTTGCGCGCCGCCGGATACCGGACCTTCCAGTTCCAGGAGCCGCTCCTCGTCGTGGACCCGCCGAAGGGACCTCTCGCGGAGGCCGCCGTCGTCGCGTACCGGAGCCTCGGCACGGCGACCGAGGGGGCCACTTCGATCCTCTGGACCTACTTCGGCGACGCCGCCCCGGTCCAACCGCTCCTCGCGCGACTCCAGGTCAGCGTGGTGGGGATCGACCTTGCCGAGACCGAACCGGATCGAGTCCATGCCTTCCCCGACCACCGCGGGATGGGTCTCGGCTGCCTCGACCCGCGGACGACGCTTCCCGAAGACCCCGCCGAGGTCGCGCGGATCGCGCGTGCGCTCCAATCGGAGGGGAAGCCGCGCGAGCTGTGGCTCGGACCCGGCGGACCGCTCGACTTGCTCCCCACCGAGGCGGCGGCTCGCAAGCTCCACGTCCTCCCGGCGGCGAAGCAACTGCTCGCGTCGGCCGGAGGTGCCGCATGACGGGCCCGCTGTTCCCCTCGCAGGAGATCGGGAGTCTCGCGAAGCCGCGCTGGCAGCTCCTCGGCCAGCGGGGCGAGCTCCTCGATGCCGCCGCGGTGACGGAATTCACCAGCTGGAACGACCGACTCCACTTCGCCGACGCCGCGAACCCGTCGGTGCGCGCGCTCCTCGAGGGACGTGCGCGCGAGCTCGGGCCGGGCCCGGTGCGAGACCTGGGCGCACTGTTCGCGCTCCGGTACTTCGAGCACGTCGGACTCACGCGCGTCTACGACGGCGAGGCGCGGCGGATCGAGATGTACGAGTACCCAATCCGGCAGATGCGCGGCTTCCAATTTCTGGGCCACGTGCGTTCGTTCGACAACAAGTACTACCTGAAGGCGGCCGGCACCGGCGAGGTGCGGCTCGAGCGGCCGTACCACGTCGAGGAGTTCGACTACGTCCGCGAGCACGCGCAGGGGATTCCGAAGCTGCCGATCACAGGACCGTACACCCTCGCGGATTGGTCGTACAACGAGCACTACCTCGGACGGGAAGCCGGCTGGAAGGGGCCGGCCGCGCGGCGACGCGCGCAGCGCGAATTCGTCGTCGCCATCGCGAAGCACGCCATCCGTCCGACGCTGCAGGCGCTCATTGAGCGCGGCTGCCGCGTCATCCAGATCGACGAGCCCGCCGCGGGAACGCATCCGGGCGAGGCCGACCTGGTCGCCGAGGGGTTCAACGCCGCGACGGAGGGGCTCGATGCGACGTTCTCGATGCACATCTGCTTCTCGAACTATCGATTGCTGTTCCCGGCGATCCTCGAAGCGAAACGCTGCCAGCAGTGGGCGTGGGAGTTCGCGAACCGCGACACCGAAGAGCGCGACGGCTACGAGATCCTGAACCTGTTCCGCGAGTACAACGACCACCGCGAGATCGGTCTCGGCGTCGTCGACGTGCATCGGAACGAGGTGGAGACCGCCGAGCGGGTCGCGAACCGGATCCGCCGCGCGGCGAAGATCCTCGGCGACCCCTCGAAGATCTGGGTCAACCCGGACTGCGGCCTGCGGACGCGAAGCCTTGAGGTCGCATGGCAGAAGCTCGCCGCCGTCGTGGAAGGCGCGAAGCTCGCGCGCGCGGACTTCGAGCGGGCCGGCTAGGTGGGAGACCGGGTCAGGACCTCGACCCCGTCGGCGGTGACGAGCACGGTGTGCTCGGCCTGCGAGACGAGCCCGCCGCCGGATTCCAGGAACACGGGGTACGTCTGCAGGGACTTGCGGGCCTTCGCGAGCGCCGGTCGGTCGGCGGGGTCGACCCACCGGGCGGTGAACGGCAGGGTGCGGAACCGCTCGAACAGACGTTGGAGGACCGGGTCCGACGGGCCGGGGTCGCGGCGGAAGCGCTGGATGTGGCCGTACGGGCCGTTCTCGATCGCCCCGTCGCCGTTCGTGGCGAACGGCTCGATGGCGATCACCTCGCCTTCCTCAAGGACGTCGGTCGAGACCCCGGAGACGTTCGGGATCGACTTGCCCGCATGGAGCAGGTACGGCTGGATCGAGTGGCCCGAGAGATTCCCGACCGGTTTCAGTCCGCGCGCGTGGATCGCCGACTCGATCGCCTGGCTGAGCTCGTCGACCTCCACGCCGGCGCGGACCTGGGCGATCGCCGCCTCGACGGCGTCGCGGGCGGCGCGCAAGAGGTTCGTGTGCCGGCCCCCGCCGCCGACCTCGACGGTGACCGCGGTGTCGGCGATGGCGCCGTCGATGTGGGCGCCCACGTCGACCTTGAGCACGTCGCCCTCCACGAGGAGCGCCTCGTCCTCGGGAGGGGGCGTGAAGTGCGCCGCCTCGACGTTCCGCGAGAGATTCGTTGGGAAGGCCGGCTCCGCGCCCTTCGAGCGGATGTACCGCTCGACCGCCTCCGCAACGTCCTGGCGACGGGCGCCGGGGACGGCCGCGGCCGCACCGACCTCCCGCGCCTCCGCGCTGATCCGGGCGGCGCGCCGCCACCGCTCCAGGTCGACGGGATACGGGGCCACGGAGGGTCTACCGCCGCGAGAGGGTCCGGGGCTTCGCGCCCGTAAGGTCGACCAAGGTCGAGGGGCGTCCCGAAGGGGCCGGGGCGCCATCGAGGTACACCGCGACTTCGTTCCCGAAGATCCGGCGCGCTTCGTCGACCGACCGGGCCGGCGCCTCGCCGTGCCGGTTGGCGCTCGTCGAGGTCACGGGCCTGACGAGCTCGGCGAGTGTGCGCGCGAGGGGGTGGTCCGGGATCCGGATCCCGAGGGTGCCCCCGGGCGAGAGGACGGACGGGGCGAACGTGGACTTGGCGGCGGCGCTCGCTGGGAGAATTGCGGTGTACGGCCCCGGGAGGTGGCGTCGCATCCACGCACGTCGCGGGGCGGTGACCTCGGCCCACGGCTCCACTTCGGCGTAGCTCGAGAGCGCGAGGGAGAGCGGGGAGCCCGTCGGTCGGGCCTTCGCCTCGAGGAGACGCTCGACGGCGTCCGGGTCGTCGGCCCGGGCGCCGAGCCCGACCAGGGTGTCGGTCGGGTAGACGACGAGCTTGCCGGCGCGGAGCGCGCGCACGGCGCGCTCGACCTCGGAGGATGTGGTCTCAGGCATACTCTGCGCCCACACGGTCGTACTGGGAAAACTCCGACGGCTCGAAGAACAGAGCGATCTCGCGCTCGGCGGAGGTCGGGGAGTCCGAGGCGTGGATCAGGTTCGGGGTGACACCGAGGGCGAGGTCCCCGCGAATCGTCCCGGGGGCCGCCGTCTGGGGATTGGTGGCGCCCGTGATCGCGCGGACGATGGTGATCGCCGACTTCCCCTCGAGGACGAGGGCGAACACCGGCGCGGAGGTGATGTGGGTGACGAGTCCCGGGTAGAACGGCTTCCCCTTGTGCTCGGCGTAGTGGGTCTCCGCCGTCGTGGTCGTGACCATCGTCAGCTTCGCGGCGACGATCCGGAGCTGCTTCTTCTCGAAGCGGCCGACGATCTCGCCAACGAGACCGCGCCGGACCCCGTCCGGCTTCACGAGCACGAGCGTCCGCTCGACCGTCCCCTCCGCCATCGACGGCTCCGAGCCTCGCGTCCGTCAAAAGGCTTGGCGGGAGCGGGCGCAACGCCCAAGATGGGGAGGCCGCTCGTCCGGACCGGTCTGACATGGTCGGCTCGGCGGACGTGCACCCGCTCGCCCGGGCGTTCGACACCGTAGGGCCGGAGTACGAGCGCGGCCGTCCGGACTACCCTCCCGAGGCGGTTCAGTACCTCGCCGAGGTCCTCGGGCTCGGGCCCGGCCGCACGGTCGTCGACCTCGGCAGCGGGACCGGAAAGTTCACGCGAGCGCTACGGCCCCTGGGGTCCCATCTCCTCGCAATCGAGCCGTCCGAAGGGATGCGGGCCGTGTTCCGGTCGCAGCTCCCCGACGTGGAGGTGCGGGACGGGAGCGCCGAGGCGATCCCGCTCCCCGACGCCTCCGCCGACGCGGTCGTCGTCGCGCAGGCGTTCCACTGGTTCCGCCAGCCGGCCGCTCTCGATGAGATCGCGCGGGTCCTCCGCCCCGACGGCGGTCTCGGACTCGTCTGGAACCGACGGGACTCGACGGTGCCGTGGGTCGGCGCCTTCGGGGAGATCCTGGACACCTACGATGCCGGCCACGTCCCGAGGACCCACAAGGGGGCGTGGAAGGCGGCGTTCGAGACGCACCCGCACTTCGCCCCGCCCGAGCTGAAGGTGTTCACCTGGACCCACGAGGGCGACGTGGCGACGTTCGTCGACCGGGCCCTGTCCGTGAGCTTCATCGCCTCCCAGCCGCCCGAGGCCCGCGCCCGGGTCGCGGAGGCCGTACGGACGCTCCTCGCCGAGCATCCGGACACGAAGGGGCTTGACCGGTTCCAGATGCCGTATCGGACGCACGTCCACTCGGTTCGGCGACACTGACGCGACTCGGCCCGAAGCGGCCGATGGTCTCACTGACTGACCAAGATTGAGACGAAAGGGATTACCGGGAGAGCCGTCGGTTCGACCGGGAAACGGACTCGGCGTACCCAGCGCCTGCGGGATCGTACTCGGAGAGGGCCATGTCGTCCCGGGAGCGATTTGTCGTCGAGGATGAGCGGTCTCTAAGAACCCCTGCCACGCATCTTCTCTCCATGCCGAAGTCGGCGAAGCACGACGAGCCCGCATCGACGTGGACCCCGATTCCGGACACCCCCGAGCGGTTCTCGAGCGGGATCCCCGATTTCGACCGACTCCTCGGAGGCGGGTTCCCGCGGGGGAGTCACGCGCTCTTCGAGATGGACGAGACGATCGAGCCCCGGGACCGGTCGCTCCTGCTCACGCCGCTCTACCTCAATTTCCTCTACCAGTCCCGCGGCGTGCTCGCGGTCCTCCCGTCGCGCGAGACCCCGCACGGGTTCCGGGCCGACCTGACCCGGTGGGTGAGCCGCCGGCGGTTCGACACCCGGGTCCGGGTCGTGGTGTACGTGTCCGAGGACACGGAGGTCCCGTACGTGGTCGACCTTTCGAAGTCCCGCCCGGCCGACACGGTCGCGGCAAAGAAAAGGTCCGGAAAGGAGCAGATGGCGAAGATGGTCGTCGCCGAGAAGGCCGTGATGGGCGTGCGCGAGAAGCCGTTCGTCGAAATGGTCGCGTTCGAGATCGCCGAGATGCTGTTCGGCGCCGACGTCGCGACGCGGATGTTCTTCCACGGGGTCAAGCGCGCCCGGATCGTCGGAAATCTCGTCCTCGGCCTCCTGCGTCCGGGCCTCGGATGCGCGGACGCGGCTCGTGGGAACGCCGATGTGATCCTCGGCCTCCACCGGGGCGAGCTCGGTCTCGTCGTGCGGGGAGTCCGGCCCGCGTTCCCTGGCCACCTCGTTGTCGTCGACCCGCGACTCGGGGCGCCGCACGTCTCCTTCGTGCCGGCGACCTAGGAGGAGCCTCGCCTCACGGCGGGGTCATCACGCCGAACCGGTCGATCTGGCTCCGGACCCGGTTGAGGACGTCGGCGGCGTCGAACTCGAGATCGTACCGGCGGAAGTGCCGCTCGAGCATCGTCAGTCCGTGGCGCAGCGACTCCATCGCCTGGGTCAGTCGGACCCACGGCGGCCACCCCAACCGGTCGACGCGGATCCCCGCGGCGAGGTCGATGAACCACGGGGCTCCGTCGTGGACGAGGATGTTGAACGGGCTCAGGTCCGAGTGGACGATGCCGGCCTCGGCGAGCCCCTCGATCCCGGCCAGGGTCGCCTGCAGGAACGATTCCGGATCCTCGAGCGTCGCCTTCTGGAGCATGGGCGCGGCGGCGTCCGGGCTCCCGATGTACTGCATCGAGAACATGTTCTCGATCCGGTTCCCGGGTTTCGGGACCCGCGCCCCGCCCTGGTAGGCGTACGAGAGCAGGTCGAACTCGAGGAGGGCCCGTTCCCCCATCGTGGCGAGCTTGATCGGCCGGCCGCCGCGATGCGCGGTCCGGTACTGCCGGTACACCTTCACCGCGACGAGGCGATGGCCGTCGCGCGCGAGGTAGACGTCGGCCTCCTTCCCGCTCCCGAGGCGTTGGCCGACCTCGGTGGCGAGCCCCCCGTCGAGGATGGCGTCCGCTACCTCGCCGTGGGTCGGCTCGGCGAATTCGATCTGTCCGGTCCGCACCTTCCAGTGCACGCTGCTGTCGAGGTACCCATCGTTGGGCATCGGTTTCCCCCGGCCCGGGCGAACGGCGGTTCCGCGGAGGAAGGAAGCGAACGATGTCAGAGGCCGCGGGCAAGTGCGAGACTTGGGTCAGTCGGTTCGCGGCGACACGGCATCGTAGATCGCTGCCATTTCTCCGGAACCTCCTGGCCCTGGGCCAAGGGAGGAGAGGACCGCACTAGTATCTAACGGCCCCTGATTCCACTCCTACTTCCAAAGTAAGCCTTAATCCGGTAGCGGGCGGTACTTCGTTCGATGCCGGACCTCGGATCGGGACTGCTCGGTTGCTACCGGTGCGCGTACGTCTGGCGGTTGCGGAAGTCCCCGGTGCGGCTGTGTCCGCGTTGCAAATCGACCCAGTGGAACGTCCCTCGACCGGTCGTCGCCCGGAAGGCCCGGTCCGTTCGTGGCACCGGCATCGGCGAGGTGCTCGGCGACCATCGGCGAGAGTTCCTCGATCTGGTACATTCGTTCGGCGTCACGGACCTCCGGGTCTTCGGCTCGGTGGCCCGCCGGGAAGCCGGACCCAAGAGCGACCTCGACCTGCTCGTTCGATTTCGAGCCCCGCTGGGAATCCTGGGCCGCGCCGAGTTGGAAGAGAAAATTGAATCTCTTCTCGGTCGTCCGGTCGACCTCGCCACGGAAGAAGAACTGCACTGGCTCGTTCGCCCCCGCGTCCTGTCCGAGGCGGTCCGCGTGTGAGGGACGATGCCCTCCGACTTTCGGACATGCTCCGGTCGATCGAACAGATCCGAGCCTACACCGCCGGGGGGGAAGCGGAATTCTTTCGGGACAGCAAGACGTCGGACGCGGTGGCCTACGAGCTGTTGCAACTCGGCGAGGCGGCGGTGCGGCTCAGTGTGGGCTTGCGGGCCGCCCACCCGGAGGTCCCCTGGTCACGATTGATCCGCCGCCGGAACCAGATGGCCCACGAGTACTTTCGAATCTCCCCCACCCTCCTGTGGGCGTTCGTCCTCGAAGACCTCGATTCGTTGGAGCGGTCGCTCCGCAAGGTCTCGGCCCCACCGCGGTGACCCTCGGTCGGCGGTTCCCTGAGCCCCTCACCCCGCGCGGGCGTCGCACCCGTCGTGCCAACGACAGCCACGGCACTTTCCAGGGGTCGGCGTGGCGCGCCCGTCGTACGGGCTCCGCAGTTCGGCGAGAAAGCAAGTCACCTCGTGGCGGGCCCGGGCATCCCACGGGACGATTCTCTCGATCCCGCCCCGGTAGACCACGAGCCCGTAAGGCGGCGACCTCCCGCTCGTCGACTCGAGGAGCAGGCAGTACGCCTCCACCTGGACTCGGTGCGATCCGAGGACGCCGCTCGGTGGGGCGACGCGGCTCTTGATTTCGACCGGCACGAGCCGCCCGTCGCTCCGTCGGCGGATCTCGTCCGGGCGACCGACCAGTCCAAACTCCTCGGAGACGAGGTCGAGCGGGGGGGCGCGACCGTCGTCCGCCGCCACCAGCGTCCCCGACCCGCGGGCGCGGGCGATGCGCGCTAGGGTCAAGGCACCGACCCCCAGCAGGACGAGGCCCACAATCCCGACGAGGAGCTCGAGCTCTCCTGCGAGGCTCACGGCAGGGACCCCAAGGCGAGCCAGAGGAGCAGGACGAGAATCGCTCCCCCGGCGAGGACGGCGGCGACCCACGGGAACGGGGAGGCGGCGGCCCACCGTCGGTCCGCGCCAATCGTGCGGAGATGGTACGACGTCCCCGCGCGCTCGCGCGCGACGGCGCCGGCCGCGGGCGTCCGGCCCTCGGCATGCTGGCGGTAGTAGTGGGACCGTGGGCAGAACGCGTAGTCCGCGAGCTCGCTCGCGGAAACGTACCGTCGTCGGCCGGGTCCCGCGTGCGCGGTCACCGATCGACCGGAACGGCCGGACGCATCAACCCCAGCGTTCGACTGGAAGCTGGGCGGCGGGTTGGCGTCGACTCAGCCCGAGGCCGGCGGTTCCGCGGGTTTCTTCGCGCGGGGCTTCCGGGCCGGGGGGGCCGGGGTCGCCGGGGCTTCCGAGGCTGCGGGGGCGCTCGCGGGCTTCTCGCCCGCCGTCTCGGTGGGTGCCGCCGTCGCGGCGGGCTCCGGAGCGGAAGCGGGAGCCTTGATGAGGCCCGCGGGGAGCGCGGACTTCGTGGCGGACGGCGCCGCCGCGCCCTTCGCCTTGCTCGCCGCCTTGCCGGCGGCCGAGCTCTGCTCGGTCTGGCGCTTCACGACGTGGGCGCGCGTCCACTTCAACCGGTGGCCGACGCGGCCCAGGTGGAGCTGCTGCTTGCGGCAGGAGGAGGAGCAGAAGTGGAACACGGCGCCGTCGCGCTTGATGAACATCGTGCCGGTGCCCGGCTCGATCTCACCGGCGCAGAACGAACAGGAGCGCTTGACGACCATCGGTGCCCCTAGCGGACGGAGAGCTTGCGCGCTTCGCGCGCCGTCTCGCGCAGGATCAGGACGTCGCCGATTCGGATCGGTCCCGCGACGTTCCGGGTGATGATCTTGCCGCGGTCGCGCCCGGCGAGGACGCGGACCTTCACCTGGGTCGCTTCCCCGGCCATGCCGGTGCGGCCGATCAGCTCGACGACCTCGGCCGGCGAGCCCTTGTCTTCCGCCATGGTCGAACCCGCGTACCGTCCGGCTACTTCTTCAGCGTCGGGAACGCCTGGGTCAGCTCGTCGAGGAGGACCTTCGCCTCGCCCGGCTCGACGACCGCGATCGACGCGGCGGACTTCGAGAGGCCGGCGGACTGCCCGAGCCGCTGCTTCTTCGGGACGTAAATGTACGGGATCCGCTTCTCCTCGCAGAGCATCGGGATGTGCACGAGGATCTCGACGGGGTCGACGTCCTCGGCCATCACGATCAGCTTCGCCTCGGAGCGCTCGGTCGATTTGGTGACCTCGTTGGTGCCGACGCGGACCTTGCCGGTCTCGCTCGCGATCTGCACGAGCTGGAGCGCCTTGTCGGCGAGTTCGGTCGGGGTCTCAAACCGTACGTAAATCGGTCGCGCCATCTTCGGTTCCTCGCGTCAGCGGACCCCCTCGCGGGGACCCTCGGCTCACGGGTAGGGCGCGGTACTCGGCTCTCTATTTAACCTGCGCTGGGCGAACGCGGGCGTCGCCGGGCGCGCCGCCGTACCGGAGCGTTTCGAGGCGTTCCACCCACTTCGCGAGGTTCGGAAACTTCTCCGGGATCGGCTCGCCCACGGTCCGGATCGGAGAGAGCCCGCCGTACACCCCACAGTCGGCGAGGCTCGGTTCTCCGAGCAGCCACTCCCGTCCCTGCAGCGTGGTGTCGATCCACGCCAGCTCCTCGTCGAGCGCCTCGCCGAACTCGGCGCGGCGCGTTTCGAGGAGGTGCCAGGGACCGCGCAGCCGGCTCTGGATCTCCTCGAACACCCAGCGCTCGCGCGCATCCGTGAAGATCTCCGGGAGCTTCGGGAGGGCGAACCGCCACGCCTTCTCCTCGAGGACCTGGTGGCCCCACCGGTCGATCAGCGTCGCGAGTCCGCGTTGGGTGGACGGATAGAGGGTCGGCATCGGGCACTCCGCCTCGAGGAAATCCGGGATCGCCGTCCACGGCACGATCTTGCCGTCCCAGCTGAGCGCCGGGATGTAGTCCTGGCCCGTCGCCGCGATCAGGTCGGTCTTGTCGTGGTACGGGACCGGGACGAACTCCGCCTCGACCTGCTTCATCGCGAGCTGGATCCCCGCGCAGACGCAGTAGTGGCTCCACGCCCCGTAGTACAGGCGGACCTTCCGCGGCACGGCCGGTCGTATCGGTCGCGCCTCTTAGCCCTACGCTCGGGCGCGCGCCGGGGCCTCGTCGTCAGTCGCGCGCGTCGAGTCGGATCGCGTCTCGGATCGCGGCCTTCACCGAGGGGAGCTTGGCGTCGCCGGCGCCGTGGATCTTGATGTGGCGCAGCGCCTTTCCGGTCCCCTCGATCGTCGGATGCCGGGCGGCGAGTTCGGCGCCGCGGAAGAAGCCGAGGTTGAGGTGCGTGTCGAAGACCATCAGGCAGATCGCGAGCTTTCGACCTCCCCACACCGGGGAGTTCCACTTCACGTCCTCCGCGAGTTCCGGGCCTTCGTCGCGAATCGCCTTCCGAAGGGCCGTCGCAATCGTGCGTTGCTCGGGCGGGAGCGCCGCAAACACGGCCTCGAGCTTCCGCGTCCCCTCGCTCTTGGGCATCGAGGGTACCGCCGTCAGAAGTCGGTCGGCGCCTCGGTGGGGTGCCGGGCGAAGTGGTCCGCGACGGGCTGGGCGATCGCGGCGACCTCCCTCCCTACAGCGGCCTTCAGGTCCGCCGGGTGGACCTCACCGGCCGTCCACGCGGTCCGGAACGAGGCGGCGTCGGAGAACGTGCGGTCGCCGCCGTGCTGCGGCGCCCTATGGACCGTCAGCGTCCCCCGCCACGGGAAGACGACGTGGAGGGCGAGCTCGACCACCGGGTTCCCCTCGACCTCCTTCGCCGGGCAGAACGCGCCCTTGAGTCGCTGCGCGACCTCCTCGGGCGTCGTCGGAAGGACGATCGCGCTCGTCGGGTCGGACTTCGACATCTTGCGCTCCGGGGCGCTCCCGGCGTCCATCCGGCCCCCGCCCTTCAGCGAGGAGATGAGCGGCGTGTGGACCGCGACGGGCACCGGCCACTCGTAGTGGTGCGCGACCTCGCGGGCGAGGACGTGGGCCCGTCGCTGGTCGAGCCCGGCGTAGGCGATCTCGACCGGGAGCTCGAAGATGTCGGCGGCCTGCATCGACGGGTAGAACAGCTTCGCCGTGTCGAGCTGCGCCTCCTCCTCCGTACGACCGAGGATCGTCATCGCCCGCTTCGTCCGGGCGAGGGAGGTCGTCTTCGCGACCCGGACGACCCGGGACCAGTACTCCGAGGACCCCGTCAGCTCGTGCGCCCACCGCCACCGGGTCTGCTCCTCCGAGACCCCGAGCGCCTGAAACGCGGCCCGCATGTACCCTCCGGCGGCCCCGATCCGCTCCAGCGAGCCGCCGAGCTTGTCGTTGATCCACGCGTGCCAGTCCGCGAGGAAGACGGTCAGCTCACACCCCGCCTCCTGCAGGTCGATCATCTTGCGGACGCAGACCAGATGACCGACGGTGAGGCGACCCGACGGCTCGAAGCCGATGTACGCCCGCGGACGCTCGGTGCGCGCGAACAGCGCATCGAGCTCCTCCAGGGTGAGCAGCTCCTCGGTGTTCCGGGCGACCCGCTCGACCCGGTCCGGACGGTCCATCGAGCTCCCGAGGAACCGACCCGCTATTTAGTCGCCCACGGCGACGCCCGTCGAGACGGGGGCCGAGTCCCGGCAAGTTGTATCCCGTCGTCCGTTGCTACGACCACCTGGTCGGGGGGCCCACGAGCCGATGCTGCTGAGCGGAGGGGAGTCGCAGCTCCGCCGCGAGGACGTCGTGCCGTACCGCTGGGGCGACGCGACCGGCGAGGGAAGTCTCTACCTGACCACGTTCCGGCTCGTTCTCGAAAGCCCGCAGGGGGGACGACTTCGGGCGGCCCACACGGAGACCGTGTTCGACCTCCCCCTCCGCTCGGTCGGCAACGTCTCCGTCGGCGTGGTGCGGGGGCGGGCCCGGTACATCGTCCTCGAGTTCCCCCCAGGGAAGCTCCGGCTCGACGTGGTCGACCCCGCGAGGTGGTACGAGGCCATCGCCGCGGCGAAGGCGGAACTCGCCTCCGCCCACGCCCCCGTCCCGCGGGCCACGCATACGGTCGAGCGCGAGGTCGTCAAGATCCGCTGCCGCCACTGCGGGACCCTCTCCGACGAGCGGATGTCCCGGTGCGCGAGCTGCGGCGCCTCGCTCTGAACGGGGAGCGATTCCCCGCCCGGGGCGCGACCGCGTGTCGGTCTCGCACGCCCGTCGACGGTGGCGCCGATTGCAACAAACAATATACCCATAGGGCGAGCTAGAACGATACTACCTCGATGAGCGACGCGCCCGCCGAAGTGTCGGCCGAACCGGAGCGTGCGGCCCGCGACACGGCCGCCGACGACCTCCTGCGGACGTTCGGGATCGGAAGCTCGACCGCCCACCGACTCGCCGAGGCGGGGTACTCGACGCCCGACGCCGTCCGCTCGCTCAGCCGGGAGACGCTCCTCGACCTCGGCATCAGCGAACCCGAGGCCGACCGGATTCGGTCGACGTCCCCCCCGCCCCTGGCGGCCCGACCTCCGAGGGAAACGGACGAACGGCTGGTTGCGCGGATGATGGGCCCCGGCCGCACCGGCGAGCGCGCGCGGCGACGCCCCGCCCAGGCCGGCAAGACCTCGACCGACGTGCTCCGCAAGTGGGTCGACGGCGACGACCACGCCATGGAGGCGTGGATCCAGTCCTCCGAGCCGGTGCCGCGGCGCCCGAGCCCGGCCCCGTCGCCCGCCCCGGCCACGGTCATTCCCCCCGCCGCTCCGGTCGACGAGGCCGGCAGCGCGGCGGCGCCCGCCCGTCCGGCCCCCGCCGCGGCGATCCCCTCCCAAGTCCTCGAGCGCGAGGAGACGGTCGTCCGCTGGCTCACGGACCTGCTCGACCGGGTCAAGAGCGAACAGTTCGACCCCCAGTCCCTCCTCCAGGAGGTCCAGGAGCTGAACCGGACCCTCTACGAGGAGCGGGCGAAGCGCAAGCAGCTCGAGGACGAGGTCGAGCACGTCAAGCGCGGCTCGATCGCGGTGATCAAGTACGTCCGGGGACGCGAGGCGAAGACCCGGGAGCAGGCGATCCAGGCGAAGGACGCCGAGATCGCCGAGCTGAAGCTGAAGCTCCTGACCATCCCCTCGTCGGCCACCGGCTCCGAGCCGGGCGACGCCCCGTCGCCGAGCGACGACGGCGAGACCGCCGTCGGGTCGATCCCCTCGAACCCGCTCGCCGAGAGCCAGCACCGGGAGCAGGTCCAGGCTCGCGAGCAGGCATTCGTCGAGCGCGAGGCGGAGTTCCGGCGTCGGATCGTCCAGCTCGAAGGCGAGACCCGCGCGCTGCGCGCCGAGGAAGAGGGCCGCAAGGCCCACGAATCGCTCGTGGCGAGCGGCGCCTCGCTCCCCACGGAACTCAACGAGCGGTTGAAGCACCTCGAAGCCCGCGACCGCGAGCTCGTCGTCCGCGAGAACGAGCTCCGGACCCGGTTCGAGGAGATCCGGATCGCCTCGGAGGAGGTCGAGCGCGCCCGCGCGCCCCTCCAGTACAAGGAGAACGAGCTCGCCGCCTGGGAGCGCCAGATCCAGACCACGAAGCAGGCGCTCGAACTCGAGGCGCGGCGCATCGAGGCCGGGCGGGCGGAGCTCGAATCGTCCGGCGGAGGGATCCGCCCGGAGGAGGCGAAGAAGCTCGAGGACCTCCGGGGCGAGCTCTCGAAGAAGGAGCAGGAGCTCCGGACGCGCGAGACGTTCCTGCACCAGCAGATGCAGGAGATCGAGACGCTCCAGCGGAAGGCCGCGGCGAACCAGGCCGAGGAGATGCATCTCGACATCGTCAGCGAATCGAAGGCCGGCAAGGTCCGCTCCGGGGTCCGGCGGCTCGACGACCTGATGTTCGGCGGGCTCCCGCCGGCCGCCCAGGCGCTCGTCAACGGCCCCGTGCACACGGGGAAGGACGTCCTCGCCCGCCTGTTCGTCGCCGAGGGTCTCCGTTCCGGGATCCCGGCGATGTGGGTCGTGACCGACAAGACCTACACGCAGATCCGCGACGAGATGCTCGCCGTCTATCCGCAGTACGGCGAGGCGGAGGCGAAGGGTCTCGTCCGCTACATTGACCTGTACTCGCGGAGCCTGGGCGTCACTCAGGCCGAGCCGGGCGTGAAGCTCCTGTCCGCCGCCGACAAGGGCATGTTGGACCAGTTGACGCAGGTCGTCAACGGCTTCGCGCAGGAGTTCCGCGACAAGGCGAAGGACCGGGGGTACCGGCTCGTCTTCGAGACCGTCTCCACCCTCGCCGCGTACCTCGACACCGCCTCCACCTTCCGGTTCCTCCAGCCGTTCTCCGGCCGCCGCCGCCTGGACGGGGCCGCGAGCTACTACGTGCTCGAGACCGGGATGCACACCGAGTCCGACCTGCAGACCCTCGAGCACATGACCGACGGGTCGATCAACCTCAAACTCGACCAGCTGAAGACGTTCCTTTCCGTCCGTGGCCTCGGCGAGGTCCAGTCGCGCGCCTGGGTCGGCTACACGTTCTCCAAGAAGTCGTTCAGCCTGGGCTCGTTCTCGCTGGATCACATCCGCTAGGTGCGGCGCCGCGTCGACAGCCACCGCTCCACCCCGTCGCAGACGAGGGTGACGCCGAATCCGAGGCCGATGATCGCGGCCGCCGGGAACAGGTACATCCACCAGTAGCCGGGCGGTGAGGCGATCGAGAACCCGTAGCAGGTCCCCTGCGCGAGCAGGCTCCCCCACTCCGGATAGAACGGGTTGGGGAGCGGCGACAGGAGTCCGAAGATCCCGCCGGAGGAGCAGGCGAGATACGGGAAGATGGTGAGGACGAAGAAGATGTTGTACAGGTCGACCGGCACCTGCGCGAGCGCGGGGAAGAGCGCGTTCGGGATCACGTGCCGGAACAGGAGATGCCGACGGGTCGCCCCGGCCGCGCGCGCCGACTCCACGAACGGTTCGCCGATCAGCTGCTTCGCGACGATCCGGACCGGCCGCGCGTAGTACGGCCAGAGGACCGCGCCGAAGAACAAGGGAAACGTCTCGAGCCGGATCCCGGGCGGGATGAACAGGTAGACGCCGACGTAGAGGACGACGACGAAGAAGAACGGGGGCATCCCGGCCTCGACGTCCGCCGCGAACGTCACCCAGAAGTCGAATGCGCCGCCCCGCACGCCGGCGTAGGCGCCGAGCAGGACCCCGATCGCCATCGACGAGCCGAGCGCGACCGCCACGATGGCGAGGTCGATCGGGACGGCCCGGGCGACCTCGCCGAAGACGTCGACGCCGAGTCCCGCCATCACGCCGAACGGGTGGGCGACCTGCGGACCGGGCGGCGGGTACTGCTCGGCCCACGAGGCCCGGATGGGCGGCGTCGTCAGGCCCGGCCCGTAGTAGAACAGCGCCGCGACCGCCGCGGCGAGGTAGAAGAGGAGGATGGCGAGGCCGGCCAGCAGCGTCGGGTTTCCCGTCAGCCTCCGAACGAAGAACCGAAGCTCCTGGCCCGGGCGGACCCACCGCTCGATCTCGGCGTCGAGCTCTTCGATCGTCGGGGTCGGAGCACGCGCCAGCGTCCCGCTCACGTCGACGGCTCCCCACGCGCCGCGCGCGGGTCGAGGTACCGCGACAGGACCTCGCTCGCCAGCGACCCGAACAGGACGACCGCGACCACCAGGAAGATCGTGACCTGGTAGAAGTTCCCGGGCTTCGCCGAGCCCGCGGCCTGGCTGAATCCGAAGCCGCTGTGGACGAACGTCGACATCTGGCTGAGGAGCAGCGTACCGACCCCCGGGTCGTTCGTCATCGCCTCGACCAGCGACTGGGTCCCGACGTAGAGGGGGAGCGTCGCCGCGAAGGCGAGCAGGAAGATCGGAATGACCCGGCGACCGGTGTGCCGCCACCGGATCGTTCCCTCCGGAATCCCTCGGGCCCGCGCCGCGACCACGTGCGTCTCCTCCGCCGCCTGGGCCACGGCGTTGCGGGCGTACCGGAGGTAGACGGGGACGTAGATCGCCGAGATCAGCGCCGCCTGGATCAGCGTCTTCGCGAGCGTGATCGTCTCGGCGGCCCACGCCCCGTGCCAGGCGGCGTCGATGAGCGGGAACCCGGTCGGGGAGGTGTTGTAGGCGATGCCGATCCAGCTCGGCACCGACCCGCGGGCCTCAAACCAGCCGGGGGCCGGTAACACCCCGAACGGCGTATCGCCGAAGACGCGGAGGAACGGGCTGTACACGAGCGTGAACAGGACGAGGATGACGAGGAACGACGGGAACAGGAGGCCGACGACCGAGACGGCCCGCACGCCCGTGTCGACGGGTCGGTCCCTCTGCCATCCCGCGGAGAGTCCGAGGACGTAAGCGGCCACGGCCGAAATGGTGAGGGCGATCGCGGCGAGCTCGATCGAATCCGGGGCGTACCAGATGAGGAACTGGACGGCCGGCTCCACGAGGTGGCCGTACGTCGCGGTCCCCCAGTTGCCGGTGAACAGGTTCCAGACGAACGTCTTGTAGCCGAACCCGAACGCTTGCGTGACGCAGACCGGGTCGGACCAGGCGCAGTAGGAGCAGGAGCCGACGGAGAAGCTGCACACCGGCGCCTGGGAGGCGGCGGCCGGGAGGAACGTGCCGAACAGGTAGAGCACCGTGAGCATCACGACGAGCTGGGCCGGGAGAAGGATCAGCCTCTGCAGGACGTACCGGGCGAACCGGGAGAGGATCGCCGGCGGGAGGCCGAGCGCCATGCGACGGGACCGGGCGGCGCCGACCCAGACCGTCGTCCCGACGGCGCCGAGGAGGGCGATCGGGAGGAGGACGAAGACGTCGTACGGGTCGCTGGGGGCGACCGAGAGGTCCGTCGGGGGGACCGCGACGACGACCCCGCCGAGGGACCCGGCGGGCATCTCGACCTGCACGGTCCCGGTGGCGTGCTGGCCGCTCGACTGCGCGGAAAGCTCGACCGGACCGGCCGGCACCCGGACGGCGAAGGAGCCGTTCGAGGTGCTCGTGACGGTCGTCAGGTAGAGGTCGACGCCGTACACCTCCACGAGGACGTTCCCCACGCCGTGGCCCGAGTAGGCGTCGATGACGGTGCCGGTCAGACGGTACAGGGGGAGGATCGGCAGGACGACGTCGAACGGCGGAACGGCGCCGTCGACGGTCAGCGGTCGGTCGACCTCGGCATATCCGGAGAGGGCGAACACCAATTGGTAGGTCCCGTTCGGGAGCGCGAGGTCGAACTCTCCCGAGGCGTTCGTCGTGTTCGTCGCGAAGCCCGTGAAGATCTCGACGCCCCCGAGCGGGGTCCCGTTCGGGTCCGTGACCTTCCCGAGGACCGGCCAGGGCGTGCCGCTGGCGGCGCGGCCCACCACGCGCACACACCCGCTCTCGTCGGCGATCAGCGCCTCGCCGGAGTCGATCGAGACCGGGGCGTAGGAGATCGACTGGAACGTCGCGCGCCAGAGGACCCGGCCGGTGGCGACGGAGATCGCCTTCAGCTGCGCCGTGGCATCGAAGACGTAGAAGACCGACGGCGTCGCCGCGGGGGCCGAGTAGACCGGGTAGCCGGCGACGTACTGCGGGTTCGAGATGTTCCATTGGAGCGCCCCCGTCGAGGCGTTGAGGGCGTACAGGTTCCCGTCGTGGGTCTGCACGAAGTCGGTGGACGCCGTGAGGGCCGGGGGCGCCTCGATCCGGTCGCCCCGTTCCCTGGTCGAGCCATCCCAGAACCATTGCTCGGACCCGTTCCTCGCATCGAACGAGGCGACGCCGGTTCCGTTGTTGGCGAGGACGACCCGGTCGCCGAACACCGCGGGGCCGACCCCGATGGAGATCGCGCGGCCCGTGGAGTCGTTCCAGTCGACCGCGCCCGTGGCCGCGTTCAGAGCCGTGAGGTCGCCCCCGGACGTGACGGCGTAGACCCGGCCGTCGGCGACGGCCACGGAACCGGTCAGGGGCGACGCGACCTGGGTGGTCCAATTGGTACGGCCCCCCTGGAGGCCGACCGCCGCGATGGTGCCGTCGAGAGTGCCGAAGTACACCGTGCCGTTCACCACGGCGATCCCGCCCAGCACCGGGCTCGCAAACGTCCGCGCCCAATCGACGGCGCCCGTCCGCAGGTCAAGCGCGGTCACGCCGCCATCGGCGTCGCCAATCACGAGGAAGCCGGAGCTGACGTCGGGCGTGGTCGGGGCGCTCCCGACCGCCGCACGCCAGACGATGGTGCCGTTCCCGCTGCCCGCGTCGAGGTCGGTGCGGTTGATTGCGAAGACGTCGCCGAAGACGTCCGCCACGTACGCGAGCGAACCGACGGCGACCACGCCGGTCCGCAGCGGGTAGGTCGATGGGCAGTAGACGCTGCCCACGGTGGTCGACAGCGGCCCCCCGAGCGGCGTGTACCCCGACCGGTTCGACGACGCCCCCTCGGTGACCCAGCCGCCCTGCGAGTCGTACCGGACGGGCGTCGCGGTCGACGCCTCCCCCGCGAACCGGGCGGGCCCGGGGGCCCCCGGATGGGGGCCGGTCGGCACCAACATCAGCGCGACCGCCCCCACGGCGATCGCCACGAGGAGAAGGCGACCGGGCCCGCGTCGGTCGGGCCGGCCCGAGCCCGACACGGCGCCGGGAGGGCCCGACCGAATTTACGCCTGAGGGAGGAGCGGTCGGCGCAGGACGAGGCTATAAATACCGAGGAACGGTCGTTCGCTTGCTAGGCTAGACCGGGGGGTTGGGCGTCCCCTTTTACACCGAAACCGTCCTCAGCGGGGGTGAC
>JAKIVS010000024.1 GCA_022750435.1 Thermoplasmata archaeon | reverse complement strand
ACCCAGAAGCAGCTCGTCAAGTGCCTGCGGAACAAGATCCCGATCAACCAGTTCCTCGAGATGAGCGGCTTCGAGTCGACCGGCGCGACGCGCCAGCCGATGGAGGAGCGCGGCGAGGGGGGCCGGGACAACCGGGGCGAGAACCGGGAGAACCGCAACAACGACCGCCGCGACGACCGCGGGCCGCGGCGCGACGGGGACGGCGAGCGCATGCCGCCGCCCCCACCGCCCCGGGACAACCCCCCCATGCGGGCGCCCCCGCCGCCTCCGCCCCCCCCGGCGGCGCTCTCTCCGGAGCTGCAGAAGTACTTCCAGATCCTCGGCGGGATCGAGAACACCTCGAAGAGCGTCTTCCTCGGACCGGACGACGCGATTGTCGGAGAGGTCCCGGTGAAGGAGATGATCGACGCCCTGGCCGCCCTCGGCCAGCCGGCGAAGACCGTCGTCTTCGACGGGGTCGTCAGCCAGCGCCTGCTCGACGTCGCCCAGGAGAAGGGGATCGCGACCGTCGTCGCGAACCGCGTGGGCGCCGTCGGGAAGATCCCCGAGGGAATCCGCGTCGTCACGCGGATGGATTCCGGCCCCGCTCAGCCTCCCCGCTGAACCGTTTCGGGCGCCGGCTCGGCCGGCGCCCCGCCCCGACCTTTATCTTCGGCCCCCGCGTAGTTTGTCTGCCGACGTGTCCGAACCGTCCTCCGCGTCTCCCAGCGAATCGTCGCACCGGGCGCGGATGAGCCTCGACGAGATCCGGACCTCGAACGACATCCAAATCCCCTCCGACCCGCTCGCCCGGGTGATCGGGCAGGAGAAGGCGGTCGAGCTCGCCCGGATCGCGGCGTACCAACACCGGCACCTGCTCCTGGTCGGCCCCCCTGGGGTCGGGAAGTCGATGACCGCCCAGGCGCTCGCCTTGCACCTGGAGCGACCGAGGACCGAGATCCGGATCGTCCACAACCCGGAGAACCCGGAGCGACCGAGCGTCGAAGTGACGGGCCGCGAGGAGGTCTACCGCGAGCGCGAAGCCCGGCGCACCATCGAGGGCGAACTCATTCTCCCCACGGAGGCACCGGCCTCGGTCGCCGAGCGACTTGGGTACCGCTGCCCACGCTGCAGCTTCTACTCCCTTCCGACCGAGCGGTACTGCCCGAGCTGCGGCAACGTCAAGCAGGTCGTCCCCGGGATGACCGCCGGCAGCAACAATCCGTTCCGCGACCTCGTCGGCGGGATCCTCGAACTCACGGTCAGCCCCGGCGGGAACCCGATGGAGTCGGTTCGAACGACTCGACTCCGGAACGGAGTCGAGGAGGTCGTCGCCTACGAGCGAGCGGGTGACAAGATCACGGTCCTCGATCAGCGGGCGCTCGAACACCGACGCTCCCTCCAGAAGGAGAGCCCGCGCAAGGTCCTGGTCAAGATCGACCGCAACCCGTTCGTCATGGCGACGGGAGCGAGCGAGACCGAGCTCCTCGGCGACGTCCGGCACGACCCCTATGGTGGCCATCCGCAGCTCGGAACGCAACCGTACGAACGGACGATTCCCGGGGCGATCCACGAGGCGCACGAGGGGGTGCTGTTCCTCGACGAACTCCCCCATCTCGGCAACCTGCAGCGCCACATCCTCACGGCGATGCAGGAGAAGCGGTTCCCCATCACCGGCCGCAACCCGCAATCCGGCGGTGCCGCCGTTCGGGTCGACAACGTCCCGTGCGACTTCATCCTGGTCGCCGCCTCGAACATCCAGGACCTCCACGGAATCCTCTCGCCACTGCGCTCCCGGATCGCGGGCGGCGGGTACGAGATCCTTCTCGAGACCACGATGCCGGACACCGAGGCGAACCAGCTCAAGCTCGCCCAGTTCGCCGCGCAGGAGATCGCGACCGATGGCCGGCTCCGGCCCGCGACCCGCGAGGCGATCCTGGAGCTGATCCAGGAGGCGCGCCGACGGGCCGAGGCGTACGACGGGAGCCGGAACGCTCTCACCTTGCGCCTGCGGGAGCTCGGCGGCCTCATCCGGACCGCGGGCGACCTCGCCACGGTGGCGGGAAGCGAGTACCTGGAGGCCGCGCACGTCCGCGAGGCCCTGGGGCGCGCCCGCTCCATCGAAGAGCAGATCCGGGCCGCCTACGGGTCGTTGCAGGGGGCGATCCGCCAGGACGCGACCGAGTCCCAGCGCCAAAGCATGGGCTACTACCACTGGAACGAGCACCCCGATTCGGGGAGCTTCCCGGGCGGCTACGGGTGAGGACAACTTCGGCCCTCTCCCTGCGACTCGGAAGGGATAAGAACGGGTCGCTGGTGGCCGCCCGCGCGGGCGCGTAGTCTAGTGGTTATGACGTCACCCTGACACGGTGAAGGTCGCCAGTTCGAATCTGGCCGCGCCCATCCCGGTCCAAGGGGGAGTTCCTCCGGGAGACTCTTGCGCTCGTTCCCGGTCCGAGCGTTCGTGCCGGGCGCTGCGCCCGCCCCCGAGGGGGTTAGGGAGCCGGAGGCGGGGCGGCCACCGGTGGGCGGCGAGACCGGTACAGCAGCACCAGCGCGGCCGCCCCCACCGTCAATCCGGCGACGCCGATGACCAGCGCCACATCCGCGATGGAGGGGAGCGCGAGGGCCGGTGGCGACTTCGGCGCCGGGAAGAAGAAGAGCGTCTGGTTCACGGCCGATCCGTTCACGACCAACTTCTCGGAACCGCTCGGGAGGCGGAAGCCATCCGATGCGGAGGCCGCCACGGAGTACGAACCATTCCCGAGCTGCAGGCTGGCGGTGGGGCCTGTCGAGGATCCCCCCACGCTCGCGCCGAGGCCCGGCCCCCCGGTGACCGTCCAATTCCAAGGCGACCCGTCGGGCAAGCCACTCGCCACGAGGGTGACGCCGTACTGGAACGGCCCGAAGAGCACGGCCGTCACCGCGCCGAATCCGTTCACCGTCACCATTCCCGGCGGAGGGGCCGGTGGGCCGCCCGCGTTGGTGACGGTGTACGCATACGTCCCGTACCATTCGGCGAGGTCGAGCGTTCGATTTGTGGAATGGTTCCCGACGATTGTGATGTAGTCAGGGTTGGCCGTCTGGTCCCAGTAGAACGACTCCGGCAGGAAGACCGACCACAGCGTCCCCATGGGAAGTCCCGTTTCGACGAACTCCAGGGGAACGGGGTCGGTATCGTGGACGGCCAGGATCGGTCCTTCCGGCGACGTCACGGTGCTCGGTGCGAACAACCATCCGGTCGTTGGGTCCTCCGCCCCCTGCTCCACGTTGAAGGGCAGGAACGGCTCGTGGAACGTCCCCGTCGCCACATCGAACACCTGATCGCCAAAAATCACCCGGCCCCGGTTCGCTTCGACCACGATCCCGTCGGGACCGCTCCCCCGGTCGCGAATCGTCGCGCTGACGTTCATGGGGGTGTCGTTGATGACGTAGACGGCCTGGCCCGACAGGGAGTCTCCGTACAGGTTGCTGTTGGCGGGGTCGTAGGCAACATCCAACATTCCGTAGGCGCCGGTGCGGTTGGCAATCGCGAGGTTGGTGGTCGTGTTGATCACGCCGCCGCCCCCGTTGCTCGTTCCTTCCCCCACATACAGGTCGCCGGTCCGGGGGTCGAAGGCGAGCGCTCCGGGAAGGGAAATCGAAATCGCAGATCCGCTCAATTGGTTCGAGGAGCCGTTGATGACGGAGACGTTGTTCGTGGCTGTATTGCTGACGTAGATCATCTCGTTCTGCGGGTCGAACGCGATGCCCCCGGGCTCCGCTCCAACTAAGATGTGCGTCACGAGCAAGCGACTCGTCGTGAGGTTGACGACCGACACGCCGGCCCAGGATCCGACCGCTGTGGTCACCACGTAGAGACTGTTGGTCTCCGTGTCGATGGTCATCAGACTCGGACTTGTGATTGGGCCGACGACGATCGGAGGACCCGCCAAGAATCGGGTCGATCCGTTCACGACGAGGATGGAGTCGTTCGCGGGGCTTGCAATGTACAGGTACCCGTTCGCGGCGTCGTAGTCGACGTCGGTGCCATTCACCCCAATGCTCGGCACCCCGGGACCTGTGGACCCGTTCGAGGCCGGCCGGGCCGTGGTGACCGTCGACCCCATTCGGAAGTCGGCGGTCGAGGAGTGTTCCCGGGAGGTCAGGAGTGAGAGAGCCATCAACACGCTCACCCCGAGGACGACGACCGCACGAGGCGCGGCTCCTCCCGAGGCGGCCAGCGCCCACCGCCGCACCACGAGTCGTTCACCGGCGAACCCGCAATGAGCGTTATGGAACACGCGGCTCGAGCGACCGGTCCGACCATCCTCGTCGGTTGAGCGACGAGCGGGCTGCTGGCTTCGACAGCGGGCCGAGGCCGATGGCACGTATGTCGCACAGGAAGGCGAACAGCGACCGGGACTCGCGGTGGGGCGCATCTAGGATGCCGCCCGCTTCCGGCCGAATCGGACCACGGGGATTCACTCGTACTGGAACTTCGTCATGGTCGTCCGCGTCACGGGCAAGCGTGCCGAGAGGGAACCGGTCAGATCGTCCACGGCCGCCTGCGTCCAGGACCCCCACAGATCGAGAGACAGGGCATGATTCCCTCGGTGGACCCGGCGAACGATGACATCCACCCGGGCGCCGGCGAGGTCCGAGAGCCGCGCGGAGAACGACCGGGCCGAACCAACGGACGCAGCCGCGTCGCTCTCGAGAGCTTTGACCAGGTGCCCGACCGGCTCCTCCCCGTCGGGCTCCTTCCCGGGACTCGGGGGTGGCAACCAGCCTCCGGGAGAGATCTCCCAATGGTCGACGCGGCGGAATCGGCGGGCGGACAGGGCGTGGAGCGTTCCCGCCGCGAGAACAATCAGCGATCCCTTCTCGACGATCTTGTTCGCATTGAGGGATTCGGCCAGACGCTCCAACACAGGGACGCCAGTGGGATCCTGCAAATGGGGGGCTAGGTCGAGCTCCAGGTGGACGTGGCTGAACGAACGGTTGCGCGACCGTCGCGCCGACCGGGGGCCGGACACCCCGGGGCCCTCAATCGAATTCGGGCCACCAATTCCCGGGGCGGCGAGTGCCGGCTCTGGTTCCTTGCGGCGCGCCATCGCCCCGCGGACCGTCGGAACGGGAAGAGTGTTCCCTTCTTCGTTGGGACGGCTAGGATCGGTCGAGTTCGGTACCTAACCGCGCTGTGGGCAAGCCCGGGCGGAGGAGGGGAGTTACGTCGGTTGCCGGCGAGATGCCTGTGACGGCGCTGGCGACCCGAGGCGCGGGCCAGCAGCACATCGCGGTACCGTCACGAATCCCGCGCGAATTCGGTTCGGGTGGCGCGGCGCAATCTTCGCCAGGTCCGGGGTCGGCGTCGTCATTTTCCTCGGTGGGCGGGCCGTGGGAAGGCCTATGAATGGTCGTGGCTACGCGCCGCCATGGCCATGAGTAAGCCGCCTGCGTCCACCATCTCGAGCCTGCGACCGTCCCAGTCTGCCACCATCGAGGCCACGGTCACGATGCTGGAAGCGATTCGCGAGATCGACACCCGCGACGGAACGAAGAAGAAGGTCCGGAACGGCAAGGTCAAGGACGGCAGCGGCGAGATCGCCCTCGTTCTGTGGGGCTCCGAAGTCGAGATGGTCGTCGAAGGCGACAAGGTGCGCATCACCGACGGCTGGGTCAAGGACTATCAGGGGAAGCCCCAGATTTCCCTCGGCCGCTCCGGCAAGCTCGAGAAGATCTAGGCAAGACCCTTTCCCGCCCGGGCCGGGGACTCCGGAGACGGAGCCCCCGGGAGGGCATTCGATGGTCCGGGAGTCGCGGGAGCGCACGACGGGGTTGGCACAGTTGAGGCCCGCCAAGAGGGTGCGGTCGTCGATTGGCGTCGATGCCGTCGTGCACGGGGACGTCCGCGTGGCCCTCCGCCGACTGCCCCGGGAGTCCGTTCACCTGGCCGTAACCTCCCCCCCGTACAACCTCGGGATTCCGTACGCCGGTTACTCCGACGACCGGGCGGCGGAGCAGTACTTGGCGTGGCTGAAGGACGTCTGGCGCGACCTCCTCCGCGTTCTCGTTCCGGGCGGACGTTTTGCCCTGAACGTCGCTCCGACTTCAATCAAGGCGTTCCGACCGATCCACCACGACCTCTCGACCGATCTCCGCGATTTGGGCTACATCATGCGGACCGAGGTGATCTGGTACAAGCAGACGATGGGCCGCCGGACGGCCTGGGGTAGCTGGCGGAGTCCATCCAACCCGCACATCATACCGTCGTGGGAGTACGTCTTGGTATTCTCCAAGGGACAGTGGAATCTCCCGGGTCGCAAGGAGGATATCGACGTCACTTCCCGGGAGTTCCAGACCATCTCCGACGGATTCTGGCAGATCCCCCCCGAACGAACTCGGCGAGGGCACCCCGCCCCGTTCCCGGAGGCGCTTATTGAGCGGCTCGTCAAATTCTACAGCTACCGCGGGAACACAGTGCTGGACATGTTTGGGGGAACGGGGACCGTCGCGACCGTGGCGCGCCGACTTGGGCGGCACTATCTCACCATCGATTCCTCGCCCGAGTACTGCGAACTCGCGCGGGAGCGGATCGCGCGCTCGGTCACCATCGACGGGGCCCCCCCGATTCCCTCCCCCCGGCTCGTCGAGCTTGCCACCCTGACGTAGGCCGCCGACCCCGCCTTTCGTGGGCGGTTCCGGTGCCACGCGTCGGAATACCTTAGATGGAGGCCGTTGGGCCGGACGGGAGCAACCGGCGCGACAGCCGCTCCACGGCCAGTTCCAGGAGCGGTTCGAGGTTCACCGTGTCGGCACGGTTGTACCGGACGAGGCGAGCCAGGGAGTCCGTGTCGCCCCGGCGGAACGACTCCCAGAGGCGGACCGCGTCGAGGCCGTGGATCCCCTCCACGCCGGTGCGGTCGCCCACCCCGAGTGTCTGCTCGATCCGCTTGAGTCCGCCCGCATAGCCGAGGCGGTAGAGCAGAAACCGCAGGTCGATGTGCACCGGCGGGACGACCAGCGAAGGGAACCGGTACTCGAGGAAGGGAACGTCGAACAGTCGGCCATTGAACGTCGCTAAGAGTTGGAAGCGACGGAGGTATGCGGGCAGCTCTTCGAGATCCTCGTCAGCGACGAACGTTCGGGTCCGCCCACCCCCGTGGATCGTGACGACCGTGACGATCCCTTCGTACGGAGAGAGGCCCGTCGTCTCGATGTCCAGGAACGCCGTCTCCTGCCGAAACGACGGGTACAGGCGCCAGTGCTCCGCCGGCGGGAGTCGACTCGCGAAGTAGTCGACCCGTCGTTCTCGGAGCGCCGTCTCGCTTCCGCGAAGTTCGTTCTGGACCCGGATCAGCAACGGGCCGGGGATCTCCATACCGGGCGGCAGCGCGGCGATGTCTGTCCAATCCCTCACGCCTCGCCGCCAGAGTTCGGCTTCCGTGATGGGTCCAACCCCGGGAAGATGGAGAAACGTCGACCGAATCACGCGTCGGCGACTTCGGTCACGGGCCTAAGCTCTTCGGACGCCGGCGGTGAGGTGGGGCTGCGGGCCGCTCGGGCGCGCCGTTTTGAAGGAGCCCGACATCGACGAACTGTGCCCGAACGAGGGGGGCTGGGCACGCCGAAGAGACCCCGTTTGCCCGGTCGAGACAACTCGTCCGGAACACGGGGGAGGACTCGCCCCGAGACCGACGGCTGTTCGGCCCGCGTGGAGCTAACCCGACCCGCGAGGCGTCGCGGTTCCTTCCCCGGACAGCTCGCGGCCTTGCCGGTCGTGGCCGTTGTGCTCCTTCTGGCGGGAACGACCGGGACGTTCGGGGCTCCGTCCCTCGTTCCCCCGATCGCTCCGGTCCACCTCGGGGAACTGAAGCTCACCTCGGCACCGGCGTCGGTTCGTCCGGGGGCGAACGCCTCTCCCATCGTTTCCGGCGCGACCATCCTCGGCGTCATCGCCGTGAAAGATCAGCCGACGGTGGCGACGTACGACAGCCGCGACCAGTATCTCTACGTCACCAATTTCGGTGCGCCGACCCTGGGGGGAAACACGGTCAGCATCGTCGCCGACGGAAACGATACCGTCCTCAAGACCGTCGCTGTGGGCGACGACCCGCTGACCTCCGTCTACAACTCTGCCACCGGGTACGTGTACGTCCTGAACTTCGGCACCTCGAACAATCTCACCGTGTTCAACGGCCGGTCGATCATCAAGTGGATTCCCACCGGAATCACCCCGAGCTCGGGCCTATACGACCCGTACCATGAGTACGTTTACATCACGAACCAGGCGAGCAACAACCTCACTGTGCTGAACGGGACGACGACCGTCGCCTCCGTCCCCGTCGGTGCCTATCCCGGGCGAGCCGCGTTCGACACCCGCAACGACTGGGTGTACGTTCCGAACTCCGGGACGGACAACGTCACGATCGTCAACGGAACCACCGTCGTCGGGTCGGTCAACGTGGGGCAAACCCCCGCCTCCGTCATCTACGACGCCGGGAACGGCTGGATGTACGTTCCGAACCCGCTCACGAACAACGTGACGATCCTGAACGGAACGTCCGTGGTGGCGACGGTGGCGGGAGGGGGGTCTCCTTCCTACGGGGCCTACGACCCGGACAATGGATTCGTGTACCTCGCGGACGCGGGCAGCAACACGGTGTACGTCCTGAACGGGACGTCGTTCGTCGCGAACATTTCCGTCGGCGTCTTCCCGCGCTCCGTCGAGTTCGACGCCGCCGACGGGTTCGTCTACGTCCCGGATTGGTCGTCGAACGAGGTGACCGTCATCAATGGCTCCACGATCGTGGCGTCCGTCGCCGTCGGGATCAACCCGTTCGGTTCGACGTACGACCCCGGGAACTCGGCCGTCTACGTGGTGAACTACAACTCGGCGAACCTGACCAAGCTCGGAACCCCCGCGCACTCGTACCCGGTAACGTTCGCGGAGACCGGGCTTCCGAACGGCACGAGTTGGAGCGTCGACTACAACTCGTCGAGCTACCCCACCACGGCGTCCCAGGTCGGGTTCCCGGAGGCGAACGGAACCTCTCCGTACGAGCTCTCCACCGTTCCCGGGTTCAGTGCGATCGTCCCCTCCGGCCAGGTCGTCGTCGCCGGCGCGCCCGTCCAGGTGAACGTCTCGTTCGCTCGGGCCTATCCGGTCACGTTCCAGGAGTCCCACCTTCCCCCGGGCACCTTCTGGGCGGTCTCCATCGGCTCGGCGGAGAACGGGACCGGGAACTCCTCCGCGCAGCTCTGGGAACCGAATGGGACCTACAACTACTCCATTCAGCCCGTGATTGGTTTCGCAACCACCTGGAGCGGGTCGGTCCAAATCCTCGGAGCCGGGGTTCTCGTCCCGGTCGTGTTCACCCAGACGGTGTACCCGGTCTGGTTCAACGAGACGGGCCTGAAGGCCGGTACCGTCTGGGGCGCGAGCCTCGGAAACCAGTCGAATAGCTCGGGAAACGCCTCGTTCGTGATCGACGAACCCAACGGGAGCTACCTGTACGGCCTCGCGCCCGTCCTCGGCTACTCGGGAACCCCGTCCGTCGGCTACCTCAGCGTCAACGGCGCCCAAGTGGTGGAACGGGTTACCTTCGTGTGGACGTACGCCGTCACCTTCGACCAGTCGGGACTCCCTCACGGGACCAATTGGACGGTCACCCTGGGGACGGGACCGGTCACGACCAACGCCTCGACGTTGACCGTGGCCCTCGCCAACGGCACGTATTCGTTCGGCGCGTCGACGTCGCTGGGGACCTATGCCCCCGTGGCCGCACGGGGGACGTTCAACGTCAGCGGGGCGGCGACGAACGTCCTGGTCGCCTACGCCGCGCGCGGCGCGACGGCTACGTCGTATTGGCTCTACTTCGCGGAGAGCGGACTGCTCCCGCCGGCGACCTGGACGGTAACGCTCGGGAACCAGACGAACGAGAGCACGAACGGGTCGATCGGGTTCGTCGTCCACAACGCGACGTACGCGTTCCAGGTATCGTCGGTCGGCTACGTGGCGGATCCGTCCAGCGGCTCGGTGGTCGCCAACGGCGCCGGAGGCATCAACTCCCCACTGCGGGTCGCCTTCCGAGCCTACGTTCCTCCAATCCCGCCGTCGTTCGGCGTGACGTTCACTGCGGCCGGCCTGCCCCCCGGATTCGCCTGGCAGGTGCGGATCGGATCCTCGGTCGCCTCGGGGGTCGAGGGAAGCCTGGTGGTGTCCGAGCCGAACGGCACCTACGCGTTCGTCGTGGGTCCGACCCCCGGGTACGCCGCCAATCGGACGGGAGCGGTGACCGTCTCGGGCGGAGCGAAGGCGGTCATCGTCACCTTCACGACCTTCACGGTCCCGATCCTGTTCGTGGAGTCGGGGTTGCCCTTGGGAACGAGCTGGAACGTCACCCTCGGTCCGGGAAACGGCGCCTCGAGCGGCCCCGTTATCGGGTTTTCCCTGCCGAACGGCACCTATTCCTTCGGCGTCGGCGCGGTCCCGGGCTTCGCGAACTCGGGCGGCGGGACGGTGATGGTCAACGGCTCGGCTCCGGTCGTTGTCGACGTCCGGTTCGGCTCGCCGACGACCTCCGCGTCGACCGTGTTCGGACTTCCCCCGTGGGAGGCCCTGGGCCTGGCCGCCCTCGGAGCGCTCCTCCTCGTCGTCGTAGGCGCCTTGGTGCCGCTCCGCCGAAGACCGACCGAGACGGAGCCCGAAGCCATCGAGCCCGACCTCGTGTCGAACGAGGAGTAGCGGGCTCCCCGCCAAGCCTCGGGACGCGGCTCAGCCGGCGGGCTGCCGGGAGCGACGGTAGACCCAGGCCCCCGCCGCGCCGACGACCCCCGCCACGAGAATCCCGGCGGCCGCCACGGTGGCCGGGCCGTTGGACCCTCCGGTCGAGACGCCGAACCCGCCCGATTCCGTCCCATTTTCGCCGATGGTGAGGACGAACGTCCCGGCGGCGGACCGGCCGAGCGCGTCCGTGACCGACACCGTCAGCGTGTAGTTCCCCGCCGCGGCGAACGTGTGGGTCGGAGCGCTCAGGTTCGACGTCGACCCGTCCCCGAGCTGCCAGCGAACCTGCCACGGGGGCGTTCCGCCCCAGAGGCCGTCCGACACGGTGACGGCACTCCCGGCGACGGCGGCCGAGGTCGAGGTCAAGAACGGGTGAACGGTCGGCGCCGCCTGAACCATGACGGCGACGGTGGCCGTCGTCGCGGCCCCCAACGAGTCCGTCGTGGTGACCGCGGCCACGAAGGCCCCGGGGGTGGCGAACGAATGGTTGACCGTCAGGCTCGACGAGTTCGTTCCGTCGCCGAACTTCCAGTCGACGGTCACGGGCGGCGTCCCTCCTCCGGTCACCGCCCGAAACTGTACCGGGTCGCCGACATCGGTCGACGTACGGTTCGCTGCGGCCGTTAGCTGTGGGCTGGGGAGAACGCTCAGGGAGATCGTGGCGTTCCACGAATTGTTGGCCGCGTCGGTGACGACGACATGGACCGGGATCGCCCCCGGTGCAGAGAACGTGTCCGAGAAGCTCGGGGCCGTCTGGGAGGACTGGCCTGGGACGGTCCAAAGGACTCGGTACGGGGGAGAGCCACCGGTGTAGTTGGAGCGGAAGGCTACCGGGAGGCCCACCGTCACGGGGTTCGGGCCCGCGGACGCGGCCGCCCCGAGCATGGGGTCGACCCGCACCGCGAGGCTCGTCTGGAGGTAGAGGTCTCGTGTGTCGTGGGTACGGACCGTCAGGTCAAACGTGCCCGTCTCGTTGACGACGCAGAAGACCCCGCTCTGGTTGGACCCATTGGTCGGGGGGCCGCAGCCCGGTGGCTCCGAAAGCACGGTCACGAGGTACGGAGAGACCCCGCCCGAGACCGTGATCCCGTACAGCTGGCCCTGGCCGACGTCCCGCAGCGCCCCCGTCTCCGCGAGCGCGAGGCGGAGCGGGTCGTGGAGGATCCAGGTCTGCACCTGACTGGTCTGCGTCCCGACGTCCTCCTCGGCCACGACAACCCCGTCGGCGGAGTCGAACGCGAGGGCGAGGGGCTGCGTCGTCGGCGGACCATTGGAGACGTTCGCCGTGACGTTCGTCCACGCGCCGTCGGCGAAGGTCCAGGTCGAGCGGTCCGACCCGGTCGGCGCGTAGACGAAACCGTATCCGTACGCGGAGTCGAAGCCTCCCCCCTCCGGCAATCCACCCTGATCCGGGGGCGCCGGCGAGACACTCAGGTTGGTCCAACGACCCGCCGAGAACTCCCAGGTCCCGAGCGCCGCGTCCAAGAGGATGTCGACCCGCGCGTTGGTGTCGTACCACATCGGCCGAAGGTCCCCAATGGCGGGGGTCCCGGCCGTCGGGAGTTCGGTCCAGCCGGTGGAGCCGTACTCCCAGGTCTGGTACTGGTGGTTCAGCGTCGCGACGAGCAGCACTCCACCGGACGAGTCGACGGCAATGGGGAGGTCGTCGCCGGGGGGCGGGGCCACGGAGGCCGTGACATTCTCCCACGTGCCGTGGAGGAACACCCAGGTGTCGTTCACATCGTAGAATGCCTTCGCTCCGCCGAACAGCACGACTGCGGACAACCCGGGGTCAAAGGCCAGCTGAGCCCCGACCCGTGGGGAGGGAGAGGCCGAGCAGTGCGGCGCCGCGGACGATCCGCTGCAGAGCTCGGTCCAGACTCCGGCATGGAACAGCCAGGTGTCGTTGAGGATCGCCGAATTGGCGAGGCTGGTTCCGCCCCACAGGAGCACCCCGCCCTCGGCGGGGTCGTCCGCCATCATCGGCTGGTACCGGGGGCTCGGGGCGACCCCGCCGCTCTCTTGGGACCAGCCCCAGTCATCGGGAACCTGGACCGAGGTGGCATTTGCCGCTGGACGGGCCGCCGCCGTGAGCGGGAGCGCCGCCGCCCGTACGGGGGCCCCGGATTCCCGCAGCGCGGCACGTGAGGTCGCCGGCCCCACCGCCCCAAGGTACGGCGCAGCGGCGACGACCACCAACACGGCGACGAGAGCGAAGGCGTACCACCGGGTCCGATCGCGAGGGGAGCTGCTCCGAGGTCGAGTCCGCTCGACGCCTCCGGAAAGCGGGCGCACGATAGGTCCCCACCCTCGACGGTTTGATAACGACCGCCCGGGCCGGTCGGCGCTCCGATCGGCTAAGGCCGGGGGTCCGCGCCTTCGACCGGCAAGGGGCCGATCGGGGCGATGAGGGCCTTCACCGCGTTCCAGAACTCCCGGACCTGTTCCTTGGGGACGCGGGCGCCGTAGACGGGGGCGCGCAGCTCGGCCTCGAGGAGCTCCGGGTCGTCCGCGTCCCAGATGAGGCGGACGATCCCCCATTCGACCTCCTGCTCGAAGGCGTACACGCGTTTCCTCGGGTCGGTCGCCACTGGATTTTTCTCGAGAATCTCCAGGGGTGGGTCGGGGGGCAACGGGGGGCCCATGAGGGTCAGGGGCGCGGTGGCGGGAGGGAGCTTCAGACGGATCCACGCCACCACGGGCCAGTGGCTCCGCGGCACCCCCAACGATGGCACGATCGACCGAGCCGGGTCGGAGAGAAAAGTTGGGGGGTCGTCGAGCGCGTCCGCCCAAATTGGGCGGTCCCTGGAAAATTTTTACCACACGCGTTCTGTTTAACTGTCAAATGCAACCAGTTAACGTAGCTGCGGACGTTAGTGGCCGCGGGCTGAACAGATCGCCCGAAGGCTTT
>JAKIVS010000003.1 GCA_022750435.1 Thermoplasmata archaeon | reverse complement strand
CCAACCCGCCTGGCTCGAGTTCGCCGTGATGTCCGACACCTCGTAGCCGCCCGTCACCACGTTCGACGCGTTCGCCCACGCCGTCGACGCTGCCGAGTAATTCGTACCGTCGAATGTGAACGAATAGACGGACGCGGCGGGGAGGCCCGTCGCGTGGAACCCGACGTCGTAGATGCCGTAGGAGCCGGCCCAGGCCGTCTCGTTCATCGGCGCGTGCACCGTGAGGTTCGCCTCAGCGCCGCCCCCCGTGTAGCTCCCGTTCCCCGTCCCGTTCCAGTAGGTGATCGGAGGCTCGCCAAACGTCTCCACCAGGATCGGAGTGCCGCCCGGGAAGTACCAGGGAAGCGGCTGGCTTAGGTAGATGTTCCCACCGTTCTCGAAGAGGTCGTAGCCGTAGTTGTTCGCCGTGAAGTAGATCTCCGCATCGGGGACCATGAGCGGCTCGATGGTGAATTGGACCCCGTACTCGATGGAGTAGTTCACGTAAATCACGGCGGGTCCGGTGAACGTCTGGAACGGCGCGACGCTGAGGGACGACGATTCGATCGTCCGGTACGCCGACCCCTGGGGGAGGACGGCGAGCGAGACGCCGACGCCGAGCGGGACGTTCGTCACGTTGATCGCCGTCGTGTTGCCTTGGCCGGAGTATCCATCGACGCTGACTCCCCACGTCGTACCGGCCGTGAGGTTGTTCTCCACAAAGACCACGCTCGTCGTGGCTCCGGAGTACACGTACCCAATCGACACGTTCGCATAGTCCGTGCTCGCGTACACGGGAGTGGAGCCGTTGAGCCCGATGAACCCGAAGCTCTCCATGCCGGGGAGCGTGGTCGCGGTGACGACCGAGCCATTGGCGGTGAACGCCACGCTCGACTCCCACCCCTGCCAGCCCGCTTCGGCGTCGTACGGGCCGTACATCGGGGAGATCGCGCTGTAGGTGCTCGACCAGTTCACGCCGTTCGTCGTCGAGGCAACCCAGGAGCTGTATCCTCCGACGAGGGGCGAGCAGAGGCTCGTCGAGCAGTAGGAGTCGTTTGACCAGACGTAGGCGATGAACGGCGTCCCATTGTAGACGCCAATCGCCGGAGAATACTCCTCATCGTAGTTGTTGGTGCTCAACGGGGCGTTGACCGTCGAGGAGGTCCAGCTCGTTCCGCCGTTGACAGAGTAGGCCGCGAACACTCCGCTCTCCTCGTAGTTGTAATAGTACGGGAGCGAAGCGCCTTTGAGATAGCCGCCGGCGTACGCCACGTACAGGTCAGAACTCGACGAGTACACAATCGACGTCTGGGGCGTCGTCTGCCACGGGTATTCGTCCGCCGGATAGTAGTAGTCGTAGTAGTCCTGCGCATACGGCTCCTCTCCGGTGAGTCCGCCGACGCTCGACGGTGACGACCAACTGGTGCCGTTGGAGCTCGAGGTCGCGACGACGATCGAGTCGGCGTATTCGGAACCTGCGGGGTACGAGCAGTAACCGACGCAACTGCGGTTTGTCGCGTAGGCCACGGCGACCGTACCCGCGCTGTTTACCGCGATGCTGGGGCTGGTCGACCAGTTCCCGAAGCTCGCGTTCTCACCCGGTAGCGTCGAGGGGGTGCTCCAGGTTGAACCGCCATTCGACGAATAGACGACCTGGACCTCCAGCGCGGGCGAGTTCGCGAAGTAGTTGCCGATCGGGTACAGGGCGGTGGTGTTGGGCACGAAGATGTACGCCACATAGATTGACTTCCCAAACACAGCGATCTGGGGCCGCGAGGCGCCGGTGACGCCCGGGACGACGCTCGTGCTGCTCCAAGTGGTTCCGCTGTTCGCGGACGTCACGAACCCAATCGCATCTCCCGTGGTGTTTGCCCAGTCCGGCGGGAAGGCGGGCTGGGACCCTCCGTAGAGGGACGTGTTGATCGTGTCGTTCGATAGGATAAACGCCCCGTCCACACGGGCGCCCGGACCCGTCGCGAACGTCGGCTCCGAGGACGACGGCCACTGGCAGGTCCCGTTGCCAACTACCTGCGGCCCCCCCCAGGTCGTCCCGTTGGTCGCGGAGTTCGCCCAGGCGACGTTGGTGCTGGTCCAAGAGACCGGCGTAGTGCTGGTGGAGTTGTTGCAGAGTGGGCCCTGGGTCGTGTAGATCGAGTACCCGAGGCCGAGGTCCCCGTTGGAGAGGGAGACAATCGAAGGGTTCTGGGTTTGCGCGTAGCAATACGAGACGTCCTGGAACGTGTAGTTCTGGTAGTAGCAGGGAACGTCGCCGGAGGCGGCGGGAGAAATCGAGGTGGAGGCGTAGACCGCCCCGATCGAGACGTTCGTGACGGCGCCGGGGTGGGGGGCGCCCGCCGGGACCGTCGACCGTTCTACCGCCGAACTTTGCGCCACGCGAGAGGAGTGTCCGGGAACTGGGGCAAGCGAGCTCGGGCCGGCGGCCGATGCCCCCGAGGTCGGGAGGGTCCAGAGGAGGAGCACCCCCACCAGGAGGACGATGGCCCATGTAGCGGTCAAGCGTCTTCGCCCGGCGAGAGTCCCGGCACCCATGGGGCGGCGGACCCGGTTCTCTCTTAAAAACCTTCAGACGAGCTTCGACGGGGAAGAATCCCGATTCCCGGTCGAAATCGATGCGGTTTGTTCTCTCGGGGAGTTCCGGTCCAGTCGGACCGAACCGATTTGAAGGGACGCCACCGTGCCCGAACGATGGAGTCCGGATCCGGCTACTCCGCTCGACCGAAAGTCGCTGCGCACGCCGCCGGGGATACGCAGTCGATCCCGTGGGTCGTCGGCGCCTCGGTCCTGATGGGGCTGGGCCTGTTCCTCATCTCGACGTGGATCCTGACGTTCAACTTCGTGTTCTTCCTCGGGTTCCCGGTCCTCGTCGTCGGCGCCCTGATGATCCTCGACCCCCGGATGGGCGCCGACCACGCCTAGTTGGGCGGCCGTGACCTCCGAGCCCGCGGCCCCGTCGTCCGGCGTCACCGTCGTCAAGCTCGGCGGCTCGATCCTCACGCGGAAGCGAGAGCGGGAGTCGCTCCGACCGAAGATCCTCACCCGGCTGGCCGAGGAACTCGCCACCGCTCCGGGCCCCATCGTCGTGCTCCACGGCGCCGGCTCCTTCGGCCACCCGGATGCCAAGCGATTCCACCTGGCCGAACCGCCGGCCGAGGGCGGTGTCACCGCCGAACGCCGTCGGGGAGCGGCGATCGTGTCGCGGGAGGTCCGGCGATTGCATGCGGCCGTCCTGAAAGCGCTCGTCGACGCCGGGGTCAACCCCTGGTCGGTGCCGGGCTCGATGGTGGGACGGAACCGGTCCGGAGTGCTCGACGACCTCGACTCCGCCCCGTTCGCCGACGCCCTCGCGGCGGGCGTCACCCCGGTGTCGTTCGGCGACGTGGTGCGGGACGACGCCTGGGGGTTCTCGATCCTCTCGGCGGACACCATCGCCGTCGAACTCGCCCGCGAGCTCCCGGCCCGCCGCGTGCTGTTCGTCAGCGACGTCGGCGGCGTCTTCGAGCCGGGAGCGTCTCATCGCAGGGTCGCCGTGCCTCTGGTCACCGCGGAGCTCATCGACCGGCTTCGCCCCTCCCCCGGAGTCGCCGACGTGACCGGCGGCATCCGGGGCAAGGCGGAGGCGATGCTCGCCATCGCCGATGACGGCGCCGACGCCGGCCTTATTAGCGGACTCTCGGATGGGGCGCTTTCCCGCGCGCTGAAGGGGGATCGGGTCTACGGGAGCTGGGTCTCGGGGTCGCACGGCTAAGGCGACGCCGCCCGCCTCACCGCCCGGGGGTCTCGACCTCAGCCACCGCAAGGCCGACCACGTCAAGGTCGTCCTGGGGCGCGAAGTCGAGGGACGCTACCGCTACTGGAACGACGTCCAGATCGTGCACAACGCGCTCCCGGAAGTTGATTTCGACGAGATCGACACCTCCGTCGAGCTGTTCGGCCACCGGTTGCACGCCCCGATCGTCATCACGGGAATGACCGGCGGGTTCCCGGACGCGAAGAAGATCAACGACAACCTGGCCCGCGCCGCCGCGGCGGTCGGGGTCGCGATGGGGGTTGGGAGCGAGCGCGCCGCGATCCTGAAGGGCCAATTCCCCGAGAGCTACTCCACCATCGCGGACCACGCGGTGCCGCTCAAGTTCGCCAACATCGGCGCGCCCCAGATCATCCCGCAGGGGGAGGGTGAGCCGGTCATCACCGTCGCCGAGGCGAAGGAGGCGATGGAGCTCATCGGCGCCGACCTCCTCGCGATCCACCTGAACTTCCTCCAGGAGATGGTCCAGCCCGAGGGGGACCGGAAGTCTCGCGGCGCCATCACCGAGATCGGACGGCTCGCGCACTTCCTTCCGGTTCTCGTCAAGGAGACGGGAGCGGGGATCTCCCGCTCGGTCGCCGAGCGCCTCCGCGACCAGGGGGTCCGCGGATTCGATGTCAGCGGGACCGGAGGCACCTCCTTCGCCGCGGTCGAGCATCACCGGGCGGTCGAGAAGGGAGCGCTGCGGGAAGCCCGCGTGGGCCGCACCTTCTGGGACTGGGGCATCCCCTCCCCCGTCTCGGTCCGCGAACTGGTCCCGCTCGGACTCCCCCTCATCGCGAGCGGTGGAATCCGTTCGGGACTCGACGTCGCCCGGGCCATCGTCCTCGGCGCCTCCGCCGCCGGGATCGCGGGCGGCATCCTCCGGGCCGCCTCGACGGGGTACGCCGAGACGAAGGGGGAACTCGACCACCTCGTCCACGAGTTGAAGGTCGCGATGTTCCTGACCGGGAGCCGAACGGTGCGCGAGATGCAGCGGGCCCCGTACGTGCTCACGGGGGAGACGCGCCAATGGCTGACGCCCTGAGCTCGGACGACCGGCATCGCGCGAAGCTGCGGTACGCGAAAGCGGCCGGGGTCGCCGTCCCCTCGAACGTCGTCTTCGCCGAGGGTCTCTCGAAGGAGCAACGCGAGGCTTGGACCTCCGGCGGCCCGCTCCGCAAGCCGACCCGGACGCTCTCCGGTGTCGCGGTCGTGGCCGTGATGACCGCTCCCGCGGCGTGTCCGCATGGGCGCTGCACCTACTGTCCCGGCGGCCTCGAGCGGGGGACGCCGCAGAGTTACACCGGCGAGGAGCCGAGCGCGCTCCGAGGCGCCCAATTCCAATGGGACGCCCGGGCGATCACCGCCCATCGCCTCGCGGCCCTCGACGCGATTGGCCACCCGACGTCGAAGGTCGAGGTGATCCTGATGGGGGGGACGTTTCCCTCCCGTCCCCAGACCTACCAGGGGACCGTGATCCGGGGCGTCTTCGAGGCGCTGAACGGGACCTTGGCCGGCTCGCTCGCTGAGGCGCACTCCGCGAACGAGACGGCGCCCCACCGGTGCGTGAGCCTGACGGTCGAGACCCGGCCGGATTGGTGCGACGATCGGGTCCTGCCGTGGCTGCTCGACGCCGGCGTCACCCGGGTCGAACTCGGCGTCGAATGCCTCACGGACCCGGTGCTGCGGGCCGTGAACCGCGCGCACCGGTCGGACGATGTGGCGAACGCCACGCGCTCGGCCCGGGACTCGGGGCTCAAGGTCGCGTACCACTGGATGCTCGGACTCCCTGGGATGGACCCGGCCAAGGACCTCGCCGACTTCCGGAAGCTGTTCGACGACCCGACCTATCGGCCGGACATGCTGAAGATCTACCCGACCCTGGTGGTGCCCGGCACGCCCCTCCACGACGATTGGGAGCGCGGAGCCTACCAGCCCTACGATACCGAGACCGCCGCGGAGTTGATCGCGGAGATGAAACGCTCCCTCCCCCCGTGGGTCCGGATCCAGCGGATCCAGCGGGACATTCCCGCGCGGTTGATCTCGGCCGGGGTCCGGGCCGGCAACCTGCGCGAGTTGGCCCTTCGGAAGCTGGCGGAGCGCGGGGAGCGCTGCCGATGCCTCCGCTGCCGCGAACCCGGGCGCCGCGCCTCCCCCGACCCCGAACGGTTCCGCCTCCAGGAACTCCGGTACCAGGCCTCGCAAGGAACGGAATGGTTCCTCTCGTTCGACGACCCCGAGACGGACACGGTCGCGGGCTTCCTCCGCCTCCGGGCGCCCTCGAGCGCCTCTCCCACCGGCCTCCGCGACCCGGTCGTCCGGGAGCTCAAGGTGCTCGGTCCCGAGACCCCGATCGGGGTCCGTCCAGGGCCGGGAACCTACCAGCACCGCGGGTTCGGACGAGCACTGCTCGACCGGGCCGAGTCGATCGCCCGCGAGGAGGGGGCTCGCCGAGTGTTCGTCACCGCCGCGGTCGGGACCCGCCCGTACTATCGGGCGCTCGGCTACGAACGGGTCGGGGCGTACGTTGCGAAACCGCTTTTCGCCTGACGCAATCCGAGGCCGTTCCGGGGGCGTCGCCGCGACCGCCGAACGTAAGAGTTATCCCCCCGACCTTCTCCGCCGACCCCGAGTGACCCCCATGGCCCGCAACATCCAGGTCGAGCCCCTCCGCACGATGCACATCGAAGACCAGGACGTCGAGCTCGTGGAGCGGAAGGGTCTCGGGCACCCCGACTCGATCGCGGACGGCGTTTCGGAAAGCGTCAGCCGCGCCCTCTCCCGCCTCTACCTCGATGAGTACGGGCGGATCCTCCACCACAACACCGACGAGACCCAGGTCGTCGGCGGGCAAAGCGAGCCGAAGTTCGGCGGCGGGAAGCTCACCAACCCGATCTACATCCTGCTCGTGGGCCGCGCGACCACCGAGGTCGACGGCGAGAAGCTCCCCTACCGTCAGGTCGCCATCGACGCGGCAAAGTCGTACGTGAAGTCGGTCTGCTCCCACCTCGACGTCGAGGGCCAGGTCGACTTCGACTGCCGCATCGGCCAGGGGTCGGTCGACCTCCGCGGCGTCTTCGACGACAAGGACAAGGCGGTCCTGTCCAACGACACCTCGTTTGGCGTCGGCTTTGCCCCGTACTCCGACACCGAGCGGCTCGTCCTCGAGTCCGAGCGGTTCCTCACGACGAAGCTGAAGAAGAAGCTCCCCGCCCTCGGCGAGGACGTCAAGGTGATGGGATACCGCCAGAAGGACGCCATCCGCCTCACGGTCGCCGCCGCGCTCGTGGACAGCGAGATCGCGAACCCGAAGGAGTACCAGTCGGTCTGCGACGAGATCCGCGACAAGTTGGCGGACCAGGCCGCGAAGCTGACGAACCGCGAGGTCCACATCGACGTCAACACCGCCGACGACCCCGAACTCGGCCGCTACTACCTCACCGTCACCGGACTCTCCATGGAGGCCGGCGACGACGGGTCCGTCGGCCGGGGCAACCGGGCGAACGGCCTCATCACGCCGTGCCGCCCGATGAGCCTCGAAGCGTCGGCCGGGAAGAACCCGGTGAACCACGTCGGGAAGATCTACAACATCCTCGGGATCCAGATCGCGCAGGACATCGTCAAGGAAGCCGGCGGGAACGTCAAGGAGGTCCACGTGCGGATCCTCTCCCAGATCGGGAAGCCGGTCGACCAGCCCCAGGTGGCGAGCCTGCAGATCCTCCCGGCCGCGGGCGTCAAGCTCGCGAAGGTCCAGAAGGACGCCGAAGCGGTCGCGAACCACTGGTTCGACGAGATCGGCACGATCCCCCAGAAGCTGCTCACCGACAAGCTGAGCGTCTTCTAGGCCGTCGCGTTCGGCGCCCGGGTTCTCGACGGCATCCGCCGTAGCGCTCTAAATACCGGGAGCGGACGTACTTTCGGCCACGGGCCTCCCCGGCCCGATTCCCGTGGTCGACCCCTCGCAATCGGTCTTCGAGCTCATCGCCGTCGCGGTGATCCTGATCGCGGTCGTCGGGGGACTGTTCTACCTCACCAACCGGCGCCTGAAGGCGCGGCTCGCGGAACTGCGGGGCGGGGGCGAGGGGTCGGCGGAGTTCACGGACGACCGGTCGTACAACCTGATCCGGATCGCCCGCGCCGAGGCGGAGACCCTGAAGCGCCAGGGCGTGGACGTCCACGTCGCCGAAACGGCCATTGCGGACGCCGACGCGGCCATGCGGAACCGCAACTACGACATGGCCGTCTTGGACGCGCGGCGAGCCCACGAGGTGCTCGTCGGCCTGCGCGACCGGCCGAAGTCGGGCTCTGTCGGGGCCACGGCGTCCTCCCCTCCCGCCTCCCGCTCCATGACTCCATCGAAGTCTCCTCCAGCGACCCCGGCCCGCCCGAACGAACCCGCGACCGGCGCGGAGGACGTCCCTGCGGCAGAGGCTCCGCCGGTGCCGCGCCTCGCCAAGAATCGGGCGGAGTCGCACTTCCAGATCTCGCTCCTCAACGAAGAGGTCGCCAGCGCGGGCACGGAGCGACCCACCGATCCCGCCGTCGCGGACGGCGCCGCCGCGAGCAAGGACGCGCAGACGGCCTACGACCGTGGCGACTACACCGAGGCGATGCGCCTCGCGCTGCGGGGCCGGCGCAAGCTGGGGACCCGGATCGAGGCGCTCCCCCCGCCGAACACCCGGATACCTCCGACTCCGCCGGCCCTGGCTCCCGTTGCGGTCACCGGCCCCGCCGGCATGGCGCCGTGCGTCCAGTGCGGCCGGCCGCTCAAGGCTTCGGACCGATTCTGCCGCGCCTGCGGTACGCCGAAGGCCCCTTCGGCCTGCCCCTCGTGCGGCACCGCGGTCGAGTACGGGGACCGGTTTTGCCCGGCGTGCGGCGCCACGATGGCGTAAGTCCCGACGGCACGGCCCGCTTCAGCCGGGAGCGGGCTCGCCGAACTCCTCGAGCCGCCGCTGGGTCCGGGCGTCGTGGAGCAAGGCGCTCTGGGCGAGCCACCGTTCCAGGGGGATTGCGAACGTCTCCCGGATCTTGTCTCGGAGCGTGGCGAGCTCGGTGAAACGGACGGGGGTGGTCTGGAGCGCGGCCCGTACATGCTCGCGGACGTTCCACACCCCCAGCGGGAGAATCTCGCCCGGGTGGACCTCGCGCAGGACCAGTACGCCCGCCTGTCTCCCGATCCGAAGCAGGGCCTCCGACGTCGCGAGCCGGGCGGCATAGTAGCACCCGCCGATCGACGCGTAGGTCTTCCGGCCGCGATGCCACTCGTGGTCGCCGATCATCACGATCCGGGTCGGGTCGGGGTTCCAGAGCGTGCTCGGGTACCATGCTTCGATAGACTCGTACCGATAGGCGCCGGGGAGGAGAACGAGTAGCCAGCGGTTGTCAAGCGCGGTGTACGGGTAGACCCAGTACTCTTGCAGCGTGGGCAGGTCGCGGATGCTCCCCAGGTTCTGCTTCCCGAGGATATCGTCGACCGCGGTGATCGACCAGCGGGTCGGGACGAGGACGCGATGTCCGCGGCGGCCGAGCGTGCCGGCGCTGAACGCGCGTTGGATCCGGCTGACGAGGACTCCGCGGTCGTACAGCTCGTTCACCGCCGTGGTGGCGAGCGCGTCCGTGTCCCCCGCGAGGCGCTCGAGCCCCTGGTCGACCTTCCGGACGTCGAGACGGAGCCGTTCGATCGGGGCGGAGGGTCCGTAGGGAGGGCTGGTCTCGGAGAGCGCGAGGTGCCCCCGAGGGGGGCGACGGAACTGCGCCTCGGCTTCGACGGAGGCGGCCGAGAGGGCGAGGGTCTGGAGGCTCTCCACGAACCGGTCCGGTCGGTCCGCCTCCTGGACCCGGACGCTGTGCGTGCCCCGGACCAGCATGGTCCGGAACCCGACGACCTCGGAAACCGAGCGGCCGACCCAATCTTCGGGGGTGTCGTACAGGAGCGTGTCACCGTGCAGGGGGGTGACGAGAGGCCCGATGGAGACCTTCGGATACCCGTACCGACCGACAAAGATCCCCGGTGGAGAGGAGCCGTCGAGGTGGGCCGAGCCGACCATCGGCATCGTCTTCGCGAACGCCTCGTACTTGACCAGAATCGGACAGACGGGGCGGCCACAGAGCAACTGCGCCGAGCGGCACCGCAGGCACATCGACGGGTCGTCGGCGAGCCCCGGAATGCTCCACGAGAGCTGGGAGACCGGGGTCGCCCCCTCGAGCGGCGGCGCGGTCGTGGCGGCGGCCATCGCCGTCCCATCCGTTCGAGGGTATTTTCCCCGAAGGAGGGGTCCCGAAACGCCGTCGGTGTCTCGTTCGCCTCTGATTTCATATAGCGGCCGGAGGTGCGCCGTTCCTCCTCGCGTTGGGACTGTGGGGTAGATTGGTCCATCCTTCGGGGTTCGGGACTCCGAGACGCCAGTTCAAATCTGGCCAGTCCCACTCGCCACCCGGCCCACCGTGCGGTGGGCTCCCGACCCGGTGGGTTGGGCGCCGCTTCGCCCTAAGTTCGTCACGGACCGGCGATTCCGGTGCTCGGAGGGGCGGCCAGTTCCATGGCCCACCGTACGGCGGGGGGATGGTGGCCCAGGGGCCGAGCCTCCCCGCGGCGGCGGAACCCGTGGCGCTCGTAGAGTCGCAGTGCCGCGGTCTGCTCCGGATTCACGTCGAGTCCGACCGGCTTCACCCCGGGGTGGTCCCGGCACCACGCGAGGACGGCCCGGAGCAGAGCTTCCCCGCCCCCCTCCCCCCGTCGTGATGGGGCGACCCACATCTCCCAGAGCAGCCGGGAACCATCCTCCGTGAATGCGCCGACCATCCCATGGGGTGGCCGCGCCTCGTCGGTCAGGACGTAGATCACCTCGCGCTCGCTCGTCGCCCCTCGCGTCGCACGGTCCCGCCACTCCTCGGCCGAGAACCCCTCCTCCCGATCGAGGGTGCTGCCGAAGGCGAGGGGGTCGGAGCCGAGCGCCGCGAGCCGAAGCACCCGGAGTACCGGACCCTCGTCGTCCCGGATTCGTCGCACCGTTCGGGTCCCGGCCGCGGCCACGCCGGGTCGAGGGACGAACGTGGCTTATCGTTCCCTCCGCGACCGCGCGGAGCGAGCCTCAGACCGATTCTTCGATCTCGCTGGTCTGGAGCGGGCCGGAGAGCTGGTCGGCGACCTCTTCGAGTGTCTCCAGATGCAGGTCGACGTCGCGGTCGGTGTGGACGACGCTGACGGTCCACTGCTCGTCGGCGCCGGTTCCGCTCGGGATGACGCCCTTGTTGAGGCAGAGGTAGAAGTACAGCATCGAGCGCTCGCCGTCCACCGTCAGGAAGGAGCGCCAGTCGCGGACCAGGTGGTCGGAGAAGAACACCGTTCCGGACACCCCATCGGCCGCGACGTACGCGGTGACCTTGTGGTCGCGGAGCACCTCTTCGTACCCCTTCGCGAGGCGCGCGTTCAGGCGCGCGGCGTGGGCGAGGTTCTCCTCGGTGATGACGTGCTCGAGGGTGGCGAGGCAGCAGGCGATCGAGATCGGGTTCGAGTTGAACGTCCCGGCGTGGGCGATCTTCCGCGGTCCGACCTGGTCGAGGAGCCCCGCCTTCGTGGCGATGGCGGAAAGCGGCGCCCCGCAGGCGATCGACTTGCCGAGCAGCATGACGTCCGGGCGGACGTTCATCCGTCCGGCGCCGCCGTGCGGATACTTCGCTCCGGTCTTGATCTCGTCAAAGACGAGGAGGGCCCCGAGCTCGTCCGCGAGCTCCCGCAGGCCCGGGAGGAATCCGTCCTCGGGAAGGACGAACCCCATGTTCATGGGGATCGGCTCGACGATGATCGCCGCGACGTCGTCGGCGTGCTCGCGGCAGATGGCGCGCGTCGCCTCGAGGTCGTTGAAGGGGGCCACCCGCGTCCTCTCGGCGACCTCGGCGAGGATCCCCGGCCCGGCGGGGGCCGAGCGGGGCTTGTCGGCCGGTCCTGCCGCCTCGGGGCGGGGCTTGACGCCGACGAGCAGCGTGTCGTGGGAGCCGTGGTACCCGCCCTCGAACTTCACGACGTACCGGTGACCGGTGACGGCCCGGGCGATCCGCATCGCGTGGTGGGTCGCCTCGAGGCCGGTCGAGCTGAACCGGACCTGCCCCATGCCGAAGCGGCGGCAGATCTTCTCGGCGGCCTCCGGCGTCTTCTCCCACTCGTACCCGTACAGGCTGCCGCGCTCGAGCTGCAGCGAGACCGCTTCCACGAGCTTCGGGTGGGCGTGGCCGCTCGCCAGCCCTCCGAATCCCATGTTGAAGTCGAGGTACTCCGAGCCGTCGGCGTCCCAGAGGGAGACCCGGCTCGCCCGGTGGACGTAGAACGGGTACGGGTCGAGCGACCGGTAGTTGGAATGGACCCCCAGGGGCGTCCAGATTTTCGCATGATTCCAGATCGCCTTCGACTTCGGCGTCCGGCGTTCGTACTCCTGCAGCGCCTCGGCGAGACGGGCGTCGATCACGGAACGTTGCTCCGCCGTCCCCTCGGGAAACGGGGTCGGCGGCCGCCCACCCGGGCGTCGTAGATAAGGGCGAGTCGTTGCGACTTCGTCGAGTTATACGTCAACCTTCGCATCGGCCACGGTGAGCGCGCGGTCGAGAGCCGCGACGCCCCGGTCGATCTCCGCTCGCGTCACGATGAGCGGCGGCGCCAGGACTAAGTGGGAGACCCACGGGAGGACGTACACGCCGTCGTCGAGCATCGCTTTCGCGACGCCCTCGACCACGAGGGGACGCCCGGCGAGCTTGTCGTCGGGGGTGTTGAACGGCGTCTTCTTCGCCCGGTTCCGAACGAGCTCGACCGCCGCCAACAGTCCGAGGCCCCGGACGTCTCCGATCGAGGGGTGGTGCGTCTGGAGCTCGCGAAGCTGGTCGAGGAGGTACACGCCGTCGGCGCGAGACTTCTCGATGAGGTCCAGGCGCCGGTATTCGCCGATCGCGACGGCCGCGGGGGCGAGGGTGAGCGGGTGCGACTCGTAGGTGTGGCCGTGCGGGAAGTACCGGTCCCGGAACACGTCCTGGAGGGCGGACGTCGTGGCCGTCACGCCGAGGGGGACGTACGCCCCCGTAACTCCCTTCGCGGTCGTGAGGATGTCCGGGGTCACGCCCCAATGGTTCACGCCGAACCACCGGCCGGTCCGGCCCCACCCGGTCATCACCTCGTCGGCGATGAGGAGAACGTCGTGCGCCTTGGTGATCGCCCGGATCCTCGGGAGGTACTCCGGCACCGGGACGATCACGCCGTTGGTCCCCACCACGGGCTCGACGATCATCGCGGCGACGTCCCCCTCGTGGTCGAGCTGGTAGTCGACGTACTCGGCGCACGCCACATGGCAGGACGGATAGGTGAGGCCGAACGGGCAGCGGTAGCAGTAGCAATCCGGGGCGAAGACGGTCCCGGGCACCTTCTGCCACGGCTCGGAGGCGCGGCGCCTCAGGTCCCCCGTCACGGACATCGAGGCCGCCGTGGCGCCGTGGTAGGACCGGTATCGGGAAACGACCTTCGTCCGCCCGGTCGCGACCCGGGCGATCTTCAGGGCCGCTTCGTTCGCCTCCGTTCCCGAGGTGGAAAAGAAGTACCGATTGAGAGCGGTCGGAAGGACGCCCCGGAGGGCCTCCGAGAGCTCGGCGCGGGCTTCGGTCGCAAAGCCCGGCGCCGCGTACGGGAGCGTCCGGGCCTGACGCGCGATCGCTTCCTGGACGGCGTGGTTCGAGTGACCGAGGTTCGTCGCGACGAGCTGGCTCGAGAAGTCGAGGAGGGCGCGTCCGTCGTCCGTCCAGACCGTCGAGCCCTCCCCGTTGGTCAGAACGAGGGGGGCCCACCCCCCCTGGCGACGCCAGGTGACGTAGTTGGACTCCCGGACCTCGGGAGCGATCCGGTCGGGCTCCAGCGCTCCGGCCCCCAACCCTTAGAGGCGCTTCACGAGCCCGTGGACGAGGGGCCCGGCCCCTTTCGGGAACGGACCTCCATGGTAGGTCAGCAGCGACTCGGCGCCAAGCGTCGCGACCCGGCGGGCCGAGACGATCGCCGTCGGTCCGTCGTGGGTGTACTCCTTCGGGGTCAAGGTGAGCTCCTTCCCGTTCCCGAAGAAGAGGTCTCCCGAGAACAGGATCTTCCGGTCGGGCTGGTAGTACGCGGTGTGTCCTGGTGTGTGTCCGGGGGTGTGGTACGCGACGAGCCCGCCGAACCCATCGATCGAGTCGCCGTCCTTGAGACGCTCGGTGACGTGGAACGGCTCCGCCGGAGGCGACCCAGGTCCTTCGTACGGGGGGTCGCAGGCGATGTACGCCGCCTCAAGCCAGTGGGCGAACGTCTTCGCCTTCGTCAATCCCGCGACCGCGGCGAGGGCGCCCGTGTGGTCCCGGTGGAGGTGCGTCAAGAGAATCCGTGCGACCGAAGAGGGAGCGATGCTGTGCCGCTTCAGGTACGCCGCAATCGCCGTCTCGGATCCGGGAAGTCCCGTGTCGACCAGAGTCCACGTCGACCCCGGATCTTTCAGGAGATAGACGTGGGTCGAGAAGTCGGGGGATGGGTCGACGCCCTCCACTTGGTGCACACCGGGCAGGATCTCCGTCATGGGACTCCGCTAGGCGCCGCACTCGCGACGTGAATATAGACGCTTGGAACCGGGTCAGAGAGCGGGCTTCCGGCGGGGCAGTCGGGCGCGGGCGGCCGGCCGTCGAGCGACCTCGAACGCCAGGAATTCGTTCCCGTCCGGGTCGGCGAACCGGATCGTCCTCCCTCCCCACGGCTCCGCGCGCGGGGGTTCCGGCAGCCGGACCCCGGCGTGCTCGAGCCGGAGGGCGAGGGCGTTGACGCTGTCGGTCTCGAAGACGATCCCCGTCCGCGTGCCCATCCGCCCGAGCGCCTCCGAGTAGTACGGTTCGCCCCACTCGGGGCGCGGCACGACCAAGGAGAGCGCGACCACACCTTTCCCGAGCGAGAGTTCCACAAACCCCGTTTCCTCATCCTCCGCGCGGACCTCGAGCCCAAGGACTCCGCGGTACCACGCGAGGGACGACGCCCGGTCCCGGACGACCACCGCCACACGTTGCAGCTGGGTCAGCCGACCAGAGCCCCGAGCGGGCGGAGGCTCCAGGTTCACGCCGGTCCCGAGGGATTCCGGATCCCAGACCAGGACATCGTACATGGCGTTGGGAAGCGGCCGGAACGGGTCCGTCCGAAGAACCCGAATCGCCTCATCGCGGTCGCGAGCTCGGAGAACGAGCAAGTGGCCCGGAGGATCGGTCAGCCGTCCGGACCCGACCAGGCGCCCGGCGACGTCGAGCCCGGTGGCGAACAGCCGTTGGGCTCGTCCGGACGGGAGGTCGTCGCGGTCCGGGTCCCCCCAGCGGACGAGGCGGGCGTACAGACGCTTCGGCTTCGGGCCCGGTCGTCGAGATTCTGCCATCTTCCTCGATTCTGCCCTCCCGGTTGCTCGACGGGAATTGTACGAGAGAAATTAAATACCCCATGCCACCACGCCGAAGGTATGCGTCGAGGTGTCGCCGTAGCGATTGCCATTGTCTTCCTGCTGACCGCGTCTGCCTTCCTGGTCCTGCCCGCCCCCGTCCGGGCGGCGCCCGCCCATCCGTCGGCCCCGTTGCCGGCGGCGACGGACACGATTACGACGACCAACTCCGGCGGTGGATATGACTCGACCTTCTACACCGGACTCTCCTCGGGACTCGTCTACTTCTACGCCACCGACGGCGTGGATACGTCGGCGACCATCGCCATCAACGACTACAACGCCACCCGCGACGGTCTGACCAACCCCGTCGCCACCATGACGGCCCACTTCACGGCGGGCGTCAACTACAGCTACGCATCCAACACGCGGTTCGCCCTCCCGCTCAATCTGGTCTGGCCGGGCACCTGGAACATCACGATCAGCGGCTCGACGGCCGGATTCTCGTTCCAGAACTTCTCCGTCGTCACCTACTACGCCGACACGCAGGCGAACACCTCGATCCTCCTGCCGGGCCACTCCGCGACGATCTACTACTCGACTTGGAGCGAGGTCAACGACGCTCCGTACAACCATGCGGTCACCTGGACCGTCGATGCCCAGTACGAGACGAGCACGCTCACCTACATCGGTCTCCCCGGCACGCCCCACTCCCTGGGAACCGCCTGGAACGGGACGTACTCCTTCACGCTGCCGACGAACGCGAGCGCGAACGGGATCGTGGAGTTCCACTTCTGGGCGAACACCACGGGATCTTCGGTCTGGAGCGTCTCCACCTACCCCTACATCTACATCGGGGAGCTCTCGGCCCCGACGGTCACGCTCTCGACCTGCGCGACCGGGTGCTACACGGATACGTTCCAATCCGGTTCTCCGATCATCGCGACGGTGACGGAGTGGCTCCAGTCCGCCTACTACGGCGGAGTGCGCCAGCCCGCGAACGGGATGGTCCTGAGCATCCTCTACGAGAACGGCGCGACCCCGGTGACCCCCGCGGGCACGCCCCCGACCAAGCTCTCCACGAACGCGAACGGGCAGGCGCAGTGGCTGTTCACCGCCGACGCCAACACGTTCTCGACGACCGGCGCGAACACCCTCTCGGTGACGCCCAGCGACCCGGCCATCCCGACGAACAAGGGACCCGCGACCAACACCACGTTCTACATCCTCCGGTCGACCGCCGCCGCCCCGAGCATCCAGCTCGTGTTCAACCTCGCCCAGTACTACGGCGGCGACTCGATCTTCGCCAACTGGACGCTGACGGGCAACTCGTCGGTCACCCAGGGCTGGAACGCCACGGAGGACCAGATCTGGGCGTACTCCTCGGTCGGCGGGTACTCGTGGCTCGTCAGTGAGGGCGGACTGAACGGAACCTCCGGTACGATCCAGTTCACGGCGCCGATGGGCCTGACGGGCACCATCTACATCTATCTCTACGCGTCGAACGCGACGGGATCCGTCTACACCTACGCCTACACCTCGGTCTCCCAACCGCAGATTCTCCTGTCGTCGAATGAGCCGTACTACCAGGCGGGCGACACGGTGGTCGTGACGGTCACGACGCTCGGCTCGGTCCTCTCGGGCGCGACGCTCGAGTCGCTCGTCATCGACTCGAACGGCGACCGCCTGATCTCTGGACCGATGACCGGAACGACCCTGACGGTCGCGATCCCGGCGAAGGGCGCCCCGCGCTACATCGAGTTCAGCGTGTTCGCGATCGGGAGCACCGGCGCGACGATCACCAACGGCACCACCTACGTGTACCTCGCGACGGGCTACGACCTCGCGGTCGGCGTCAACACGAAGTCGAACTACCAGGACGGGAGCTACCAACCCGGCCAGACGATCCAGATCACCTACGCCATCACGGCGCGCGGCGGGACGCCGATGCCGAAGGCGTGGACGATCTGGGTGTGGCCGTCGAGCGCCTGGGAGGACACCGGCTACGGCGCCGTGGAGATGCAGACGACCGCCTCGAGCGGGACGATCTCCTACACGATTCCGAGCAACACCCCGAACGGCATCCAGGTGATCTGGGTCGAAGCCGAACCGACCACCAACAGCTACAGCTCGGACAACAGCGTCTCGGTGAACGTCCAGTCGAACCCCTCGGGGCTCGGCCTGGAGCTGGGTGCGGGGTCCGGTTTGACGGTCGGCTGGCTGCTCCTGCTGATCATCGTGATCGTCATCGGCATCGTGCTGTTCCTCGCGATCCGCAGCCACGGGCGCCCGAAGATGATGAAGCCGGAGTCCGGCTCACCCCCGTCGGGGGGCGCCCCGCCGCAGGCTTGGCAGGAACCGGCGTCCACGACCGTGCCGCCCGCCGCCGCTTCGGGTGGGACTCCGCCGGAGAGCCCCCCGCCTCCGGCGTAGGACCCTGAACGGGTCCCGGGCCCAACCTCTTCCCCCTCTCCTTTTTCGAGCGACCGATTCCCGGGCGGCGGTTCACGCGCGGAAGCGTCCGGCGAGCGCCTCGACGGAGCTCGTGACGTCGGGGACGGGGAGTCCTCCGAAATCGAAGATGCCGAGCACCTCGTCGACGCCCGCCGCCCGGTACGCCTCGAGGCGTTCGACGACGTCGCTCGCCTCCCCGAAGAGGGCGAACCCGGTCGACTCGATGGTGGCGGCCGAGGCGTGCGATGGGTCGCGCCGGACCTTGTCCTGGTAGAACGACGACTGGGTGGCGAGACGGCTGTCCAGGTAGCGTTGGAGGGCATGCCGCGCGCGGTTCGGATGAGCCCCGGCGTAGAGGTGGAGGGCGACCGAGACGGTGACCTTCGCCCCGGGCGGCAGATGGGACCGGAACTCGGTGATCTGACTCCCGAGCTCCCCGACGCTGCCGACGGTGGCGTACGGGACGAGCGCGACGGAGAGCCCCCGTCGCGCAACGAACGGGAGCGCCTCGCGCCGTTGGACGGCGATCCAGATCGGCGGGTGGGGTCGCTGCACGGGGGAGACGTTGAGCGACCGTCGGCCGGCGCCGGAGGGGACGATGGGCTCCCCCCGGAGGCCCGCGAGGAGCGTCTCGAGGGCGGCATCGAACCGTTCCCGCTTGGTCGCCGGGTCGACGCCGAACCCCTCGAACTCGAGGGGGATGTAGCCACTCCCGACGCCGAGGTTGAGCCGGCCGCGGGCGAGCTGGTCGACCATCGCGTACTGCTCGGCGAGCTCGACGGGGTTGTGGAACGGGAGGACGCTCACCAGCACGCCGATCCGGATCCGGGTTGTCCGGGAGGCGATGGCGCTCAGCAGCACCGGCGGGGAGGGACAGACCCCGCCCGCGTGGAAGTGGTGCTCTGCGACCCAGATCGTCGAGAGCCCGGCCCGCTCCCCGGCGTCCGCCAGGGCGAGCAGTTCGGCGTACCGGTCTCGCCCGGCGGCGACGTCTTCCGCGTACGAATCGACGACGGAGAAGGCCGAGAGGTGCACGGCCCAAGAGGGACGGGTCCGGGTTATGAGGTAAGAGGGTCCCAATCGCGCCCCACAGCTCCGTCGCCCGGCGCGGCACCTCGGACGGAAACCCGATAAGGGCGGGCGCCCGAACGTGCCGCGAGGGCCGGTAGATCAGCTCGGAAGATCGCCGGTTTTGCAAACCGGAGGCCTCGGGTTCAAATCCCGACCGGTCCACTTGTACAGGAACGACGTCCGCCCGGATTCGAACCCGCCTTTCCGTCGGAGAGGACGAGTTCGGGCGTCACGGGCGGGACCTCGGCGCAGTCTCTCGATCGCGCGGGAGCGGCACGGGGCCGCTCGTCCCGAAAGCGGCCGCTGTCCGCGGCCCTCACCTCGTCTTCGGCGTACTGCCGACTCAGGCGCTTCGTCCGGTACAACATGGTCGTTTCCACCTTCTCGTGTCCCAGGACCTCGGCGACCGACTGGACGCTCACGCCCCGATCGAGCATGTCGTCCGTCGCGAAGTGCCGAAGCTTGTGACAGGAAATCCACGGGAGGCCGACCCGCTCACCGGCGGTCTTGACGACCTTTCCGATGTAGGCGTGGGAGAGCCGACCCGTCCGGCTCGTGAACAGCGCGCGGGGATCCTTCGCGATCCGGTAGACGTCGACGTAGCGCCGGATCCTCTTCGCCGTCTCGCGCGCGATCGGGACGGTGCGCTCCTTCTCCCCCTTCCCGTGCCGAACGACCAGCGACGGCCCCTTGGTCGTCTGGACGAAGTCCGTGAGGTTGAGGTCGATCATCTCCTGCCTGCGGAGCCCCTTGTCGAGAAAGACCGCGAGGATCGCCTGGTTCCGGGCCGTCGTGCCCGGATCCGCCCACTCGAGGTTCCAGAGTTTGACCGCTTGCGAGCGGTCCGGGGCCGGGACATCCGGCTTGTGCCCGTGGTGAAACGTCGGAATCCTCCACTCGATCCCGCGGAACCGGACCCACCGGTTGAGTTGCGTGACCCAGAGGTTCAGCGTGTACGGCGCCGCGCCGCGAGCTCGCGCCTCCATGAGCAGCTGGAGGACCTGGTCGCGGCTCAGCTCGGGGGCCGCGAGGTTGAACCCGGCCCGCTCCAGGAAGCGGAGGTACCGGATCGACTTGTCGAGCGTGCGAGGGGACAGGTGGCCGTCGGTCGCGGCCCAGCGACGGTACGAGTCGAGATCGAGCATCATGCGAGGAACCTGAAATCGATCGGCTCGGGCGGAAGGGGGCGCGACTCGGGCTCCTTCCCATGGACCTCGAGCATGTGGCGGCGCAGCTCGCGGAAGGCCGGGAACGGCCGACCCGGTAAGCCCTGTTCCGGCGGGCACCGTCCGCAGACGTGCATCAATTCAGTCCTCACCGAGCTTCTTCGGAGGGAGGGCGTGGTAGCAGGCGAGCTCGGGGCACGTTCCCTGCCCCCGGCACTTCTCGTGCCCGCAGAAGCAGAACGGGACGACCCCGGGAACGGCGACGTCCATCATGCGACACGCCTCGGGACGAGCGGGGCCCGGTAACTCGGGAGATTGCAGTCCGGTATCTCCGTGGATTGGCGGACGGGCAGCGGCCCGAGCTCCGGGTCGTCCATGCATCCCGAGCAGGCACCCGGGGCGACCCACCAGCATGGGCCTTCGGACCCGTCGGGGAGTTCGACGGCGCACGGCCGCGACTCCGAGCAGCCGCAGTTCTCGCAGGTCACGGTGGTTTACCTCCACGTATGGTAGAGTCGGCGCTTCCCGCTCCCGCCTCGGTTCCACCAGGCGCAATCGTCGTCGTGACCTCGGTCGCGGCGACACGCGACCAGCTTTCCCCGGTAGGTGGTCGTCCGTCCGCAGGTTCTGCGAGGAGACTCAACGGCTCGCGACCTCGACGGGGAGGCCTCGAATCTTGCTCGGACGAGGACGTCCTCCGACCGCCGAAAGAGATCTCGGATCACCGCGTCGTAGTCTTCGAGCGCGTTCAGCTGCTTGTGCTGGCGCAAGCGGTCGACCGTCTGCCCTCGAACTGAGATCAGCGTGAGCTCGCCGGGGAGGAGGTCGGTACGAGCGACGCTCATGGGGCACCGCTGACTGCGCCGGGAGGAGGCGCGGGTCGCTTCCGGGCCGCGTCCAGAGCGGCTAGCACGGCCCGGGCCCGGCGCCGGTCCGCCTCGCGAGAGGACTCGCTCAGCTGGGCGTAGGGGATCCAGGTCGACTCCCAGTCGGAGAGTCGGCGCCGGAGCGCGCGGCGTTCCGATCCGGACGCGGACGCGACCAGCGCGCTCGTCCACTCGACCCACTGGTCGTGCGCGAGTTCCGCGACGGCCTCCACGGCCGATCCGGATTTGAATACCGCGAGCTCGCTGGTCGCGTTCAGCCGCGCCGCGCGCTCTTCGACGTACGCGCGGGCCTGGGCCTGCGCCGCCGCGAACCGGGCCCGAGCGGCCTTGCGACGCTCTCTCCATTCGGAGAGGATCCCGAAGACCATGACGGCCGCGGTCGACGTGACCGTCGAGACGATGATCGTCGTCGTGAAGAAGTAGCCGCTCGGGTCGCTCATCCCGACCTCGTCGGCTCGGCTCGGAACTTGGTCTCTCGGAGCTTGCAGGAGTCCTCGTGGAGCTCCTCGAAGTCGAACTGGATCCGGAACGCGTGGGGACCAAGCCGACCGAGGACTGAGAGAAGGTCTCCGACCGCGAGCTCGTTCGCGATCGGCTGGGCCCTCTCGGGCTTCATCGAAGACTCGCCCGAGCCTACGAGCGCCGCCTTGTACTCGATGTACCGGGCCTTGACGAACCGCGCGCGAGCTTCCACCGTCTTCGGGATCAGCTCCGGGACGTCGTCGGGGTAGCCGCTCACGGCGGACTCCGGGCCGGTAGGAACTGGCCGGCCCCGTCCTTCGGGTCATCGGGGAACCCAAGCCGACGGAGCATCGCGCGGCCAGCGAGGACCATGTCCTCCGCGTGGTGCTTGAGCGTCTGGAGGGTGACCTCGTCGCGTGGGTGGTCGACGAGCCAGAAGAGCTCCGAGATACAGCGATCGAGCTTCCCGGTCGCCTCTTCCTCGGTCGTCGACGGGACAGCGGCGCTCACGCGTCACCCAATCGGTCGACCCGGATCCTGGTGAGCGCGTCGGTGACGACCTCGAACCGTGGGCCCCCGCGGCGAAGGAACCCGGAGCCGGCGAACCAGACGAGCTCGGTGTGCAGCCGCTTGCGCTGGCCGCCGTTCGTCCGGTAGTCCTTCCCACCGCGAGCGACGATCTCCTTGGCGACGTCGACCGGCATCACGGCCTTCGCGAAGAATCCCGAAACGAGCAGCTGCGCGATGATTCCGCGGAGCTCGTCGCCCTGGGCGTCGATTCGGACCTCGCGAACGTGGACGGTGAGATTCGGAGTCTCGACCTGGACGTGGAGGTCCGTTCGGATCCTCTCGAGGTCCTCGGACTCGCCGGCCAGAGCCTCGAACTCCGTCGGCTTCGGTGCCGCACCCACCCGGGCAACGGCGCTCGCCGCGGCGGCCTTCGCGTTCGCCTCAGCCCGGCGCTCGGCGTCCTTGGCGCGCTGCTCGAGTGCGATGTTCCGCTCGTTCAGCTGCCGAACGTTGTGCTCGAGCCCGGCGATCTTCTCGTCGTACTCGGTCCTCTCCTTCTCGTCCACGTTGATCTCCGGAGTGTGCTTGTATCGACGGGCGGCCTCCTCGGCGGAGACCGTCCCCTTCGCGACCAGAACCGCGACCTCAGCCGGCAACCAGGCGGGAGTGACGTAGACGACCCGGACTCCGTCCTGGTCCTCCACGAGAAACTGGCCGAGCCCGAGCCGCTTGACGTCCTTCGACTCGATCCCGTGGTCGATCGCCTTGACGATTCGGCGGATCTCGATGTCCGACGTCTGGTGGCCGTGGAGGGAGAGCCCGAAGTTCCGGACGACCTGTTGGTCGACGCCGGTGAGGGACTGGGAGTCGATCCAGAGGTAGAGCCCGAGCTTCGCGCCCTCGCGCACGAAGTCATCGGCGGACTTCGTCGCGGGGGTGCGCGTGTCGCTCGGAACGAAGTTTCGGGCCTCGGGGAGTACGACGACGCAGCCACCCTCGGGCGGGCGCGCCATGAGACGGTCGAGCGCGGAGGCGATCAGGAGCGCCTGGACGGTCTTTGACTGGCCCTCGAGGTCGATCAGGTTGACCCGGCCCAGCTCGAGCTCGAGGTCGGTCGCGAGCCGGAGCGACGCGAGGGCCGGGAGGATCTCGCGGAAGAAGTGGTCGAGCTGGAAGAGAAGGTCCTGATCCCACGATCGGCGGGCAGTCTTGCCGGCCTTCACGATTCGTGCGTGGACGTCGGCGAGGGACGTCGCGCCCTGGGTCGCTCGCATGACGAGCGTCCGGTAGACCTTCGATTTCTCCTCCAGGAAGCTCCAGAGCAGGCGCTCGACGTACCGCCAGTCGTACCGCTCCCGGAAGAACGCACGGATCCGGTGGGCGCCCTCGAACGGGAGGTCGTTCTTCCCGCAACGGAAGACGAGCGCCGTCGTCCCGACGCGGGAGATCATCCCCTCGAGCGCGGTCGTCTTGCCGGCCTTGCGGGTGAGGCCGTAGACGGCGGTGTGCTGGAGAGGGACGTCGAACCGAGTCCCCGACGGGACCTCGTAGCCGATCGTGAAGGCGCCGGGGCTCACGACGTCACCCCGAACGGCTCGTGGCCGGGGAGGACGGGAAGGAAGACGTGGACGTGGACCGTCTGGTAGACGTTGAGGTCCTCCACGCGGATCCCGTAGCAGCCGGCCCAGTCCACCAGGAACGCGGACGGCGAGGTTTCGCCCTCAAGGAAGAAGAAGTCCTCTGCGGCTCGGTAGAGTGGGAGCTCGACGATCGCCAGGATCCGGTACCGTTCCCCGTCGAGCAGGAACTCGGCGCCGATCCGGCCGTGCGCGAGCCGGCGAATCGTGGACCGCTTGAGGCGGAGCCGGACCAGCTCGGCGTTTCGTCGGGTGAACTTCAGTTCGATCAAGGGCGAGACGACGGACGGACTCGGGAGGTGGCCGGGCACACCGCGGTGGGCGCTCACCGCGACTCCTCGGTATGGAGCTCTCGGAGAAGCTCGGTCCAGCTGGCCGCGAAGGCCCTCATCGCAGCGCTGTAGTGGATGTCGCTCTGCGTCACCTTCCCGAACTCAGCCCGGAAGGCGCTCCACGCCTCGCCCGCGAGCTTGCCCTCCCGGCCGAAGCGGCGGCGGAGCTCTTCGGCCTCCCACGCAGGGACCTCCTCCCGCGCTGCCGGGCCGGCCGCGAGCATCGGTTCGTCGGAGGCGGTCATGCGGACGCCGCCTCCCTCTTCACTCGGGCGACCAGGTCGGGGCTCTGGGCTTCGATCCGAGCGACGAGGTCGACCGCGTCGAGCGCGTTGTCAATCGTCCGGTGGACAGGCTCCTCAGGGAACTTCTTGGCCTTCTCGAGTCGACGCCGAGTCTTCGAGGGGAGCGACACCGTGGTCCTCGGTACTGTTGACATAGACGTGAATTCGCACCTACTCACGTGAGTAGGTGACCTACTATTAACGTCTTTAGGCGCGAGTATCCGTCCCGTGCCCGCGCCCGGAAGGGGACATCAGTCCATCGAGCGAGTCACCGTGACGCTGTCGAAGCCCCTCGCGGACGAGCTCGAGAAGCTCGTCCTTGAGACTGGGTACTGGTTGAGCATTGTCGACTTCATCCGGGAAGGTACGGTAGAGAAGCTCGAGCGCTGGAAGCAAGCTCATCCGCCGAGCCCGAGGGAGTGAGAGTGCTCGATGTCTGACGGCCCAACGACCCCTGCTACCGCGCCGATGTATGGACCACTGACGCCCCAGGAGCGCTACGACCTACACCCTCGCGGACTGCATGGGGCATTCTTCCTGCCCCACAAGAACTTCGAGAGCTGGATGTTCAACAGCGACCCCCAACTCGTCGCAATCCTCTGCTTGGCATTCGGACTCGTGATTGGTGTGTTGTTCACCTACCTTTGGGCGATTGGGTCCCTCTGACGGAGGCTGGGAGTCGTGAACGCTTGGATCAAGTCGACCGAGGTCGCCCCGCTCAAGCTGGGAGTCGAGCCGGGACTCCAAGTGATTGTGGTCTTGGCCCACTACCCGGGGGCCGATGCGATTGTCTGCGCAACGGTGGGTGCGGCTGCCGCGGACAGGAAACGGATTGGGCCGGTCACCCCTGCCTTGATTTCATCGGGAACCCAGGGATACGGATTGAACCTGTTCCGTTCACCCGGGAAGAAGATCGACGAGGCGGACGCGCGGATCGAGTTCCACGTCCCCCTCACCCGGCGCGAGATAGATTACCTGGAGCGGACGAGAGACGCCGACGGGAAAAAGAACGTCACGCTCTTCTTCAAGTTCCACGTCACTTTCGCGGTTCCGCGGAGCACCTATCGCGAGCTCCCGACAGCGGCGACCAACGGGCAACCCGGGGCCAGCGCGATCGTTCCGGGCGGGAACAGCAGCGACGAGCTAATCTCGTTCATCACGGAGGATCCGGAAGGCTCCAAGACTATCGCGTCGAGCGACTGGTCCCAAGAGTACGTGACCGCGTTCGGTCTCGGAACTTTCCTCGTCCTCGAGCTGCCCATACCGGAAAAGACGGTTCCGACCGGGGACTTCAAGGACCGGATCGAACGCGCGGTGCACTCGCTCGATCTGATGAAACAAGACCTGGTTTACGGCGAGTGGACCGAGCTAGTGAAGCACGGGCGGGGGGTTTGGGACTTAATGCGAAATCGGCTGGAGCTCGCCCCCGTACTCCTCGATTCCGGCCTCTCTCAAGACGCAGCCGAATCCCTCCTCGATGCGATGGGCTCGCTCTTCAACTACGCCTCCAAGTTTGAGAAGACCGCCGAATTCAAGTCCGGCGTGGTGAACCCGGTCCTCAAAGCCGACCGTGAGGATGCCCAATTCGCGTACGCGGTCGCGTCGACCGTTGTCAACCTGGTCGCTCGCAAGGTCGCGAAGGCAACCGGTTGAATCGGGGCCGTACCAGAGGATGCGCAAATGCCAGCGGGTGTCCGATCGCGAGGGTTCCGTGCGTATCCTCTCCATTCAATTCCCCGAGGATGGAGCGTCGACCCTCACGTCCTGCAGGCAGCCACCAGTTCGAAGCGGATCAAGGAAAACCTAGTCCGACAGCTACGCGCTGGAGTCAGCTCCGCGTGCGTCGCGATTTTCGCAGGAGGGGCCGGCCCGTACGTTCACCTTCGCCTGGCGAAGCTAACGGAAGACGCCATTGAGCGCCTCGACACGGCGACTGGGCAGGAGGAGCTAATCGAAGCGAAGGAGGGACAGTACTTCGCGGAGTCCGTTCACTTCGTCGTGAACACTAGTAACGGGCTCGCGATGGGGGAGTACCGACCGAACTCGCTGAGCGTCCTTGGAAAGTGGCCCGGGGTCATGCTTAGCGCAGCGCTCGCGAGCCTCGGGACCGTAGAGTCCACCGCCGCCCAGCCGGTTACCTTTCAGCCCTACCCCACCGTGGATTTTCTTCAGCGCGCGATTGGCCGCGCGGTCCAAAAGTTCCAGCTGAAGATGGGACCGATTAGCCCTGAGACCTCTGAACGCGCAGGCGTCTCCTCCGAGGTCGTTGAGGAGTTATCTCTCGAGGGGAACATCATGTCCTTCGATCTCGAAATGGGAATCGCCCCGAAGGCGCCCCTCGACGATGGAGCCGTCCAGAAGCTGGCGGGACTTGCGGGCCGCCTCTCGGAGTTCGGCGCGAAGAAACTGCTGGTGACTCTGGAGGACCGTGAGGCCTTCGACCTTCTGAATGACAACCTCGTCTACTACCGCACAGGCGTGGACCTGCCTCGAGATTCGCCCCGGAACGAGCTCCGCATCCGGGTCCTCGCCGAGTTGCGCTCCCTCCTCGTGCAGCACGAGGCGGATCTTCTGAAGCTGCTGGGCTAGAGCACTTCGCGGGGCGCTCCGTTCCCGGAGAGTTCAAGGCGAACGAGCTTGAACAAGTAGAACATGTAGTGTATGACGACGAGTAGAAACATCGTCGACAAGATCCCCCCCAACACCACGAGGGAACCGGCGTCCGAAACCCAGCCTTCCCCGAATCCGAGGTAGCAGAGGCCGGAGGCGAGAAGGGTGACAAGTTGGAGCCACATCGTTGCGACGAAGGTTTGCCCAAACATCAGAAATGTACGACTCCGGACGAGACTCCTAGGCACGGACGGCAGTAGCGCGGTGAGCACCGAGAAAGCGGCAAAGGTGAGACCGAGCAACGTCGCGAACATCTCCGCGAGCGAACCAAATCCGTCGCGGGGTATTTGCCCGAGCTGAGATCCGTCCAACGCGAGAATAGCGGCGAACAGGACTGCCGACGCCGCGAGGGCTTTCAACTGTCGCCCGTAATATTGGACGACGCGGCGACGGAGAGGAAGCGCGGTTTCGGCGGGCGGTCCCGCTTCCATCTCGTCGGGCAGATGATCCCCGGCCATAGCAGTTCCCTAAGTCGCGCCGGAGGTCATTCCTTGGAAGGGCAAGACTTCCTGCAATCCGGGGCTGGATTCCGTTCCTTGAAATAGCTCTCGACGGATTAGCACCCGGGTGGGGCGCTCGCGCACGTTTCCGGATGGGAGAGACGGCTCCGATTGCCAAGAGGGCCGGCCCGTTCTTCAAGGGAATTCTCGATACCAGCGGAATCGGGTCCCAGGCTCGAACTCGACTGGAGCGCGACCTCCTACTCGAGTCTGAGAGGCTCTTCCCGGCCTCCAGCTTCTACCGAAGGGTTCGGCCGCACAGTGCAGAGAAACTCGCAGCCGTCCGGGGGTACATGTGGTCGTACAGCGCGATCATGAACAAGAAGCACCCCAAATCGTTCGCGTTCGTCGACGCACTCGCGGGACCGGGTGTCCTCGACCTCCGGGAGGGACTGCAGAAGGGCCAGAAGGTCCTCGAGGAAGATGTGCTACCTGGAGAACTCGCCCTGGGGTCCCCTCTCCTCGCCCTCAGCAATCACCCGAACTATCCAGAGCTTCGGCTCGTGGAGGCGTCTCTCCAGCCATTCAAGGCGCTCAGCGCCAGGGTAGAGGCCTACTATCCCGGGCGCACGACGGTCGAGCGAGGGAATTGCAATCTGCTCTTGCCGTGGATTGCCGCGGATCTCGCGACGCGGATGGATCACGCACTAGTGCTGCTCGATCCCGAGGGGCTCGAGGTCGAGTTCAAGGCGATTCGGGAGATACGGAGGGCACTCCCGAAGGCGGAGATCTTGGTCCTCTACCCGTCGTTCATGGCTGTAGCTCGCTGCATCGTCCATCGCCCCTCGTTCTCGAAGCTGACTCGGTTCTTCGGCGACGACATCAACGAGGGAGCACCCTCATGGATGGACATTTGCGAACTCGCCCACGAAGGGATGCTCGGCAGCGCCGATGAGCGACTGCTCGACGAGGAGCCGGGTGTCGGGGCCGACGCTCCCGTCCACGAAGCTCTACGGGCGCACTACACGAAGCGCCTCGCACAGACCGGGTGCACACACATTGAGGTCAGCCCAGTGGTGAGGAGCAGGGCCGGGCGGCCGCTCTACCACTTGATCTTGGCGTCGACCAATGCAACGGCTGCCAGGATTGGGGGCGACATCTTCTCGTCAGCCCACGCGGCTAGGCGTGGGTGACGGGAACTCGTCCCACGTTCGGTTATCAAGGGCACGGCCCAGGACATGCTTACGCACCCCGCCCCACTGCTTGAAGAAGAACGGCACGCCTTCGCGGCGGCATCGGTCTCTCAACGCGACCACCCATTCCTTCTTCATAGGGCGGGCGTGGGGCCCGCTTTCGCCACCGACGATGACCCACTGGATTCCCGAGATATCGAGGTCGTCCAGCGGACCGAGGAGCGGCTCGAGCGAAAGGAACCGTACTTCGGACGGGACCTCGCGGAGGTCGTCAGCGCGATGCGCGACGTCCATGCTCTCGATGCTGACGCCCTGCCAAATGTTCCGACGCCAAGGGAGCGAGCCCCCGAGCTGAGCGAGCCTCTCAGAGCGCTTCGTGAGCACCTGGAACGTGTGCCATCGGGCCTTGACCATCGTGGCGAAGACGTTCCGGACGTACGAGTCCGGTACGCCTGGGTGGTAGAGGTCGCTCATCGAATTGACGAAGATGCGCTTGGGATCCTTCCATTCGAGCGGTAGAAGCAGACGCTCCGGTCGGAGCGTCAGATCGAACCCCTCCTCGTACGGGTGACCCGGGATCCCTCGCCAGCGCTCGGCAAACCGAGCGGCATAGCAGTGCTTGCATCCTTGGCTGATCTTCGTGCAGCCGGTGACCGGGTTCCATGTCGCGTCGGTCCACTCGATCGACGACGTCTCGCTCATTGGACAGTCTGCGAGCCCAAGGTGGTCAAGCCTTCCGGGAACATCTCGAAACGGTCCTTTCGAGACAACCCACGGCTGCCCCTTAAAGACTGCCCGGTCGACGAGAAGGCCGCGACCGGGCCGACGGTAGGCCCGAGCCCGAGGAGACAAGTAGAAGGCGCGCCTTCCCGCGACCGGGAGGGGCGAGCGGCCACGCCCCTCGGACGTTCGCGCCCGCCTGGAAGCGTAGGTGGGAAACGGGGTTGGCGTCGCAATCGCAGCGATCGTCGTCATCGTCGTCGCCTACCTCGCGAGCGTCGCGTTCGTCCAGCTGGAGGCTCCCGAGGTCCTGGGGGGCGCCGACCCGGGTCAGTCGAATGCGTCGGAGCCGGTCGCGGGGCAGGCGGTTACGTTCGAGGGGCCGGCGCTCGCGGTGACCCCTTCGACCTTCTGGGCCGTCTCCGCGCACCCGGGCTGCCCGAGCTGCTTCACCTCCGACCCGGCGCTCGGCGCCTTCCTGAGCTCTACGCCGGTCACTTGGTACCGAGTCGGGGCCGGCGCCGACGCTTGCAACATCACGCTCGACGTCGCGTACAACTCTTCGGGCGACGACGTCGGCGCGTGCGCCGTGAACCTCGCGTCGTTCAAGGACTGGTGCTACTCGCTCACACCGCATTGTCACTCGATCGTGCAGCTCCCGGGCGAGAACAACAACAGCGGGATCGATTCGAGCGACGTCGCGTACCTCGAGGGGACGATCGGCCTCTACCCGGACTACTGGGCGATTGGCAACGAACCGTCGGACTGGATCCACTACGACGAGCCCTGGGCGAGCTGGCAGCCGAGCGACCACAACGCGCCGACGGCGGTCGCGTACGCCGTCGACGTACGGAACGCAATCGAGGCGATCCGGGGCGTGGATCCCTTCGCGCGCTTCGTCGGGATCGAGAACTCCGGCGTCAACCCGTCGTTCCTCCAGAACGTCACCCGGATCGACGGGAGTCTGATCTCCTGGGTCGCCTACCACACGTACCCCGGCGGTACCGGTGGCCCCGCCCACCCTACGCTCTCCGAGTTCTACTCGCTGCTCAACGGCTCGACATCCATCCCGGAGACGTACGCCGAGGTCCGGAACTCGACGGACAAGTATTGCTCGAACTGCAGCGCGCTCCCCATCTCCATCGGCGAGTACAACGGGGGGACGTCGAACTCCACATGGACCACGTACCTCGACGAGTTCCCGAACGTGATCTTCACCGCCGCATCGCTCACCCAAGCACTTCGAACGAACGTCTCCGACTGGACCTACTTCGCACTCGACTTCGATCCATTCTCCCTGTTCAACGTGACGACGAACGAGCCGACCGATGTCGGGATCCTGTACGACACCGTGTTCGCGAAGACCGTGCTCGGGACCGTGCGACCCGAGACGGTGCAAACGTCGGTGACCGGAGTCTGGTCCGTCGAAGTGACGAACGGCTCGAGGGAATGGCTACTCGTAGCCAACGCGAACCTCACTCGCACGGTCGACCTCGACCCGAGCCCAGCCTTCCCGTCCGGGGTCGTGGGGACCGAGATCTCCTGGACGAACGGATCCGCGGCTCCGTCGGTCGTGGAGTCGAGCTCGCTGCCATCCGCGTACGACCTTCCACCGCAGTCTCTCCTGCTCCTCGCGAACTACTGAGCGTCCGAGGTACCTCGGTCCGGCGAACGTGAGGGACCCCCTGTTGGGTACCCACTGCTCCGACGGTTGGGTACCCACCGGAAACCGGCGTGTCCGGGAGAGCGTTGAGGGGTGTGGAAAAAGGTAGTTTCCACCGCGAGAGGAGCCAAGTAGGACCCTCGCTCATCCAGATAACGGGAGAGGCGGGCGGACACGCCTCTCCCAAGGTCCCCGCCCGCCCGACCCGCCTGACGGGAAATGCAGCGAGGGGCGGAGACGAAGGGGCGCGCTCGAGTCTGGACGATCACCGCGGCCGCGACGGTAATCGCGGTCCTCGCCCTCCTGGTCCTCTCGGGGATCCCGGGCGCGGTTCCCGCCGCGGCCACCCGGGGAGGCGCTCCAAACGCGCACCTCACGCCGTCGACGATCGCGACGACCGCGATCTACCTGAACCGCTCCCAGTCAGCGGGGACCTACGTCGGTGAGTACGTCGCGTTCAACAACACGACCACGCTCCACGCTCTCCCCTACGTCGCGACCGTCGTCGCCTCATCGTGTCGTTGGGTCTCGGTGATCAACCTCACCACGACCGTCACCGCTCCGTTCCAGTACGTCCAGTTCGTCAACGTCACCGCGACGCTCAACGGGACCGCCTCCGGTGCGACCGCTGACGCAGTGAAGGGCGCCGGCGCCCTCCACTCGTTCGAGGCCTGCGGGGGCCACGCCTACTGGACGAACTTCGTGCTGTTCAGCTACGCCCAGTACACGTTCTCCTTCCCGACCCTCGGCGCCGCCTCCCACGCGACGTTCGTGAACTACTCGACGCCCGGTAACGCCGTCGTGGTCGTGAACTCGTCCCTGACGCTGCCCGCGGGCGGCGCGCTGACGTTCAAGGTGTGGACGAACGAGTCGTTCTGGCTCGTCTTCCCGAAGAACGTCACCGGGGCCCAGAGCTGCACCGGCGCCTCGGGCGACCAGACGTGCGCGACTCCGAACTGGGAGTTCACCTCCGCGTCGACCGCGTTGCCGATCGCCAACACGTCGACCTACACGAAGTTCCATCTGTACGCGACCCTCGCTACCGGGTACCGGAACTGGACGGTCGTCTACACCGAGACGAACGCGACCACGACGAGCGGCCTCGCCGCGTTCGTCAACGGCCTCGGTCCCGATTGGACATGGCTCGTCGACAACGCGTGGTGGATCCTGTCGCTCGTCGTCGTCCTGGTCGTGGTGGTCTACGTCGTCTCCGACCGCTGGGGCCGCCGCCGAGGCAGCAAGTAGGGAGCCGACGCGAGGAACAGTCGGAGGAACTCACCGGAGGACCCCGCCGATGCGACGCCCCCGCTCCTGGGCGCCGGCGCTCGCTGCGCTGGCGCTCGCCCTCGTCTTCGCTCTGCCGGCGAACGTCGTCCTCTCCGGCGCCACCGTGGCCGTGAGCTCTGCCGCGAGCTCGAGCTCCGTATCTGTCCTCGCCTCCGCCCGAGCCGAGATCGCCGCCGCACCGATCTCCCCGTGGCAGCGGGCCCAGGCGAACGTCCTGCTCGAGGACCTCGGTCCCTCGGGGATCGTCCGGATCTGGTCGGGGCTCGACGCTTCGCAGCAGAAGGCGGTCCTCGCCCAGGATCCAGGGCTCACGACCGACGGCTGCGCCTTCGGGCTCCTCCCGGGGAACGGCTGTAACTGGGGGATCATCGGAGCGGGAGCGGTCACCGGCTGCGTCATCGGCGCTGCGTCGACCATCTGGGGGGCGGGAATCGGCTGCATCCCAGGAGCGGCGATTGGCGCGATCGGCGCCGCGCTCGCCTACGCGTACTTCGGCGACTCGAACTCGAACTCGGGAGCGACGAACCCCGCGACGCTGCTCGACGCGCTCGCGGCCTCCGAGAACAACGAGATGAACATCACACAGAACGACCTCTCGAACAGCCTCCAGCTGTTCAACCTGACGTCGGACTACTGGTACCGGCTCGCCGACAGCGCTGCGACGCTCCAGCTCGCCAACGCGACGTTCTCCGCCGAGGTCGCCCTCGCCCAGGGCGGCGTGCTCGCGCAGCTCACGACCATGCTCGCCGCCGAGCTCGCCCAGGCGGACGAGATCGGCCAGCAGAACCTCAACATCTATTGCGCCTACGACGGGATCTACTCGATGACCTACGTCGGCCCGAGCCCCGTCGGGGCCGCTGCGTCGACGAACTTCTGCCCGACCGGTGCAGTGACGGGCTCGAGCGGTTACACCGGTCCCGCCAGCGGCGGATCCCTCGGCGTGCTCGACGGCCTCGGCTACGCTTCGAGCCCCACCAGCACCGACGTTTGGGCCGACGGGAACTCATCCGTCGTCATCACCGGGCCTACCTCGTGCACGGTCGCGAGCGGTGGCCGCGTCGAGTTCTACGGGCCGCTCACCATCGCGGCGCCGGGACGCAGCTACGTCAACGTCACCAACACCCAGGGCTGCGGGGAATACTCGACGGGGCTCCCGCCCGGTCTCTACGAGATCATCGCCTTCACCGCGCCTTCGGGTGGTACTGTCTTCCTCCACGGATTCGGCCCTTCCGCGACGTCGGGGGACGCGGCGCGGTACGCCTACGCGGGCAGCGAGGAGGGCGGCTCGATGTACTTCGCCTGGTCGTTCGGCGGGTCGCACTCGACCTACCACTACCAGACGCTCACCGGCTCCGGCAGCTGGAACGCGCTCGTGTCCGACATCACCACGATGGAGGTCAACGCAGAGAACAACGCGCAGATCTACTGGTCCTACCTCAAGGAGCTCGGTTGCAACGGCTCGCCTCAAGAGGCGGCGGTTTGCAGCGAGCTCCCCGAGCCATGGATGGGGATCCCCGAGAACCTCAACCTCGGGACCCTGACGTCGGGGCAGATCGCCTCGATGTACGAGGCCTACCTGAACGGACTCTCGCAGTTCTTCAATTCGACCGACTACCGGTCGCACTCGGTCCCGCCCGGAGCTGGAAACTTCACGTGGGGCGACGCCGACGCCTACGCCGCGGGGGACGTCTACGTCGCCAACACGACGGAGTATCCGTCGGAGAACTTCTCGAAGCCGACCACGTGGGCGGTGACTCAGGCGACGATGCTCCTCGAGCCGGAGATCCTCTCGCTGTCGATCCCGCTCAAGCATATCTACGTCATCCCGAAGAACGACCCGATCGACGTCTTCACCCAGACGAACGCCACGTGCTCCACGGCGAAGTCTGAGGGGAACTCGAGCTGTCCCACGGTCGACTCACTCGAGCACCTGTCGGGTTACGGCGCGGCGGTCACGGGCCAGGTCCTCTGCGGCCCGAACGCGTCGAAGGCGAGCGTCTGCTCGAACGCGAGCGGGAACGACTGCGCGGCGCACCCGAGCGATCCGGGCTGCGCGACGACACCGTCGACGGAGTGCACCCCGGCCAACACGGCCACGCTCAGCTGCAGCGACGCGCTCTACCTGACGAGCTGCAGCGACGTGAACGCCCAGACGGGAGAGTGCACGATCACCCTCCAGACGGTCAATTGGACCGCAGCGAACATCACCTGCAACGCGGGGACGTCCACGACCGCGGCCTGCCCGACCCCCAACAACAGCACGGGCGGAGCGGCGTTCTCGATCGGGGACCCCTTCACGGCGTTCGCGAACTGGCTCTCGAACCTGCTGCACATCCCGCTCGGCGCCGCAGACGCCATCGTCGCGTTGATCGTGGTGGTCATTGTCGTCGTGACCGCCTACGCCGTCTACGCGCTCCTCTCGTCTGGGCGCGCGCGGCGCAGCGGCGGAGGCTCGGGGAGCGCCTGATGTGTCGCTCCTCGGGGACGTCTGGACGCTCGTCGGGAACTACAGCCTGCTCATCCTCGCGGCGGTCATCGTCTTCTCGATCCTCGGGATCGCGAAGGCCGCCTCGCAGCGCGCGGGGGAGCACTACGGACTCGCGGCGCTCTTCGCGCTGGTGTTCTTCGTCGGGCTGTTCCTGGTGTTCCTCGGCTGGGGCCAGTTCGGCTGGTTCGTCACGGTCGTCGGCCTCGTGTTCCTGGTCGTCGCCCTCCTCGCGGGCCCGAGCCGCTGAGATCTAATGGCCGCTCGAACGACCGGGTGGAAGGACATCTTCTACGGTCTCGGCGTCGTCTTCCTGATCATCGCCGTCCTGGTCTTCGGCGTCCTCCTCCTCCAACCCTTCGGGGTCACAACCCCCGGTTCCTGGGAGTCCGTGCTCGCTCCCCTGTCGGGGGCATTCGGGGTCACGCTGATCGGGATCGGGCTCTTCCACGAACGCCGCGGCCGAGGGTAGAGCGTGACCGACGAGAACGGGTCGCTCTACCGGGGCGAGGAGGGGAAGAAGGCCAAGCGCCGGATCGAGACGGACTACGAGCATGAGTTCGAGAAGGCGGGGATGTCCCCCGAGGCCGCGAAGGAGCGCGCGGAGCGGGTCTACGGCGGCTCGGTGAACAAGGTCGCCCACGAGCAGGCCGCGATGAACCCGAACGGCGAGAAGGAGGAGCGGGTCAAGGGACACATCGCCTTTTCCGACCGCGGGACGCGGTTCAAGGTCCGCCCCCACAACGCCGAGGTTCGCAGTCACCCCCATTCGCACGGTCGGGGCCACCACCGCGGGCCCTGCGACGGCAACTGCCGCCGCGGGCGCCGCGCCCACAGTCATAGTGGGCGCCAGCGGGCGTCCTGACGCGGCCCCGGCTCCTCCCTCGGCTCGTCCTGGTCCTGGTGCTCGTGACCGCGGTCCTCCTCGCCCCCTCGGGATCCACGGGTGCGGCGCGCGGGGACGTCGTCGTAGGCGGGAAAGGGATCTTGCCGGGAGTCTGGGGCGTCCCGGTCGGAAACTCGAGCTCGCCGATCGGCTCCGAGGCACTGAGTGACGGGGACCTGCTCTACGCGACGTCGATCGAGCTGGAGATCATCGACGCAGGGACCATCCCGGTCGCGCTGAACATCTCGGCCGAGCAGTTCGACACCGGGACCGCGACCGCCTACGTGAACCGGACTGTCGGGAACAACACGACCCTCGTCCCGATCCAGGTGAGCGTCCGACTGAACCCCCAGTGGTCGAACGTCACTGTGAGCCTCCTGCCCGGAACCGTCGCGAAGGTCGAGCTCGCGATCCCGGCGAGCTCGTCGACGCGGCAGCTGGAGCTCCGAGCCGGCAATGCGGCGTGGGAGCTCTGGCACCTCACTCCGACCGGCAGCTCGCTCGCGGGACTCTACTCGACGTGGGGGCTCGACACGGTCCTGCTGCTCGAGTCGGGCGTCACCGCCCTGGTCCTCGTGAGCCTGATCGCGCTCGCCGGAGCGGTCTCGAAGAGGATCCACCGACCCCCGAAGGTGCCGCCCTGGTGGCCGGCGCTCTGGGTCGGCGTCCCGGTCGCGTCGTTCTTCGCATTCTACGTTCCGACCAATCAGTTCCTCGGCAGCCTCTCCCCGATCGCCTACCCGTTCTTCTTCGGCGTCGCGGCCTTCCCGTACCTCCCGAGGCTGTTCAAGAACTTCCAGTGGGGACTTTTCGAGGGGTTCCGAGCGCGGAGTTCCACCGAGGCGATCATGCCGGCGGCGATCGTCCCGGTCGTCCGGAACCGCGAGGGACTCCGCTGCGCTCCGGAGACGTGGCGCGAGGCGATCTACGTGCTCTTCGGCGTTCCGCTGCCCGAGGTCCAGATGGACGTGGTCCAGTCGGGAGGCCTCGAGCTCAAGCTCGAGCCGGCGGGACTCCCTGTCACCTGCCCGCTCCCGCCGTGGTACGACGCCGACGTCGACGTCGCCTTCTGGTTCGACGCGCGGAGGGGGCTCGTCCGCACCCGGCACCGGTTCCGCTTCTGGCGACTCGAGGCGACGACGTCGCCGCAGCTCCAGCCCGACGGGAGCGTCGCCCAGGTGGCGAAGACGAAGCGCCGGTGGGATCCCCACGTGGAGCTCGGCTCGCTGAAGGGCGCCTTCCCGCCGGTCCGCGACATCGCGGAGTATCTCGCGGGGGTCCGATCGGTCGAGCAGGAGGCCCAGGACCACGAGGTCGACCGGCTGCTCGTCGCGGCGCTCCGGGGGGAGATGGTCCGCGGGAAGCGCGAGGCGTCGACGCAGCTGCTCGAGGTGTTCCTCAAGGCGATCTACCAGGCGGGCGCGCCGGCTGACCGGGCGGAGCTCGAGCGCCTGGTGCGGCACGGAGACAAGGCCCGCGGTCGGACGGAGGGAGGGAAGGATGCGGCAAAGGATTAGGCGCGAGCTCACCGCGGCGCTCCTGGTCGTCGTGCTGCTCGGGAGCGCTCTTGTCGTAGGGTATTCGGCAACGAACCCGGGGCATCCTCGGCTGAAGACGCCGGGCGACGCCGGCCTCGAGACCGCTGCCGTGACGCTGCTCGGGATCGGCCAGATCCAGTCGAGCGGGACGGCGCTGACTCGCGCGACGACGAATGCGATCCCGGCGTACTCCGACGTCGTGGTCGATGTCTACTGTCAGTGCACGACGGCGCCGACCAGCATGGGGTTCGGCGGGGATGGAGCTCACTCGTTCGCGCTCGAGGGAGGGGTCACCGTCTCGAGCCCGGCGATGGGAATGTGGTACTACGAGACCAACAACGTCTCCGCTGTCGCGAGCGGGTCGGCGACGGTCTTCGGGAACATGTCGTCGGGAACCCCGAAGTGGGGCTGGGGCGGCGAGTACGTCTCGGAGGCCGCCACCCTCGGGTTCGACGCAGTCGGGCCGGGTGGGTCGTCCGCCAGCGGGTCGACCAACATCTCGGACAACGTGACGGCGACCCAGTCGGGCGACGCGATCATCTTCTCCGCGTTCTCCGAGGCCAGCACCGCGACCTTCTCGACGACGACCGCCGGGCGCTGCGGAGCTACCACCCTCACCGGCCAGAACGTCGTCTCCGGGGCCTACACGCAGCAGGCGTTCAGCCGACTCGTGTCGACCGTCGGGAAGGTCCCATCGTGCGTCCTCCAGTCCATCGCTGGACCTTGGCTCGGGTTGAGCCTAGCGATCAAGGCCGCGGGCACTCCCGCCGCTCCCACCGGACTCACCGTGGGGACGGTGACGACGACGACCGTTCCGCTGTCCTGGACGCGGGCGCCCGGACCGATCCTCAACGCAACGGTCTATCAGGCTACCTATTCGGCCGGTAGCTGCGGACTGTTCACCACGGCCCACAGCGTCGGAGCGGTGACGACCTACACCGTGACCGGCCTCACGACCGGGGAGGCCGTCTGCTTCAAGGTCGCCGAATGGAACAGCACCGGGCAAGGAGCTCTCGCGGCGACCGGCCTCGTCGTCACCGCGGAGATCCCGGCCGCGCCGACCGGTCTGACGGGAACCGCGACCCTCACTTCGATCGCCTACACGTGGTCGCTCCCCCCGGGTGGCGGGATCCTCAACGGGACCCTCTACCTCCAGGCGGCGTGCTCGGGAATCTGGGTCGGACACAATGTCGCGTCGACCGGGGCGACCTACACCGCGACCGGCCTGACTCCCCATGCGACGTACTGCGCTCGAGCGAGCGAGTGGAACGTCACCGGCCAGAGCGGCCCGTCCAGCTCGCTGACGACCAGCACGAACATCGTGCCCGGCGCTCCGACCGGCTTCCAGGAGGCGGCGGAGAGCCTCCACGGGATCTACTTCGAATGGGACTCCCCGTCCGGGGGCGGCCTGCTCAACGGGACGTTCTATTCTGAGCCCAGCTGCGTGGGGCCGTGGACGGGAACTCCCCTTTCGTCGACGGCGACGAACTACGAGCTCGCCGGGCTCAGTCCGGGCGAGCTCGCCTGCGCCTACGTGACCGCGTGGAACTCCACCGGGCAGGGCGCCCCGAGCTCCACGGTCCGCGCGTACGCCGCGTCTCTGCCGCTGCCTCCCCGAGCCCTGAACGGGACAGCGTCCGAAACCGGCGTCAACCTCAGCTGGCTCGTTCCGGCCGGGGGCGGCCTCGTGAACGTCACGCTCTACGAAGCGGTCGCGTGCGTGACCCCGTTCATCGGGATCTCGATGGACGGAGTCCAGCAGTCCTTCGCCCTCGGGGGCCTCCCGCCCGCGACCTCCGTCTGCGTCTACTTGACCGCCTGGAACGAGAGCGGGCAGAGCGTACCGTCGACCACCGTCACGTTCACCACGCTCGACGAGCCGGCCGCGAACGAGACGTCCGCGCCGCCCGGCGGGATCCTCCAGCTGATCGACGGCCTCCTCACCGTCGGGGCGCTCCTGGTCCTGGGCGTCGTCGCCGCGATCCTCGTCGTCGCCCTCGTTCTCTGGAGCCGGATCCGGAGGTGGTGAGCGGATGGACGACCAACGATTGCTCCTGGTCGCCGGCGCCCTCGCTGTCCTCGCACTCGTGGCTGTCTCGGTCGCCGCGGCGGTAGTCGCCGGAGAGTCCGCACCGGCCAGCCCTCGCCCTTCGACGGGGGCGCTCCCCTTCAACCCGGAAGGGTTCTCATGGATTGGCTCCACGCAGACGGCGCTGACGCTCCGGTGGTCGAATCAAGTCCAAAACGCCGGTGGGACCATCGGCTCTCTCGGTCCCGTCCTCCACGAAACGATCTCCCGGCTCGCTCCCCCGAGCGGGTACGTGGGAGCCGGCGCCTGCAGCGAGCTCACGCAGTTCCCCGTCGTCGTCAACGTGACGGTCAATGAGACGATCGCGAACGCCCCGACCGTCGAGTTCTACAACCTTACGGGGCTCCTACCGGGGGCGCAGTACTGCGACCTGACGATCACGGCGACGAACGCGAACGGGACGAACGTCAACCCGAACGGAGCGATCGGACAGATCTCCACCACCGGCTATCCGGTCGTCCCGCCCGCGCCCTCCTCTCTGAAGGTCCTCGCGCTCTCCGGCTCGAGCATGACGTTCGACTGGATCCAGGATCCCGTCGCCCAGACGTGGACCACCGCCGGCGAGTCCCCCGGGGTCGGCGTGTACGAAGGACCCTTCCCGCCGGCCGGGGAGGTCGTCGCAACCGGTCTCCGCGCCGGAGTCGACCCCTCGCACACCTGCTCAGGTATCTCCTACACCGAAACGTTCTACGTCGGCAACCTGACGTTCGCGACCGTCGGGGGGCTTCCCTCGGACTCGTTCTTCTGCGTGAGCATCGACCAGTCGAACCAGTCGGGGACGTCGAACTGGTCCTCCCCTCTCGGATTCGAGACGCTGGCCCCGGGCGAGTCGGAGTCGTTCAACGGATCCGCGGGTCCCTCCGCGGGATTCCTCTCCACCGGTCTCTCGGGAGCCGACGTTGCCGTTCTCGCGGGACTGGTCGCGGGAGTGGCGATCGCCGCCGTCTGGCTCCTGGAGCGGAGGCGCCGGTGAGCTCCCCGACCCAGCGGGATCCCGCGGTCGAGCGGGCGCTCCAGAAAGGCCTGAAGGCGGTCCGCTCGCTCCAGGCCCAGCTGCGCGCGGAGCGCATCGAGAAGAAGGCCGCCGAGGACGAGCTCAGCCAGCTGAGGAAGACCGTCGCGAAGACGAGGGACGTGCGGTCGACCAGCCCGACCTTCGACGGGGGCCTCGGAGGTCGACCAGCGATCGAGGCGTATCGGAACACGAACATCGCTGGGTTCATGGGATCCGTGAACGACCTCGGGGCGATCGGCGACATCCACGGGAGCGGCCCGACCAGGTTCGCGGCCCGGACCGGGGTGCGGGCAGACCTCGCCTGCCTGTACGCGGCGGCCCCAGCTTCGGAGGCCGAAGCGGAGCGCCGCGACGTCCTCCGTGTCCTCTTCTCGAACCCCGCGTCCGCCGAGGTCCTCGCCGGGACCGAGGAGTGGCACGAGCGGGCCCGCGAGGACCTGATCTCCCTCGCGCTCCGGTCCGGCGTGGAGGTGTCAACATGGGAGCTGGTACGACGGAGCGCCGAGCAGGCGCAGACGTCGACGACGAATCCTCCGTCTCGGGCGGAGCGTTAGGAGACCTCTACGGCGCGCCTCCCCCCGCCGGGGGCACGCCGTTCGAGCACCTCGAGGAGTTCTGCAAGGTCCTCCGCAAGCGAATCTCGCAGCGCTGGGACAATATGGTCGTCGTCGACGGTCCGTCCCGTGTCGGGAAGTCGTCGCTCGGGATGCAGATCTGCGAGGGCGTCCAGGGGCCAGACTGGCCCCTCGCGAACACCGCCTATTCGGCCGAGGACATCTTCGGCATGTACTCCACGCTCGAGCCGGGCGACGCGATCCTCTACGACGAAGCCGTGCTCGGGCTGCTCACCCAGGGCGGAGGTCGGGACGATGAGCTCCGCCGGATGGTGCAGGCGCTCTCGATCATCGGGGAACGTCGGCTCACTGCAGTCCTCTGCCTGCCGGATATCCAGCAGCTCGACTCGTTCGTGAAGTACGGGCGCGCGCAGTTCTGGATTCACGTCTACACCCGGGGCCGGGGCAAGCTCCACCGCCAGTGGCGCGGAGCTCGGTACAAGACCTCGCGGTCATCCATGCCGTACGACACGTGGGACGACCTCAACCCGATCGGCTTCCGCAAGCTCGACCGGCGACGCAAGTGGAAGAACTACGAGTCGATGAAGCACGGGAAGGTGCTCGCGTTCCTCGAGCAGTCCCGGGACGACACCAGTGGGAAGATGCGCCGCTGCCCGGCGTGCGGGATCAAGGGGAGCCAATGGAACATCCAGATCCACCAGTCTTCGGGGAAGTGCCCTGGGGCCCCGAAGGTCCCCCCTCGCGCCGTCGGTTGACGTGCGTCTCCATTTTCGGCATGCCGACGCCGGGCTCGAGAACCGCCCCGTAGACGGGGCTTTTCGTGCGGATGATGCCTTCCGAGCGTCGCCGGGCCGCGGCGGGGCGGGGCGGCGGCGGCCGGGCGGCCGACCACTCTCTCTTTGAAACCGGACCGGACCGCGGTGTGTGTGGGGGTGCGCCGTCCGAGGTTCTGCCTTTCCGCAGCGCACAGCAGGTCCCACGGGCCGATTTTAACTACGCTGCAGCCCTGCAACGGGCGCCCCCGTGACGGACCTCACCCTGTTCCTGGATGAATCGGGCGGAAGGCCGTGGCCGAAGCCTTGGGGAAAGAGCCCCGACCGGTACTACGTGCTTGCGGGCCTTGTGCTCGACTCGGCCCAAATCGCCCGAGCAAAAGCCGCGATCCCCACCATCATCCAAGCCGCGTTCCCGGGCGCGCCGCCTCCCGAGGAGCTCCATTACGGCGACCTGATCAACCACCGGAAGGGGACGCCATACGAGACGATGCCGGAGACCGACCGGCTCAAGCTCGCGAACATGGTGTTCGAGTTCATCCTCGACCTCAAGCCCCTGCTGATGGGGACGGTGGTCGACAAGTCCGCACACCGATCAGGCCAGGAGGCGCGGGGAAACGTGGCGTTCTCGCCGCAATCCTACGCGATGCGGGGAACTGTGGGTCGGTTCGACGTTCACCTTCAGGAGGTCGGAGAGTTCGGGACGGTCGAGATGGACAGCGCTGGATTCCAGCACGACTCCGCGTTACGGCAGATGATTGCTGAAATCCGCGCTCGTGGTACCCGCTTGAGCCGCCCCGCACGAACGGAGTGGATTGACTCGAGGCTAGCCCGAATCCGCGACGTGAAGTTCGTTCTGAGCCACCAGTGCGCTGGGGTTCAGCTCGCGGACTTCGTCGCCTATGCCACCTGGTCGCACTTCGAGCGGAGCCATAGCCGACGGTTCCTACAACTCGAGAAGCTCTGGCGACGCCGCCCGGGGTTCATTGAACCCTCCGTACTCCCGAAGAATCGCTGAACGGCCAATCGGCTAGGCAGTGAGACGGAAGGGAGCGGACACCCGTTAGGGGCCGCTCCCCGCCAGTCAAATGTAGGCAGGTCGCGGGTTTAAACCCTTCTCCCGCCGGTAGGACGGGGAACGGTGCCGCTCACCTGGTAGGTCTGAGACGAAGTTCCGAGGACAAGAAGGGGTTGGCCGGCCAGAGGTCCCTACGCCGACGCCGCGGGGGGCGAGTGCAGGGACTCGAGGCGGGCTCGCACCGACTCGACAACGAACTCGGAGACCGAGCGGTATCCGTTCGGCTCAGCGATCGCCTCGATTCGTTTGACTAGTGGTGCCGGCACCTTCACCGTTGCGTAATCCATGGCAATCGGCGGAGCCATTCACGACGCATTACTTAGACGATTCGTTACGGCGGGCGGTCGGGGCGTCCCGGTGAGACCGCCTCATCCATGGAGTACCCTTTATCCTAGCGTGACTCATGCTTGACCCATGAAGGGGCGACGCGGGAACGCGGCCTTACTGGGACTGGCGCTGGTGATCGCAATGGTCGTCGTGTTCGTGATCCTCCGTCCGACGGTGGACATCCAGATCACGTTCCCTCCCCTTTTCCCGTAGGAGAAACGTACGATGGGGCTACAGAACGTGGAGTGCGGCCTGTGCGGAGTGGGGCTGGGCCTGGGGATTCCGGGAACGCGGAAATGGTGCGGGGCGTGTGCACGAGACGTCGTCGCCGACATCCGCCACGGGAACGGTCACGCGCTCGCGGGGGCGGCGCTCGCAGTCGGTGGTGGGCTGCTTGCTGCGTACGCCCTTTCTCGTCTCTTCGGCCGGAAGTAGTCCGGCCCCGAGAGTGACGCAACGGGGATTGCTCCGAGAAGGTATGACCGCTGCCCACACGTGGACCAATTTCAGGAAGCTCGACCTCGGAGGTACCGGCGGGTTCTTCACCCTCTGGGGATCCTTGTGCGGCGACTGCGGTGCCGAGCTGATCATCACCGCTGAGGGCGACGGTAGCCAAGGCCCGTACGTCACCACGTTCGCGCCGGCCTGCCCGGAAGAGGGCTAAGCCGACCAGCTGTGGAAAAGGGCTCCCTTAACCCGGGCCGGGTGCCCCTGTCGACGCGCCGACCTTTTCCCACGAGCGGGGTATTCCACGGCCACCCTGCGCGTCGGACGGCCCCGGCGCGCCCGGACGACCGACTGGGGCTCGCTGCGCCTGCCACACCGCCTTGCGAATAGTCTCCACCTTGAGCCCGACGTGCTGGGCGACCTCGGCCCAGCTCTTCTCCTGCTTGCGGAGCCGGATCGCCGCAGTGACCTTCTGGGGGGTCACGACGCTCGGGCGCCCCGGGCGCCGGCCCGACCGGGTGGGCCGGCGGCCTTCCTTGATCTCTCGCATGGCGACGATCGTGCGGTCGGCGCGGCGGCGGGACTCGAAGGAGGCGACCGCGGGGAGGATCGCACGGAGGACGTCCCGCTCCAGGCTCGGGCGGCCGTCCTCGGACGAGTCCAGCGAAGGCTCGCGGTAACTATGGAAGCGGACGCCGAGCTCCTCAAGTTGCTCAATCGAGCCGACCGCCTTGACGAAGCTCGGCTCGCGGCTCCAGCGGTCGAGCGCCCAGACGAGAACGCGTCGCCATCCTGAACGAGCGTCCGCGGCGTCGACGAGCAGCTGCTCGTGCGCCTTCCGCACCACCCGCCCGGAGGCACTCGTCTTCTCCGAGTAGACCGCGACGACTCCCCAGCCCTTCGACTCGGCGTACCTCTGGAGGTCCCGCTGCTGGCCCGCGAGGTCCTGGTCGGCGGTGCTCACTCGGACGTACAGCGCGACTCCCTCGCTCACGGCTTCTTCCTCCGACGGATCGGGCCCGGGATGCGTGCGGCGTTGAGCGCCTCTGCGATCACCACGGCTGCCAGGTTGCGGACGGCCTTCCCCCTCGGCAGGTAGACGTGGAGGTACTGGTCTTCGTCGCTCCCGTTGCCCCCTCGCTCGAATCTCCAGAGTACGTACGGGTCGTCTGGCGTCTCGCCCTCCTCCACTGTCCACTCGCCCCGGGCCCGCGACGTGTAGTCCGGCCGGTCCCTCACCGGAAGGTCCCCCAGGCAGGAATGTTCATGCTACCCCACTCGGTCGTACTGTCGTGGGCGATTACTTGATTCTCGCAGCGGCCGCGATTCTGGGGGCGGTCCTCGGGGTGCTCGCCGTGATCAGTTACCTCCGGTCGCGCCCCGGATTCTACAGGCGTCCGCCCGCGAAGCGATGGGCCACCAGCAGGCGCGTCGGTCAGCGCTGATCCGAGCAGCGTTACAATCAGGCGCCGCTGGCCCGGAACCCTCGGCCTGAGGATGTTAATGGTAGAGAGTAGGCACCTCGCACAAACCCGCCGGGTGGATCGCTCCGACCCTATGGATCCGGACACTCGGTAGACGGCGACCTCAGCCCGTTCGGGAGGACAGTAAGCGCAGTACGGGCGGAGCGCCGCGCCGTTCACGGGTGCTTCTCCTTCGGTCGCGTAATCCCGTCGGTCACTCGGTTGAGGACCTCCGCGATGAGTTCCGCAGTGCGCTGGGCCTCCTCCTCGGTTTCGCCGAAGATGAGTCCAATCGAATCCCCCCCGTCTCCCTGCGCTTCGTCGATAATCTCGGCGCTCCAGTGGGGGACTACGTCGTCCCCCTCTACCATGCCCACCCGGAACGGTCCGCGCAGCCGCACCCATGTCGGCGAGCCACCGCGCCCCCCCACGTTCAGTAGTCCCCCTTCCTCGGTTTCTTTGCCGGGTCGTCTCCTGGCTTCCAGAGCACGTCGCCCGACAACCGGGAGCGAATCGTCCCGTCGAAATACCAGAGGTACCAATCGGGCAGCTCCGGAGGGGCCCCATCGGCGGGTTTATCCGTACGTCCGGCGGCCGCCGGAGAGGGGGCCTCGTACCCCCTCCCGGACCCCACCGATCCCACCACTCGGCCGTCCCGGTCGACGACAACCTCCGAGATTTCGGGCCCCGGAGACCCCACCACTACCCCACCACTTTCGGTGGGATACCCCACCATTTGTGGTGGGATAGGTGGGATAACGACCCCCCCACCTGGGGGTGAGGGGGGGTCTCCGTACACGTCAAGTGTCGATTGTCCCGAGTACCGGGCCGAGATGCTCGGCCATACCGAGAGGAAGTGATTGTGGTCGATTCGGGACCGTCCCGAGACCGTTTTGAGCTTCAACCCGAGCTCGCGGATCATCGGCGCCGTGAAGTCTCGGGGGCCCCACCGCTTGAGGTCGACTCGGAAGGCCGTCTCGCCTCCACCGACCGGGATCACCGTCGCCTCGCCCATTTGGATCAAGAGCTGCTGTAGGTGTTCCTGGATCCGCGAGAGTTCGAGGTCCCCTGCCTTCAGGGCAGAGATCCCCCCGACCGAGGCGACCAGGGCGCCGACCGCCGTCGCGACGAGTCCCTTGTCGCTGTTCGCGAGCTGGTGGGTCGCGTCCTCTTCTAGCCGGGCTGCAACGGAGACGAGCTGCTTCTGGACCGAGTACCGGACCGCGAAGGGCCAGAGGGCCGTGAGCTTGTCCCGCGAACGGAGCTCGAGTCCCGGCGCCGCTTGCGCCGCCTCGGCCTGAGCCGCGATGTCGGGGTACTGGTCGCCGAGCAGGATGTCGAGCCGCATTCGGGCGAGGGCGGTGCGGAGGCGCCTCGAGTCCGGATCCCGTAGGCTCACGCGTAGCGCTGGCGACCCGGGGTTGAGGAATAGCACGTAGCACCGGTTGATCAGGTCGTCCTTCGTGTCGACTTGGGTTGTGAGTATCACCCAGCCGAAAGGGTCGATCGTCACGACCCCGCGGTCCTGATTCTGGGCGGCGCGGATGATCTTGGCCCCGCGTTTGAACCCCGCCCGAAGCACGCGCTGGAGTTCCGGGTTGTCGGCGATCGCCGACTCGTCGACCAGGAGGACGGGGTGCCACTCGTTCATGACCCGGTGCGCCGCGGCGGGCGAGACGGCGGCCCCATAGACGGACCGGGGAATCACCAGCTGGAGCGACTCTGCCGAGGACGACTTTCCCCAGCCGTACGCCGCTTGGAACATGATCCTCGGAGCGAAGTCGACCTGGTCCGAACGCGCGGACGCGCCCATCGCCCAGAGCGCCATGAGAAGGTGACCGTCGGGATCCCCTACGCAGACGCGCTTCTCGAAGTACGAGCGGAGCGACTCAAGGAGGGTGCCGTTCGCGGACTCCCATTCCTCGGTCGAGCAGAGCGTGGGATCCTCGGGCAACGGCCACAGAGCGTCCTTGACGCGCGCGAACGGGAGGGACAGCACCAGCCGCTCGACCTTCCGCTGGTGCTCGGCCTCGGCCTGCTTGTCCCGGCGTCCGGGACCCTCGGCCGATTCGTACTCCTTCGCAAGCCGCCGCATCTCTGCGGAGAGCGTCGTGCGCCAGAGCGACCCGCCCTCCACCCATGCGACTCCGATGTCCGGGTTCCCTCTATCGTCGCTCGCCTCGAATACCTCGCCGAGCACCGGGTCGAACTCGTCCAGCGGCGGCTGATCCTTCAACCGGGGCGGTGCCTTCGGGATCCGCGCGGGCGCGCCCCTGGATGATCCGCCGAACTTTGAGACCGCCGACTCGGCCAGCTGCTCGAGCTCGCGGTCCGGATGGACCTCCGGGTCCGGAAGGTGCCCGTCGCGGTAGGAGCGCAACGCGGCGAGCACCTCCGCCGAGTTTTTCCCGGCGTGGGCCGCCGCGGCGCTGATGGAGACGAGCTTCGCGTGGTGCTCCCCGCTCGGGTGCCAGAGCTCGCGGAGATCCGGAAGCGGCGGGAGCTCGGCGAGTCGCGGGAGTTCTCGCTTCCATCGGTACTCGGCACCGGACGGGTGAATGCTCGGGGGTACGAGCGCGTACTTGTTTCGGACGTGGAGCTCCATCGCCCCCACGGCCGTGGGGAGATTCCGCTCGTTCGCCTGGCCCTCGGGTGGCGCGAAGTACCAATGGGCCCCGCGGACCGAGAGGACGTTCGGGTCTCCGAACCGTTCGGTCGCCCACTTCGTCGACTGCTCGTCGTTGGTGATCAAGATCGCGGCTTCGCCGCGAACGCCGATAGCGACGTTCCCTTCCGGCGGGACCTCGTACGGTTTCGAGCTGGTGATCCAGGCGCGCGGGGGTGGCTCCTTCTGACGGACCGGGAGCGGCAGGAGATAGTAGCCCTTGTCGCGGAGCGAGTTGACGTCGTCGACCAATTAGCGCACCAGCCTGTCGATCACGCGATTCTCGGCGTCGACGCCCAGGTGGCTCGACGCGTGCTCCGCGCGGTGGACGTCCTCGAGGACCTCGGGAGCGATGCTCACGCTGGCCGTGGAACCGAGCTCGTCCCGAATCACGAGCAGGATTCGCCCGTCCTCTGACAGCTCCTTGTGCACCACCGAGAAGTCGGTCCCGCCAATCGGGCGTCCCCTGGAGGTGACGCGCACGTCGGGGGCGCTCATCGGACCAGCTGGCAGACTAGCTCGTCCACCGTGCGAGGCACGGGGTCGTTCGGTCGCTCGGTGATCCAGACGACAATCAGGTCTCGCAACTGGTCGAGCCGGAGCTTCCGCGCCGCGCAGTCGTCCAGGAGCTCGAGGGAAATCCGGAAGTGGCTCCCGCTCCAGATTTCCACGTCAACGGAGCCGTGGTCGTCAGGCGGGAATAGCACGAGGGGGGCGGTCGACGACGCCATGCGTCACGCCCCCGCTGGTGTGGACTCGTCGTCCAGGGGAGGGAGTGGTCCGGGCCAGAGGTGTCGAATCCCGACCGGTCCATCCCCGGGGCCGCGGACGTACCGCGTCCCCGCGGTCGGAGCGTGCGGCCCGACGTGGGCACGTACGCTAGGCCAACGCCCGACCCGGGGGGGGGCCTATGCTGCGGACCGTTCGGTTGGAGCCGGTCACCTTCGTCCTCGGGGTCGCGCTTCTGGTCCTCTTCATTTGGCTCCTGAATTGGGTGGGCTCGGCGCCTCCCACCGGCAGCGGCCCCACGGTGAACTGGGGGTACGGGATCGCCATCTCCGCCGCCTTGGTGTTCCTCCTCTCCCTCGCGCGTGGGACGGCCATCGCCAAGAGCGAGGCCCGTCGCGTGGCGAGTCAGACGCCGGCCTGATCGAGCCGCCGTCCCGCCCGATTCCTTCCCGAACGCCGGGGGCCGCCCGCCGGCCGTTTCACGACCCCCCGCTGGGACCTTATGGACGGGACCCGAGGTGCGACCGGCGGTGAGCCGCATGACAGCCGCAAAGAAGTCCAAACCGAAGTCGAGAGCGCCGATGGTCGCGACGGTCGCCGTCGTCGTGGCCGACCGATCCGCCGCCAAGAGCTGGTACACCGAGAAGCTGGGAATGCACCTGCTCGCCGACGACGACCACTGGCTTGTGGTCGGCCGGAAGGGCGAGGGGGGCCAGCTCCACCTCTGTCAGCGCTCGGAAGCGGGCGAGGGCGTCGAGATGGAGCCGGGACCTTCCGGGGTCCTTCTGCTGCTTTCCGGCGACTTCCGTCGCGCCTGCGCAGCGCTCAAGGACGGGGGCGTGGAGTTCACGCAGGGGCCCGAGAAGGCCCCCTGGGGCTGGTGCGCGACCGTCCGCGACCCGGACGGCAACGAGCACTTCCTGATGCCCGCCGCGTAGGGTCAGAGAGGCGGAGCCCGCACGCGAGTCCTGGTCCCGGGACGGCGGTGACCCGACCGGCAACGGTCGAGAAAGGGTTCGGTCGCGACCGAGAGCGGTCGGACGCGTCCTGGCCTACGCGGCCCCCGGCGGGGGCGCCGGTGGACTCCCGGGCGCTCCCACGGCGCCGGAGGGCGGAGTCGCAGGGCCGCCCGAGCCGCCACCGGTCTTGCCCCGGCGCATCATCAGGAGCGCCACCGCGGCGATCACGACGATCAGGATGACGATGCCGGCACCGATGAGCAGCAGGTTCGACCCGCTCGACCCGCTGCCGAGCAGTCCGCCCGAGTGGGCCGTCGGTGCGCTCGCGGAGGCCGACGGGTGGCTGGTCCCGACGGAGTTGGCCGCCTCCACCTCGAAGTAGTAGGTGGTGCCCGACGAGAGCGAGGAGACGGTCGCGCTCGTGCCCGTCCCCGCGGACAGGGAGGTCCAGGGTCCGGTGGTCGAGGTCGCGTAGAGGACCGTGTACCCGGTGATCGAGGCGCCGCCGGTGTTGGACGGGGCCTGCCACGTCAGGGCGACGGTCGAGGTGGTGGTCGCTCCCGTGGTCACGCCGCCCGGGGGATACGGAACACCAAGCGGGACGCCGGAGACCGGTGAGACGCTCGGGCCCGTGCCCGAGCCGCCCGTCGCGCGCACCGTGGTGTAGTACGTGGTTCCGTCCGTGAGGCCCGAGACGCTCAGGCTCGTGGTCGTCGTCGTGCCCGCCGAGGTCCAGGGGCCCGAGGCGCTCGAGGACGTGTACACGTCGTAGGAAGTCACGGGGAAGCCGCTCGGCCCCGTCGCCGCCGTCCAGGAGACGTTCAGGGTGGTGTTGCCGCCGTGGGCGTTGAGCCCGGAGACCGCCGAAGGGAGCGCCACGAGGTTCGCCAGGAACATCTCGCCCGACTCGGTCGTCGCCGCGAGCGCCCCGGTGGCCGGGTCGACGGCCGGATACCCGATCTGACCCGGGACATGGAACGTTGCGAGGACGGCGCCCGTCGTCGCGTTGAGCAGCGCGAGAGGTCCGCCGGGCCCCGCCGAGTCGTTGGCGACGAGGACCGCGTTCAATTGCGGGACGAAGTCGAGGGCGTTGACCGCGATCGGCGAGGGGAGGAACCGGACCTTGGCCCAGGTTCCCGCGCTGTAGACCTGGATGCCCAAGCCGCCGAACGACTCATTCCCGACGAACAGGGCCCCGCTCGCGTTGAAGTTCGCGGCGTACCCCTGCGGGCTGCCGGAGACGTTGAGGACGGTCCCGTGGGAGGCGACGGTGTCGATCTGGGTGATGTTCCCGAGGAAGCAGCTGAGGTCGGCCACGACCTCGGCGACGGGGGAGGCCGAGAGGCTGCACGGGTCCGAGTTCGGTGCGAGCTGGATCGTCGCGGCCCAGACGAAGGTCCCCGGGCCGCCCGCCGTCGAGTACGCCTGGATGGTCTCGTTGACCGTGTCCGTCACGTACAGCAGGTGGCCGAAGCCAAAGGCGTCGTACTCGGGATTGAACGAAAGCGGGAGCGTGCCGAGGAGCGCCCCGGTCGTCGCCGAGTACGCCCAGACGCCGTCGGAGCCCGACGCATAGACGGCCCCGTCGGCGGCGTCGGGGGTGACCCACTCCCCCTGGGCGCCCCCGGGAAACGGAGCGGTCCAAGCAATCACTCCGGTCGTTTCGTGGAGGGCGACCAACTCGTTCGGACCCGACCCGATCTCGTAGAACATCCCCGTCGCAGGGTCGGCAACGAGGTCGAACCAGTCGTCGGGGCTCGCCGGATAGGTCGTCACGACGACCGCGTACGGTGGTCCCGAGGCGGGAAGGAGAACCAGCTCCCCCGCGGCCACGGAGTACGAACCGGACGTGGTCACGTACCCAGTGCCGTTCGGCGCGTCGAAGGGAACGAGGTCGGTGATCGCATCGTACCACGGCTCGGAGGCGTTCGACGTCTCCCAGAAGATGACGCCGCTGACGGGGTCGATTCCGTAGAGTTGGTCCCCGGTCCCCGTGGTGTTTCCGGCGGCGAGCACGAGCCAGCCGGTGGACGGGTCCGAGACCAGCGCGTACGGAGTCGCCGCGCCTTCCTGCGCCATTCCGAGGTACGATCCCGTGTTGTTGAACGCGAGGATCGTCCCGTTGCCGGTCGCGTTCAGGAAGTAGACATCGCCCGTGATCGCGCTGTACGCGCCGGGCCCCACGAGGAAGCCGTTGAACGACGCCACGTCGAACCCTCCGTCAACGACGTCCAGCGCCGGGGTCCCACCGAGGAGGACCACGTCGGCGTACGCCGAGCCGGACGGAACGACCACGATCGTGCCGAGGCCGAAATACTCCCACTCGAACATCCCCCACTCGGAGGTGCACCCCGACGAGCTCGGGAGGGAGCAGGGGTTCTCCAGGAACGTCGCGAGCGTGTTGGTAGTGACGTTGACCGCGAACTGGTCCTGCGTGGACTCGTTCTCCACGAGCAACTGGTTGGTCCCGTAGTCGTACAACTCCCGGTACGGCAGGAAGCTCGGGACTCCCGAAGAGGCGAACGTGATGTTGGTGATCCAGTGGAACGTCGCCGCATCCAAGACCGCGACCAACCCGACATACTCGGTTCCGTCGTAGTACTCCATGCCGACGTAGAGCTCCCCCGAGCGATTGTCGTAGGCGATATCGAACCCCTGACCGTACGCCGTGTCGTTCGTGAGGAGGATGCTCCGTAGCACCGTACCCGTCGTGGCATTGTACGCCGTGACGAGGGTCGAACTTACGCTGACCGAATAGACCGTATCGGTGGCGTTGTCCGCCGCGATCCGGTCGTTCTGGGCGGCGCCGGGGAACTGGCTGGTGAGCGTCTGGTAGACTCGCCCCCCGGCCGAAACGGGGGAGGCGGGTCGGGCCCCGAGCAGGACGGCCCCGAAGGCGGCGGACCCGGAGTGGGTCGCCGCGGCCGCGTGGGTCGGCAATCCTGCGACCCGGGCGGAGGCGCCCAGGACTCCGACGGGGGCGATCAAGAGGGCGACGATGGCGAGGGAGATCGACAGCAGGGCGACACCGTGGGTCGGACGGATCCGGCTCATCGGCCCTTTGGACGACGGCCACCCCATTTGAACCGTTCGGTTCCGGGGAAGTCGAAGTTCTACAGCAGGATGCGCACGGAGGGGCGCGTGCCCCGCCGGGAGACCGGTCAGATCATCGCGGTGAGGGGGGTGGACACGAGGGGGGTCTCCGACCGCTCGTACAGCGCGAGGATGTCGTCCCCGAGCTCCCACCGGCTCCACAGCGGGCGGTTCAGGATCCGGACCCCCGCGCGCTTGACCGTCCCGACGGAGCGGGCGGGCATCTGCTGGACGATCTGGGCCCGCACCGGCCGCATCGCTTCGACCCTCAGGAGCCGGTCCAGCTCCGCCCGGGTGTACTCCACCACATGTCCGTAGACCCCGGCCCCGTCCCGGGGGTACCGTCCCCGCTCCTGGATGGACTGACCCCGGAGAAGGCGATACCGGTTGCCGAGTCGGGCGACGTTGGGGGTCGTCAGGAACAGTCTCCCGCCGGGCTTCAGGTGGCGGCGGAGCTCCCGGAACAGGAGGAGGGGGTTGACGAGAAGGTGCTCGAGCACTTCGACGAACAAGATCAGGTCGTAGTCGGCCGGAATCCCGTCCAGCGCCGGGTGGGCCGTGAGGTCGCAGCGATACGCAGCGACGACGCCGTGGGCGACCTGGGCCGCCCGCACCGTGTCGGTGGGGACCAGGAAGTCGGCGACTTCGTAGGTGCCCCCGAACGCCGCCCGGAGCGCGACTGCGAGGGAGCCGGTTCCCCCACCGAGGTCGAGCACCTTCGACCCCGCCCCGCTGGGCGACTCGGAGAGGAACTGGACGATCGACGGGTATCGGCGGGCCTGGAACTCGGCGTACTCCCGCCGCTCCGGGGGCAACGCCGAGGCGTCCCAGAACGACCGCAGGGCGGTCGTCGCGCGTGCGACCGCGTCGTCCGGCACAGCTCTCCGTAGGCGGTACGGGACGGCGTATCTAAGGGTTCGGAGCCGAGCCCGGGGGCGACGACTCGCCGTCGAAGGGTTCAACTACGCGGGGACGCCGTTCGTACCCCGGATGCAGTACGGGGCGCCCGCGTACCGGCCGAAGACTCCGTCCCAGGGGACGGCCGAGACCCTGATCCTGGTCGGCTTCATCTTCCAGCTGATCGTCAGCGTCCTGTTCATCGCCCTTGGCGTGTTCGGTCTCCTGCTCGGCTCGTTCTTCCTGTTCTTCGGATTCGTCGGCGCCGGCCTCCTAGCTCTCGCCGGCATTCTGATTTTCGTTCCGATCCTCATGCTCTACGTCGCCTACCACTACTGCTACCAACGGGTCCGGGACGGAGACCTGGCCGGCGCGCGCGGCCCGACCCTCGCGATGGGGATCATCGGAATCTTCCTCGGCGGGCTCATCGTCGGGATCCTGTACATCATCGCGTACGTGGAGATTGGGAGCGCCGAGAACGAGCTGCGGGCCATGGGCGTGGGCCCGGGCGGCACCGGCCCGTACAGCAACCCGTACGGCAGCCCCTACGGGTACCGGCGCCCCACCTACGGCCCCGGTGGAGTGGTCTACGCTCCGCCGGCCACTCCGATCCAACCTTCCGCGGCCACCTGCGCACGATGCGGGCGGGCGGCGACGTACATCCCCCAATATGGGCGGTCGTACTGCTACGCGTGCGCCCAGTACGTCTGAGCGCCCTCCGGGAAGGGAAAAAACCTATAGGCGGGGCCGCTCGCTGACCCCGCCGTGGCCGACGAACCCCTGGACCCGATCCTCATCCAGGTGACGGTCGCGCTCCCGCAAGCGATGGTGTTCGGCGCGTTCAGCCAATCGGAGAAGATCCAGGGCTGGCTCGCCGAGAAGGCCCTCGTCGAGGCGACGGTCGGGGGGCGCTACGAGCTCGAATTCACCTACGAACCGGCGTTTCGGAGCGCCGGCGAGGTCACCCACTTCACGGCCGACACCGACATCGGATTCACCTGGCAACCGCCCGGGATCTATGCCGACGGCGTCGGCCCGGGCCCCAGCACCGTGTACGTGCGCCTGCAGGAGTCGCCGGAAGGGATCGACGTGACGCTCGAGCACTCCGGATGGCCGGCCACGGCGCCCGGCGAGGAGGCCCGGTCCTGGCACTTCCACTTCTGGGACGAGCGACTGCGCCGGTTCAAGGAGTACCTGATCCGGGCGGCGTACGGCTGACCGGGGGCGCTCCGCTCCCGTCCCGTCGCGGCTCCTCCGCCGCCTGTCGCATCCGTCGAAGGTCCATCTCGGGCAGCGGCTGGCGCTTGCCCCGGCGGCGTCGGACCCAGAGGACCGCGAGGCTGAGCAGGACAACGGCGCCTAGGACCGCCAGCGCCGGAACGATCCGGGAGGGGCCGTACGTCGCCCAGAACGACGGCGCAGGCGTTCGCACGCTGACGTTCACGACCACGTGCCCCCATGCCCCCAGGGAAACGACGCTGGCGAGCACCGCGTACGCGCCCGGCTCGTGCGGGGCGGTCAACGTGGCAGAAAACGTTCCGTTGGCGTCGGAGATTCCGGCGTCCGGTTGGATCGTCACGCCGGCCCCGCCCGAGGTCCCCACCGACCCGGTCGCGAATTCGGGCGTGAGCGTGAGGGCGACCGTCGGGTACGGGTTCCCGCTCGCGTCCCGGGTCTGGAAGGTGACGGTCGACGTCCCGTCGGGGGAGATGGTCAACGCGGAGGGGTCGCTCTCGACCACGACCTGGACGGAGGGGAGCACGGTGATGTCGCCGGTCGTCGCCCCCGAGTACCCCAGGATCGTCACGGTGGCCAAGACGACGTCGGTCGACGCGGCGCTCTCGTTCGGGGCGGTCAGCAGCGTCGCGGCCCCTCCGTCCACCGCGGTCACGAGGGTCGAGGGGCTGGCCTGGCCCCCCAGGGTGTCCCCGACGTAGACCGGAACGCCCCCCAACGGGCTCCCCGCGCCGGTCGAGACGTTGACCGTGACCCCGACGACGCCGAGGCCGAGGACCGACGGAGCGTCGAACGAGACGGAGACCACGACCGGTAGCGCCCCTCCGTTCCAGAGCGGGCTCGAGTTGCGGATCGGCGCGAACGAGGTCCCCGAATCGAGCTCCCCGGGGGCGAGAGAGGCGAGCTGGATCCGCCCTTCCACGCCCCAGGAGGCGCCGACCGGTCCGGTGTAGTTCGCCGTCGCGTTCCGCGGCAGGTACCATCCTCCGCTCGGGAGGTGGACGCCGATCGCGGACGTCGCCACGTAGGTCGCCGGCACCGTCGTCGTCGTCGCGTAGATGGCGAGCTCCGAGAACGTCAATCCGCCCAGCCACGTGGCGGCCAGCGCGCCGTAGTCGAAGTCGGCCGTCGAGGCGTTGTCTCCGAACGGTTCGCCGTTCACCGTCAGGGTCCACACGGTTCCGTTCGTGCGCTGCAGGACGAAGTCGTACGGAGCGCCTTCAACGATGGGGAGGGCGGTCCAGTACTCCAGACGGGCCGTCTGGTCCGACGTGTTGGTGAAGACGGTGTAGAACGCCGTGGGCGCCATCGCGGTGTTCGTAAACAGTCCGAACACCGCCTCGTACCCGCCGATCACCTCCTCCGCCCCGGTCTGGAACGACGAATCCGCGGGGAGAGGGACGTTCGGGAATGCGGTGAGGTTCGTCGCGATCCCGTCGTTCGGCACGCTGGCCGGATCCTCCGTGCCGACCAGCATGCGGGCCGAGGCTCCGAGCGCCGAGGGGGACGAGGGGGAGGCGGCGAGTCCGCGAGCCGCCGCGGGGAGGGCGTGGAACAGGGCGGGCGGACCGGCGACCGGAGCGCCGGGACCCTCGGCGCCCGGCGCACGCTCCCCGGACAGGGGGAGGAGCACGAGGGCGCCGACCAGGAGAGCGAGCGCAAGGGCGAGGCCGCGGCGCATCGGTCCCCGAGCAGGCGGTCCCCTCATCCGCCTTGCGGGGGGGCCGTCGGTACGCCCACGAGACTGCGACGCGCGCGGAGGCGGGCCGCTACCCCACGGGAGCGAACCGGGCGCAGCCCAGCTCTCCGCAGATGGCGCACGGTCCGGTCGGCTCGAGGCCGAAATTCCCGGGGGAGCCGGCCCCCACGGGGGTGACGCGCATGTGCGCGCTCGGGAAATGCCCGCATCGGCACCGTCGGGGGGAGGCGACCGACGGTTCGGTCGGATGCGAGCGCGCGACCATGGATGGGGGGCGAGGCGCCCCCCTCTCCTAAAGACTGTTGCGATGGCCCGGACGCATACGGGTAAATCGACGGCTTCGCTCGTCGGCCCGTGGACGTCGACGGCTGCCCGCTCCCCGACGACCGCCGCTACGACCTCGAGCGCGACGTCTGGGCGGCCCCGGCCTCGGGCGAGGGAGTCGTCACCGTCGGGGTGATGGCCCCGCTGGCCTCGTTCGCGGGGAAGTTCGTCGCCGTCACCTACCGCGACGTTCCCGGCGCGCAGCCCGTCGGGCGGAGCGTGGCCACCATCGAGAGCGTCCGGTTCACCGGCGCCGTCCGGCTTCCCTTCGCGGCCACCGTGCTCGAACGCAACCCTCGCCTCCCCGAACGCCCGAAGCTGCTCAACGACGCGCCGTACACCGACGGCTGGGTCGTTCGGGTCCGCCCCGAGGACCCCCGGGCCCTCGAGGCTCTCGCGGGGGCGGCGGACGTCGCCGAGGAGCTTCGGCGGAAGATCCGCGCGATGCGGATCCACTGCCTCCCGGCGGCGCCGGACGTCGAGATGTTCGAGATCGGTGCCGAGTGCCAGGCGATCCTGGTGCGGCTCGACGAGGAGATCGGCCGGCGGACGGTCGACGAAGTCGTCCACCTCGTCACCGACGACCCGACCGCGCCCATCGAGATGGTCCGATGGTCGGACCGGACGGGCTACCCCGTGCTCCACCAGTGGATCGAGGACGAACTGCGGCACTTCCTGGTCCGGCGGGTCGCGACGCCGGTTCCCCGTCGACGTCGACTGTCGGTGGACTGAGGAGCGGGCTCGCGGACCGGCGGGCCGGAACGTTCGGACGCGGTGGGGAGCGAGTCGGGGCTATCCCGAATCCTCCGCGGGCGGGGGCGACTCGGCCCCGTAGAGCAGTTCCGACGGCTCGGCGGCGGGGGCTTCGGCGGCCGGGGCTCCGGCGTCGTCCGACGGCGGACGGCGCCGGGCGAGCAGCGCGCCGACGAGGGCGCCGACCACCAGGAGCGCCACGAACGCTCCGAGGGCGATCGGGAGTCCGGTGTACGAGGTTCCGCTCGAGGAGTGCGTCGCCGGCGGCGCCACCGTCGGGGCGAACGTCGCGAGCTCCGTGACCGGCCCGTTGATGGTGATCGACGTCGACGGGTTCGATCCCGTGTACTGCCCGTTCCCCGTTCCGTTCCATCCCTGGAACGATTCGCCGGTCGACGCGCTCGCGGAGACGGGGACCGTGGCTCCGCCGTCGTACCACGTGGTCCCGCTCGGGGTCGCGGAGCCACCGGAACCGGCCTCGACCGTCAGGGAGTACTGTTCGGTGAACCCGACGTGCACTGTATGGTTCTGGGTCACGAGGACGGGCGAGAGGGCGGTCACGTTCGACTCGTACTGGGTGCCGGCCGTGGGGCCCGACACGTTGCCGACCGTCAGCGAGTACGACCCGTTGAGCCCGGTCACGGCGAGGGTGCTCCCCATCCCCGAGGTTCCCAGCGCGCCCACGAGAACCGACCACGGGACCCCGTTGGGGAGTCCCAACTGGATCACGGTCAGGGTGAACGTCGCCGGGCCCGCGGGCTGTGCGAATACCGCCACCTCGTTGAACGGAGCGGCGACGCCGAGGGCGAGCTGCGTCAGGGGGCCCGTGTAGGCGCCCGTCCCGCTCCCGACCCAGCCGAGGAACCGACTCCCGGTCCCCGGGGTGGCCGTGACCGACACCGTGTCGTTGGCGAGGTACCAGTACGCACCCGCCGCGAGGGAGATCGTCCCGGGGCCCGTCTCGGCGAGGGTCACGAGATACTTCGTGAGGTACGTCAGGTTGAGTGCCACGTTGCCAACGACCTGCAGGGTGCCGTTCGGGTAGAGCGTGCCGCCCGAGGCGACCGCCGTGCTGAACTCATACTGCGTGCCGCCGGTCGTGTTCGCGTAGACATCCGGGACGGACAGGGTGTACCAACCGGCGCTGAGATTGCCGATGGTGAGGCCGGCGCCGTTTCCCGAGACGTTGCGCATCCCGAGCGAGACCGTGACGGACGCCCCGCCGGGGATCCCGAGGGTGCGGAACGTCGCGGAGTACCGGCCCGAGGAGGCGGGGACGAAGGTGGCGACCTCGACGACCGGTCCCGCCGGGAAGATCGTCGCCGTTTCCTGGAACTCCTGGGCCGACGTGGTAGCGCCCTTCCCGGTGCCGGACCAGCCGGCGAAGGCGTAGCCCGCGTTCGGCGTCGCATGGAGCACGACGGCGTTGCCCGGGACGACCCACTGCTGCGCCGGACCGGCGGTCCCGTTGGCGTTCGACTGGACCGTGACCTCCACCGTCTCCTGGAACGTGACGAAGATCGCGAGGGCCCCGTGCACCGAGACGTGGGCGCTCGCGCCATACGTCGAGTTCGTGGCATTCATCACAAACGGCTCCACGACGATCGACTGGGCGGTGTACGCCGTCCCGTTCTCGGCGTAGATCGGGGCGAAGGAGAGGTTGTAGTTTCCTTCGTTGACGGTCGCGGTGCTGTTCGGCTGGTAGAAGGCGTCGAGGGTTCCGGAAAGATTCGCCGCCCAGTTCGTTCCCGAGGGGAGCCCGGCGGCGTTGAACTGCACCGAGAACGCTTGTCCCGTCAGGGCGGACTTGGTGTAGGTGAGGTCGACGTACTGCGTGTACGGGACCTCGATCACCAACGGCTGGTTGGAGGTGGGGACCCACAGGTTCGTCGCCCCCGACGGGACCGTCCAGGCGCTCCAGGAGACCGTGCCGTTCGGCACGTTCAGCTCGAGCGTCCCGTTCGTCGAACTTCCCGTAACCCCGTCCGCCGTCACCGACCAGGACGTCCCGGTCGGGAGCCCGGACTCGTTGAACTGCACGAGCTCCGTCCCGTTCCCCGAGCACGTCAGGTACGGGATCTGACCGTAGCAGACACCGATCGGCAGGAACTGGGCCGTCTCGTTGATCGGTCCGTTCGCCGTGAAGCTGATGGTGGTCTGGTTGCCGCTAACGCTCCCGTTGCCCACCCCGGCCCATCCGAGCCACGTGACGTTGAGATAGTCGCAGTACGCCGTCGCGCAGTTCGGCGCCGCGTAGGTCACGGATTCCGTCAAGCCGGAGCCGACCGGGAGCCACGTCACCCCCGGCGTCGGGAAGTTCCAGTTCAGGCACTGGCCGTAGCAGTCGTTGAAGTTCGGCAGCGTGGTGATCTGGACCCGGACGAACTGCGCGTACGTCACCGGGATCGTCGCGTTCGCCGAGAAGACCCACGGCGTCGACGTCGGGACGGTTCCTTGGTAGGAGTCCCCGTAGCTGACGTTCTCCCAAGGCAGGCTCCAGTTTAGCCTCTGGCCGGTCGGTACGCCTCCCACCGCGATGCTCGCCGGAGCGGTGGCCGAACGCACGTTGCCGAGGACGTCCACCGACCACGAGGACCCCCTGGGGACTCCGGTCTCCGTGAAGGTCAGCGTCACGCCGGTGCCCCGGAACGGCTCGGCGACGGTCACCTGGGCGCGGCCGGTCGTGCTGCTGTACATGTAGCAGCTCTGGGTGACCCACGCCGGGCAGAGGTCCTGGACGTAGGCGATCCACAGGTGACCCCCCGCGCTCGCCATCGTGTCGTACTCGCCGTCCCATTGGTTGGGATTGAACGTGTAATTCCCCGAGAGGATGTACCCGCCCGCGAACGTCGTGCCGTTGTCGGTGCTGTTGTAGTACAGCTGCTCCTGGCGGACACAGTAGCTCGCACAGGGCACGTACTGCGCGTAGGACATCTCGACGTGAACCACGCCCTGGTTGTCGACGACGAGCGACGGGTTGTACGTCTCGCTCTGGGGTCCCCCATTGTTGTCGATCAGGCTCGGGTCCACGAGGTGCGCCGTCGACCAGGTTGCGCCGCCGTCGGACGAGTTCGCGAAGAAGACGGCGGACGACGCGGCTTCCACGCCGCAGAACACCGGCACGGAGGGGAAGCAATAGGTCCCGGGAAGGGCCGCCGAGTACGTCGCATAGAGCTGGCCCGTCGTCGGGTTCACCGCGAGTTGCGGGGACGGGTCGTAGAACGCACCCCACAGGGGGTTCAGCGCGACGTCGGCGGCGATCGTCGACCACCGGAACGTGCTCCCGTTGTCCCGCGATTCGCCCACCACGACGTTCCCGACCACAGTCGGAGCTTGGAGGCAGATCGTCGCGCACGGCAGGCCGTAGGAGACGTTCGTCGTGAACGAGACGTACACGGAGCCGTTGGGCGCGGCGAGGACGGTCGGGTTCATCGCGACGTGCTCGTAGAACGGATAGTACAGCCCCGTCGTGACGGGGAGGTCGATCGGCGTGCCCCACGTCGAGCCGCCATTCGTTGAGACGACCAGATGGGACCCGATCGAGGCACCGCCGGCCCAGTTCAGGTTGTAGGACTGAGGGTACAACGTGGACTGCGTGAAGTTCTCCCAGGTCACGTAGACCGAGTTGCCCTGCGCGGAGATCCACGGCCGTTCGGGGGTCCAAAGCCTCAGGCTCCCCGAGGCGTTCAGCGCCGAGGAGTTCAGAACGGTCGGGGTCGTCCACGTGCTTCCCCCGTCGTAGCTCTCCGTGAACACGAGCCGGGCGTACGGGGTGTTCACCTCCGAGGAGTACGGAACGAACGGGGCGGCGCCGAGCGTCCCCGACATGTTGTACTCAATGTACACGAGCGCCAGCGTTCCGTTCCCGAGGGAAGTGAGGCTCGGCTCCCACGCGCTCGCGTACGCGGGGCCGTCCGAACACACGGGGTTTCCGAGATAGACCGGGGACGACCAACTCGCGCCCAGATTCGTCGAACTGACAAAGCCGATCTCCGACTGCGCGCTGGCGGAGACGTTGGGGCACGGGCTCGCGTTTGTGATGGCGGTGTACGCCATTGCGAGGACACCGGTCGACGTGTAGTTGATCGAGGGCTCGTTGGTGATGTTCGCGCACGCGCCCGAGGCGGGTCCGCCGTAACAGACTTGCTTCGTCGGGAGCGGCATCGGGGTGTTCGTGAAGAACGTCGTGTTCGACCCCGTGACCCCCGGGTGGACGGAGGGCGCCACGAAGCGGGCGGCGGGGTTCGACGGAACGAGGAGGTCGCCCGAGGCGTGGTCGCTCGCGGTCGGGAGAGCAGAATACCCGAACGCGAACGAGCCTGCCGGGAGTGCCATCAAGGCGACGACGGCCACCGCGAGCGCGGCCGCGATACGGCGGCGTCCCGGGCCCGGGACCGCCGTCATGCGACCTCCGGAGCCGGTGGGTCATCCGCGGGGGGCGAGGCCGACTCCTCCGGTGTGGGCTCGGCAGCGCTCGACGCCGGCTCCTCGCCGGCGGGGGGTCGGCCGCGGCGGAGGAGGAGCAGGCCAACCGCCAGGCCAACGAGGAGCCCGACCACGGCGAGACCGGCCCAGAGGGGCGGAGAGTTCCACGGCGAGGAGGTGGTGCTGGTCGTCGACGGCACGGAACCGACCGGGGCGAAGGTGGCGATCTCGGTGAACGGCGCCGTGACGGAGAACGAGCCGTTGGGGTCGGTCCCGGAGTACGCCCCCCCGGTCCCGGTCCAGGAGACGAACTGCTGGCCCGCGTTCGGGACGGCGCTCAGCGGGACGGAGGCGTTCGCGGCGAACCAACCGCCCGCCGGTCCGACGGTTCCGCCACTACTGCCCGAGATCGTCCCGGCGAAGTCGACCCCGTAGCGGACCGTCTTCGCGGTGTTGCCGCTCACGGCCACGCCGACCGTCAGCAGAAGCGGGGTGTACTTCGTCGTCGCCGTCGGGGAGTAGGCGGTGGAGAGAGTGAACTGGGCCGTTCCCGCCGGTACCCCTGGCACGAGGAGGGTGCTGCCCGAGGAGGAGTACGCATGGCCGCCGAGGCTGACCGACCAGGTCGTCCCAACTAGGAACGCGGGACTCGCGGAGAAGGTGACCGTGTAGGTCGGAGGCGGAGCCGCCGGCGCGTAGTTGGCCAACTCGGACACGGGACCGTTCGCGTCAAAGTTCGCGTTCGAAAGATTCCCGGTATAGCTCCCGGCGCCCGTGCCGATCCACCCCAGGAAGCTGTAGCCGGCGACGGCGGGAGCCGCGAGGTCCGTGGGCGCTCCGGCGCTGCACCACACGGCGGTCCCGACCGAAAGGCCGCAGGTGGCGCTGACCGTCGCCGCCGGAAGGTTCGTGGTGGTGTTGACGAGGTATTCCGTCGAGTACTGAACGGGGACCACCGTCGAGCCGGTCGTGCAGACCGTCCCGTTCAACGAGTTCGGCACGTAGCGGATCCCGCTCTGCGTCGCGTCGGTCGCGTAGGGCAGGGAGAGGGTGTAGAGTCCCTTCGCCCCGACCGAGCACGGGTACAAGTTGGAAACCTGGAGCCCCGAGGTGGCGGCGGCGTAGTTGCGACCGTCGAGATTGACGCTCCAGAAGCTTCCGGAGGGCACGCCCGCCTCCGTAAAGGTCAGGTTGAACCGCGCCCCGGGAAGGGCCGCGAAGACGGCCGTCTCTTCGATCGGACCCTGGACCGTCACGTTGGTCGATGCGAGAGGACCGGAGTAGGAGCCGTTCCCGGTTCCCGCCCACTCGACGAACGTGTAGCCCGACGACGGGGTGGCGCTCAGGGGAAGGACCGTGCCAGGGGCGGACCAGCCGGTGAGGGGCGAACTGTCGGTGCCGCCGACGCCCGGGGCGATACGGACCAGGTAGGCGCTCGTGTAGTTCACGAGGAACGTCGACCCGCTCTGCACCGAGGCGCTCGGGCCGACCGTCGTCGGAGCGTACCCGGCCGTCCCGCCGAGGGCAACGGCCGAGTAGCTGGCGAACGGGTAGATTCCGGAGCGACTCGTGACGTTGATCGTACCCCCCGTCGTGGAGTAGAGGGTCCCGTTGAACGAGATCGTCCACTCCGAACCGGCGGTCAGCCCGGAGGCCTGGAAGGCGACGGTGCCGAGCGCCGAGGACAAGTTGACGCTGGCGAAGTCGAGAGTTACGTTGCTCTCGAACGGAACGACGACGGTGGTGGACGCCGGCGAGCCGAACCACTCGAACCCGCCAGTTCCGTTCGCCTGCGCGCCGGTGACCACGTGCGGCCCGACGGGAAGGTTCGCAACGTACGTCGTGGTGCCGGCGACGCCCGTCGCGCTGACCCCGTCGACCTGGAAGGAGTAGGGAGTGCCCGAGGGCAATCCGACCGCGTTGACGTTGATCGAGCCGTTCCCAATCAGTCCGTTCCAAACGGTCTCGTTGATGGGAGCGTTCATCGTGAGATTGGCCCAGGTGCCCGGACCGGTGTACGACCCATTCCCGGTGCCGGTGTAGTAGAGTGTTGGGTCCGATCCGGAGTTGAGTTGGGGCTGAACCAGGAGCTTGGTGCCGGCCGGGAAGTACCAGGGAAACGCGGGCTCGGAGATCCCGCCGAAGCCGGCGCCGACGTATGGGATGTAGATGTAGTAGGCCCCGTCCAGGTACAGACAGAGGCACCAGTCGAGCAGATTCGGGGGCTGGTACGAGAAGGAGATCCCGAGATCGGCCGTTCCATTGAAGTCCACCGTCGCATTCGCCGCGAATTGAGAGAGTTCCGGCACGCTTGCCCGGAACACCCGCTCTTTCCAGAAACCGTTGGGGATCGCCGTCGGGCCCTCAATCTTGACCGTCTGATTCGCCGGAACGCCGGTCACGACATAGGTGGTCGTGCCGGCAGCCCCCGTGAAGTTCTGACCGTTGACGCTGAAACTCCAGGGAACCGTCCCAGGGTTTCCCTGGATCTGGAACGTCAGGTCGACGGTGGAGCCGGCCCCCCCGACGGCGACGTCGAGCAGGGTGCCGAAGTCGATCGTCTGATAGTTGGTTCCACCGATCGACCCCGCCGCCGAATCCGGTCGTTGGTCGATGGCGAAGGCGAACACGGGCTGGCCGGCCGAGTTGAACGTCACCGAGTCGGTGTACCCAGAGAAACTCTGAATCCAGCGAGGGGTGTACTCGGCCGAGGTCTGGATGGCGACGAAATAGGGGGTGGTCCAAGTCAGCCCGTTGTGGCTTGAGGTGACCCACTCGATGTAGGAGCCGAGGAGCAGAGAGCAGTAGATGGAGAACAATGGCTCCAGGTTATCGCAGGACGTCCCGTTCTTCTCCAGATAGGAGAGGTACACCGTACCGTTGGAGTACCCCAGGGCCGGAGTGGAGTACTCCTCCTGCGTGAACATGTTGTTGAGCGCCGGGTCCTCGATGGTCGTCGCGGTCCAGCTCTTGCCTCCGTTCGTCGAAACCGAGACGGAGACGTTCGAGTTCTCGTAATAGTAGTAATAGTCCGGATGGCCGCCGGAATAGGCGACGTAGAGGGTCTGATTCGTCGCTCCGAACGTCACCGAGGTCTGGGGCGTGAGCTCGAACAGGTATTGCAGGCACGGGTCGGTGTAGAAGGAACTCGCCGGGGTGCCGTTGTCGTAGCCGTAGCAGCCAGCCTCAGCGGCCGGTCCACCGACCGTGACGGGTCCGCGCCACGTCGAGCCGTTGCTGTCCGAGCTGACGACGACGACATTTTCCCCGTACACCGACGAGAAGGCGGTGGCGCACGGGCCGAAGGAGGAGAGGCAGCTCCGGTCGGTCGCGTAGGCGACCGCCACCGTTCCAGAGTGACTCACCGCGATCGAGGCGCCGAACGCCGTGTATTGGCTCGAGGAGTTCTCACCGGGGAGGATGATGGGAGTTCCCCACGTCTGGCCACCGTCGGTGGAGACGACCATGCGAACATCTTCCGGGAGCGGGCTCGGCCGGGTGATCCCCGTGCCCTGTCCCATCGGTGTCGTGCCGTTCGCCGTGTCGGTGTAGGTCACGTAAACCGTCTCGCCGATCGCCGCGACCGCCGGACGCGCAATGTTCCCTCCCGTGACGACGGTGCGGACGGTCGAGAACGTCGTCCCGTTGTCCGTCGAGGTGACGAAGCCGAGCGCATCCCCCGTGCGATTGCCGTAGTCCGGCGGCAAGCCGGGGTCTTCGGCATTCGAGGCGTTGGAGAAGTTTTCCTCCACGAACGCGCCGTAAATCGGTCCGGCGTTCGAGACCGCGAACGACGGCTCGATCGCGTTGACGTACGGGCAGGTGTCGTTGCCGAGGTACGTGATGTTCCCGAACGAGAGTCCGCCGTCGGTGGAGACGGAGAATCCGATTCGGCTATTCGTCAGGTTCGCGGGCACGGCGCATGTGGAGGTCGTGTCGTTCGTGAGGATGGAGTAGGCGACGGCGATGTTTCCATTTGCGAGGTGGAGTGCCGAGGGGTTCTGGGCCTGGGGGAAGCAGTAGCGGCTTACCGAACCGGGGGAGGAGGAGAAGGAGCAGAATACACGGGACGGCGACTGGGCGGCGATGTCCGGGGTCAGGTGATAATTTGCGAGCGCGGAAGGGGAACTCTGCGGGGCTGGGGAGGCAGGGGCCGGGACGACCGCGGCGGGAGTCGCCTCGGCGGCGGGAGGCGTCGGGACAGCCGCGGAGGCCGGCACGAGGCCCGGAAGCGCGAGGCCGCTCAGAAGAGTCAACGCCGCCACGACGAGTACGACGGTGGAGCGATTCGGGTGGGGCGCCGGGCGAGAAGGCAGGCTGGGCATGGCCGTTGGGACCTGCGCCCGCTAAAAGTATCTTTGCGGGAGTCCCGTGCCGAGGGGTTCACCGGCTTCGGACCCCGGGCATCGCCGTGGAGGCGGTCCAGGCCGGGAACCCTTCCGCCCCCCCGCCGGGGGCCCCGCGAGAGGAACCTACGGCTTCTCGATGGGGCTGCGGATCTGGTTCCCCCACTCGGTCCAGGAACCGTCGTAGTTCCGGACGTCGGGGTATCCGAGAAGGTACTTCAGAACGAACCAGGTGTGACTGGACCGCTCCCCGATCCGGCAGTACGTGATCACCGGTTTCGACGGGACGATCCCCTTCGACTGGTACAGTTGCTGGAGCTCGGCGAAGTTCTTGAACGTCCCGTCCTCGTTGACCGCCTGCGCCCAGGGGATGTTCTTTGCGCCCGGAACATGGCCACCCCGCTGGGCGTGCTCGTTGGGGTACTCGGGGGGAGCGGTGACCTCCCCGGTGAACTCCTTCGGGCCGCGGACGTCGACGAGTCCGAGCTCCGACGCCTTCACCTGCGGCAGCGCCGCCTTGACAGTGTCGTAGTACGCCCGCAGCTTCTCATCGGCCGGGTGCGCCTGGGCGGTCCCTCCCGCCACCGTCGGGACGTCCTTCGTCATCGGACGGTCCTCAGCGATCCACTTCTTGCGGCCGCCGTTCATGATCCGGAGATCCTTGAAACCGTAGTACTTCAGGACCCAGAACGCGAACGCTGCGAACCAGTTGTTGAAGTCCCCGTACAGGATGAGGGTCGTGTCCGAGTTGACGCCGGCCCGGTGGTACAGCTTGGAGAGCGCCTCCTGGGAGAGCAGGTCGCGCGCGACCGGGTCGTTGATGTCGGCCTTCCAGTCGATCAACACGGAGCCCGGGATGTGCCCCAGGGCGTAGTTCGCCGACGCGTCGTAGTCGACTTCGGCGATCCGAACGTTCGAGTCGTGGACGTGCTCCGCGACCCAGGACGTCTCGACCAGCGCTTCGGGGTGGGCGTACGAACTCATGGCACTGCCTACGGTCGGTCGGAGGCTCCCGTCGATATATCGGAAGCGGCGCGCGCATTCGGCGCCGTGGGACGCCGAATGGGTGCCAGTACGGCGCGAATCCGGGCCCTATCCGCGCCGGCCCCGTTTCGGAAGCTGCGCGTTCGACACCTCGACCGTCTCGGGGTCGAAGCCGAGCCGCGCGAGCTCGTCCCGGATCCTCAGTCGGTGGTCCCCTTGCAGGTACACTTCGCCGTCGACGACAGAGCCGCCGGTGGCGAGCCGGTTCTTCAGCGACCGGGTCGTCTCGGCGAGGTCGACCCCCGGCGGGAAGCCCGAGATGACGGTCGCCGGCTTGTTGTACCGGCGCGGCTCGGCCCGGACGCGGATGCGGGCGCTCTCGCGGTCCAGGGCGGAGAGGATCTCGTCGAATTCGTTGTTCCCCATCGGTGCGGTGCTTCCTACCACCCCTCGGTCAGGCGTGGGTGGAACGAGAAACGGAGGAGAGAAATCGACGGCGGCCGGCGTCGGGGCGATGCGGGAGTTCGATCGAGCGAGGCGTGAGGCACCAGCGAATCCATGACGACGGAAGGGATGAACGTTTCGCGGGTCCGAACCCCGTTCATCGATCTCCCCACACGTAGATGCGGAGGGCCACGAGGGTGACCACCGTGGCGAGGACGACGAGGAGGATCGCATATTCCATCAGGACTAGGGGGGCGGCCGGCGTGAGCCCAAACGCCCCCTGGACGAGCAGGGCAGCGTAGGTGGACGGGACGAAGTGGCAGGCGACCTGCCACGGACCCGGGAGGACGGAGAGCGGGTAGTACAGCGGCGTCAGCATGCCGATGACGGTGAACGCGAGATTGCCGAGCGGCCAGATCTCGCGCTGGGACTTCACCCGGCTCGAGACCGCGATGCCGATGGCGCTGAAGAGGACCCACAGAACGATCAACGCTCCCAGAAGCACGATCCACGGGCCGATGGCGTGGCTCGCGGGGTCCACGTAGAGGAGGATCCCGGCAAGGACCGCGAGCGCCGGGGCCGCCGGAATCAGGTTGGAGACCGCGATGCCGATCAGGTAGCGGAACTTCCCCATCGGGGACGCCACGAACAGGTCCTGGAGGGACGACTCGATCCGCCACGTGGCGGAGTCACCGAGGACCCAGTTGCCGATGTTCTGGGTCGTGAACAGCATCGCGCCGAGGACTTCGAGCGGAAAATAGCTCGCCGGTGAAATCAGGTGGAGGAAGTAGAGGAAGATGAACGGCAGGAGGATCGGGGCGATCGTCGACGCCGGATTGCGGCTGATCCACCGCCACCCCATGATCCCGAACGCCGGCAGGATCCGGCCGGTCTGCGGGAGCGACTTCGTCGGCGCCGAGGGGAGAGGGGTGCTCATGCGTCCTCCCGGACGGTCCGACGAGCCCAGTAGACGGCGAAGGCGAACGTCCCCAATCCCTCGAGGGCGAGCGAGCCCGCCGCCAGGGCGAGCTCCCAGGGGGAGAGCGTCGCCCAACCGATCGTCGACTGGACGAGCGCCGCGGCGGCGCTCGGCGGCATGACGAGGGCGATCGGAATGAGCGGCCCGGACCAGTAGGACAGCGGGTAGAACACCGGCGGAAGCACCCCGAACAAGTTGTAGAAGATCGAGGCGTACGGCCAGATCGTCCGCATGTCGCGGAACAGCGTCGAGACGAAGTAGCCGAACGAGCAGGCGAACAGCCAGACCCCGGTCGCCGCCGCGAGGAGGACCACCGCGGTGACGAGGCTGATGCCCACCAGGTAGACGGTGGCGCCTACGAGGACAAGGATGGGAACGAGGTAGCCGCCGAGGACGCCGAGGGACATGCCCAGGAAGTACGCTTCCGGGGTGAGCGGTCCCGCGAGGTACAGCTCGTTGAGCTTGTGGTCGATCCGGACGAACGCCGCCTCGTTCTGGACCCTCTGGCCGAGGGCGAACATCGAGAACAGGATGGCGCCGAACAGCGCGACCGGCAGCAGGCTCCGGTCGAGGATGAAGACGAACAGCAGCAGGACGACCTGGATGATCAGGCTCGTGACGATCGCGGTCGACTCGTGCAGCTGGACCCGCAGCTCGGTGAGGGAGAACGCCACGAGCCCGCGGAACGGGACGCGACGGTGAACGACGGCCATCTCACTCCTCGGTGTCGATGGACCGACCGACGACCCGGAGGAACGCCTCCTCGAGGGTGACCGGGCCGACGGTCGCCGTGAGGTGTTCGCGGACGGCGATGCCCATCAGCTCGGTGAGGCGTTCGGGGGTCGTGATCACGTGGAGGACGTCCCCGTCCGTCATCACCGAGCCGAAGGAGCGGACCGACTCGGTGAGCCTCTCCCCGCCGGGGATCGAAACGCGGAGCGAGCCACCGACCTCCTGCTTCAGGGTCGCCGCCGTCCCGTCCACGAGAACGCGGCCGCGTTCGATGATGTAGAGTCGCTGGCTCAGCGCCTCGGCCTCATCCAGGTAGTGGGTGGTGAGCAGGATCGTCGAACCACGCCGGGTGAGGGTGCGGAGCGATTCCCAGACCGCCCGGCGGGCGAACGGGTCCATCCCGATCGTCGGTTCATCGAGGAAGAGGAGGGGGGCCTCGGTCGCGATGACCGTCGCCACCATTGTCCGTTGCCGCTGCCCCCCCGAGAGGGTGATGGAAAGCCGACCGGCGACTTCGAGGAGGCCCATTTGCCCAAGGGCGTCCTCGGTCCGAGACTTCGCCTCGGCCCTGTCGTAGCCGCGGGCGCGAAGGTAGGTGGACACCTGCTCGCGCGGGGTCAGGTGGAAGAACGGCTTTCCTTCCTGCGGGACCACCGCGATCATCGGTCGGACCTCGTCGGGGCGGGCACCGGCGTCGTGGCCGAACACTTCGACCGTCCCGGCGGTCGGGGCCAGAAGGGTCGAGGCGATCTTCAGGAACGTCGTCTTGCCGGCGCCATTCCGACCGAGGAGCGCGACCCGCTCTCCCGGATGGACTACGAGCGAGACTCCCGAGAGCGCGTCCACGTTCGGGGCGCCGCGCGACTTGTACGTCTTCCGTACCTCGCGGGCGAGGAGCGCCTCCGTCGTCATGGCGCGGCGCGACCGGAGGTCCGGTATTTAACGCTCCGAGCGAGGTGCCCCCCGATGGGGGGGGCCGGCCGACCGGCGCTGCCCGTTCGGCCTAGCCGCACCCGCAGCCGCCGCCTTTCTCGGCGCTGGAGCCGCAGGACCCGCAACCCCCGGCCAATCCGGCCGTGTCGGGTTCCGGGAGCGTCGGGTTGGTGATCTTGAAGCCCGATTCCTCGAGCGACTCGACGTAGTCGACTACGGCCCCGTTCACGAACGGGATGCTCGAGGGGTCGACGATGACCGAGAAGCCGTCGATCTTGACGACCTCGTCGTCGCGCCGCGGCTTAGCGAACGCCATGCCGAACTGGACGGCGCTCCCGCCGCCGCAGCATCCGCCCCCGCCCGGTTGGGCGTAGATGCGGACCGCAACACCGTTGGTCTGACCGGCCATCAGGCGGCGAACCTGGTCCAGCGCGGACGGGCGGACCTCGACCTGAATTGAGACCATTGTCGTTCCCTCGTATAGAATACGCCCGCAGGGCCGCTTAAGGTCTTTCGTTCGAGAACGCCAACGAACTCCGGTGGCATCGATGCCACTCCACCTCCCGAGGGTGTCCCCGAACCGGACAATCCGTACGGTCCGGGGATAAAGCCGCGACGGGCTCGGCGGTCTCGGCGGACAAGCATGGCGCGCTCCATCTCGGCGACGGACGTTCTCCGATCGGCCGGCGCGGACGCCGCGTTCGCTGGGTCGTCGCTTCGTCCGCTGCAGCTCGTGGCGTTCGAGCGGAGCCTCTCGACCGGATCCCTCGAACGGCTCGAGCGCTCCTCCGAGGAGTGGGCGGACGAGCGGGCGCGCGCGGCGTTCGACCTCGACCCGGACCTTCGGGAGGTCGTGGTCCTGAAGACGTGCCACCGGCTCGAGGTGTACGCCGTCGTCTCCGCTCCGACGGCGATCGCCCGGCTCGAGGCGCTCCTTCCTCGGCCGCGGCCCGGCTGGCATCGCCGGGATGGTGGGGCCGCCGTGCGCCACCTGTTCCACGTCGCCGCGGGCCTCGAATCGCTCGCCGTCGGGGAGCGGGAGGTCCGGGTCCAGGTCCACCGGGCCGGGCACCGGTCGATCTCGCGCCTCCCGACCGGGGGCCTCCGGACGTTGTTCGACTCCGCCGTCGCTGCCGCCGACGCCCTCGGGGGCTCGAATTCCGACGCGACCTCGATCGCCCGGGTCGCCGCGGCCCGGATGCTCGTGGAGGTCGGACCGCCGTTCCCCCGCGTTGTCGTGGCGGGGTCGGGAGTCGTCGGCCGTCAGGTGACGGAGGCCCTCGCCCCGTGCGCCCGGGTCACCCTGCTCTACCGGAGCCACCCGCCCGAGGAGGCGTTCCTTCGGACGACGGGAGCCCGGGCCGCCCCGCTCTCCGACCTCGCGGCGGAGCTCGCCGTCTCCGACGGCCTCGTCACCGCCCTCAAATCGGCCGGACGGCTTGTGGGCCGTGCCGAACTTGCCCGCCGCGATTCTGGGCGCCCCCTCACGGTCGTCGACCTCGGGCTCCCCCGGAACGTCGACCCGGAGATCGCCCGCGACCCCGGAGTCCGTCTGATCGACCTCGAACGGCTGCGGGGTCCCGGGCTCCCGAACGACCGGGGGAGGTCGGACGCGCTCGACGCCGCCGCCGATCGGGCGTTCGCAGGCTTCCGTCGCACCTCGCTCGAGCCGATGCTGGCGACGTTCTGGCGGGCGGCGGAGCGGCTCCGCCTCTCGGAGCTCGAACGGGCGGCGCCGCACCTTTCGGGCCTCGGACCCGCCGAGCGCGCCTCGGTCGACAGGTTGACCGAGCGACTCGTCCGCCGCCTGCTGGCCGTTCCCACCGAGCGCCTGCGCGAACTCACGGAGGACGAGACGGAGGCGACCGTACGCGAGCTCGCGATCCGCCTGTTCACCCCCCCCTCCGGCCCCCCGTGACGGTAGCGTTCCGGGTCGGGAGCCGGCGAAGTCCCCTCGCCCTCGCCCAGACGGGACTCGTCGTCCGTTCGCTGCGGCGGGCGGCCCCGGAGTCCGAGTTCGTGATCGTCCCGATCACCACCGCCGGAGACCGAAACCGGAGCGTTGGGAGCTCCCCGGACTTCACCGACCGGATCAGCGCCGCTGTGGAGTCCGGCGAGGTCGACCTCGCGGTCCATTCGGCGAAGGACCTGCCGACCCGACCCGAGCGGGACGTTCGCGTCGCGGCGTTCCCCCGGCGCGGCGACCCGTCCGACGCCCTGGTCGGCCGGCGCGACCTCGACCTCATCGCGATCCCCGACGGCACCCGGATCGGGTCGAGCTCGGTCCGTCGGAGGGCCCAGCTACTCCGGGAGTGGCCGAGGGTCACGGTCGTTGAGGTCCGTGGGAACGTCGGCACCCGGCTCGACATGGTCGACCGGGGGAGCGTCGACGCCGTCGTGCTGGCCGTCGCCGGCTTGCGCCGCCTCGGGTCGGCCGACCGGATCGGACGGCGCCTTTCGATCCGCCGATTCGTCCCCGCCCCGGGCCAGGGCGCCCTGGCGGTCGAGATACGGCCCCGGGACCGGACCCTCGACCGGATCGTCCGGGCGATCGACCATCCCCCGACCCGGGCCGCCGTGACCGCGGAGCGGAGCTGCGCCGCCGCGTTCGGCGCGGACTGCAACTTTCCCTTGGGCGTCCTCGGTCGCGTCCGGGGGGAGGTGCTCTCCCTTCACGCCGAGCTGCTGGAGCCCGGGGGCCGCCGGTCCGTGCGGGTCGAACGTGCCGCCGGGGTGGGGACGGCCGCCTCCCTCGGGCGTCTCGTGGCGGCCGAGATCGTGCGGGCGACGGAGTCCCCTTGGCCACGTTCCGGGCCGTGACGGCCGCCCGACCGCGCCCGGTCGGACTCGTGGCGGCCGTCGGCACCTTCACCGACCTCGAGGACGCCCTCCGACAGAGCGGCCGGACGGTCGTCCGCTTCGACGCGATTCTCTTCGAGCCTGTCCTTCCGGCCGATCGTTGTCGGCGGCTCCGACGCGCCCCCTGGGATGGGATCGTCCTCTCCAGCCCGAGGGGGGTCCCACTGTTCCTGCGGCCGGTGTTCGGACGTGCCTCCCCGAAGACGCGCCGCATGGTTGCGTACGTCGCGGGAGAGTCGACGGCGGTCGAGGCCGAGCGACTTGGGTATACGGTCGTCCGACCCAGCGACGCGACCGGGTCCGGGGGGATCCTTCGAGCGGTCCCCGGGGGCACGCCGCTCCGTCTCCTCCATCCTCGCTCGGACGTCGCCGGCCCCGGGCTCGCCCGGGCCCTCCGCTCGGCCGGACACACAGTCGTCGACGTCGTGGCGTTCCGAACCATGACCGCGCCGTCCATGCCCGGGCGCGTCCGGGCCGGACTCCTTCGCGCCGAGGTGGTCGTCGTCTCGAGCCCGTCGGCGTTCCGTTCCTTGCGGAGCCACCTGGGCCCCCGGGCGTTCCGCACGCTCGCGCGGACGGTGGCGTTCCGTGGGCTCGGGCCCTCGACGGAGGGCGCGGTCCGGCGCGCCGGCGTGCGCGACGTCGCGGTGCTCGATCCGGGTCCGGGACAACGATTTACCCCCGCCACGGTAGGTTCCCTCCTCGATGGTCGCGCCACCTCCGACTGAGCCGCGTCGCGTCGCCCCGGCGACTCGGCTGCGGCGGCTCCGTCGCTCTCCGGGGATGCGGGAGTGGCTCGCGGAGAGCCGGTTCGACTCCGGCCGGACCATCTACCCGATCTTCGTCCGCCCGGGGACCGGCTCGCGGGAGACGATCGCTTCCCTTCCCGGCTTCTTTCGATATTCGGCCGAGGACGGAGCGCGCCACGCGTGCGAGGCGCACGACGCGGGGGTGCCGGCCGTCCTCCTGTTCGGACTTTCGCACCACAAGGACCCGCGGGGAAAGGAGGCGTACAACCGGGATGGCCCGGTGGCGAGGTGCGTTCGAGCGATCAAGCGGCAGCGGCCGACCCTGGTCGTGATCACCGACGTCTGTCTCTGCGCCTACACCGACCACGGCCACTGCGGCGTCTGGTCGAACGGCCAGGTGGACAACGACGCAACGCTCCCCATCCTCGAGAAGGTCGCTGTCGCCCACGCCGCGGCGGGCGCGGACTTTGTCGCCCCTAGCGCGATGATGGACCACCAGGTCGCCCGGCTCCGCGCCGCCCTCGACCGGGCCGGCTACCCCGAGACCGGTATCATCGGCTACTCCGCGAAGTTCGCCTCGGCGTTCTACGGTCCGTTCCGGGAGGCCGCCGACTCCACGCCGTCGGAGGGGGACCGTCGCGGATACCAACTCGACCCCCGGAACGCCCGGGAAGCTCTGCGGGAGATCGAGCACGACGTCGCGGAGGGGGCCGACCTGGTTCTCATCAAGCCCGCCCTCTCCTCGCTCGACGTCCTCGCCAAGGCCCGGGAGCGCGTCCACGTCCCGATCGTCGCCTACCAGGTCAGCGGGGAGTACGCCATGATTCACGCCGCCGCCGACCGGGGATGGCTCGACGCCCGCGCCGCGGCGCTGGAGACCCTCACGGCGATCCACCGGGCCGGGGCCGACCTGATCGTGACGTACTTCGCCCTCTCCCTCGCCCGCTGGGAACAGGAGCGGGTCGATTGAGCGCCGGTCCGCCGACCGGGGGGCCCGAGGAACGGCGCGACGTACTGAAGTACACGTTCCTCCGTCTCCGACCGGAGTGGCGGCTGCGGCCGCGGGAGGAGCGGGAGCCGGCCAAGTCGGCCGCGCTCCGGCTGCTGGAGTCGCCTCCGGAGGGCACGATCGTCCGGACCTATTCGCTCGTCGGGACGAAGGCCGGACCGGAGATGCTCCTCTGGGCCATCGCGCCGAACCTCGAACCGGTGCAGGAGCTCCACGCGCGTCTGCTCGGGACCCCCCTCGGCCCGTACTTGGAGACCACGCACAGCTACCTCGGGATGGCCAAGCGCTCGGAGTACCTCGGCGAGCACGCCCACGAGGGGCAGGAGGAGGGGACCCGGAGGCCGGTCGACCGACCGTACCTGTTCGTCTACCCGTTCGTCAAGAAGCGGAGCTGGTACGGGCTGCCGTTCGCCGAGCGCCAGAAGATGATGGGCGAGCATTTCCGAATCGGCCACCAGTACCCAGACATCGCGATCCACACCGGTTACAGTTTCGGCCTCGACGACCCGGAGTTCATCCTCGGATTCGAGGCGGACGACCCAGGGCGGTTCCTTGACCTCGTCCACGACCTCCGCGGGTCCGAGGTCAGTCGGTACACGGAGCTCGAAACCCCCATCTTCACATGCCTCGCCGCGAGCCCTCGGCGGATGCTCGACCTGGCCGACGGGCTTCCGTGAACGACGGCGCCTCTGGGCCGCGCTCGGCGAAGGCGTTCCGGCGGGCCCGACGGACCCTGGTCGGCGGCGTCGATAGTCCCGTCCGTTCGTTTCAAGCGGTGGGCGGGACGCCGGTCTTCGTCCGTTCCGGTCGCGGGGCCCACCTCACCGACGTCGACGGTCGACGCTACCTCGACCTCGTCAACTCGTGGGGGGCGACGATCCTCGGCCACGCCCCCCCCGCCGTGGTGCGGGCGGTCCGGGCGGCGGCCACCCGGGGTCTGACGTATGGCGCCCCGACCGAGGCGGAGCACGAACTCGGGGAGCGGATCCTGGCGGCGTGCCCCGCGATCGAGCGGATCCGGTTCGTGAACTCCGGCACGGAGGCCGTGATGACCGCCGTCCGGGTCGCCCGGGGCTTCACGGGACGGCGGAAGGTCGTGAAGTTCGAGGGCGGCTACCACGGCCACTCCGACGGGCTCCTCGCCAAGGCCGGCTCGGGCGCCGCGACCCACTCGCTCCCGGACTCGGCCGGCGTCCCGGCGGCCATCGTCGGGGAGACCCTCGTCGCCGCCTACAACGACCTCGACTCGGTCCGCCGGCTGTTCGAGATCCATGGAGAGGACGTCGCCGCCGTCGTGGTCGAACCCGTCGCGGGGAACATGGGCGTCGTCCCGCCGGCGCCCGGGTTCCTCGCCGGGCTCTCGAAGATCGCCCGCTCCTCCGGCGCCTTGACGATCCAGGACGAGGTGATCACGGGATTCCGGCTCCGCAACGGGACCGTCCACGAGCGACTCGGGGGGCGTGCCGACCTCGTGACCCTCGGGAAGGTGATCGGGGGCGGTCTTCCGGTCGGGGCGGTCGGCGGGAGCTCGACGGTGATGGCCGTCCTGGCCCCCGACGGCCCGGTCTACCAGGCGGGTACGCTCGCGGGGAACCCGGTCACCATGGCGGCCGGGGCCACGACGCTCGACGCGCTGGTCCCGCGGGTCTTCTCGAGCCTGGAGCGGACGGCCGCCGCGATGGAACGGGCCCTGGCGGAGGAGGCCGAGGCCGCGGGGATCCCGAGGTGGTGCGTTCAGCGCGTCGGCTCCATGCTGACGGTCTTCTTCACGAACGGCCCGGTCCGGAACCTCGCCGAGGCGAACCGGACCGACCGGGCCGCGTACGCCCGGTACTTCCACGCGATGCTGGGGGCCGGCGTCTACCTTCCCCCGTCCGCTCTCGAAACGTCGTTTGCCTCCGCCGCCATGGGCCCCCGGGACGTCGCAACGCTCCGCACGGCCGCGCGTCGGGGGTTCGCGGCCGCCCGGGCGCGAGGGCGGTGATGCGCGACCGGCTCCTGCGGGCCTTGCGGGGAGAACCCGTCGACACGACCCCGATCTGGCTCATGCGGCAGGCGGGTCGACACCTCCCGGGCTACCGCGCCCTGCGGGCCCAGCACGGCATCCTCGAGATCGCCCGGACCCCCGCGCTCGCCGCCGAGGTGACGCTGGAGCCGGTCCGGAGGTACGACGTCGACGCGGGGGTGGTGTTCGCCGACATTACGCTCCCGTTCGGGGGGCTCGGGGTCGACTTCCGCATCGACCCCGGGGTCGGGCCGGTGGTCCCGAGTCCGGTTCGCTCGCCCGCCGACGTCGAGCGGTTGCGCCCGTTCGACCCGGAGCGGGACGTCGGGTACGTCGGCGAGGCGATCCGTCGGTTCCGCGAGCTCTGTCCGGACCGGCCGATCCTGGGCTTCGCCGGGGCCCCGTTCACGCTCGCCGCGTACCTGATCGAGGGAGCCCCCTCCAAGGAGTTCCTCGAGACCCGACGCCTCCTCCAGACCGATCCCGCGACGTTCGACCGGCTCCTCGCCGTGCTCGGGGACGTCACGATCGCGTACCTCCGAATGCAGGCGAGGGCCGGGGCGCACGCCCTCCAGCTGTTCGACTCGTGGGCCGGAGCGCTGTCGGTCCGGCAGTTCGAGCGGCACGTCGCTCCCGTCGTCCGGTCGGTGTTCGACGCCCTCGGCGACACGCATCTCCCGACGATCTACTTCTCCACCAGCTCCGCCCACCTGGTGCCGTCCCTCGGCTCCTTGGGGTCCACCGCGCTTGGGGTCGACCACCGCCTGCCGCTCTCCCGGGTCCGTCGCGAGGTCGGCGACCGTGTCGCCCTGCAAGGGAACCTCGATCCGGCCGCCCTCCTCGCGGACCCGGCGACGGTCGCCCGCGAGGCGCGGGAGGTCCTCGCCGAGATTCCGGACCGTCGTTCCCACGTCTTCAACTTAGGGCACGGCGTCCTGCCTCAGACCGAACCCGGCCGCATCGAGGCGCTCGTCGAGCTCGTGCATCGGGAAGGGGAAGCGCGGGCGTGAGCACGAACGGGGCCGGGGCCACCGGAGTGCTTCTGATGGGGTACGGCAGCCCGGCGGGGCCGGCGGACCTGCCCGGGTACCTCGCCGAGATTCTCCATCACCCCCCGACGACGGAGCTGGTTCGCGAGTACGAGCGTCGGTACGCGCTCATCGGGGGTTCGCCGCAGGCCGCCATTCTCGCGAAGGTCCGGGACGGCGTGGCGGGACGATTGGCCCGGGAGGCGCCCGGCGTCCCGGTCTACCTCGGAACGAAACACTGGCACCCGAACGTTTCGGAGGTGATTCCCCACGCGAGCCGGGACGGCGTCACCCGCCTCGTCGCCGTCCCGCTCTCCCCGTACGCCTCTACCTGGGTCCTGGAGCCGTACCGCACAGCCCTAGCGGCCGGCGCGGCGGCGGCCCCCCGACCGATCTCGGTCGAGCTGGCGCCGGGATGGAATCTCGAACCGTCGCTCATCGAGTTCTGGGCCGGGGCGATCCGGACGGCACTCGCCGAGGCGGCCGACCCGACCGCCGTGGTGCACCTATCGGCGCACAGCCTTCCGAAGACGCATGCCGACCAGGGCGACCCGTACCCCGGGATCGTCCGCGCGACCGCGGACGCGATCGCGGGGGCGGCGTCGCTCGCGCGTTGGGAATTCACCTTCCAAAGCGCCGGCAACGACACGGAGCCCTGGCTCGGACCGGACATCACCGAGCAGATGCGGCGGTGGAAGGCGAAGGGGGCGAGGACCCACGTCGTCGCGAGCTTCGGGTTCGTGTTCGACCATTTGGAGGTGCTCTACGACTTGGACGTCGTCGTCCGGAGGTTCGCCGAGGACCTCGGCCTCGTCTACCGGAGGGTCCCGGAGCCGAACGCCGACCCGAAGCTGATCGACGCCCTGGTCGCGGTCGCCGTCCGGGCTCTGCGCGCCCCGGGTCGGCCGCCACCGTAGCCCTTACGGCGGGGGGGCGTCGCGCCAGCATAGGTGGCCGAGGAACTGGGCCAGTCGGTCGGGGAGGCCCATGGCTCCGGTGATGGTGAGCAGGTCCGCCTTCGTGAGTTCCCCGATGGCCGAGAGGACCAGGCCGTACACGACGAACCCGAGTACGAGGAATGTTCCGAGGATCCACCAGTGGTTCGGGTCGACGAACCGATTCAGGGACGACATGATCAGGAACGCGGCGACGGCCGCCGCGGAGATCCGGGCGATCGGCACCACGCGAATGCGGACTTTCAGGAGGTGTTCCATGAAGTACGTGTTCAGAGCGAGCGCCGCGCAGGACCCGACGAGGACGCCGGCGGCCACCGAGGCCAGGACCGGGAAGATCTCGTACAGGACGACCGTCGAGGCGACCATCGCCCCGACGATGGTCGCCGAGATGTACAGCTCGAGTCGCTGGTAGCCGATGGAGTTGAGCGATGTGCCGATCACCTGACTGAGGCCGAGGGGAATCGCCGAGATGGCGAGGAGGGCGAGCGTCGTCGATCCCAACTGGGCGATTTGGGCCGTGGTCAGCAGGTTCGGGATGGGGACACGGTAGGTGACGATAGCGAGGGCGACCGGAAGGACGATCATCGCCGTGAACCGAAGGGCCTCCCACGTCTTTCGCTGGACGAGGGCGTAGTCGCCGCGGGCGTGGAAACTGGCCAGATACGGGAACAACGGGAGGACGACCGCGCTCGGAACCGAGAGCAATAGGATGCGCCACCCATTGTCCCACGAGAAGACGGCGAAGAGCCGGGGGTCCCGGAGCAGACCCGTCACGAAGAAGGGCGGCGCATTCGACGCGAGGAACTGGAACATCAGGCTCCCCATCAGGGGCCAGGAGTAGCGCAACAGTTGCACCGCGCGCGCTCGGGCGGGGGCGCTCATCTCGCGCCACGTCTCGGGGAGACAGTACGCGAAGGACGCGACGCCCCCGATCGCGAACGCGATGGTGAACCCGAGCAGACCGGGGTTGAGGAACACGATGGCGATGATCGCGACGGTTCGGACGAGGACCTCGACCAATTGCGGGTACTGGGCCTCGATGGAATGGCCGCGCGCGATGCGCAATTGGGAAACGACCATCCACGGGGTCCAGAGGACCGGGAGCAGCAGGAACAGCCCGAGGGACAGGTAGGTCGTGCCCGAGTACGAGAATCCCAGGCTCCCCCCAAGGAAGTACGTGGCCGGCAGGATCGCGAGGCCGATGGCCCCGACGAGGATGAGGCGAAGCGCCAGGTAGGTCCCGGTCAGTTCGCGGGCGGGCTGGCCTCGGGAGACATAGTACGTGTAGGCCGACCCCACGCGGAGGTCGCCGAGCCAATTGATCGACGACGCGATCAGCAGGAAGAAGACGATCTCCCCCCAGATCGTGAGTCCGGCCGGCGTCCCGGGCGAGACCCCTCGCATGAGGAAGGTCTTCGCGACGATGAGGGTCGAAAGGACCCCCAGCACCTGGATGAGCGTCGTGAGGAAGAAGACGCCGAACGACGAGCGGCCGAGCCCCTTGTGGACCGGCGGCTCGTGCTGGGTCGGCGGGGGCGCCGCCGGTTTCCCAAAGATTCGGGAGAACCTCGCGGAGGGTTGGTACCCTCCGTTGCCCTCGGGGCCGGGCGACGAGGGCGGGCCGGAAGCGAGAGGGGGATCCGGCACGGCCGCGGACTTACTCCACCGCTTGGGAGGTCGGGGGCTCATCGGAGGAGATCTGCTCGGAGAGCTCGATCCAGACCCCGTCGGGGTCGGAGAGGAACGCGAGTCGATGTTGCCCCTCGCGAAACGCCGGAATCCGGACCCGGGCGCCCAGCTCGGTCAAAGTTCGGACGGACTCATCGAGATTCGGGACCAGGAAGCCCAGGTGGTCGAGCTCGTCCCCCTCCCGATACGGTGGTTGGTCGGGGTAGAGGTTCAATTCGAGGACTGCCCGGCTCTGCGGGTCGGTGAGCTCCAGCCACACGCCGCCCGCCGCCATGCGACCGGTCCGGCCCGCCACGAGGCCGAGTCCGGCGGTGTAGAACCGCCGGGACCGCTCGAGGTCGCGGACGCGGATCCCGGTGTACTCGAGCACCTCCGTTCCCCACGCAAGCCACTCTATACGACCTTCGGAACAAAACCCGTCGGGCGGACGCCGGGGGGGAAGGGTGGTCCCCGTCGGTGGGTCGGTGGGGAAGGGGGTGGGAGCAGGGGGATTTGAACCCCCATATGCGGGTCTCTCCGCGCGCTCCAGTCACTCGTCATCGGGGCGCAAGCGCCCCTCCGCAGACCCTATCTCCAGGGCCGCGAGGTCGCAGCCCTGACTGGAGCCCGCTGGTCTGCCAAGTTAGCCTATGCTCCCTCCGACTCCCCCGGAGGGGTCGGGCAGATATCCTTTTTCGTCGGGCGGACGCCCGCGCCGTGGTCGGCGCGCGCCGCTCGCACAACCCTTATGTAAACGCTGTTTGTCTCGAATCTAATGACGTTGAATCCGTCGTCCGCCCCCCCGGCGGCCCGCGTCGCGCCCGCCGTCTTCGTCGTGGCGATGCTGGTCGTCGCGGGCGTCGCAATCGCCGGCACCGCGGCGTACTTCGAGTTCCATCCGATCCGGACGACCCCCGCGGCCCACATCGCCCAGAACAACACGACCAACCCCAAGTCGACGGGTCCGACCACCGAGACGATCGTCGACGACCTCGGCCGCCGCGTCACCGTGCCGCTGAACGCTTCACGGATCGTCGTGCTCGCCCCCAGCATTCTCGACATTGTCTATCGCCTCGGCCTCCGGGCCGACGTGGTGGGACTCGGGTGCGCACCGACGGAGTATGGCCTGCTCAGCGCCTACTCCCCGAACCAGACCTCGCTCTGGGACCTCACGCCCGGCTTGTGCATCAACGACTACCCGACCCTCGACGGCCAGGCCGTGGCCAACGATACGCCCGGGCTCGTCCTCGCGAGCACGATCACCTCCGCGGCCGACGTGACGATGCTCACGGCGACCTACGGGCTCCCGGTCGTGATTCTCGCACCGAACGGCCTCCAGGGCATCGTCGGGGACGTCGCGCTCGTGGCGTCCATGTACCCCGGGAACACGATGGCGCTCCCCCTCGAGGTTTCGCTCGATGGCGCGCTCACGAACGCCTCCAACCTCGACACGAATCTCTCGGACAACGGCGACCCGGTCCCGAGCGCGCTCCTGACCTACTACTTCGACACCGGCGGGTACTACACCTACGGTCCGGGGACCTTCGGCGAGTCGCTGATCGAGCTCGCCGGCGGTTCCAACGTCGCCGGCAGCGCCCCCCTCACCTATTTCGAGATGAACGCGACGGTGGTCCTCAACGATGAGCCGGCCGTGGTGATCTACGGGACCAGTTGGAACGACCCCCAACTCGTGAGTGGTGAGACGGTCCAGAACTGGACGGCGGCGCCGTACTGGAGCCAGTTGAACGGTTCGGTCCACGCCATCGACGTGACGGCGATCACGGAGGCGGATCCGTCGATGATCCTCACCTTGCCGTTGCTTGAGTACTGGCTCCAGCCGACGCTCCAGACCTCCCCGTAGATGCCCCGGGGGCGTGCCGGGGGCGCCGCCCCGGCCGGGGGTTCCCGGAGGCGGTGGCTGGGCGCGCTGCTCCTGCTCGGCGGCGTGGCCCTGGTCCTCGTCTCTCCGCTGATCGGCCCCGTCCCGATCCCCGTCGAGTCGAGCCTGGGAATCCTCGCGCACGGCCCGGGTCCCGTCTCCTCGCCGGGAGCTTGTCCCGGGATCCACGTTTCCGCGAACCAGTGCCGCATCTGGGCGGAGATCGTCTGGCAGGCACGGATCCCCGCGATGCTGCTCGCCCTCGCCGCGGGAGCGATCCTCGGACTCTCGGGCGCGACGTTGCAGGGCGTGTTCCGCAATTCGCTCGCCGACCCCTACCTGCTCGGCCTCTCCACCGGGGCGGCGATGGGCGCCGCGATTCTGTTCGTCTTCGACGTCGACGTCGCCCAGGCGGCGTTCGCCCTACCGGCGTTCGCCTTCCTCGGAGGCCTGATCCCCGGACTGGTCATCTTCATCGTCGGTCGGGTGGCGCGCCGGTCCGCGGAGACCCTCGTCCTGACGGGCGTCGCACTGGGGGCGGTGTTCGCCTCCCTCCTCGCGACGTTCCTTCTGTACAATCCGATCGCCGACTTGCAGGTCAGCTTCTGGCTCCTCGGAGGGATGAGCGACGCGACCTGGACGCACGATGCGCTGCTCTTCGGGGTGCTGCTCGCCGTGGGCGGCGTCCTGAGCCTCCTCGGACGTGAGCTCAACCTCCTCCAGCTCGGCGAGGACGTGGCGCAGAGCGTCGGCGTGCCCGTCCAACGGGTGACGCTGACGCTCGTCCTGCTCACCACGGTCGCGACCGCCGCGGCCGTCGCCTTCACGGGGGTGATCGGCTTCGTCGGCCTCGTCTCGCCGCACATCGTCCGGCGGGTCGTCGGTCCGGACTACCGGCTCGTCGTCCCGCTCGCCGGCCTGGTCGGCGCCGGATTCCTCCTCCTCGCCTGGGACATTGCCCAGACGGCGCTGCCACCGATCGTGCTTCCCGTGGGCATCCCGACGTCGTTTGTCGGGGCGCCGTTCTTCCTGTATCTCCTCCTTCGCCGGCGGGCCGTCCCGGGAGCCTCCGTGTGACCGATCCTGGCGCGCCCGGGCTCACCGTGACCGGCCTCACGGTTCGGTACCGGACCCTCACGGCGCTGCACGGAATCTCCCTCGGCGTTCGGCCCGGAGAGGTGCTGGCCCTCGCCGGTCCGAACGGTTCGGGAAAGACCAGCTTCGTCCGGGCCGTCGTCGGCCTCGCCCCGGTCGCCGAGGGCCGGGTCGAGTTCGGCGGACGCGCCCTCGCCTCCCTTTCGCTCGAAGAGCGGGCGCGGACGATCGCCTGGATGCCCCAAGAGGAGCCCGTCGGTGACAACGTCCCCCTGCGGGAGTACGTCCTCTACGGCCGGTATCCGCACTCCCCGCGGTTCGCGCCGGTGCGCGAGCAGGACCGGGTCATCGCGGACCGGCTGCTCACCGAGCTCGGATTCTCCGACCGGGCCCACGTGGGGATCCAGGAGCTGAGCGGCGGGGAACGCCAGCGCGTGCGACTGGGCCGTGTGCTGGCGCAAGAGACCCCGGTGCTGTTGCTGGACGAACCCACGGCCCACCTCGACATGGGCCACCAGCTCGACCTCCTCGAACGGGTGCGGCGCCTCGCCCACGTCGAGGGCCGGGCGGTCGTCGCCGCCCTGCACGACCTCAATCTCGCGGCCCGCTACGCCGACAGGGTCGTTGTCCTCCAGCGGGGCCGGATCGTCGCGGACGGCCTCCCGTCGACCGTGCTCTCCCCGGCGCTGCTGCGGGACGTCTGGGGAGTCACGGCGGACCTCCGCACGGACCCGAGGACCGGACTCCCCTACCTCATCCCCAGGCTCATCCCCGCCGACCTTCGACCGTCGGCGTCGCCGCCGTTCCGGCGCGTCCATGTGGTCGGTGGCGGGGGCTCGGCGACCCCCATCCTGCGAGCGCTCACCGCCGAGGGCCACCGGGTCACGCTCGGCGTCGTCGCCCTCTTCGACTCCGATGCCGAGACCGCGGCGGAGCTCGACGTGCCCGTGGTGGCGGAGATCCCGTTCGCACCGCTGGGCGAGGAGGCGCGGGCGAAGAACCGGGACCTCCTCAATGAGGCCGAGGTGATCGTCGTCGCTCCGTTCCCCATCGGCCCGGGGAACCTCCCGGTCCTCGAGGATGTGCTCGACGTCGCCGGACGGGTCCCGACCTATCTCGTGGAGAGCCCCACCCCGAGCGCGCGGGACTTCACGGGCGGTCTCGGCGCGAGCCGCCTGGCCGCGCTCCGCCCGCTCTCCCGGGTCATCGCGAACGAACGCGAATTACTGCGCGCCCTCGCGGCTCCGACGCCGTCGACCGGCGCCGACGCGCACGACGCTGATCGGGGGCGGGTCCGGCCCCTGGAACGGCTCGAGGAATCTCGGTAGCTCCTCGTCGAGGACCACGACCGTCGCATCGACGCCGACCGCCGACGCCTCCTGCGCGGCCGCCGCCGCGCCAAACCGGACGACCGGTCGTTCCGACGCCTGGCGGGCGAGGTGCGCGGCTTCGCCCCCGTGCGCGGCGAGAAGGCCGCTCGGAGACGCCCGGAGGGTTCGTCGAAGCTCCCGGAGCGTGCCGGCGGAGCCGGCCGATTCGGCCGACAGGGTGACAACCCGGATGTGACCCCGGGAGATTGGGACAACTCCTTCGAGGTCGGTGACGCGAACGAGGCCGCCCGGGCGCGCCGCCCCGGCGGCCGTCCCGTGGGACGGACCGTCGCCTCCGGCCCGAGCCGTCAGGGTCCCATCGACGATCGCGAGCGAGACCGCCTCGCCGGCCTCGATCGCGCCGGCGGCGACCGCGCGGGCCGACCGGACCACGGGGAGCCGGTCGAGATGGCGGTCGACGTCCCGTCGAAGGTCGCCGAGGGAGGTGTGGAGCCACGCCGTGCCGGCCACGGTCGGCCGGTAGAGTCCCCGGCGGACCTCGATGAGGCCGCGGCGGCGCAGCTGGCGGAAGGAGTGCGAGACGGCCTGGACCGTCACGCCAAGCCGCTCGGCGATCCCCTTGAGATGGGGCACCTCGCGCGTGTCGCAGTCGTAGAGGAGCAGGAGCTCCGTGACGGCGCCGCGGCGACGCAGGCTGCCGAGGCCGCCCGTGTGCGGGACGGCCGCCGGCTTCGCCATCGCGACCGATGAGGACGGCCGGGGTAAAACAGTCCCGGAAGCGCTAGGCGTTCGCCTTGCGACGGGGGGACTTGGCCCGGCCACCGCCGGTGGCCCGCTCGAGTTCGCGGATCCGGTCGCGGATGCGCGCCGCCTCCTCGAAGTCGAGCCGCTCGGAGGCGATGTGCATCTCCTCCTCCAGGTTCGCGAACAACATCGGAAGCCGCTCCTTCCACTTCGGGCCGAGGCCGGAGACGCTCAACTCCCCGCTCTCGGCGTCTTCGGCAGGGGCGAGCAGGGTCCGGACCTCCTTGCGGATCGACTCGGGGACGATCCCGTGTTCCTCGTTGAACTCAAGCTGGACGGTCCGGCGCCGGTGCATCTCGGCGATCGCGCGCTCCATCGACCCGGTCCGCTTGTCGGCGTAGAGGATCACCCGACCCATCACATTCCGCGAGGCGCGGCCTGCCGTCTGGATGATCGACGTCTCGCTGCGGAGGTACCCCTCCTTGTCGGCGTCGAGGATCGCCACCAGGCTCACTTCCGGCAGGTCGAGCCCCTCCCGGAGGAGGTTGATCCCGACGAGGACGTCGAACCTTCCGAGTCGGAGGTCGCGGAGGATCTCGATCCGCTTCATCGTCTCGACCTCGCTGTGGAGGTAGCGAACCTTGAAGCCGGCGTTCGCGAGATAGGTCGACAGCTCCTCGCTCGTCCGCTTCGTCAGCGTGGTCACGAGGGCCCGCTCGCCCCGGCCGATGCAGGCGTGGAGCTCCTCGATCAGGTTCGCGATGTGACCCTTGAGGGGACGGACCTCGATGACCGGGTCCACGAGGCCCGTCGGCCGGATCACCTGCTCGACGATCGCGCTCGAGATCTTCCGCTCGAAGGGACCGGGCGTCGCGGAGACGAAGACGAGCTGGCGCATCTTTGCGAGGAACTCCGGGAACTTCAGTGGGCGGTTGTCGCGCGCCGACGGGAGGCGCCAGCCGAACTCGACCAGGTTGTCCTTGCGGCTCCGGTCGCCCTTGTACATCCCCTCGAGCTGAGGGAGGGTGACGTGGGACTCGTCGAGGAAGACGAGCGCGTCGTCCGGGAAGAAGTCAAGGAGGGTGTACGGCGGCTCGCCCGGCTTCCGTCCGGCGAAGTACCGCGCGTAGTTCTCGATCCCGGAGCAGTAGCCCGTCTCCCGGATCATCTCGAGGTCGTAGTTGACCCGGCCCCGGAGCCGCTGGGCCTCGACGATCTTCTCCTGGTGGAGCAGCTCGGCGACCCGCTCGTCCCGCTCCTTCTCCACTTCCCCCAGGATCGTCTTCAGGCGTTCGTCGATCGTCAGGAAGTGGGTCGCCGGGAAGATCGAGAGCTGGTCGAGGGTGCGGATCTCCTCGAACGTGACCGGGCTGAGCTCGGAGATCCGGGCGACGAGGCTGCCGTCGAGCTCGATCCGGTGGACGGCCTCCCCGGCCCCCATGACGTCGATCGTCCCGCCGCGGACGCGGAAGCGGCCGCGCTTCAGCTCCATGTCGTTGCGCTGGTACTTCATCCGGACGAGCTGGTCGAGGAGCACCTGCCGTTGGACGGCCGCCCCGACCGAGAGTTCGACGACGGAGGCCCGGTAGTCCTCGGGGGAACCGAGGCCGTAGATGCAGCTCACCGAGGCGACGATCAGGACATCGCGTCGAGTCAGCAGGGCTTGGGTCGCGCGGTGGCGGAGTCGGTCGATCTCCTCGTTGATGGAGGCGTCCTTCTCGACGTACAGGTCGATCTGCGGGACGTACGCCTCGGGCTGGTAGTAGTCGTAGTAGCTCACGAAGTACTCGACCGCGTTCGACGGGAACAGGGCGCGGAACTCGCTCACGAGCTGAGCGGCGAGGGTCTTGTTCGGGGAGATGACGAGCGTCGGCCGCTGGAGCTGCTGCACGACGTGGGCCATCGTGAACGTCTTGCCGGAGCCGGTCACGCCGAGCAGGGTGACGTAGCGCTCGTCGCTCCCGACGCGGCGGACGATCTCCTCGATCGCCTTCGGCTGGTCCCCCTGGGGCATGAGCTCGGTCTCGAGGGCGAATCGGCCCGGGAGCGGCCCGGCCTTGGCCGACGATGGAACAGGACGTGCGGTCACCATCGAGCGTTCCTCTCAGGCCCTCGGGCGTCCGTGGTAGCCGTGTTCGTCGAGGACGACGTCCCCGAATCCGAGAGCGAGGAGTCCGGCGCGGACGGTGGAGGCCAAAGGCTCGGCGCGGAGTCGGTCGACCTCCTCGGGATCCACCTCCACCGTGGCGCGGGCCGCGGCGATGCGAACGCGGACTCGACGGAACCCGTGGGACCGGACCAGGCGTTCCGACGCGTCGACCTGGGTGAGCAGCGGGATCGTCACCTCCTCACCGTGCCGAATCCGCGAGGCGAGGCAGGCGTCGGACGGGGCGTCCCAGTTGGGGAGCCCGGCGGAATGGGCGAAGGCGCGCACGTCGGCCTTCCTCCACGCCGCCCAGAGAAGCGGGTGGAAGAATCCCGCTTCGTCCATCGCGCGGATCCCGGGTCGGTCGTCGCCGAGGTCGTCGAGCTGGACCCCGTCAAGGAACGTCCGGATCCCGCGCTCGGACCCCCAGGCTCGGAGCGCGCCGCTTTCGACCCGGCGGCAGAAGTAGCATCGGTTGGACGGATTCGTCCGGTACCCCTCCTCCCCGAGAGGGTTCACCGGGACGAGCGCGTGGTCAATGCCGATCGACCGGGCGACCTCGACGGCCCGTTCGACTTCCTCGCGGCTCACGGCCGCGCCGGTGAACGTCACGGCATGCGCCTGCTCGTGCAGGGCGCGAACGGCGAGGGTCGCGACGACCGCCGAGTCGACGCCGCCCGACAGCGCCACCACGCTCGGGCCGGAGGTCCGTAGCCGCCCGAGGATCTCCTCCTCGGTACGTGGCGGGACGTCCGTGCGGCGGTCCGAGACGGTCGGCAAAGCGCCTCGCAGGACGCCGAGCGGGGATACCGTTTCCGGGCCCACCCGGCCCCTTTTGCCCCGGACGACCCTCGGCCACGGGATGCAAGCGGTCGCCGACGGCTCGCGGTGGATGCTGAAGCTGCTCCCCGCCGAACGGCTCCCGGACGCCCTCGTCGAGTTCGCCCGGCGGCACGGCGTGAAGGCCGGCGCCGTCGCGATGGGGATTGGCCAACTCAAGGAGGCCACGATCGCCTTCTGGAACGGCTCGGAGTACGTCCCGCGCCACCTGGAGACCCCTGTCGAGCTCGTCTCCCTCTCGGGTTCCATCGCCGAAGCCGACGGCGAGCCGTCGATCCACCTCCACGCGGTCCTTGGTACCGCGGACCACGGGGCGGTCGCGGGCCACCTCCTCTCGGGCAACGTCGGCCTCCTCGTCGAGATGCTGGTCGAAACGTTCCCGGACCGACGGTTCTCACGGCCCTTCGACGAGGCGTTGGGCGTCCGGCGCCTCGACCTGGAGCCTCCGACCTGACCTCGGGCGCAACCGCTTCGTAGTTCCGTGACCCGCCCGAAGCCCCCCGGAATGGACCGATGACCAAGGCGGAGAGTTCCGGGTTCGGGCCCCTCGACCCCCGGTTGATCGCGGCCCTCGGGAAGCGCGACATCCACTCCCCCACCGAGATCCAGCGGCTCGCCTTCCAGATCCTCGGCGGGACCAAGGACGCCCTCCTCGTCTCGCCGACGGGCTCGGGCAAGACCGAAGCGGCCGTGCTTCCACTCCTGTCCCAGCGGCTCGCCCGGCCGTCGCCGGCGATCGCCATCCTCTACGTGACGCCGCTGCGGGCCCTCAACCGCGACCTCGAGCAACGACTGGTCAGTCTGACGGGCGAGGTGGGGCTCACGGCGGCGGTTCGGCACGGGGACACTTCCCAGAGCCAGCGCACGCGGATGTCGAAGCATCCGCCCGACCTGCTGCTCACGACGCCGGAAACCCTCCAACTCCTCCTCGTCGGCGCTCGCCTCCGTCTGGGGCTGAAAGAGGTCCGCGCGGTAATCGTCGACGAGCTCCACGAGCTCGCCCCCTCCGACCGCGGGGCGCAGCTGATGGTGACGCTGGAGCGACTCGACGCGCTGGTCGGACGTCCGGTGCGCCGCATCGGACTCTCGGCAACGATCGGGAACCCGGAGGCGGTCGCGCGCTACCTGTCTCCCGCGCCGCGCCAGGTCGTGGTCCGGAAGGTCGAGCGACCGCGCCGCATCACCATCACCGCGGAGGTTCCGCGGGACGACCGACCTCCCCTCTCCCCGGCCCTCGTAGAGGAACTCCGCGCCGACCCGATCCAGTTGGCCGCCCTCAGAAACCTCGAGGAGTCGATCCGCGCCCATCGAACCACGCTGATCTTCGTGAACACGCGGCCCACCGCCGAGGGACTGTGTGCTCGTCTCAACCGGCTGGCCCCGGACCTTCCGGTCTCCGTCCACCACGGCTCCCTCTCCCGCGAGGTCCGTGAGGAGGCCGAGATCGCCTTTCGCGAGGGTCGGCTCCGGGGGCTGGTCGCCACCTCTTCGCTGGAGCTCGGGATCGACGTCGGCTTCGTCGACCACGTCATCCAGTTCGGCTCCCCGCATCAGGCAGGACGCCTGCTCCAGCGCGTCGGTCGCTCTGGTCACCGTCTGGATCGGGAGGTGAGCGGCGTCGTCCTCGCGCTCGACGACGAGGACCTCGAGGAGGCCGCGGTGCTCGCACGGCGCGCCGTGCACGGGGAGATCGAGCCGACGACGTGGCGGCGCGGGAACCGCCTCGCGGCCGCCCAGCAGCTCGTGTCGACCCTCCGTGCCGACCGGTCGGTCGACCTCGCCGAGGTCGCCCGGACGATCCGGGCCGCCGAGCCGACGAGCGAACTTTCGGACGCCGACTGGGACGCGCTGGTCCAGTACCTGGAAGGACTGGGCTCGCTCCGCCGCGACGGTCTCCGGCTCCAGGCCGGACGCGGAACCCTGGAGCGGTTCTATTCGACGCTCTCGCTGATCCCGGACCAGCGGACCTACCGGCTCCGCGACATGGCGACCCGCCGCCCGATCGGCACGCTCGACGAGCGGTTCGTCCTGACCCAGGTGCTCGCCGAGCCGAAGCAGATCTTCCTGCTGCACGGCCGGACGTGGCGGGTCGTGGAATTCCGCGACAACGAGCTCCTGGTCGAGACGGTCCAGGAGATCGGCCAGGAGCCCCGGTGGGTCGGGGAGGACCTCCCCGTCCCGTTCGAGGTCGCGCAGGAGATCGGTCGGCTCCGTCGCGAGATGGACGTCGGGCCGTACCCGGTCGACGCCGACGCCCGCGCCCGCCTGGAAACGCGATTCGCGGCCGGTCGCGCGACCGGGCCGGTCCCGGACGACCGGACGGTGACCGTCGTCCCCCAGGGACGACTCGTCGTCTACGGCGCCGCGTTTGGGACCCGGACGAACGAGACGCTCGCCGTCGCGATCTCCGGGGTGCTGACCGAACGGCTGGGAGCCCGCGTGGAGGTCGTCTCGGTCGAACCAACGTGGATCGTCCTCGGACTTCCCGTCGCCATCGACGCGGACGCGATGATCCAGGCGATCCGGGTGCCCCCCGAGGACTTGGATGGGATCCTCCACCGCCTGGTCCCCGGAGGGCTCGAGTACCGCTGGGTGTTCCTCAACATCGCCCGCAAGCTGGGCGCCTTGCCGGCGTCGATCGACCCGCGGGACTCTCGTCGACTGGAGCCGCTCCTCGACGCGTCCCAGACGAACCCGCTCGGCGACGAGGCGCTCGACAAGACCCTCCACGACCGGTTCGACGTGGAGCACGCGCGTCTCGTGCTCGAGCGGATCCGGGACGGCGCGATCGCGGTCGTTCCCGCACCCCGGTCCGACTGGACCGACCTTCCGCTGGCTCGCCTCAAGTGGCGGGAGCTCCCCGACGTCCCGCCGCCGACCCTGCTGCGCGCCGTCGAGGAGCGCCTGCGGGCGGAGCCGCTCACGCTCGTCTGTCTCCGGTGTGGCTTCCAGCGAACCACCACGCCGGCCCGGTACGCGACGGAAGGGGGGAGCCGGTGCGGACTCTGCCACGGCGCCCTCTCCGCCGTGATGTCTCCGCGCCGAACGGAGGAGATCCAGACGCTGGTCGCCTACGCGAAAAGGAAGTGGAAGGGACGGAAGGCGCCCCGCAGCGTCCCCGTCTCGCTCCCGCCGCTCGTCCGGGCCGGGTACACCTCGGCCGAGCTGGTCGCCAACTTTGGCGAGCGGGCCCTGCTCGCCCTCGCTGCGCGCGGTGTGGGACCGGAGACCGCGCGGCGACTTCTCTCGCGACCGTACCGCCAGACGAGCGAGCTCGTCGCGGAGATCGTCAAGGCGGAGCGGAATTACGCCAAGAACCGGGCGTTCTGGTAGCGTCGCTCATTCCATCAGCTCGATCCCGCAGCGCTCGGAGAGGCGCCGGACTCCGTCCGACCCGGCGGGGGGGCGACGGTGGAGGGTCTCCACGAATTCGTGGGTCTTCGGGCCCATGATGAGCAGATACCGCACGGGCGCCTTGGACGGGTTCCAGAACGTGTGCACGACGTTCGGAGGGCTCCACACCGCGCGGCCGGGCGTCGCACGCACCTCCCGCCCGTCCAGCCGGACCGCCAGCTCCCCCTCGAGGACGTACCAAACTTCGTCCTCGTCGAGGTGGCGGTGAAGAGGGGCGATCGTGCGGGCCTTGCGTTCGACTCCGGGCGGCTCGACGTACTCGGCGATGGCGAAGGTGCTCGAGTACGACCCGACCGGCGTTTCTCGAAGCGCCGGCGCTCGCTTCGGTGCCGCCGGGCGGGTCGGCCGGTCGCTCACGCCCGCTCCGCGGGACCTGGAAGGGAGCCGGGCATAGGAGAACCTCGGTCGGGATGCGCCGCCGACAGCGATCTGGCGGCCCGGTAGACCTCGGTGCGCCCGGCGCGCGTTCGGAATCCTCCGTCCCGGGCGTGGGTGCGGCCCGTCGGCCAACCCATCGTTCGGAGGGCGTTCACGAGGAGATCGGTTGCGGGGGGTGCGGACAACCCCGCGTCCTTCGCGATCGTGTTCGGCTCGTAGTAGAACGGAACGTCGGCCGGCTGTTCCTCGGTGAATCGCTCGAGGAGCCGCCCGAGGGTCGCCGCTTGGGCCGCTCCCTCGGGGACGCCAAGGCCGGCGAGGAACGTCGCGTCGAACAGCGGACCGAGCCACATCGGTCCGGCGATTCCCTGGGTCCGAAGGGGCGGGCCGTCCCAGGAGGTGGAATCAATCGGGCCGACCGGCGCCGGCCCGGTCGAGGGGGCCACGAGCACGTAGACGCGGACGTAGTGGTCGCGCACGTACGACACGAGCGGGTGGATCGCGCGGCCGCTCGCCTCGCCACGGTCCGACAGCGTGCGCAGCAGGATGCGGAGACCGGACTCCGGTCCGAGGCGGCCTTGGACCGGCTCCGCGAGGTACCGTCGTCGCGTCGCGGGGGCATCGGCGCCGGCGAGGACCACCATGTCCGTGGCCGTCACCGACAAGAGCCCGTTCGGGGCGAGGGAGCCGAAGGCGGCGTCGAGGAACGGCAGCGGAGAACCAAACGGGTCCACGTCGACCGCGTCGAACCGGCCGTCCGGGATCGCGCGTCGTGCGTCCCATTGGAGGGAGGTCGCGCCGAGGGAGGCGTACCGCGCACAGTTGGCCCGCAGGACCTGCGCGGCCGGTCCCCCGGCATCGGTGCAGAGGAGCCGGTCGAGCGCGCCGGACTCCACGAGGACCCGGAGGCCGCGGACCCCCGTGGCCCCCAGCATCTCCCACGCGGAGCCGCGGCGGCCGGTCGTCGCCGCCCATCGGGCTGCGACGGCGACGTGCAGGTCGCGGTCGAGCGCCATGGCGCCGTTGTAGAACACCGGACGCCGCTTCGCCGGGCCCCGGACCCCGCCCGGGACGGGCAGGTCGAGGGTCGTGCGGCCCTCGGTCGACGGGCGGACCGGGTCTAGTGGGACTTCCCGGTCAGGAGGCGGACGATCTTGAACGCGAGCAGGTTCTTGTTCACCGGCGTCACCTCGAGCAGTCGTAGTTCGTCCCTCCGCCGGATGTCCTGGAGGAGAGGATTGCGCGACTTCTTATGAAGCGTCATCACGATCGACTTGTTCGCGTCCAGCGTCTCGACGACCGCCTGGGTGAACGTCTCGCTCTCGACCTCCATCTTACCGACCTCGTCGATGACGATGACATCGGCCGACTCGCGGGCTTCGGCGAGCGACCGGGTCCCGAGCCCGTCGAGGGCCGCGAGATTGACGCCGTAGCGGCCGCTCCGCACCCGGGACTTGAGCCCCTCGTGGGCGAACACCTCGTGCTCCTTCGTCAGCCAGTTGGTGATCTGGAAGCCCGATCGACGCTGCTTCTCGATGATCGGTTCGGTGACCATGCCGCCGACCTTGACACCCTCCTGCTCGAGGAGCTGGATGATGCGCAGAAGGGTCTGCGTCTTGCCCGAGCCGGGGAGCCCGGTGATGCCAATCTTGACGGGGGCGGCGAGTCGACGGGACACGATCCAGAAACTCCGAAGGAAATGGCGAAGGGCGGAGACAAAGAAAAAGGCTCGGGGGTCGTCCGGACCGGCGTGCTACGTCCACACAGACCGGCGGTCGATCCCCTCGGGGGGCCCGTCTACCCGGTCCGCGAGGACACGCTCCTGCTCCTCCCGTTCGCGGAGGAGCGGGGCTCGGGACGCCTCCTCGACGTCGGGTGCGGGAACGGGGCGTTGAGCCTGGCGGCGGCCCGGGCCGGGTGGTCGGTCGTCGCGACCGACCGGAACCCGCGCGCACTGCGGGGGCTCGCCGAGGCGGCGCGGGCTGAGCGCCTGCCGGTCCAGGTCGTTCGGACCGACCTCCTGGCCGGCGTGCGGCGCTTCGACCGGGTGATGGTCAACCCACCGTACCTCCCGACCGTGCCGGCGCAGCGGGACCCGGACCCCTGGGTGAACCTCGCCCTCGACGGCGGGGCCGACGGTCTCGGCCCGACCCGACGGCTCCTCCGGTCGCTCCCCGAGCACCTCATGCCGGAGGGCATCGCATTCCTCCTCACCTCGTCGTTGCAACCGTGGAACCGCCGGGAAGCGCTCCAGCGGGGCTGGAAGAAGCACGGCGGCTCCTGCGAGGAGGTCGCCCGTCGCCGCCTCGGAGGGGAGACCCTCTGGGTGTGGCGGCTCAGCCGGTCCTCTCGGCCTGACGGAGCACGGCGTCGAGGAACCTCTGCCCGTCCGAGGGACCTTCCGCCCCGCCCCCGCGCGTCCAGTCCGGCATCTGGGCGCGGAAGAAGTTCCGCTCCGGGTGCGGCATCAGCCCGAAGACGTTCCCCTCGGGGTTCGTGAGGCCGGCGACGTCGCCCACGGACCCGTTCGGGTTCCACGGGTAGACCGCCCGCCCTCCGTCGGGGGCGACCCACCGGAACAGGACTTGCCCGTTCGCTTCGAGCTCGGCGAGCCGTTCCCCCGGCGGTCCGCCGAGGACGAGTTGCCCCTCGGCGTGGGCGGAGGGGAACAGGAACCGTTGCCCCTTGGCGAGGTGCTGCAGCGCCGGGAACTTGCCCCCGTCCCAGGCGACGAACGTCGGGCGGCACTCGAAGTGACCCGAGGCGTTCGCGTGGAGCGCCGCCTCGGGGGGCCCGAGATGGCCCCCCGGCCGACCGGGGAGGAGGCCGAGCTCGGTGAGCACCTGGAATCCGTTGCAGACGCCGCCGAGGATCCGGCCGCTCTGGAGGTACGCCTCGAGCTGCGGGCCGATCCCCGCGCGGATCCGGGCGGCGAAGATCGCCCCGGCCCGGACGTAATCGCCGCCGGAGAAGCCGCCGGGGAGGAACAGCGCCTGGAAGTCGTCGAGGTTGCGGAAACGAGCCCGCTCCACGTCGCGCTGCTCGAACTGCTTCAGGTGAACGATCTCGGGCCGCGCGCCGAGCGACTTGAGGGCGACGTACAGCTCCTCATCGCAGTTGCTCCCCTCGATGGAGATCAACCCGATCCGCAACTCTCCGCGGCGCACGGTGCGTCCTCCTCCGGAAAATCGTCCCGGACTACGGGTGGGCCCCGACCATGGGGAGGGGGTCGCCTTCGCCGAACAGCGAGCGTTCGGGGACCGGAGTCTCGGGACCGACGAAGAACGGTCGGCGCCGGTCGACCGCGAGGGCGAACGCCCGGTCGAGCGCCTTCTCCGGGTGCGGTTCGGAGAGGATCGGGCGGAGGTCGACGAGCCCGTCGTTCGTCATCAGGCACCCCTTGAGGTGGCCGTCGCTCGTGAGCCGGAGTCGCTCGCACGCCATGCAGAACGACGGATTCTCGACGGGCTGGACAACCTCCAGCGTCACCGGAGGTCCCCCGTCGGAGACACTGTACCGCGGCCGGTGGTGAAGGGGGTTGAACCCGGTCGGGAACGCCGAGCGCACGGCGTCTTGCGTCAGGCGTCCCAGCTCGGAGTGGAGCGAGCGATAGACCTCCGGGTCCACGCGGCCGCGGACGTTCTCGAACTCGATCACTTGGATCCAGGCCCCGACCTCCCGTGCGAAGCCGATGAGGCGCTCGAAGGCGTCGGGGTCCGCGTTGGTGCCGGCGAGGGCGACGACGTTGAGCTTGACCGGACCCATCCCCGCGGCCACGGCGGCCCGAATCCCGGCGACGGCCCGGTCGAGGCCATCGACGCCGGTGAGTTCCCGGTACGTGGCGGCGTTGAGGCTCGGGAGGCTTACGTTGACCCGACTCAGTCCCGCCGCCCGGAGCGGTTCGGCGAGGTTCGCCAACCGGAGCCCGTTCGTCGTCATCGAGACTTCCACCCCGAGGGCCGCGATCCGCCGGACGATCTCGACGATGTCGGACCGGAGGGTCGGCTCGCCTCCCGTCAGCTTGACCCGTTCGACCCCGGCGCGGACGGCGGCGCGCACCACGTGTTCGATCTGCTCGGGCGGGAGCTCCGCCTGGGAGACCAGCTGGCCCTCCATGTGGCAGAACACGCACCGAAGGTTGCAGCGCTGCGTCAGGGAGACGCGAAGGTCCGTGAACGCGCGGCCGTAGCGGTCCCGCACGTTCCGGCTATCGTCCGGACGTCACTTAGCCTTTCGGCGGCCGGGTCCGGGTCGCACCGGGGCCCCCGCCGGGCCGAACGGTGGTGGCAGCAAGCGGGCCACGACCACGTCTCCCCGCCGCAGGCCGGGGCGGTGCGGGGGAACGATCACGTAGGCGTTCGCGGGGACGAGGGAGGTGAGCGACGCCGACGTGCGGAACGTCGGCCGTGCCCGACCGTCGCGCACTTCGAGCGGAACGACCGTCGCGAACGACGAACTCGGGACGTCGTACGCCTCGGACAGCACGACCGGATGGTCGGTCCACGGCACGGAGTCGGCGTGGGACAGGCGGGCGAGAACCGGGGCGACGAGCCACAGGCCGTTCGTGAGGCAGGAGGTTGGATGGCCGGGCATGCCGATGACCAGGCATCCTCCGCAACGGACGGCGAGCGTCGGCTTCCCCGGTCGGACGGCGATGCCGTGGAAGAGCATCCGGCCGAGACGCGGGAAGATCGACGGGAGGAAGTCGCGCTCTCCCACCGAACTGCCTCCCGTGGCGAGGACGAGGTCCGAGCGCGCCGCGGCTCGGCGAAGCACCGTCTCGATGGCCGCCTCCCGGTCGGGCACGGGAGCGGACGTTGTCACCGACGCGCCAAATCCCGTCGCGAGGGCCGCGAGCGAGGCGTTGTTGGATTCGTGGATCTGGCCGAACGAGAGTCGCTCCCCCGGGCGACGGAGCTCGTTGCCGTTCGGGACGATCGCGACCCGCGGTCGTTCCCATACCTCGACCGTCGCTTCGCCGGCGGCGGCCAGGGCCCCGAGTCGGGCTGGGGTGAGCAGGTCGCCCGTCTCCAGGAGGTGGGCGCCGACCGGGAAGTCCTCCCCGGCGTCGGCGATCCGGTCCCCCGGGCGCGCCGGACGGGTGAGAACCACCTCGCCGTCCTCCAGCTGCACGTCCTCGAAGATGACCACGGCGTCGGCCCCGGGGGGAAGCGGGCCCCCTGTGGCGATCGGCGCGGCGTCCGAAGCGCCGAGCGGGCGGCGCGAACTCGTCTCCGCAAAGATGTCCCCGACCAATCGAAGCCGGACCGGGCGCCCCGGCGTCGCACCGTTCGTGGAGCGGGCCACCACCGCAAACCCGTCCCACGAACCGCGGCGGAACGGAGGGACCGCGCGGCGCGACCGGACTGCGCGCGCGCTTCGCCGTCCCATCGCACTCTCGACGGGCAGAGTCTCTCGGCGCGGGACCGGTCGCGTGGCCGCGAGCAGGCGGGACAGCGCCACGCCGGTCGGGATCAGGTGGTCGAACGGACGGATCTTCATCGACGTCTCCCCTTCGGGTACTCCGCGGTCTCGATCCAGGCGGTCGCGGCCGCGACCCCGTCGGAGAGCGCATCGGCGAGCGGCGCCCCGCGCAGCCACGCTCCGTAGAACCCCCCGCGGAACGAGTCGCCCGCGCCGGTGACCTGCCGAAGAGGCCGCGGGAGGCGGCCCGGCACGTCCGTCGTTCCCGAACGGCTGTACGCCCTTGCGCCCCGGCGACCGCGGGTCACAACGACCAGCGGGACGAGTCGGGTCAGGTTCCCGACCCGGCCCGACCTCGTGAGGCGCACGGCGGCCGCGGTCTCGGACTCGTTCCCGAAGAAGATCTCCGACCCGGTCAAGAACTGGCGCAGAGGTCCGGATTTCCACCGGTAGTGGATCTCCTGGGCAGGGTCCGCGGCCACCCGGGCCCCCACCGCCCGCGCAGCTCGAAGGACGCGGAGCTGGAACGCCGGGTCTCCGGTCGTGAGGTGCACCCAGGGGTACGAGGGGAGGAGGCGCACGGGAAGGACGGCCGAGGATTCGTCCCCCATCGGCCCCTGGTCGATGAGCGTCATCTGTCCTCCTCGCCCGTCCTCCACGATCAGGCAGGTGGGGGAAGCCGATCCCCGAACCGTCTCGAGGCCCCGGAGGTCGATCCCAGCCCGAGCGAGTTCGGACCGGAACTCCTTGGGGAATTCGTCGCCGACGCGGCTCACCAGGCCGGTCCGAATCCCTCGGGCCGCCGCAGCGCGGGCGATGTTCGCGGCCGTGCCACCGAGCACGACGCGGACCTGGTCGACGGGGACCGTCCGATCTCGGACGGGCAGGGAGGGAACGTGCCAGTACCGGTCGATGACCGTGTGGCCCACGACGAGAAGATCGCCGGAGGTCGCGCTCGACGTGCCCGGCACCACCGACGGGACGGTCCCGGCCGTTTAGCGATTCTCTGGGTGCCCGCCCGAGTTACATAGACCAACCCGTACTCGGACCGAGGCGAGGCGGGCGTGGTGCGGGTCGAAGGCGCGATCGTCGACCTCGATGGGATCCGGGCGGGGTACGTCCGCTTCGAGGGCGGTGCGGTCGTCGAGGTCGGGTCGCCCGGGACCGCCTCCCGCCAGCCGGGGGAGCGACGGATCCGGGGGATCGTCGTGCCCCCTCCCGTGAACGGTCACACCCATCTCGGAGACGCGAGCGCGACCGTCGAACCGCCCAATGCGACGGTCGCGGAGATGGTCGAGCCGCCGAACGGGTTCAAGTTCCGACTGCTCCGCGATACTTCTCCCTCCCGCAAGGCGGCGGCGATGCGACGGGCGATGACCCGGATGCGTCGAGAGGGGATCGCGCTCGCGGTCGACTTCCGGGAGGAAGGATTGCCCGGCGTCCGATTGCTCCGGCGGGCCGCAACGTCGGCGGGACTGGAGGTCCAGATCTTCGGTCGACCGTTGGCCCGACCGCTCGAATCGACCGAGCTCGCTGCCCTCCTGAGCGAGGCGGACGGGATTGGCCTCTCCGCCGCCCGGGACGAATCGGCGGGCGACCTCGATACGATCGCCGCCGCCTGCCGGGCTGCGGGCAAACGACTTGCCATGCACGCGAGCGAAGCGGAGCGCGAGGAGCCGTCGACCTACCTCCGGACCAAGCCGGACTTGCTGGTGCACCTCACGTGCGCCACCCCCGCGGACCTGCAGGAGGTTCGGGACTCCGGGACGACGGTCGCGGTGTGCGCCCGCTCGAATGCCCTGTTCGGACGCCGCCCGAACTTGGCGGAATTCTCCCGCATCGGCGTGCCGACCATCCTCGGGACGGACAACGCGATGTTGCACGCCCCGTCGATCTGGCGCGAGCTCGAGTTCGACTACGTCTCCTCCAGGCTGGCGGGCGCCCCGGTCCCCGCCGAATTCCTCGCCCGGGCTGCGTTCGTGGAACCATGGCGATGGCTCGGCCGACCGTCGTTCGCGCGGATTGCGCCCGGGACCGACGCGCGCCCGATCGTGGTCCGGCTCCCGCCGGAGGATCCGGCGTACCAGCTCGTCACCCGCGCCACCGAACACCTTATCGTGCGTCCGGGGAGCCTCGGTCGTCGGGAGCCGGGGCCGTGAAGATCGACGAACTCTACGCGATCCTTCGTCGACGCGGGGTCCTCTGGCCCACCGCGGAGATCTACGGCGGCACCCAAGGACTCTACGACTACGGGCCGCTCGGCGCCGAGCTGAAGCGGCGGATCGAGGAAGCGTGGCGCGCCTGGTTCGTCGGCCTCTCCGAGGACTACTACTGGATCGACCCGGCCGAAATCGTGCCAGAGGCGGTCGTGCGGGCGTCGGGCCATCTCGAGAACTTTACCGACCCGGAGGTCACCTGCGCGAAGTGCCAGAAGTCGTTCCGGGCGGACACGGTCCTCGAAGCGGCCCGGCCCGACGGGGTCGATGGACTCTCGCCCGCGCAGATCGGCGAGCTGCTGGTCTCCGCGCACGCCCGATGCCCCAACTGCGGCTCGACGGAGCTCTCGGTCCCCCGACCGTTCAACATGATGTTCGCCGTCTCCCTCGGCGTCGGGGACGGGGAGCGGGCCTACCTCCGCCCCGAGACCGCCCAGTCGAGCTACCTCGCCTTCGCCCGGATGTGGGAGGTCGGCCGCAAGGCGCTCCCCCTCGGCATCGCGGTCATCGGCCGAGCCTACCGGAACGAGATCGCCCCGCGGCAGCTGCTGTTCCGGATGCGGGCCTTCACCCAGGCCGAGCTGCAGATCTTCTTCGACCCGGCCTCGTTCCCCGTCCCGCTCGATTCGGTCGCCACCCTCGACCTCCCGGTCGTCCGCGCGGGACCCCGGTTGGCGGGGAACGAGACCGCGGTGCTCACCTCCGTGGCGGACCTGGTCTCCCACGGGGGACTTCCCGAGTTCTACGCCTACCACCTCGCCCACACCTACCGGTTCTATCGGGAGGTCCTGGGGATTCCCGCCGACCGGATCCGCCTCTGGGAGAAGTCGAACGAGGAGCGGGCCTTCTACAACCGCATCCAGTTCGACGTGGAGGTCCGGCTCGACAGCCTCGGCGGCTTCAAGGAGATCGGGGCGGTCCACTACCGGGGCGACTACGACCTCACCCGGCACGGGGCGGGGTCGGGAAAGGACCTCTCGATCGCGAAGCCCGACGGGAGCGGCCGGCTCGTCCCCCATGTGCTGGAGCTGACCTTCGGCCCCGACCGCGCCCTCTGGGCGCTCGCCGACGTGGAGCTCGCGACCGACGGGGAGAGGACCCTCTGGCGCCTCCCGAGTCCCCTCGCGCCGTTCACGGTGGGGGTCTTCCCGTTGATTCGCAAGCTCCACACGGAGTTCGCCCGGTCGCTGGCGTCGACCCTCGTGAACGAGGGGATCCGCGTGGACCTGGACACGGCAGGAACGATCGGAAAGCGGTACGCCCGGGCGGACGAGGCCGGTACGCCGTACTGCGTCACCGTGGACGGGACCACGGTCGACCCAGCCTCCCCGGACCATGGGACCGTCACGCTCCGCGAACGCGACTCGAAGGCGCAACGACGGGTTCGGCCGGAGGAGCTCGTCGCGGTGCTCCGGGTCGCCCAGCACCCCCTGCGCCCTCCCCCGGTGGAGCGACCTGCTCCCGCGGTCCCGGCGCCCGAGTAGGGGCCCACTCCCGCTGGATTCGGCACCGCTGAAACCATTATGGACCCGGGCGACCGTCCTCGCCTTCGGTCGGTATTCGAATGTCGGGCGGCCCAGCACCTACCGGCACGCCTCTGAGCGCCGGAAGCGCCACGGTCCATCGGGAGTCCCGCTGGCTCGGTCAGGGGTACGCGGACATCACGAAATTGCGCGAGATCGCGGCGAAGCACGAGCGGCTGTCGACCCGCAACCAGCAGAGGGCCGCGCGGATCAACACTCGGATCGAGAAGCTTCGCCACGTGGCCGCTGTCCTCCGGGAGAAGGCGCAGCGGGTCCTCGGCACCATCCCGGACATCGAATCCGAGATCGCCCAGCACGACCGCGACATCCAGGCGGCCACCGCCCGGACGGGCGGGGCGCCCATCGGCTCCGACGTCACCAATCTCCACTACCGCGTCCGCAAGCTCCAGCAGAAGGTCGTCGACCTGCAGCACAAGGCGCGGACGTACGACCACCGGGCCGCCATGCGCACGCAGAAGACCGCCGAGTTGAAGATCAAGTCCGACCGGTACCTCGAGCAGTCGAAGCTCGAGGAGCAGGAGGCGCTGAGCTACCGCCAGCGCGCGGACCGGCTGCAGGCGGCGACCGAGGGCGAGGTCGCGGCGCGGCTCGGAACGCCGGGGGGATCCCTGACTCCCCCTCCTCCTCCGGAAGGACTATGAAACTCATTGTCACCGTCGGCATGCCGGGCTCCGGCAAGGACGAGCTCGTCGAGGTCGCGCGCGGGATGGGCCTCGCGACCCTGAAGATGGGCGACCTGGTGCGCGACGAGACGCGTCGGCGGGGGCTTCCGATCAACAACGCCAACGTCGCCCGCATCGCGAACGAGGAGCGCGAGAAGCACGGACCCGGCATCTGGGCGCAACGCGCCGTGCCGAAGCTCATCGAAACCCGGATGCTCGTCGACGGATGCCGCTCCGACAGCGAGGTCGGCATCTTCCGCCACAACTTCGGCGACCTGTTCGTCCTCGGCATCTTCGCCTCCCCGGAGAGCCGGTACGAGCGCCTCATGCAACGCGGCCGCGGCGACGACGGCGCGAACCTCCAGGAGTTCTTCGACCGCGACCGTCGGGAGCTGAAGTGGGGGATCGGCAGTGCCTTCGCCCTCGCCGACGGAATGCTCAGCAACGAAGGCTCGCTCGACGAGTTCCGCCGCGCCGCGCGCGCCAAGCTCGAGAAGATCCTCGACTCCGACGACTGAGGCCGATGCGGCTCGTTGTCGTTCGCCACGGCCCCGCGGAATCCCGGGATCCCTCGAAATGGCCGGACGACGACCGTCGCCCGCTCTCCCGTGAGGGCCGCGAGTCGACCCGGGAGGCGGCGACCGGCATCGCCCGGCTCGAGCCCAAGGCGCGCACCATCGTCACCAGCCCCGCCACGCGCGCCCGGTCGACGGCCCTGATCCTCCGCGAGGCGCTCGATTCCGCGCCGATCCCCGCCGAGTGGCGCGCGCTCGAGCCCGGGGCGCCAGCGGCCGGGCTCCTGGAGCGACTGGCCCACCATCATGCGCCCGGTGAGACCGTGATTCTCGTGGGTCACGAACCGCAGCTCGGCGAGCTCGTAGGTCTCGCCCTCACCGGCGACGCCGTCTCCGTCACCCGGCTCGCGCGGGCGGGAGCCGCCGCGTTCACGTTCCCAAAGGCGATCCGGGCCGGCGCGGCCACCCTCGATTGGCGCCTCGACCGGCGGGACCTCGCCCGACTGGGCAAGTAGAAGGGACGCCGTAGGGCCGGCGGCACCCGATGTCGCTTCCGCCTCCGGATCGTTCGCGGGAAATCCCTTGGCTCGTGTTCGCGGTACTTTTCCTGACCGTGACGGGGGTGCTCTGGTTCACGGCGCTCGGCCGGACGGGGGAGCAACCGATCCCCCGCTCGCAGGTCGCTTCGATCGAGTGGACGTTCTCCGCGTGTTGGGCGCCGATCACCACGACCGGGCCCGGTCCGGTCTCGAGCGCGACCCCGTTCCATGCCTCGGTCACGCTTCCTCCCGCGGGGTCCGCCTCCTGCGAGGTCGAGAACCTCAGCCTCCAGCCGACCGTGTTCCTGCTCGATGCCTCCGACGCTCCCTTCTCGGTCGGGACCGGATCGTCGGCCGTCCTCGAGATCGTCGTCGGCTACGAGCCGAACCTACCGGGCATCCTCGGGCCCCTGGCGGTCTCGGTGAACGTCTCGGCGTCGGCTTAGCGCCGGCGGCGCGCCTCGGACCGGAAGAGCGGCGCGACCAGGTCGCGGGTCTCGCGATGGACCGCCGCCGGCGGGCGGTTCGCGTCGACGCGGTGGAATCCGTAGCGGCTCTCCATGAACCCGAACTCCTCGCGGAGCAGCGCCTGGTACCGGTAGAAGCTCTCGAACCGGTCGCGCGAGAGGCAGAGGTCCATCCCGCTCTCCCAGTAGTCGAGGCTCCCGTACTTCGCGATCGCGCGGTGCAGCAGGATGTCGGTCTTCGCGTCGAGGAAGATGGTGAGGTCCGGCACGAGGGCGAAGCCGTAGAGCTTCTCCGCCCACGCGCGGCTCGCCCCGCGCACGATGGCGCGGGCCATCAGCGTGTAGATGTACCGGTCGGCGAGGACCGTGCTCCCGGCCGCGAGCGACGGGATGATCTTGTTCTCGAGCTGGTCGGCGAAGTCCGCCGAGTAGAGGAGCGCGAGCGTCGTCGCGCTGAGCGTGTTCCCTTTCTTCGCCTCCTCGATCTCCTGGCTCAGGAGCGTGGAGCGTCGGAGTCCTGTGTCGACGACCGGGTGGCCCTCCACTTCGAGCCACTCCTTCAACAGCTCGACCTCGGTCGTGCGCCCCGAACCGTCGGCCCCTTCCAGCACGATGAGTCGGCCGTGCAACGTCTCCCGGGGCATTCCCGGAAGCGGGGTGCCGTAGGTCCTAGCCTTCGGCATGCACCAACGACTCCGCCTTCGGGAACCCGGTGAGCAGCGGCCGGACTTCCCGACGGACCTGATTGAGGACGGTCTCCACGGGCCGGTCCGCGTCGATGACGACGAACCGGTCGATCGTGACGAGCCGCTCGTACTCCCGCTTCAACCGCGACTGGAACTTCTCGTAGCTCGCGATCACGTCGTCGGCGAGCCCGAGGTCCATGCCGGCCTCGTAGTAGGAGATCTTCTGCCGGCTCGCGACCTTTCGGGCGAGGGAGGTCGCCACCGGGACCCGGAAGTAGAACACCTTGTCCGGGGTCGGCGCGAACCCGTAGAGGCTCCGGACCCAGTCCGGGTCGCACCCACGCGCCGCGTCGCGCACGAACGCCGTGTAGGCGTACCGGTCGCAGATGACCACGTAGCCGGCGCGGAGCGGGGGGAGGATGTGCTGCTCGAGACGGTCGGCGAAGTCGGTGGCGTGGAGCAAGGAGAACGTCGTCGGGGTGAGCAGGTTCTTCTTTTTGCCGCGTCGGATCGTGTCGCTGATCAGCTCCGAGGAGTTCCACTCGGTGAAGAACACCCGGTAGCCGCGCGCCTGCAGCCACTTGACGAGCAAACGGGCCTGGGTCGACTTCCCGGATCCGTCGAGCCCCTCGAAGATGATCAACCGGCCCGCGAACTTCGCGGCGGTCGGCGACGGCTTCGGGGTCGGGGACGGGGGAGGCAGACTACCGGCCATCCAGCTCGACCTCCAGCCCGAGCGCGCGCCGGGTCGGCTTCCGCAGACGCTGGACCGTTTGATCGGACGGTCGTGCACCCCGACCGCTTTCCGGCTTGAGCACGAGCCGGTCGCTCCCGCGCGGGATCCAGATCCCCGGGCGGGCTCCGTCGAGCGCCTCGGCGAAGAACACCAACGCCCCGAGTCGGCGGGCGGTCTCCAGGTCTTCCTCATCGAGGATCGCCCGGAACGTCTCGTTCCACTGCGGCGGGAACGGGTCCCCCTCGTGGAGGTAGGCGACGATGCTGGCCAACGCAACTTCCCGGTGGGTCAGTCCGTGGATGGCGGCATGCCGCAGGACATACGCGGAGTGCTTGGCGTGGCGCCACGGGTCGATGGTCCACCCGACGTCGTGCATCCACGCTCCCACGCTCAAGGCCAGGCGCTCGCTCGTCCCCCACGCGAACCGTGGGGCGAGGGCGTCGAACAGCTCCAGCGCGACGGCGCGGACCGCTTCTCCGTGTGGGAGGGACAGGCCGAGGGCGCCCGCCTCGGCCGTCACCGACCGCCAGGCGAGCGTCTCGGACGGGGCCGGGACGCGGACTCCGGCGTGTTCGATCGCGATTCCCTCCCGGATCCCGGTCGCGCTCACGATGATCGATTCGGCGCCGCTGCGTCGCATGAGCTCGTCGACGACGACGAGTCCGGCGACGATGACGTCGGCGCGGTGTCCCCCGATGCCCGGAATCCGTCGGCGCTCGTCGGCGTCCAGGGGGAGGAGGAGCCGGGCGACGCGCGCGAGCCCGCGCCGCGTCAGGGGGTAGCCGTGCACGCGCTCGAGGGGGTAGTTCGTCAGGTCCACGGAGACGCGTGCGAGGCACCGGATGGTGCCGCCCACCCCGTACAGCCGTCCGCGGACCCCGCTCGTGCCCGGGAGCCGGCGGAGCTGGTCCCGCGCATGGCGCCGGAGGTCTTCGAGCTCGCGGCGCTTCGGCGGATCGTGCTCGAGGTACGCCTGCGTCAGCCGCAGCGCACCGAGGGGGGCTGTGCCGGCGGAGTCGACGGCTCCGGACTTCGTCCGGACGGCCTGGAGCGAGCCGCCGCCCAAGTCGACGATCGTGTCGGAGCGGAGGTCCCAGGAGCCGGCGACGCCCAGGTAGGCGTACCGCGCCTCCTCCTCGCCCGAGAGGATCCGCAGGTTGAATCCGGTCGTCGTCCGAACCCGTGCCACGAACTCCGCGCCGTTCGGCGCATCGCGTACCGCGCTCGTCGCGACCGCGATCGCCGGGGGATCCCCCGCGGCGGCGAGGCGGCGTCGAAACCGGGCGAGCGAATCGATGCCGCGGCGCATCGCCGCGTCCGACAGCGAGCGGTCCTTGTCCACGCCCTCGCCGAGGCGCGGGACCTCTTTCGACTCGAACGACGCGCGAAGGCCCCCTGCGCTTGTCACCTCGAAGACGGCGAGACGCGCGGTGTTCGAGCCGACGTCAACGACGGCGTACGGTCGACTGTCCCGAAGCCCGGACCCTGCAGAGGCCATCGAACGGGACCTGTCGGAATCCCCGGGCCCGAGGTCGGTCTTAACGGCTCGCCTCCCCCGGTTCCTCCGTACGCGTCCGGACGGCGGCGCCCGGTTCCTCGAAGCGGGAAACGAGACCCTCGAACCGTTCGCGGTCTACGACGACGACGACGAAGGGACGGTACCGTTGGCGCATCGGCGCCGCCGCCTCGACGACGGCCGCATCGCGTCGCTGCCGGAGGCGCCGGGAACCGGCGCCGTGCTCGATCGTGTCGCTCCAGGTCCGCACGAACTCGTCGGCGGTCGTCGCCTCCGGAGCGCGCTTGACCACGCGCCGCTCGCGGAGCGTCCGGCGGACGAGCTCGAAATAGCCGATCGAATTCGCGAACAGGGAGGCGTACCGCTCGTCGGACGGGTCGAGAGGCTCGACCGGGACGCCGGCGGCATCCGACCAGCGGATCGCTTCGAGGACCGACGGGTTCGGAACGGAGACGTCGCCGTAGCGGGCGAGCCCGCGCACCTCGGCGGCCTCCGTCGTCGCGAGCGGCACGACGGGCTCGGCACCCCCGCCCACGAAGTAGTCCCGGAGCCCCTGGAGTTCGTCGGAAGAGATGGCGATCCCGACCGCCTGGGGATGCAGGGCCTCCAAGCGTCCTCGGACGCGCTCGCCCTCGGCGACGAGCCCCCGGACCGCTCCGAGGACCGTCAGACCGTCGAGGGCTCGCTCGATCACCCGGAGCCCCGCTCTTCGATGGCGTCGAGCAGTTCGTCCCGGTCGCGGTGGCGCTGCAACTCGCGGACGGACAGGATGGGAAGGCCCTCCACATCGCGCCGCCCCGTCGCCTCGCGGACGATGAACATCGCGTGTCCCTCGGCGACCCGGGCGAGCTCGAGCAGGAGGTCGGCCCGGCTCTGCGCCGTTCGGAGGGTGCCCACCGACGTGAGCAGCGTCCGTTCCTCGCCGCGGGTGTCGCCGTGGGAGAGCGAATCGAACGGGCAGCGGATGGTGACGGTGACCTCCCAGCCCATGCCGTCCAACTGACGCAGGACTCCGTCGCGCAGCGGGTCTCCGGTCGTCTTCCGCCGGCGCGGCGCCGGAGGTTGTTCGCCGGAGTCGGTCTTGGCGGCCGGGTCGGGCGGCGCGACGGCGCGGTCGTCCGCGAACAGGTCGAGCGGCCGGGCGATCGGTTCGGCGAGGTAGCGCTCGAGGCGCTCGATGATCTCGACCTCCGCCCCGGCTCCGTCCTCGTAGAGTTGGATGGTCCGCCGGGAAACCCCCGCGACGCTCGCGAGCGCGCCGAGGCTGATGCGGCGCTCCTCGCGGAGCTCCCGGAGGCGAACTCCGTCCACGCGGGCGAAGATCCCTCCCGGGCCGGAGAAGAGGAACGGGGGAATCCCCTTCTGGAGGTACTCCCGGAGGCTCTCCTCCACGACGATCGGGATGCCGTAGCGGCTGTAGACGACTCCGGGCTCGAGCTCGTTGGCCCCGGAGGTCTGGCCGACGACGAGCACCTTCGCCGGGAACAAGCGGCCCAGCTCGGCGATCCGGTGGGCCTCCTGGGGGTCGAGGGCGTCGATGTTCTTGAGAATCTTGACGATGAGCAGCTCCGAATCGCGCCGGGCCATCAGGTCGAACGTCGTCGGCCGGATGTGGTGGGCGTCGGACACGAAGAATCCCGCGCTCTCGAGCAGGTGACGCACCTGCTCGATCGATCGGTCTCTCGGTCCCACGGTTGCCATTGACGGGCCCCCCTCGAGGTCCGGCGAGTCGTATTGCCCGACGCTTGTATATAAAAGCGGCTGGTTGGCCTCGCCGGGCCGACGCGTTCCCCGATGGACGCAGCGCCCGGCCTTCGCCCGCCCGCCGGGCCCGGGCGGTCCCGTCTCCGCGAGGGGGGGGATCGCCGGGGAGACCCCTCCGGACCCCCGGCGCGCCGGGGCCCACGGGCCCGTCGGACGTTTCCCCGCCGGACCACCGCGCGGCGGAGTCGTGGCGCCTACGTCTCCGAGCCTTCGGTTTCGCCGTCCGGCCCAGCGTCCGGGGCCGATTGTCCGTAGAGCGTCTCTTCCGCCGGGGCCCCCGGCGTCTCCTCGGTGGGCTCGGCCGGGCTCGCCGAGCCTCCGCCGCGCCGCCCGAGGAGGATCCCGACGACCGCACCGACGACGAGGAGGAGGACGAGCAGTCCGACCCCGAGGGTGGGGAACGACGACCCGGAGCTGTTCGTCGGGCTCGAGTGGGTCGGGGCCGGCCCGAATGCCGCGGTCTCGGTCACCGGTCCGCTCACGGTCACGTTCGGAGCGGTGGCGTTCCCGGTGTAGGAGCCGGTCCCGGTGCCGTTCCAACCCTCGAACGCCTGGCCGGAGCTCGGGCTCTCCGAGAGGATCTGCGCGGAACCCGCCGATTTCCACTCGGTTCCGGGGGACGCCGTGCCACCGGACGCGGCGACCACGGTCAACAGGTATTCGGTCGCAAAGGCGACGGCGGCGGTTCCGGTGGACGGAACATCGATGGGTCCCGCGCCCACGGAGCCCGGCACGTACCGGACCCCGGCGGCCCCATACGAGATCGAGACCGTGACGTTGTACGACCCGGCCAGAAGGCCCCCGACCGTGAGGGTCGCGCCGATCCCGCCCGTGGCCGCCGTCCCCGTCGAGGAGGTGACCGAGACGTTCCAACTCCCGCCGTTCGGGAGCCCGGTTTCGGTGATCGCGAGGGCGTACGTCGGGGTCGTCGTCGTCGGGATGCGCGCGAACTCGGCGACGATGCTCCCCGGGGCCACGGCGTCGAACCGGAACGTGGTGTTCGTCACGTTGACGTAGGGAAGGTTGCTTGTGAGGCTCGCCAACTCCCAACCGCCCGCGGCCGTGGCCGTGACGTCGAACACAGTGCCGTTCGGAACCCATCCGGAGCCGGGCGCGATCAGGCCGTCGCCGACCGCGGTGGTCGAGACCTGGTCGAGGACGGAGTAGTTGACCTGGATCGTCCCCGCCCCGTCGACTTCGATCGTCCCGTTCGGGTTGACCACGTAGGAGGTCGTCCATCCGGTGACCGCCCCGAGGACGCCGGCGCCGAGGTCGGTCGCGTTCTCCGCGACGAACGTGTACGACTGGTTCGTGAGTCCGTTCACCGTCGCCGTCCCCGCCGCCGTGTGCCCGGCGCCGTCGAGGCTGAACGAGAAGTTCTCCTCGCCGGTCGGGAGTCCGACTTCCGACACCTGGGCAACGACCCCGAGGGAGCCGTTGGAGACGAAATTGGCGAGTTCCGTGACCGGTCCACCGATATGGATCGTCGGCGAGGAGGCTTGGTCCTGCGCCCCGGAGGTCGCGCCGGGTCCGGTGCCCGCCCAGCCCGCAAAGTAGTACCCCATCTCCGCCGATTCGCTCAACGTCACCGCGGCCGAGGGGACGAACCAGGCGTCCGAAGGACCGGCGCTTCCGCCGTTCGTCGCGGCGACGTCGAGCCAGTATCGGGGGGAGTAGACCAGGATGACCTCGGCGGGGCCCACGAGGGTGATCGTCCCGGGCGCCGAGCCGTTCGACCAGCCCGACCGGTTCACGATGTCCGACCGGAAGTCGACGCCCGTGACGACGTATTCGGTGCCGTTCGTTCCGATGACGGTACCGCCGCCCACCGTGTAGGTTCCGCTCGGCACGGTCAGGCTCGTCACGTTGCCCGTGGGGACCCCGTAGGTCGTGTTCAGGGTCACCGACCACGGGAGCCCGGACGGGAGCCCCGAGGTCGCGACGTCGACCTCAAAGGAGTCGGATGCGAGCGAGGTGACGAACGTGAAGTTCACGTTCACCAGGAGCGGCAGGGGCAGGATCACGGGGGACGCCGGGGTCGTCGTCGGGACCCAGTACCCTCCGGGCGCCGGCACCGTCCAGACCTGGAAGTTCGAGACCCCGACGGTGCTTCCCCCGGTGACCGAATTCCACGCGGTGGTGTTCGTCACGGTCGCGTTCCCGTACGCTGACACCGTCGAGACGGTCCAGGCCGTCCCGCTCGGGAGTCCGGTCTCGTGGAACGTCAACGTGGTGTTGCTCACAATGCACTGGTTGGAGAGCGTGTAGTAGGGCGGCAGGTACGCCTCGCACCAGCCGGTCATCAGGAAGTTCGCCGTCTCGTTGACCGGACCCGTCACGGTGACGGTGGTCCGGTTCGCCGTCGTGTTCACCGACCCAAGGCCATTCCCCGTCCACGACAGGAAGCTGAGGTTCAGGTACTGGACGTTGTAGCAGGTCACGCCGACGCCGCAATAGACCGACCCGATGGGTGACGCGTTCAGGGTGACCGGCGTTCCGGGAGAGACCCACATCGCCCCGACTCCCGGAGTGACGTTCCAGTTCATCCCGGGGCACGCCGGGTCGTTCCAGACGGGGGCGGGGTACCCGGGGCAGTAGTAGTAGCCCCCCGAGGCACTCGCCGAAGCGAACGCCGGCGTCGTCGAGACCTGGAGGAGCACCTCCTGGGAATAGCTGACCGCCACCGTCGTGTTGGAGGTGAGCAAAGTGGGTGCAGTGAGAGAGGGGATTCCGGCGTACCGGCTTCCATACCCGATAGAGAGGTTGCCGGAGAACGTCCATCCGACGGCGACGCCCGTGGGGATTCCGGAGACCGACAACGTGGCCGGAGTGAGTCCGCTCCGCAGGTTGCCGAGGACGCTCGCCCACCACGTCGTGCCGTTCGGCAGACCGGATTCGGTGAACGACAGGCTCACGCCCGCCCCGTGGAACACGTGGGAGACGACGACCTCGCTCCCGCCGGCCGTTCCGGGGAAGCCGCATCCGTAGAAACTCACGGTCCCCCATCCGGGGCACCCGGCGGTGGTCCAGGCCATCCAGAGTTCGCCGCCCACCACGACGGCGGTGGCGTACTCGCCATCGGGCGCGGTCGGGTTGTTGTACTGCCACGACCAGTTCTCCGCCACAAGGATCGGGCCGGAGAACGTCGCCCCGTTGTCGGTCGACTGCCCGAACACCTCCTGCTCGGGGCCGCAGTTGGTCCCGTACGACGCGGTGGGGGAGCAGAGCGTGAAGTTCACGAACGTGAACGCGAGGTCCACCGTTCCGTTCGCATCGATGGCGATCGCCGGGTTGTAGCTTTCGGACGGATAGTACGTCCCGAACAGGCCGTACCCGGCGGTCGACGGGAGAGCGACGTGGGCGGTCGCCCAGCTCGCGCCTCCGTCGGAGGAGTTGTCGACGTAGATCATCTGCGAGTCGACCCAGGGGAAGCAGGGGAGCGCCGAGCAATTGCTCAGAAGCTCGCCGGCGGAGAACGCGACCACCAGCTGGCCGCTCGCGGCGCCGTACGCCAGCTCGGGGGACGGGTCCTGGAACGACTCGAACGCCCGGGGCGCCGTTCCCGCCCCGTTCGGCGCGACGACGACCGTCGGGGCGACCGTCGCGAGCGAGAATGTGCTCCCGTTGTTCGTCGACATGGCGGCGACGACGCTCGCCTGGAACGTGTTCGCGAGGCACGACGTCCCGAGGCAGCCGAACTGCGGCTCGAAGGTGAAGTTGGTCGCGTACGCGACGACGAGCGTCCCGTTCGGGAGGACGAGGGGGTAGGGGTTGATCGCGACCTGGAGGCCCGTCCCGCCCGCGACGACGGGAAGGGTCGTCGGCTGGGCCGGCCAGGTGGCCCCGCCGTTCGTCGACGCCAGGAGCTCGATCGCCGCCGACCCGACCGAGACCCCGGCGACGAGGCCGGGGGCCGCCGTCAGGTTCATCCACGTCACGTAGACGGTCGACCCGACCGCGGTCACCCAGGGTCGCTCGGAGGTGAACGCGGAGTTGGTCAGGAGGGGATTGTCGGAGACGTTGAGGGCGGTGGGGCTCGTCCACGAGGTGCCGTTGTCGTAGCTTTCGGCGAGCATCAGGCGGTCGGAGCTGACCGAGAACGTCCCGGGTCCGAGTCCGAGCAAGTAGAGAGGCGTGGTCGAGTTGAACGCCACGTACACGAGGACGAGCGTCCCGTTCGCGAGGCTCGTCACGCTCGGCTCCCAGGCGTCGGGCTCGGCCTGGGCTACGGCGGTCGAGCACGACGCGGGGGCCCCGAGGAGCGTGGGGGCCGACCAACTCGTTCCCCCGTTCGTCGAAATCACCACCGCGACCTCACTCTCCGCGTACGGGATCGCCGCGGCGCACGGGCTCGCGTTGGTCCACGAGGTGTACGCGACCGCCATCGTGCCGTACGAGGTCACGTTGATCGACGGGTCGTTCGACACGTTCGTGCAACCGAGGGGGAAGCACGTCTCGGTTCCGGCGGTCGCGTTCGGCAGCACCTGGTTGTCGAAGAACACACCAGGGCCTGTGGCGACCGGCCCGGACGCCGGCCGGACGTGGGTCGAACTGGGCATCCCGGGGGAGATCATCATCGCCGACGCTCCCAAGACCGGGGCGCTCGACCGGGCCGTCGTCGAGGCGGCCAACGGCACCGAGAGGACGAACAGCGCAGCGACCGCGAGAGCGAGGAGGGTCCGGCCGACCGCCGGTGCGCGCCGCGGCGTCATTCGGACCTCCCCTCCGAGGCGGGAGGTCGGCCGCGGCGAGCCACGACGACGCCGACCGCGAGCCCGACGACCAGGCCCACGACCGCGAGGCCGGCCTCGAGGGCCGTGGACGGAGCACCGGAGCCCGAGGTCGGAGTCGTGGTTCCCGAAGGCGTCGAGGCGAACGACGCGACCTCCTCCACGGGAGCGAAGACCCGGAGGGTGGGTCCCGCGTTGGAACCGGTATACGAGTCGTTTCCGGTCCCGACCCAGCCGACGAACGACGCGGACCCCGTCGGAGTGGCATTGAGGGTCACGGAATGGCCCGAGGGGACCCACCCTTGTCCAGAGACCGTGCCGGAGCCGACCCCGGAGACCTGCACCCAATAGCTCGCCGCGAAGGTCACCGGGACGCTGACGGGTCCACCCGCGACCTTCACCGGAGTGGCCGTGCCGGTGGTCTGGTAGAGCGCGCCGGTCGCGAGCCCGCCAACCGCGGGGACCGAGTACGCGTAGGTGCCGTTTCGGACGTTCGGCACCACGATCGTGGGTGCGATGCCCCCGTAGGTTGTGCCGTTGAAGACCACGTTCCAGGCGGCGCCGCTCGGCAGCGACGAGCTCGCCGTGAAAGTGACCGCGAACGTCGGCACGGGAACCACGACGGGGAGGGCGAACTCCGCGAGTTCCTCGACCGGGCCGGTCGGGGAGACGACGATAGTGCCAAGCGTGCCGCTGACGCTCCCCGGCCCGGTGCCGACCCATCCGGTGAACAGGTAGCCGGCGTTCGTCTCCTCCTGGAACGTGACGGACGAACCGTCATTGACCCACGTCACTCCCGAACCCGCGCCCAGCACGACCCCGCCGGCCGTTTGGCTGACGGTCACCGCGTACGCGGAGTCGAAGGCGACCACGAGGGCGGACGTGACGCACGCCGTGGTGGGTGTCCCAGGAGCGGGGAGGTACTCCGTACCGTTCGACCCGCCGACCGGAGGGACCGTGACGGCGTACCGGCCCTGGCTCCCGGAAACGACACAGGAAAACAGGTGCGGTACCACGAAACTCGCACTGGTGGAGGAGTAGCCGGTTCCGTCCAGGTAGACCGTCCAGCTCGAGCCGACCGGAAGGCCGGTTTCGTTCACGGTGAGGTTGAACCGGTTCGGCGGCTGGGGCACGAAGCTCGCGAACTCCTGGATTGGGCCCAGGGACGTCACCTCGGCGGTGAGGTTCGGACCGGTGTACGAGCCCGCTCCGATCCCCGTCCATCCGCCCCACGAATACCCGCTCGACGGGGTCGCGGTGAGGTTGGAGGTCGCGTTCGCGGCGAGCCAAACGGAGGCTCCCGAGGGCGTGACCGTTCCGCCGGTCGACCGAAGGACGGACAGCTGGTAGGCTGCCGTGTAGTTCACGTCGTACTTTCCGCCGGGGGTCACGCTCAGGATCGGGCCGAACGGCTCGGGGGCGAGGGCGGCGGATCCGTTCGCGGAGACGACAGGGTTCGCGGCGACCGCGTAATCCCCCGGGCGCGTGGTGAGGTTGAGCCAGGGCGTGCTCGAACTGTAGCTCGTGCCGTTGAAGCTGAGCTGCCACGGAGCCCCGGTGCTCACACCGATCGCGTGGAAGCTCACGGTCCCCGCCGCGGCCGAGGTATTGACATAGCTGAACGACAGGTTGTCCTGGACCACCAGGGGGACCAGCACGGGGTTTCCCGCGGTCGAGTGGCCGAAGTACGACCAGCCGGGGGCGGTGGCCGTGGCCGAAATGTTCGTGACGGAATGCCCTCCGGTCGTCAGCCCGGGGACGACCGTCGGAGTCGTCCCGGCGGAGGAGTACCCGGCTCCGTCGACGTCGAACGAATAGGTGGAGCTGGCCGGGAGCCCGAGCGGGACGAACTCCTCCGAGTACGTCCCGACGGCGAGGTCCCAGAGGGTCTCGTTGAACGCGCTCCGAACCGTCAGGTTCGCCGCATTTCCCGAGCCGGTGTACGAGCCGGCCCCGGTCCCGTTCCAATAGTCGACGAACTGTTGCGTGTAGTAGTACGCCTCGAATGTTCCGGAGGGTACGGTGCTGAGCTCAAACGTCGTGTTCGAGGGGAGATACCACGGGAAGGGGTTCCCGCCGGAATAGTACGTCACCGTGCCCGCGTAGAGGTTGGTCTCCCAGTAGAAGTTGTACCCGAACTCCATGCCCGCGTAATTGTAGAGCTCGACCTCGAGGTAGTAGTCGTTCGGACCGGGCGTGAACGTGATCCCGTAGAAACTCGTGAAATTGAACCACACCGTCGACGGCCCGAAGAACGTCGGGAAGGTGGTCGTGCTGATCACCGGCTCAAGGAGGTCCCGGTAGCCGATCGAGACGGGGGTCCCGGGCCACGTCACGACCATCTGTTGGCCGATGGGGATCCCCGAGATGGTCACGCTCGACAAGGTGGTGGTGACGGATCCGCCATCGAGGGCGAACTGCCAGGCGGTTCCATTCTTCAGTCCGGTCTCGTCCACGGTGAGCGTGGTCGTCGCGCCGGACCACGCCGAGGAGACGGAGAGGGTCACGACGAAGTCGTATGTGCCGGGGAAGATGTTGGTGAACCAACCGTCCGCCAACGCGTAGGCGAACAGGGGCGAACCGGACGCGGTGAAGCCCACGCTGGCGTGGACCCCCATGTCGTGATAGTACGCGAGCCCGTCGCTGCGGGTCGAGATGTAGATGAGTGTGGGGGAGGAATAGGAGACACCGTTCGCGCTCGTCGCCACCCACTGGCTGTAGGTGTTGGTCGCGAAGCCGTTGCCGTAGGCTTGGAATCCGGTCAGCTCGCCCCAGTTCACGTAGGAGAAGGTCAGGTAGACCACCCCGCCGGAATAGCCGATGGCGGGGTTGAACCACTGCTCGTCGATGAGGTCCTGGGCGTCGGTCAGATTGCTGAGCGCGGGAGAGACCTCCGACCAGCTCCAGGTCTGGCCCGAGTCGTTCGACGCCCCGGCGTAGACCGCGACGTGGTTGTAGTTGTAGTAGTAGGCCGGCGTCGAGCTGACGTTCCGGAACGGAGCGGCCTCCCACGCGACGTAGAGGTGCGCTCCCGTGCCCCAGGTCACCGAGGTCATCGGAGAGTCCTCGAACAGGCCGCACAGTCCGGTCCCGCTCGGGCTGAATTGGGAACAGGAGTACGGCGGAGCCGGGCCGTACGGACGCGTGATTTCGCCCTGGCCGGGCGCGATCGTATGGATGGGGGACCAGCTCGTCCCGTTCGTCGTCGAAGTCACGTCGACGATGTCGTCCCCGCTCGCGGCGTAATACGACGCGTAGCAGTAGTTGAGACACGATCGGTTCGTCGCATAGGCAACGGCGACCGTTCCGCCCTGGCTCACCGCGATCGAGCCGCCGATCGTGGTGTAGTTCTGGGAGGCGTTTTCACCGGGGATCGTATACGGCCCGTGCCACGTGGCACCGCCATCGGCCGAGTAGACGAGCTGCTCCGAGATCGGGTCGGCCCCGGAGAGGCCGCTGAGCGGCAGGATCGTCGTTCCATTCGAGATGTTTTGGTAGAGAAGATAGAGGGTGGCGCCGAAGGACGTCAGCACCGGGTTCGCAAAATTCGAGCCGTTGAGCAGCAACGTCGCGTTGCTCCATGTGGACCCGTTGTCGCTCGAGTTGGTGATCGCGATGCCGGCCGTCGTTCGGTTCCACCATTGGAGAACCGGGGGGTTCGAGGAGAACGCGGGTTGGATCAGCTGGGCGGCGGTGGCGTTTGTGGTGACGTACGCGCCCCAGACCTGGGTGCCGGACACCGCGAACGTCGGCTCGAGCTGTTGGACGTAATCGCACGGTTTCGCGACCGTCGGCAGAAACACCGGAGTCCCAAACGTGGAGCCGTTGTCGGGGGAGACCGCAAACGCGACGCGGGTCACCGTGGTGTTCGCCGTCGGGCAGGTGTCGAAGTTGGTCGTGTTGAAGGTCGTGAGGACGGAGTAGCCGACGCCGACCTGGGAGTTCGGAAGTTGGACCAAGGTCGGGTCCTGAGCTTGGACGTAGCAGCCCGTCAGGCCGGCGTAGGGATAGCAATCGGAATGGGAATACGGAATGTTCGAGATCGACGAGTCATTCTGGTACGCGGAATAGTTGATGGTCGCGGCCGGCCGGGGCGACGCGGGCGCGGCGGTGGCGCTCGCCGCCGGCGCGAGATGCGAGGGCGCCGCCGGGAGCGTCGCGGTGGACCGGCCGGAGGGAACAGACGCGAGTCCGCTCAGAACGAGCAGCCCGACCAGCAGCACGGCCAAGAGAATTCGACGAGAAAACCTAGGGCGGACGACGGCGGCCATTGGGCGCGTAGTCCGTCTTGAAAAGAAATACCTTTGGCACACTCCTTCCCCGGCTCCCTCGCCCCGGGACGACGCCGGCCATCGAACCGATCCTCGGGGCCGGAAGGGGAGTGGTCCGCCGTGAGCGGGGTTCGCGAGGACTCCCGAGTCGGAAGCGATGTCGCTCGCCGGTCTCGCCCGTACGCAGCGGAGGAATCGCTTAGTCCCGGCTCGGGGTGGAGCGTCGTGGCGACCGCGGCGATCCGCCCCATTCCGGGTGCCGCGGCCCTGTCGGTGAACCCGACCGACCCGCGCGACCGTTGGGTCGTGATCGCGGACCTCCACCTCGGTCTCGCCGAGGGGGCTCGCTCCCTCCCGCCCCCACCCGAGGCGGACCCCCGCCGGCTCGCCGCATCCCTGGTGGGCATCGTGCGATCCGTCGAGGCACACCGGGTCGTCGTGGCAGGGGACGTCAAGCACCCGATCGTGGGCACGCCGAAGGCGCTGCGCCCGGTCGTCTTCGAGTTCTTCGCGAAGCTCCTCTCCGAGGGGATCTCCACCGAGGTCGTGCTCGGCAACCACGACGTCGGACTCGTTCCTCATCTTCCGCGCGAGGTAGTCGTGCACCCCGCCCGGGGGATGGTCCGGGACGGGGTCGGCGTGTTCCACGGCCATCGGTGGCCGTCGGAGGAGGTCCTCGACTGCGAACGGATCGTGGCCGGTCATCTTCATCCGGGCTATCGGTTCGCCCCGTCCGGAACGAGCCCCTCCGGGAAGCTCGCCTGCTGGATCCGGGCCGAGTTCCCCCCGCTGCCGGCGAAGTCTCCGCCGAGGAAGTTCGCCGCCCGCGAGCTGGTCGTGCTTCCCGCCTTCCATCCGTTGGCGGGGAGGGAGGCGCTCAACCGTCAGAAACCGCGGCGGAGCCGCTCCTTCCTGTTCCACCGCTTTCTGGGTCAGGGCACGGCCCGGGCGTACTTGCTGGACGGGACCGACGTGGGTCCCATTGTCACGCCGGGGAGCGACCCCCCGACCGGATCGCGGCGCCGAGCGCCGCGGGCTCCGTGATAGGGGCGAGGCATCGGGTACCGAAGCAGACCAACGCGCGCGACCCCGTGCGCCCGACACCGAGCTCCTCGGGGAGGGAGAACGGCGGAGGGGGGACCCCCCGGAAGACCCAGACGTTCGGATGGTAGGCGCGTTCGGCCGCGCGGGCGAGGCCGTCGGACTCGGGGCTTGTTCCCTCGACCACGACCCGCGCGGGCACGAGGTCCAGAACCGCGGCCGCGAACGCGGCCCCACCGGCAAACAGACCGGCCGTCCCGAGCCGGTCGGCCATCGCACCGGTCAATCGGGCCGCCCGCTCGCGAAGGGCCTCGTCGCCGGTGAGGGAGGAGAGACGAATCAGGGCGATGGCCGCCGCCGCGTTGGGGGAAAGGTTGGGGGTGTCCTCGAGAGGGTAGGCCGGACTGTCGACTCCGCCGACCTTGGGCCCGTCGTACAGGCGGGGTGCGACGTCGCGGTACAGCCCGAGGTCGGTCGAGAATTCCCGGTCGACCAGGTCGAGGAGTCCGCGCGCGGCTGTGACGTACTTCGCCTCGAGCGTTGCTCCGCCGAGCTCCACGAGTCCGAGCGCGAGCTGCGTCTGGTCGGCCAGCAGTCCGTGGCCTCCCACCGCAGCGCTCCCCAATCGGTGGAGAACACCCGCCTCGGGGGAGTATCCCTCGCGGAGGAACCGGTCGGCCGCCCGCTGCGCCGTTGCGAGCCAGCTCGGCTCGCCCGCCTGTCGCGACGCCCGCGCGAACGCCCGGAGAAACAGGCCGTTGATGTCGGCGTACGGGGTCCGATCGACGAGGGGAGGGGCCCGCCGCCCTCGCACTTCGGCGAGAGTCTGCACCGCGGCCTCCAGGGAACGTCGGACCGTGGCTTCGGAGACGTGCGTGTCCGTCGCGAGCTCCGCGTCGCTCAGGAGTCGGAACAGGACGTTGCGGTCGGTGTCGTGCGGCATTCGGCCGTCGGTGCCGACCCCGAAGGCGCGCACGACGAGCTTGGCCGTCTCGGGACTCAGCGCCGCCTTCAACTCGTTGCGGCTCCACGTGAAGTACCCCCCGTCGTCGCCGGGGGCGTTGTCCGCGTCCTGGCTCGCTCCGAACCCCCCGGCCGGGTCGGCGAGCACCGTGGACGCCCACGCGACCGTCGTCCGGATCGCCTCGCCGAATCGTGGCCGGGATTCGTACCGGTCGGCCTCGACGAGGGCGGCGAGGAGTTCTCCGTTGTCGGCCCCCATCTTCTCGAAGTGCGGGATGTGCCAGCCCTCGTCGACCGAGTACCGGTGGAATCCCCCGCCCACCTGGTCGAACACGCCCCCGTCGACCATCCGGTGGAGCGTCTCGAGCGCGCGGGGCCCGGAGCGGGCGTCGCCCTGGGCGAAGGCGTCGAGAAGAAGGAACTCGACCCCGGCCGCGTGCGGGAACTTGGGGGCGTGTCCAAAGCCGCCGTGGACCGGGTCGTAACTCTCGTTCATCGCGGCGCGGATCCGATCGACGAAGTGCGCCGTCGATGTCGGATGCGAGGCGCGGCCCTCGGCCATGCGCTCGATTGCCCCGCGGATCGCCGAGGCGTTCTGGCGCACCTTCTCCGGTTCCTCCCGGTAGAGGCGGGCGACCTCGCGGAGAACGCGCCGGAAGCCCGGGCGCCCCATCCCGTCGTCCGGGGGGAAGTACGTCCCGCCCAGGAACACTTCCCCCTCGGGGGTCGCGAACGCGGTGAGGGGCCATCCGCCCTCGCCGCTGAGGGCGTTGACCTGTCGCTGGAATCGCCGGTCGACCTCGGGGTTCTCGTCCCGGTCGACCTTGACGGCGACGAACCCTTCTGCGAGGAGGCGAGTGACCTCGGGGTCGGAGTAGGTCCCCTCGTCCATCACGTGGCACCAGTGGCACCAGACCGCGCCGATGTCGATCAGGACGGGCTTGTGGAGGCGCTCCGCGAGCTCGAACGGTTCGGTTCCCCACGGGTACCAGTCGATCGACTGCTCGGCGGCGCTGCGGAGGTAGACGCTCGCGGCGCCCTCGAGGCGGTGGGCCGTGACGGACCCGGCCTTCGTTCCCGACGTCTCCGCCATCGCGTTCGCCACGGCGCGGCGGCGCCCATTACCGTTGCCGGCGGGACGCGGCCCGGAACTCCGCCTACCTCGACGTAATCGCCCCGCGCCCCGTTATAACCCGGGCATCCGTGGGGCGCGCGTCTCGGGAGCCGATTCGATGGAGATGCAACCCGGCCAGATGGCGTACGACCGCGCCATCACGGTCTTTTCCCCCGACGGCCGCCTGTTCCAGGTCGAGTATGCGCGCGAGGCGGTCCGACGTGGCGCCACGACCGCCGGCGTCGTCTACGAGGATGGCGTCGTCCTGGTCGCCGACCGCCGCATTCCGAACCCCAAGCTTGCGGAGCCCGCGAGCCTCGAGAAGATCCACCTGATCGACGAGCAGATCGCCTGCGCGACGGCCGGCCTGGTCGCCGACGCCCGCGTCCTCGTCGACTATTCGCGCCTCGCCGCCCAGATCAACCGCGTGACGTACTCCGAGCCGATCTCGGTCGAGCTCCTCGTCCGGCGAATCTGCGATTACAAGCAGCAGTACACCCAGTTCGGCGGTGTCCGGCCGTTCGGGACCGCCCTCATCGTCGGCGGCTGGGACGACACCGGCGTGCACCTCTACGAGACGGAGCCGTCCGGCTCGCTCACGAGCTTCAAGGCGACCTCCACTGGCGGGAACAAGGGCCCCGTGATGGAGTTGTTCGAGGCGAAGCACAAGCCCCACATGGACGTCGAGCAGGCGATCCTGCTGGCGCTCGAAGGGCTCCGCGCCTCGCTGGAAGAGTCGGCGACGCTCGGCCAGGTCGAGGTGCTGACGCTCGACCGGACGAAGGGCTCGCACCGGCTGACGCTCGAGGAAAGCCAGAAGTACGTCGCCCGGCTCCCAAGCGCGGGCGGCTCGGGCGCGAAGGCATCGCGCGCGTAGACGACTCGCCCTCGAGGGCACCGATGGTCACGGTCGAGAACGCGGTGGTGGCACGCTGGGAGAAGGGGGGCTCCCGCTTCGAGGTCCTCGTGGACCCGGAGGCGGCTCAGGCGCTGCTCGACGGGCGGACCGTCGACCTCTCCGACAAGCTCGCGCTCGACCAGGTGTTCAAGGACGCGAAGAAGGGCGACAAGATCTCCCTCGAGCACCTCGAGAAGACCTTCCACACACGGAATCTCGCCGAGATCGCCCGCGAGATCATCCTCAACGGCGAAGTGCAGGTCACGACCGAGCAGCGCCACCAGCTGCAGGTGGCGAAGCACCGCCAGATCGTCACAACGATCGCCCGGTCCGCCATGAACCCGCAGACCGGGGCACCCCATCCCGCGAACCGGATCGAGGCGGCGATGGCCGAGGCGAAGGTCCACATCGACCCGTTCCGGCCCGCCGACCAGCAGATCCCCGAGATTCTCGCGAAGTTGCGCCCACTGCTCCCGATCCGGCTCGACACCGTGCGCGTCCGGGTGAAGGTCCCCGCCCAGCACTACCCGCGCGTGATCGGCGAATTGAAGGCGTACGGACCGCTCCGGGACGAGCAGTGGCTCCCCGACGGCGCGTGGAGCGCGATGCTCGAAATTCCCGCCGGAGTGCAGACCGAACTCTACGAGAAACTCAACGCGCGCACGAAGGGGTCCGCCGAGACCGCGCTTGTTAAATAAGCAGGCTCGGTCGCGCGACCCGGTGCACGAGCAGCAATGCGTCATGGACATCGCGGCGGCCACCGAGGCCGTGGCCGCACAGACGTTCCCGGCCGATCGGACGGGGAACGGACGTTAGTACTCCCAGGTGAGGAGATCGACGTTCACGGGCTCCAGCCGGGCCCGGGCACGTATCGCGTCGATGGGCGCACGTACGCGAGCGTTTTGGGTCTCCTCTCGCGGCGACCCCCAGTTGTCCGCGTCATCCCGCTCTCCGGCCGCTACATTCCGAAGCCGAAGGACGTCGTCGTCGGGACCGTCACCGACGTCCAGACGACGTTCTGGCTCCTTGACATCGGCGCGCCGCGCTGGGCCCCCCTCCACATGACCGGTACCCCCTGGAAGATCGACGTCGGCGAGTGCGGCCAGTACCTCCACGTCGGCGACACCGTCGTCGTGGCGATCGAGAGCCTCGACCCGACCGGACGCATTGGGGTCACTATGCTGGGCGACGACTTGGGAAAGGTCGACGGCGGCACCGTCATCCCACTCTCCCCCGCCAAGGTCCCGCGGCTGATCGGCCGGGGCGGGTCCATGATTCAGATGCTCACCCAACAGACCGGCTGCCGGATCGCCGTCGGCCAGAACGGCCGGATCTGGGTGGACGGCCCCGCCGAGGGCATGGTCCGCGTGCGCGAGGCCATTCGACTGATCGAGGAGGAGGGACAACGCTCGGGCTTGACCGAGCGGGTCGCCGGCTACCTCGGCGAATCGACGCCCCGCAACGCCGACGGCAGCCCCGGCCCGATGCCGACCCGACCCCCGTTCGAGCCCCCGAGCCCGATCGACGACGGCGACGACTCGGACGACGACGCCGGTCCGGCGCCGTTCTAGAGTCCTCGATTTACCATTCCATACAGAAAGGAGCACGAGATGGGAAGCGTTGGAGCGAAAGAGGTCCCGGTCCTGCTGAGCCCGGACGGCAAGCGGATCGACGGACG
>JAKIVS010000023.1 GCA_022750435.1 Thermoplasmata archaeon | reverse complement strand
CCTGCTGGGCCGCTTCGCCGCCCGCGAGCGGCTTGATGATTAATGGGACGCAGCCAATGCTAACGCAAAGCGTTAATACGAGACAAAAGTCGCCGAGCCCTTGACGGCCGCAGTCTTGCCGGCGGCCCCGTCGGGTACCTTCGTGACCGAGAGTGGCTCCGGACCGAGCCCATCGGACGTCTACACTCGGTTCGAGCGCGCCCGCATCCTCGGGGCCCGGGCGCTCCAAGTCTCCCTCGGCGCTCCGATCTTGACGGATGTTCCCGTCGATATGATTGACCCGGTCCTGATCGCTGAGACGGAGTTCGAGGCGGGCGTCATCCCCATCACGGTCCGCCGCGGACCGCGCTAGATTCCTCCTAGAGAGCCGCGCTGTCGAGCGCCCGTTCGCATTCGCAGCCCTTGGGGCCCGGGAGTCGAGGGAGCAACCCTCGGAGTACGCTCTGCATCCGCTCGACGTTCCGCGCCATCGTCTCGACGATCTCCTTGGCCTCGACGGGATGGTCGGCCCACACGTCGAAATCGGTGACCATCGCGAGGCAGGCGTAGCACAGGCCCCGTTCCCGGGCGAGCGTCACCTCCGGAACGAGGGTCATGCCGATCACGTCGGCGAACCCCCGAAGGTAGTTCGACTCGGCGCGCGTGGAGAACCTGGGTCCCTCGACGCAGACGTAGGTCTTCCGGGACGCAAACGCATGGCCGGCGGCCGCGCCGGCGGCGATGGCCCGGGCCGACAGCTCCGGGCAGAACGGGTCGGCCAGCGAGACATGGTAGACACGACCCCCATCGAAGAACGTCGTTGGCCGGCTCTTCGTAAAGTCGACGAACTGGTCCGGGACGACGAACGTTCCGGGGGGCAGGTCCGCCTTCAGCGACCCCACCGAGCTGACGGTGACGATGCTGTCGGCGCCGAGCGACTTCAGCGCATCGATGTTCGCCCGGTAGTTCACCCGGTGCGGGGGAATCGTGTGTCCCACTCCGTGCCGCGCGAGGAAGAGGACGTCCAGCTCCCCGACCCGTCCCCGCTCGACCGGCGCGGACGGGGCTCCCCAGGGAGTGGAGACCCGGTGGCTGGTCCTCGTCCCTTCGTCGAAGATTCCGTCGACTCCGGTGCCCCCGATGATGCCGACGATGCGCCGAGTGCCGGTCATTCCCGTTCCTCGGTCCCGGCGGGGGGTACGCCGGCGCGGTGAAGAAGTCGGGCCATCGTGACCTCGCCCCGCGTCCGTTCCAGGAGGGCACGCGCGGTGTCTTGCTTCGGCTTGAGCGAGACGATCGCCCGCGCGGTCTCGAATCCCAGCAGCGTGTGGTAGACCGACTCCATCAGGGCGAGGCGGTCGGCGGCGCCGACGACGTCCCCGCGGGTGAGGTCGGCGAGCGTCAACCGGCGGATCTCGCCCACGACGTCGCCCAGGCCGAGGAGGTATGGTTCGGGTGCGACCCCGAGTTCGGCCGGCGTCGGGAACGACCGGCCTTCGGTCGCCGCCGCGAGCAACATCGCTTCGACCCCCTCTTGCAGCGCGTCTTCAGCGATCCCCTCGTCGCCGGGATATTCGGTCGGTAGCGAAGCGGCCAGCCGGGCGAGGTCGGCACGAACGCGCTCCAGCTCCGCCGGCGTGGCCGAGCCGGCGTGCAGGCGCGTCATCGTCTGCTGGGACAGCCGACGGAGGGCGCGAGCGCGCTCGAACAGACGACGTCGCCGGCTCTCCCGCTGGGCCAGGTGGCGTTCGATCGCCCGGACCGCGTGGCGCGGGACCGGGGAGTCGTCAGCGGAACGGCGTGAACCGGACGTCATCGTCCCCTCCATCGAGCAGACCGAGGCGGACTCCGGCGTCGAGCCAACCATGGGCGTAGCTGGCAGCGGCGAGGGCGCGGTCAGAGTCTCCCTGGTCCCGGAAGTGCTTCGCGTCGGACAGGTACGCTCGGGCCATCGAAAGGAAATCCTCCGACGCTCCGATGAGGAACGACCGGGCCGGAGGGGCCGGCCGGACGCGCTCGAGCGCCTCGGCCGTCAGCCGGAGGTACTTCTCGACGAGGGCGGGGTCCGCCAACGACCGCTCCGCCTCAGCCCTTCGGGACTTTTTCCCAGTCCTTCAGGAACCGGGCGAGGCCGAGGTCGGTGAGCGGGTGCTGGACGAGCTTCTCCATCACCGCGTACGGCATCGTCGCGATGTCGGCGCCGATCTTCGCCGCCTCGAGCACGTGGACCGGGTGGCGGACCGACGCGACGAGCACCTCAGTAGCGTAATCGTAGTTCTCGTAGATCGTCACGATGTCGTCGATCAGCTCCATCCCGTCCTGCCCCTGGTCGTCGAGGCGGCCGATGAACGGGCTCACGTATGCGGCGCCGACCTTCGCGGCGAGCAGCGCCTGGTTCGCCGAGAACACCAGCGTCATGTTGACGCGGGTCCCCTCGGAGGCGAGGATCTTCGTCGCCTTCAGTCCCGCGGCCGTCATCGGGACCTTGACGTAGATCGACGGGTGGATCTCGCGCAGATGGCGTCCCTCGGTCAGCATCAGGTCCGTGGTGGTGCCGACGACTTCCGCGGAGACCGACGGGACCCCGAGGGCGCAGACCTCCCGGAGGACGTCCTCGAACTTCCGGCCCTCCTTCGCGACCAGCGTCGGGTTCGTGGTGACCCCGTCGAGGATGCCGGTCTCCCACATCGTTCGGATCTCCGTCACGCTCGCGGTGTCCAGGAACAGCTTCACGATCGTCCTCCTCCGTCGGCCGGAATCTCCCGAGTCCCCCGGGCTACTGAACCTTGCCCCTCGCGCGGAGCAGGGTCCACGCTTCTTCGAGGCACCGTTCGTTCGACATCCCGTACCGGTCGAACAGCGCCGACCGGTCGCCCGCCTCCCCGACGAGGTCCGGGACGCCGATCCGCCGGACCGGCACCGGGTACTCCTCGGCGGTCGCGCTGGCGACGAGCGCGCCGAGACCGGTCAGGACCGAATGCTCCTCCATCGTCAGGATCGCCCCCGTCTCCCGGGCCGCGCGCAAGAGGGCCTTCTCGTCGAATGGTTTGACCGATGCGAAGTCGAGGACGCGCACGGACACCCCGACGCGGCCGAGCTCTTCGGCGACCGAGAGGGCGCGGGCGACGAGCGCACCAATGGCGATGATCGTCAGGTCCGCCCCCTCCCGGAGGGTTCCCGCCCGCCCGACCTGGAAGGCTCCGTCGGTGACAACGGAGAGGCTCCCCTCGGCGAGCCGCAGGTAGGCGGGGCCGGAGAAACCCGCCAGCGCGCGGACGGCCGCGCCGGCCGTTGGGCCGTCGGCGGGGACGACGACGGTCATCCCCGGGAGTCCGCGCATCAGGCCGATGTCCTCGGTGAGGGTCGGTGGAACTCCGTCGGTCCCGGCGGGAAACCCGCCGTCGGTCCCGACCACCTTGACATTCAAGCGTGCGGCGCACACGACGCGACGGAGGAGGTCGTACGACCGGCCGACCACGACGGCGGTGGGTCCGCTCGCGAACACCGCGCAGCCGTCGGCGGCGAGATCCGTCGCCTTCGCCATCACCGAGGGTCCGTCGGGATCCATGCGAACGTATCGTTCGGCGAACTTCCCGGTGAGTGCCTTGGTGGGGCTTTGCTCGGGTCCGCCGGCGTCGAGAACCGTAAGCGTCGAATGGGAGCTCGCAAGCTCGGAAAGTGCGTGCTCGTACGCGACGTGCAGGTGCTCGTGCCGCGGCGGTTCGCTCACGCCGACTTCCCCGCCGCGGCCCCGACCCGGCGGGAACGTGACGTGCTTTCGCGCGGGGCGGCAACGGCGCCCGCTTCCGGTGCGCCGGTCGACGTGGTCAGAAGACCCCGGAGGGTCGCAAGGTCCGTCACGTACGCCGCGTAGTCGTCGTCCGCGAGCGGGGTCTCCAGGTAGCCGGGCGTGGAGGCCCACCGGGCATCGTTGAGGAGGCCGCGGAACCCGTCGACGCCGAGCTTCCCCTTCCCGATGTTCTCGTGGCGATCGAGGTGCGAGCCGAGGTCGGCCTTCGCGTCGTTGAGGTGGAACGCGCGGACCTCGCGGACGCCGAGCTCGGAGTCCAGCCGGTCGACGAACGCCCCGTAGGTCTCCGGGGTCCGGAACTCGTTCCCCGCGGCAAACAGGTGGCAGGTATCGAGCGCCACGCCCACCCGGGAGGGGACGGCGACGCCGTCGAGGACGGTCCGGAGTTCCGGGAACGTCGCACACAGGGCAGTCCCCTGACCGGCGGCGTTCTCCAGCAGGAGGCGGACCGTGGAGTCGGGTGACTTGGCGAGGGCCCAGTTGAGGCTCTCGATAATGCGGGCGAGCCCGGCGGCCGGGCCTTCGCCCATGTGGGCGCCCGGGTGGAGGATGAGTCCGTCGACGCCGACCTTCGTGGCCCGCTCGATCTCGTCGAGGAGCGCCTTCCGGGAGCGGGCGAGGCCGGCTTTCTTGGGGCTCGCGAGATTGATCAGGTAGCCGTGGTGAACGGCCGTCGCCTTCAGACCGACCTCGCGGACGGCGGCCCGGAATCCGGCGGCCGCCTCGTCGGCGATCGGGGGGCCGGCCCACATCTGGGGGCTCTTCGAGAAGATCTGGATGGCGTCGCAGCCGATCGTGCGTCCTTGTCGGGGGGCTTCGGCGAGCCCGTCGGAGATCCCGATGTGCGCGCCGAGCCACACGAGCGCGCCGAGCGGGGTGTCGGATTTAACGGCTCACGCGGCGGCGCGTCCGCTCGAGAGGAGAAGGAGGCTGACAGCTTTCCGCGGTTCCCGTAGGCTCGCGCACTTCAGTACCGCGCGGAACGCCAGTGGGCTTAACTGCCGGGTTCGGAATGAGACCGGGTGTTTCCCCACCGCTTTGGCCGTCAGCCGACCGAACGACCGAGCCGGACTATTTAACGGCTTTCCGGGGCGCTCGACTCCGTCTCGTCCTCGGGCGAACTGTCCCCCCGGTCCGACGCCCCGGAGGGGCCGAACGGCGTCTCCGACACCCGAGGACGAGGAAGAACGGAGCCTCCCGGGTTCCCTGGAGAAGGGCGATCTTCCGCACCTGGGACGCGGACGCCCTCGGCTCGGCGAGCGATTCGATGTCAAACCCGGACGTTCGGAGCAGCGAGAACCACGACCCGAACGTCCGATGCCAGTAAAGCGTGGTGAAGGGGCGCTGGAGGCGGGCCATCGCCCACTCGGTCTCGCCGATTCCCTCGTCGAAGTAGTCGCGGACGATCATGCCTCCGCGGTCCGTCGACTGCGGCCGTTCCCAACCGGTCTCCGCGGTGTTCAGGGGGTGCGAGACCGAGAACACGAGCCGGCCGCCCGGTCGGAGCAGTCGATGGGCCCCCCGGAGCACCTGCGGGAGCCCCGGCATGTCCATGAACGACATGCAGGCGACAATGACGTCGAACGATCCTGGCTTCCAGAGGTTCGCGGCGGTGCGCGCGTCGGCCACTCGGTAGTCGATGCCGAGCGGGTCGGCGCGCTCGTGCTGGCGGGCGGAGGCGATCATTCGGTCCGACCAGTCCACGGCCGAGACGCGGGCTCCGCGGCGAGCGAGGGTTCGGGTGAACCGGCCCTGGCCGCAGCCGATATCGAGGGTCCGAAGGCCGTCGACGTTCCCGATCGCCCGGAGCAACCCCGGGCCGTGCACATGGTCCCGGGCGAAGTCCCGGCCGTTCTCCTGGAACTCTTCCCAGACGTCGAACGCTTCCTCCCAGCCGGTCTTCGCTTGCCGGGCCGCGGCCTCGGGGGACTTCCGGACCCGCGGCATTCGGGCCCCCGACGTGGCCCGCCGTCATAACGGCCCGGCAAACGGTATCCCCCCAACGCCTGTGGGCGGGACCGACGTCTGGCCGGGGCGACCCGCCGGGCGCGTGGGGAACCCTCAGTGAGCCTCGAGCCGTTTCCGCACGTCCGGGCCTACGTCGTCGACCTCCACCTTGAATTCGCCACCGGACGGTTTCGCGGCACGGTCGAGGTGCAACTCGCAGCTCCCGTCCGACAGTGCCGGCTGAACGCCCTCGGGCTCGACGTGCGCCCCGTGGACCCGGCGGTCCGGCTCGAGTCCCGACCGGAGGAGGAGGAAATCGTCGTCGACCTTCCCGTCGCGTCCACTTCGTTCTCCCTGGCGTTCTCCGGAGCCGTCGCGGAGAAGGGCCTCCTGGGACTGTACTGGTCCCGGTACGGCAGCGAGCGGATCGTCGCCTGCCAGGCCGCCGCGACCTGCTGCCGTCGGATCTTCCCCTGTATCGACCGACCGGACCGCCGCGCGGTCGTACGGTTCACGCTGACGACCGAGGACGGTCTCGAGCCGATCTTCAACACGCCGGTCGTCGCCGAGCGGTCCGACCACGGGCTGCGGACGTTCGAGTTCGCCCCGACCCCCTCGATGGTGACCTACCTCGTCTTCCTCGCCGTCGGAAAGTTCGACTGGTTCCCGGCCGACGGTCGCAAGGACCGGGTCCGAGTCGCCGCGCCCCCCGGCCGGGGTCCGTCGGGGGAGTTCGCGTTCACCCACGGGGCGGAGATCCTCCCCGCCTTCGAGCAGTACTACGGGATTCCCTACCCGCTCGAGAAGCTCGACCTCGTCGCCATCCCGGAATTCGCCTTCGGGGCCATGGAAAACTGGGGAGCGATCAGCTTCCGGGACATGCGGCTCCTCGTCGACAAGGAGACGAGCGCCCGCCAGAAGCGGGAGACGCTCACCACCATCGCCCACGAGATCGCGCACCAGTGGTTCGGCAACCTCGTCACCATGGAGTGGTGGACCGACATCTGGCTCAACGAGAGCTTCGCGACGTTCATGGAGGACAAGATCGTCGAGCGCCTCCATCCCTCGCTCGGCATTTTCGACGACTTCCTCCTGGACTGGGGGTCGTTTGCGCGACTCGGGGACTCCCTCGACACCACGCACCCGATCCACGTCCCGGTGAAGCACCCGGACGAGATCTCCGAGATCTTCGACGAGATCTCCTACGGGAAGGGCGCGAGCGTGCTGCGCATGGTCGAAGCGCTCCTCGGCGAGGAGCCGTTCCGGCAGGGCGTCGTCGCCTACCTTACGAACCACGCTTACGGCAACGCCACGAGCCAGGACCTCTGGAGCTCGCTCGAAACCTCCTCCGGGGTGCCCGTGACGGGGCTCCTCTCCGAATGGGTCCGCCGCCCGGGTCTTCCAATCCTCGACGCGCGCACCGAGCCCGGAGGGATCCGGATCCAGCAGCGCCGGTTCCGGCTCGACGGGCAGCACCGGGCCGAGAGTTGGCCGGTGCCCCTCGGGATCTACCGCGACGGCGTCGTCGAACGCCGGATCGTCGACACGGTCGAGTCGCTCGTGCCCCGCCACGGGGCGAAGCAGTTCCACCTCAACCCCGGCGGGCTCGGGTTCTACCGCGTCCGGTACGACCGGGAGCTTCTGGACGAGCTCCGGAACGGGTTCTCCACCCTCCCGCCGATGGACCGGTGGGCGATCCTCACCGACCTGTACGCCTTCGTCTTCTCCGGCGACCTCCCCCTCGCGGAGTACCTCCGGTTCGTCGCCACCTGCCGGGACTCCACCGAGTACCTGGTGGTCCACGAGCTCTGCAACCAGCTCGCGTCGATCCGCCAGACCCGGATCGCCCCGCTCGGCGCGCTCATTGCCGACACGCCCGAGTTCCGGCGCGACGCTCTCGGCTTCTTCCGGGCCCAGGTCGAGCGGCTCGGCCTCGCCCCGGTCGAGGGCGAGGCGGAGACCGACGGGGTCCTTCGGGAGCGGACGACTCTCGGCCTCCTCGCGCACGACGACGCGCTCGCGTCCCGGCTCGCCGGCCATTTCTCGGAGTACGACCGGCTGGACCCGAACCTCCGGGAACCGGTCGCCTTCGCGTACGGGCGCACGGGCGGGGCCGACGCCCAGAAGGTCCTGTTCGAGCGGATCCCCACCGCACGGAACGAAGGCGACCAGATGAAGCTCGAACGTGCGCTCGCCGGCGCGACCGACCCGGCCCTCCTCGCGAACGTGGTCGACGCGCTCGGGAGCCCGAAGATCAACCGGGCGCACATCTCCGTGGTGTCGTACCAGGTCGCGCTGAATCCCCTCGGCCGGAACGCCGTGTGGGCGTGGATGACGACGAAGCTACCCGATCTTGCGGTCAGCTACCGCGGGACCAGCCTCATGAGCGACATCATGGAGCATACGTTCCCGTTTGCCGCGCTCGGCAAGGGAGAAACGGCGGCCCGGGCGCCGTTCGAGGCGCGCCCCGTCGTGGACGGAGAGCGCGGGCTCCGAAAGGGACTCGAGTGGCTGCGGATCTTCGAGTCGGTCCGGCGCCGGGTCGGCTCGACCCGCTAAGGCGCGCCAGGCCTACCGACGACTCCGCGAGGCGGGGGACGGCCGACCGCCCTTCGTCCACGTGCCGTCGCCCGCCGACCAGATGTACCACGTGCCGTGGGCCTGGCTCAGTCGCACTCCCTCGCCGTTGTACAGGTTCCCTTCGACGAACGCGAGATGGCGTCCCCGCCGGACGACTTCGCCGCGCGCCCGTAGTTTCGCGCCCTTCTCGGCCGGCCGAAGGAATTCGATGTACAGGCTCGTCGTCGCCGTGACCTCGTCCTCCCGGAGGGTGGTCACCACCGCGCCGCCCATCGCCGTGTCGAGGATCGTGGCGTACACGCCTCCGTGCACGACGCCGTTGATGTTCAAGTGCCGCGCCTTGACGACACCGCCCACCACACAGACGCCGGCACCGGTCGAGGCGCGGTCGACGTGGAACCCGACCGAGCGGTGAAAGCCGCCGAGGCCCTTCGACGAAAGCCAGCTCGGGGGCGGCCGGATCGGTTTCGGCTCGGGCGCCGCCGGACGGGCCATCGGGTCGTTCGAGCTTCCGACGTGGATAAGTACTTCGCGCTGTGGTCGCCGTCGATGACCGGGCGGCCGTCCGAGGCGGGGTATGAGGCCGCCCCGAACATCGCCCTCGTGAAATACTGGGGGGTCCGGGACGAGGACCTCGGACTCCCGTACAACAGCTCGCTCTCGGTCACGCTCAACCATCTGCGCACGCGCACGTGGGTGAAGTTCGACCCGAAGCTCACGGAGGACAAGTTCGTCCTTGGCCGGACTGAGCCGACGGGCGGCCCGCTCCGCGCGGTCGTCGAGTTCCTGGACGAGGTCCGGGCGCTCGCCCGCTTCGAGACCCACGCGCTCGTGCGCTCGGAGAACAACTTCCAGACGGCGAGCGGGCTCGCGAGCAGCGCGAGCGGCTTCGCCGCGCTCGCCGGCGCCGCCTCGCTCGCGGCCGGCCTCCGCCTGTCGCCCACGGCCCTCTCTCGGCTCGCCCGTCTGGGCTCCGGCAGCGCGTGCCGTTCGCTGTTCGGCGGCTTTGTCGAATGGAGGGCGGGAACGCGGGCGGACGGCCGCGACTGCTACGCCCGGCCGCTGTTCCCGCCGCGGCACTGGCCCGGCCTCGTCGACCTGGTCGCGATCGTGAAGGACGCCCCCGAGAAGACGGTCCGCTCCTCCGTGGCGATGCAGCTGACGGTGGCCACCTCCCCCGAGTATGCCCGGCGGCTGAAGGAGGTCCCGGTACGGATCCGCGCGATCAAGCGGGCGCTCGCCGCCCGCGACGCGGCGGCGCTGTTCGACCGGACGATGGAGGAGTGCGACAGCTTCCGACTCGTCTGCGAGACGACGACCCCGAAGCTGGACTACCTCGTCCCGGCGTCGCGCCGGGTCCTCACCGAAGTCCGCGCGGCCAACGACGAGCGCGGGACCCCGATCGCGGGCTACACCCACGATGCGGGCGCCCACGTCCACGTGTTCACGACCACGACCGAGATGGTCCGGTTGCGTCGCCGCCTCGCCTCGCTGCCGGGGGTCGAGAAGGTCCTCGTCGTCTCCCCGGGCCCCGGGGGCCACGACCTCCGGCGCTGGGTCCACTAGGCGCGTCGCCGCTTCTTCGCCGGCGGCTTGCGCTGCGCCCGGCTTCCCCGTCGCTTCTTCGTGGTTTTCTCCGGGACCGTATACACCTCGAGCACGACCTGGTCCGGGTCGACCCACGTGGCACTGAAGTACCCGGGCCGGAACTCCGGATGCTCCTCGGCGCGGAAGATCGGGTAGAGCTCGGCCTTGGCGAGTCGCGCCTCGATGGCCCGAACTCGGTCCGCGCTGTCCACGTGGAAGGCGAGGTGCTCGCCGATGACCTCTTCGTCGCCGGTCGGCGGGCGCCGCCGGATCCTCGGCGAGCGGTCCTTGATCAGCCAGATCGTGAGGTCGCCGTCCGTGAACGCGGCGTAGTTCGGGTCCGCCACGAACCGCCGGAAGCCGAGCTCGCCGAGGAACCGGTCGTAGAACCAGGTCGTTCGGGCAACGTCGGAGACCTCGAGCGAGAGATGCCGGAGCGACGATCGGGCGGCCATGCGGCCCCAACGTCGGCGAGGGACTTAACGGCCGAGGCGAGCGCTCAACCGATCGTGTTGAGGAACAGGATGCCGAGGAGGAGGAGCCCCGCCACGTTGTTGCCGAGGTCGTTCGGGTCGGAGCTCTCGGCGACGACCCCGAGGACCTGGACCAGGAGCGCGAGCCCGGCGAGGGCGAGGAACACGCGGGCCCTCGGCCGGTTGGGGGGATTGCCGCTCGGGTCCCACCAACGGAGGGTGAGGAGCAGGAGCGCGGTGATGACGAGGAGGACCGCGAACTCGACGACGACGACGGTCTCGAACGCCCGCAGGTCGACGAGGATGCCGACCAAGTAGACGACGATCAGCCCCGACACCACGAGCCGAACGTTCCCCGGTTGGAGCCACGGGGGGAGCGGTCGGGCCGGGGGAGCAGCGGGACCCTCCGCACCGTCGGCGTCGTTCGCCGGCACCGGCGCCGCTCCCTAGAGGATGTGCCGGTCGAACTCGGGCGGGGGCAGCTCGAGGCCCATCCCGTGGATCAGGGGAGCGATCTCCTGCAGGTAGAGCGCGCGGGCCTCCTCGTTGGTCCAGCGCTTCAACCCCATCGCGATCGCCTTCTGGCTCGTCTCCGAGTGGGAGTGGCCGAACATGTCGAGGGCGCGGGGGAACCACTTGTTGATCGCCGCCTGGGCCTCGGCCTTGTCGCCGTAGTACTTCGGCCCGTCCTGGGCCATGCGCCGGAGGACGGAGGCGCCGAAGTTCAGGTGGAGCTGCTCCTCGGAGAGCATCAGTGGCATCGCCCGGGCGAGTGGGCCGTAGGAGCATTCCTGGAACGCCCGGAGCTGGTAGACCCCGACGCGGTCGACGAAGCAGCAGAATGCGCCGGCGTCGCTCCACCGGTCGAACTTCATGTTGAACGCGTCGAGCTTGTGGTGGCCCTCGGTCTTCAGGAGGAGCTCGTCGATCATCTTCTGCCCCTCCTCGCCGAAGTCCCGGAGGATCCGGCACGCCTGGAGGCCGTGGCGCGCCTCGTCGGCGATGATCCGGGCTTCGATCCACCGGTCCTCGAGGGTCGGGGCGCTGTCGAGCCAGGGCCGGTGCTGCTGGATCGATGCGAACTCGGTGTCCGCCTGGACGACCATCAGCCGGACGATCAGCTTCCGCATGTCCTCCGGGATCTCCTCGGCGGTCTCGTACTTGCGGACCCCGGCGGAGGCGCCCCAGAGGATCTCGCGGACCGGCTCGATGGTGCCGCCCTGCTTGAGGGACTTCGGCGGGGCCGCCTGAGGGGCCGCGGGTGCACCGTCCGGCTTCGCCATGGAACCCTCCGGAAACTCTAGCTCACTGGCCCTTAAAGCTCGGCTTCCGCTTTTCGACGAACGCGGCGAGGCCTTCCTTCGCGTCCTCGGTGACGAACAGCCGGTTCTGCAGTTCCCGCTCGAGGGCGAGGCCCGCGGTGAGCGGCATCTCGACGCCTTCCAGCACCGAGCGCTTGATCAGGCTGACCGCGCGCGCCGGGCCTTGGGCGAGCGCGCTCGCGTAGGCGTGGACGTCCTTCGCGAACGACTCCTTCGGATAGACGTAGTTGACGAGGCCGATCTGGAGCGCCTCCTCCGGGGTGATCAGCCGGCCGGTGATCATCAGGTCGAGAGCGCGCGAGGTGCCGATGAGGCGCGGGAGTCGCTGCGTCCCGCCGGTGCCGGGGAGCACGCCGAGGGTGACCTCGGGGAGCCCGAGCTTGCCGGAGTCCTTCGCCATCATGCGGAGGTCGCACGAGAGGGCGATCTCGAGGCCGCCCCCGACCGTGTGGCCGCTGAGGGCCGCGATGACCACCTTGGGGGTCTTCGCGAACTTGTCGAGCGTCTCCTGCCAGTAGAGGCAGAAGTTCGCCTTGAAACTCGGCGCGCTCGCCTTGAGCATCTCGATGTCCGCGCCGGCGCTGAAGAATCCCGGAGTGCCGCTCGCGAGGACGAGGACGCGGGCGTTGTCGTCGAACCGGAGCTCCTCGATCGCCTGGTCGAGCTCCTGGCGCATCTCGTCGTCGTAGGTGTTGGCCTTGCCCTTCGCGATCTCGATGTAGCCGACGTGGTCGTCCACACGCGTCCGGATGTACTTTCCCTGCATCGACGTCTCGCCCCGAGGAGGGTCGGGCCAACCACGTACCCTCGATAAGGCTGGCGATGCGGGCCGTCGCGGGCCCCGTCAGTGCGACGCCGCGGGCCGCCGCTCGTCGACTGTCCCGTCCGCGTGTCCGACGAAGACGACCGACGCGAGCCCGACGAACAGGCCGGTCTCCACGACCCCCTGGAGCCCCCGGAGCTCGGTCTCCAGCGTTCCCGGGTCGCCGAGCGGTCGGTCCGGGCGGAGGTCGAGAATCTCGAGCCCGTTGTCGGTCCGGAACGTCCCGGTCCCTTCCAGCGCCGGCCGGACGGTCGCTGTGAGGTTCCGGGTGGCGAGCTGGGCGATCAGGGAGCCGCGCGCATACGGCACGACCTCGACCGGGATGCGCGACCGGGTCCCGAGTCGTTCGACGATCTTGCTCGGGTCGACGACGATGAGCAGCTGCTGGGCCCGCCGGGCGAGGAACTTCTCCCGGAACAGGGCCCCCCCGCCGCCCTTCGTGAGGGCCAGGGCCGGGTCGACCTCGTCGGCCCCATCGATCATGGCGTCGAACCGGTCGTTCGGCTGGAGTGGGCCCACAGAGATCCCGAGGTCCCGCGCGAGCGCCTCGGTCCGCAGCGAGCTGGCCACGCAGGTCAGCCCCCCTCCGTCCGGGAACTTGGCGTGGAGCGCGCGGACCGCGAGGTCGGCCGTGGAACCGGTGCCGAGGGCGAGACGCATCCCCACCCGGACCCGGGCGACCGCGGCCTGGGACGCCGCCGCCTTCTCGGCCTCATGGGGGTCGGCCATCGGACGGGCCGGGGGGTCCGGGCCTCTTAACGGGTTCGTCGAACCCGACGAAAGTGACATGGACCGGTCGAGGTTGGGACGGCGGATGGCGCGGAGTCCGGAAGGCAACCCCACGCCCGTTGTCCTCTCGGTGGGCGGCTCCGTGATCCTCGGGGACGACCCCGCGACGGACGTCGAGTATCTCGTTCAGCTCGCAGACCTCCTGCGTGACGTTGGTCGCTCGGTGCCCCTCGCGGTCACGACCGGCGGCGGCCGGGTCGCTCGGGAGTACATCCGGACCGGGCGCGCGCTCGGACTCACCGAGGTCGAGCTCGACGAGGTGGGCATCGAGGTCACCCGCATCCACGCCCGACTACTCGCCGCCCGCATCGGTCCCCCCACCCCCGCCCGACCGCCCACGAGCACGGTCGAGGCCGCCCACGAGGTGCACCGGGCCTCACCGGTGGTGCTCGGCGGCACGGAACCCGGCCACACGACCGACGGCGTGGCGGCCCTGATCGCCGTTCGGTTGCGCGCCTCCCGGGTCGTGAACGCGACCCGGGTCGACGGCCTCTACGACCGGGACCCGCAGCGGCACTCGGACGCGAAACGGTACGACCGGATCGGCTGGGACGCGTTCCGCTCGATCGTTCTCGCCTCGGCCGGGACGGAGGCGGGCCAGGAGTTCGTCTTCGACCGCCTGGGGGCCGACCTCCTCCATCGGGCCAAGATCCCGCTCGCCATCGTCCACGGGCGCGACCTCCCGAACCTCCGGGCCGCGCTCGAGGGCCGGGCGTTCACCGGAACCCTCGTGGAATAGCCCCGGCCGTCACAACGGCTATACCCGCCGGCCGGTCCGCCCCCGCGATGCCCCGCATCGTCCTGCTCGGGCCACCGGGAGCCGGAAAGGGAACCCAAGCTCAGTGGCTCGCGAAGGACCTCGGCGTCCCCCACATCTCGACCGGGGACCTGCTCCGCGAGTCGGTCCGGGCGCAGACCAGCCTCGGCGACGAGGCGAACGTCTACATCCGGGCGGGTCGCCTGGTCCCCGACGACCTCGTCCTCCGGATCCTTCGGGACCGGCTCTCCCGACCGGACGCCGCGAAGGGATGCCTCTTCGATGGCTACCCGCGGAACGTCGCCCAGGCGGACGAGCTCGACCGTCTGACTCCCATCGACCGCGTGATCGCCTTCGACATTCCGGAGAACGTTCTCGTAGAACGGCTCACCCAACGGTGGACGTGCCCGAAGTGCGGCACGTCGTACAACCTCGTCACCCGGCCCCCGAAGGCGCCGGGCGTCTGCGACCGGGACGGAACGACGCTGACCCAGCGGGCGGACGACGCCCCGGCGGCGGTCCGCACCCGGTTGACCGTTTACCACGAGCAGACCGCACCGCTCCTCGAGCATTACCGCCGCCTCGGACGGTTGACGCCGATCGACGCGAGCGGGACGCCGGAGCAGGTCGCGCAGCGGCTGCGCACCGCCCTCGAAGGGCGCACGTAACTCGCCGCGCGCGAAGGCTTATAGTCCGTCCCTCCGTCGTCCCGGTATCCCGGCTTAGCTCAGTGGTAGAGCGGGGGACTGTAGTCTGGACCGCCGCCAACCGGCGGCCCCCGTAGATATCCTCAGGTCGCCTGTTCGAGTCAGGCAGCCGGGACCTGAGG
>JAKIVS010000015.1 GCA_022750435.1 Thermoplasmata archaeon | reverse complement strand
GGATCCGCACCAGGTCCGACTGGGTGAACCGCATCTGGAACCGGTCCTTGTCGGGAATCCGCGCGGTCAGGGCGACCGGCTGGAAGTTCACGCCGCGAACGACGTCAATGTTGTCGATCGCGAACTTGACCGTGGGCCAGATCTCCTTCTCGTTGAAGCCGCCGACGAGGGTCGGGACGAGCACGACGCTGAGCGGCTTGTCCGGCTTCCCCTGGGCGAGCTCGGCCGGGGAGGTGTGGGTCTCCCGGGCGGCCTGGATGGCGCGCTGCTTGACCTTCAGCAGCGGGACGCCCCGGACCTTCCGGTAGATCTCATCGTCCAGACCGTCGAACTGCAGGTAGAGGGTGTGGAGGCCGTTCTCCCGGCACGCCTGGGCGAAGCCGGGCTCGTTGGCGACCCGGATCCCGTTCGTAGCGACCTGGACCTGCTTGAAGCCGAGGTCCCGGGCCATGCTGCAGGCGTCGAGGAACAGCGGGCTGAGAGTCGGCTCCCCACCCGAGAACTGGACGGCGACCGCGCCGACCGGCTTCTGCTCCCGGAGCGTCTTCAGCATGAAGTGGATCTGCTCGCGGGTCGGCTCGTAGACGTAGCCGGCGGCGTTCGCGTTCGCGAAGCAGACCGGGCACTTCAGGTTGCACCGGTTCGTGAGGTCCATCAGGGCGAGTCCCGTGTGGGACTTGTGGTGGCTGCACATGCCGCAGGTGGTCGGGCAGCCGCGGAACTTGTCGTAGTACGGGTTCTCGTAACCGACGCCGTCGTGGGCGTACACTTCCATCCGGAGATAGAAGTCGACGTCGTTCGAGATGATGTCCCAGAAGTAGCCGTGCACGCGGCACGTCTTCTCCATGATGACGCGGTTGTCCTTCTCCCGGACGACCGCGGGAATCACCTTGATGCATTCGGGGCAGACGCTGGCCGTCTTGCGGGGCAGGCCGCGGGGGGCCTGGAACTCCTTCATGACTCGGGCCGGCATTCGTTGTTCCTCTTTCTCGGGTCCCCGCGAACGGGAACCTTACCCCGCCCCACCCTCCCCATGGTACATAACCCGTGTGTCGCCCCGGTCGCGACAAAAGTGGCGTCCCGTGACGGAGGTTCGCACGGTTCCGTGCGCTACAACCCCTCGAAAAGGCGTAGAAATGCGCATTCGTTTTCCGGGGCATGGTTATCTTTCGCGGCGCCTCCGGGAGACCCGAAGGCGTCGCATGGTCGGACGGAAGAAGGCGAAACCCACGGCGTCCCGGCCGTCTCCCCGAGCGCCGAAATCCGCGACGGAACCGAAGTTCCAGGGCCGGGACCCGTCGCCGGTTTTGGACAAGTATCCCCCCAAGGACCCGTCGTTGACCCTCCGGGGGCGCCCGACGGTTCCGGACCGCCACGGCCCCGTGATGCCGCCTCCGGCGGTCCCGAAACCTGCGGTCGCCGCCCCCTCTGGGATTGCTCCCGCCCCCGGTCCGGCGCGGCCCCTGATCTCCCTCGTTCGCCCGTTCGACGTGGACGAGTTCGCCCAGCTGCTGGGCGAGACCATGATCCGGCTGGAGGTTCCCCGCGACGACCTCACCGAGGTGCTCCGGCGGGTCTGCGACTTCATGGGGTTCGGGATCTACGTGTACTCGGTCAAGGTTCGGCCGGCCAAGGACGAGCTCCTCTCTCGCTTTGTCCTCGAACTCCAGCGGGTCGACTTCGACGGGACGACCGGCGACTGGGTCCCGTTCGAGGAGAAGGGTCGCTCGGACAGCCCCTTCGGCCCCTCGGGCCACCGCACGTAGCCTCCACCGTCCGCGATATCTAGGACCGCGCCGTCGCTCGAGCGGGCCGAGAGTGACCGTGGCGGAACCGGAGACCGAACGGTGGGTCGGCGAGCTGGCCCAGCTGCGCCGCGAGCCGGCCGAGATGCGCGCCGAACAGCGGGAGTTGGCGAGGGCCGTCCAGGAGCTCGCGAAGACGTTCCGGTCGCTCGCGCTCCACTTCGGGATCGCCTCGGAACCGTACCCGAAGCCGAAGAGCACCGAACCGCCGCGGGAACGCCCCGGGTTCGCCTAACGCCCGCCATCGTCCGGAGCCGCCGTCGCGATGCCGGACCTCGTTCATGGCGAAGCCGAGGCCGAACGGACGGTCCTCAGGGCTCTCCGTCTCGCGGTCGAGATCTCGATCGTCCTCCTGATCCTGGAGGCGGTCGGCGCCGTCCTCTCCCGGAGCCTCTCCCTTACGGTGGACGCGGTCCACAACCTCCCGGACATCTTCGCCTTCGTCCTCTCCTGGACGGCGCTCCGGTCGGCCGCCCACGGTGCTTCCGACCCGTACACCTTCGGGACCCACCGGATCGAGGTGCTCGCCGGTCTTGCCAACGCCACCCTGGTCCTCGGCACCGGTCTCGCGTTCGGCGACGAGGCGCTCGCCACCGCCGCCCACGGGGGAACCTTCGCGGGCGCGGTCGATCCGTACTGGCTCCTGCTCGCGGCGGCGCCCGCCCTCGCCCTGCGGGGCTTCTCGGCCGTCACGCTCCGCCGGATTCCCGGGCGCGTCCGGGATCTCAACTTCCGGAGCGTCGTCCTCCACATGGTCAGCGACGTCCTGATCACGGTCGGACTGCTGGCGGTCGCCGTCGTCCTGTTGGTCCGGCCGCAGGAGGGGTGGGTCGACCCGGCCGTGGCCGTCGCGATCGCGGCCGTGCTCGTCGCCGAGTCGGCCCCCCTGTTCCGCGACGCAGCGGAAGTGCTCAGCGAGCGGATCCCGCGCCACCTCTCCGTCTCCGCCATCGAACAGACCGCGCTCGGGGTGGACGGGGTCCGGGAGGTCCACGACCTCCACGTGTGGGCCGTCTGCCCGACGCTCATCTGCATGACCGCCCACGTCGCGGTCCGCGAGATGAGCGTGCGCGAGTCGATGGACGTCGTCGCCCGGCTGCGCGACGCGGTCGAGCGGGACCATGGGATCCTCCACGCCGTCTTTGAGGTCGAGAACCTCCCCGTCGGCTGACCGGCCCGCCGAAAGGGTTTCCCCGCCGCTCGCGTCTCGAACCCATCGATGACCGAGACTCCGAGGATCCGCTACGAGGTCCGGGCGCCGCGCCCCAGCGACCACCGGATCGTCGTCACCATGGTCGTCGGCGGCGAGCCGGGCACGCCCTTCGAGGTCGTCTTCCCCTCGTGGATCCCCGGGTCGTACTGGATCCAGGACCGGGTCCGAAACGTCTCGGGAATGACCGCGAGGGCGGCCGGGCACCCGGACCCGCTCCCCGTCCGGCGGACCGAGAAGGCCCGGTGGCGCGTCGAGCCCGGACCCCATCGTGCGGCGGAGGTCGAATACACGATGTACGGCAACGAACTCCGGAGTGGCGGGCTCGACGTCACGGACGAGCACCTGTTCCTGAGCACGGGGTTCGCCCTCCCCTACGTGGAGGGTCGCCGGTCCGAGCCGCTCGAGGTCTCCCTCACGGTTCCCCCCGAGTGGACGGTCCACACCGAGCTCCCGGAGGTCGGACGACACCCGCCGACCTATCGGGCGGCCGACTACGACGAGCTGGTCGACCACCCGTTCGACGCCGGCCGCGCGCCGAGCTTCCCGATCCAGCCGCTCGGGATCCCGCATCGGCTCGTCGTCTGCGGGTCGGGGGGGAACTACGAACCGCACCGGCTGCCGGCGGACGTCGGCCGCATCGTGGAGGCGTCGATCCGCCTGTTCGGCGAATCGCCGGTCCCGAGCTACACCTTCTTCTACCACCTGACGAGCGGAGTCACCGCGGGCCTCGAGCACGCCCGGTCCAGCCACTGCCTCGTCGACCGCACCGCCTTCCGGGTGCCGAGCCGCTACCGCGCGGTGCTGAGCCTCACGGCCCACGAGTACCTGCACCTGTACAACGTCAAGCGGATCCACCCGAAGGCGTTCGACCCGTTCGACTACACGCGGGAGACCTACACCCGGCTGCTCTGGGCCATGGAGGGGACGACCGACTACCTCACCTGGCTCGTCCTCCGCCGGGCGGAACTAACTTCCCCCGACCGGGCCCTCAGCGACCTCGCCGAGAAGATCCGACGCTACCGGGACCTGCCGGGCCGGCTCCATCAGAGCCTCGAGGAGGCGAGCCTCGCCGCGTGGGTCGATTTCTACCACTGGGAGGAGGAGACCCCGAACCGCTCGATCTCCTACTACCTGAAGGGGGACCTCGTCTCCCTCTGCCTCGACCTCGAACTCCGCTCGCGGACCGCGAACGCGAGCTCGCTCGAAACCGTCTGGCGCGAGCTGTGGAACTCGTATGGCCGCACGCGGAGGGGCCTCGGCGAGACCGAGCTCCCCGAGGTCATCGAACGGGTCACCGGCGTCGATGCCCGGGGGTTCTTCGGCGATCACGTCGCGGGGACCAAGGAGGTCGATTTCGAGCGGTTTCTCGGTCTCGCCGGCGTGGCGCTCCGGTCCCGCCCGGTGCCGCGGCGCCCGGACGATGACCCGGTCCCCGGCTATCTGGGCGTCGAGGTCGAGAACTCGGCCGGGCGGGTCCAGATCACGACCGTGCGCGACGGCGGTCCGGGCCGGGCGGCCGGGCTCTCGCCCGGGGACGAGGTCGTGGCCGTCGATGGGAACCGCGTCCGGTTCGACGACTGGGCGAACGCCCTCGGCCGCTACCTTCCCGGAAGCCCGCTCGAGCTGACGGTGTTCCGACGGGCCCGGCTTACTGCCGTGCCGGTCGTCGTGGGCGAAGCCCCACCGAAGGAGCTCGCGATCGTTCCGCTCCCGGACGCTCCGCCGGCCGCCCGGGCGCTCTACGCATCGTGGGTCGGCGCGCCCTGGACCCCACCGAAGCCGGTGACGCCCGACGGTGGTTGAGCGTCAGCGGGCGTCGGACGCCGCGACGACGATGGCCTTCCGGCCATACCGCCACTCCCCTTCCATGGGGTAGAGCCGCCGGAGGACCGGCACCACCCGGCTCCCGATCGGGACCGGGGTCGCGGGTCCAACGAGCTGGAACGTCGCCCGCGGTCCCTCGGAGGAGCGTGCGACCACGACCCCGTAGGCGCCCGCGACGGCGACGGTGCCGTCGAATTCGGTGGGCTGCGCCCCGGGCCGGACGATGGTGGCGGCGTCCACCGTCCACACGGAGCGCGCCAGAGAGCGCCGTTCGAGTTCCTGCGTCCGGCCGCAGTGGGCGCAGGCCCCCCGTGCGGGGAACGTGAGTCGGGAGCAGGACGGGCACCAATCGGCCTCCAGTCGCCAGCGACTCGGGAGGTTCTCGATGTAGCGGGGACGGGGAACGTACGCCCCTTCGCTCCGGGCGTCCAGACTTCGCTCGTCGTCGCGGACGGGGGGAGCCGAGAGGGCAAGGGTCGGCGACGGCGTCGCCTCGGACCAGGCGACCGAGCCCGTGACGGTCCCCCGCACGTGGACGTCCCGCTCGGCGCCCAGCGCCGCGAGGACGAACGGGTGCGGGAGGTCGTCGACCCCGGGAGCGCGGAGAGCGAGGGCGAACGGCGTGGTCGGAGCGGGACCGGTGCCGGGGGGGGCCCGAGGCACGAGGGAGGTCGCGAATCCCGGACCGCCCGCGGTGCGGGCGGCGGCGACGACCCGTTCGTCGTCGCCCAGGATCAGCAGTGCGGTCGGCTCCGACCCATGGGGACGGCCCAGCCGGTCTACCCGAAGTCCTTCCGTCTCCCCGCGAGGGGAGCGGGCGTGGGTGGCCACGTGATCGACCCGAATTCCCGGACCGGGTCCCAGCGCGAGGGCGACCGCGAGGGCACCATGGTTCGTGCCGGTGGCCCGCCCGACCCGGGAGAGGTCGACCGCGAGGAGCAGGCGCGTTCCCGGGGGGTCCGCTCCCTCGTGGCCACGGATCGCCTCGAAGAGATGGGCCGGGCCGCCCGAGGTTCGGTGGATCGCCACCCCGCCGAGCCCAAGGGCCTCCGGAACGGCCCATTCCGCTTCGGGGGCATGGTCGCCGACGAGGTCGATTCGCGCCAGCTCGGAGCTCCGGGCGCGCTCACCCAGCGCCTCGGCGGCCGCCATCGCGAGCGTGAAGGCGTCTTCGTCGGGGGCTTCGACCGCGAGCGGACCGAGGCGGGCCGAGGGGCGTGCGACCGCGGCCGCGACGATGGCCATCGGCATGGGGCTCACGTCCTCTCGAAGAGGGTCACGGTGGCGCTCGCGCCCGAGCCACCGACGTTGTGGGTCAGCGCGCGCTCGACGCCGGGGATCTGCCGGGCACCGGCGGCGGCGCGGAGTTGCACGAACGCCTCGTAGGCCTGGCTGGCGCCCGACGCGCCGATCGGGTGGCCCTTCGCCTTGAGGCCCCCGTCCGGGTTCACGGGGAGGCGTCCGGAGCGGGCGGTCGCTCCCTCGAGCGTCATCTCCGCGGCCTTCCCGGGGGCCGCGAACCCGAGGTCCTCGAGGGCGAGGAGCTCGGCGATCGTGAAGCAATCGTGGACCTCGAGGAATCCGACCTGGGGGCGTCCGAAGGAGGCGCGGCGGAACGCTTCCTCCGCCGCGTGCCGCGTGGCGGCGAGGCTGGTCAGGGACGCGCGCTCCTGCAAGGCGAGCGCGTCGGAACCGGCGCCAGCACCGGCCACCGCCACCGGCGTGTCGGTCAGCGCGCGGGCGACCTCCTCCGAGGCGAGGAGCAGGGCGACGGCGCCGTCGGTCACCGGGCAGCAGTCGAGGAGCCCGAGCGGGTCCGCGACCCGAGGGGCCGCGAGGACCTGCGCCCGGTCGATCGTCTTGTGGAACTGGGCGTTCGGGTTCAACTGGCCGTTCGCGTGGTTCTTGACCGCGACCTCGGCGAGCGCCTCCGCCGGGGTCCCGTAGTCCGCCATGTGGCGGCTTGCCATCAGCGCGTAGACCCCCGCGAACGTGAGGCCGGCGAGGCGCTCCCACTCCGTGTCGCCGGAGACCCCCAGCCAGTACCGTCGGTGCGCCGAGGGGGAGTCCGACATCTTCTCGAGGCCGACGACCAGGACGACGTCCCGGTCCCCGCTCTCGATGGCCCGCACCCCCGCGCGGAGGGCGAACCCGGCCGAGGCGCAGGCGTTCTCGACGCGGGTCACCGGAGCGTGCCCGAGACGCGCCTCCTCCGCGAGCACCGCCGAGGGATTGCCGAGCTGCCAGCCGGAGAATCCGAGGGTGCCGAGGAACGCCTCCTCGACCCGGGCGCGGTCGAGTCCGCGGTCGACCGAGCCGAACGCGGCGTCGACCGCCGTGCGGAGCAGGACGCGCGGCCCCTCCGGAACGACGCCGAACCGGGTGTGACCGGCGCCGACCAATGCCGCCCGCCGCCGGACCAACGACGCTCCCCCGAACCGTCTTATCGACCGAATCGTTGGACCGTATAAGCTGACCCGAGGGGCTGTTCTGTCGGAGCAACGAGCGGTCGTCATCGGCGTCAGCGGCGCGAGCGGCGCGCCGATCGCGGTCCGGGTTCTCGAGGCACTCCAAACGGCCGGAGTTCCTGTGGCCCTCGTCGTGTCCGACGGGGCGAAGGCCGTCCTTCGCGAAGAGTGCGGGATCGACCCGTCGACGTTGGCCGCCAAGGCGACCCGGTCGTTCGACGACCACGACCTCGCCGCCCCGATTGCAAGCGGCTCGGTGCCGACGCGCGGCATGGCGATCGTCCCGGCGTCGATGAACACCGTCGCGAAGATCGCCCTCGGCCTCGGGGATTCGCTGCTGCTCCGCGCGGCCCAGGTCCACTTGAAGGAACGGCGGCCCCTCGTGATCGTCCCGCGGGAGACGCCGATCTCGGCGGTCCACCTCCGCCACCTCGCGACGCTGGCCGAGCTGGGCGTCGTGGTGTTGCCCGCGTCCCCGCCGTACTACACGCACCCGACGAGCGTCCAGGACCAGACCGACTACCTCGCGGGGAAGGTCCTCGACCAACTCGGCGTCGCCCACACGCTCTACAAGGGCTGGAAGGGAGGGTCGGTGTGACCGGCCTTCTGGACGCCCTCCGCCCGTACTTCCCGACCCCGTTCGTGGCCATCGTGGCCTTGCTCGTGGTGTTGATCGTTCTGACGCCGAACCTGCTCTCCTCGGCGGCGCCTTCGGCCGGTAGCCTGCCCACCGAGGCGGAGCTGGAGGTGGACCGCGTCGTCGGGGGGAATGCCACCCACTTCTACGTTCGGGGCCTCGGAGATGTTCGGTACACCTCCATCGCCGTTTCGCTCGCCGCGAACTTCTCCTGGCCCGCTCCTCCCTCGATGGGCAACCTCTCCTTCGGCCGCCCGGTGACCGAGACGAACGTGCTCGTCACCCTCGTCACGACGGGGGCCAACCCCGTCGCCGTCAACGTCACGGCGGTGTACGTCGACGCCGCCGGGACCCAGGTGTCGTTCGTGGGCGTGTTCGCGTTCGACCTCGCTGCGGGAATCCTGTACGAGACCCCGTACATCCCCGCCGGGTCCGGGAGTAGCGCGACCCCGGTCGACGACCTCCCGCTGTCGTTCCTGCTGGAGACGGTCCCCGCGGGAGGCTCCCTGTGAGACCGTCCCGCGCGATCGCCTTCTGGGTCATCGTCATCGCGGCGCTCTTGTTCGTCGAGGTGGCGGAGCTCACCCACCTGTTCACGCTCCCCGTCCAGTCGGCGCTCGGCAACCTCCTGTCGTTCGTCTTCGCGCTCGTGTTCACCACGATCCTCGCGCTCATCGGCGCGCTGTTCGTCGGGATCTACATCTCGCAACGGCTGCAGTCGCCCGGCGGGTTCACCCGCTTCGAGGAGGAGATGCTGCGGATGCGGAAGGACGTCGAACGCATCTCCGAGGACGTCCAGGAGTTGCGGCGTCGCGCCCCGCCCCCACCGAACTCTCCGGAGGGACCGGCATGAGGATCGCCGTCATCGACAACGGCGGCCAGTGGACCCACCGGGAGTACCGGATGCTCCGCGACCTCGAGGTCCGGGCCGAGATCGTCCCGAACACGCGCCCCTGGACGGAGATCGAGGCCGACGGAGCGGTGCTCTCCGGGGGAGCCCTGTCGTTGGAAGGCACCGACACCCTCGGGGCTGTCGCCGACTGGGTCGACACGGTCCGGGTCCCGGTGCTCGGCATCTGCGTGGGCCACCAGTTCCTCGGGAGACATTTTGGTGGGAAGGTCGTGAAGGCGACCGAGCCCGAGTTCGGCCGGGTCGCGGTCGACCTCGACGGTCCCGAGATCCCCCTGCTGGCGGGTCTTCCGCGCCACCTCACCGTGTGGGAGAACCACAACGACCACGTCGCCGTCCTGCCGCCGGGATGGACCGGGTACGGCCACTCCGAGGCATGCCCGTTCCAGGTGATGGCCCACCCGAGCCGCCCCGTCTGGGGGATCCAGTTCCACCCCGAGGTGGAGCACACCGAGGGCGGCCGACGGATCTTCGAGAACTTCGTCGGGCTCTGCCGACGGTAGTACATATGTAGCGAGGCCGGCTCGGCGCGTCGGATGCGAGCGCGGCGCGCGAGCGGCGGACGGGAGAGCGACCTCGTCCGAAGGGCCGGGAAACTGCGGGATTCGATCGCCCCGCTGCTCCCCGAACGGATCGGGACCGGCCCATGGGCGAAGTTCGACAAGCGGAAGGAGGATCTCGAAGCGGTCCGGGGCGTCCAGGACGACGAGGCCCAGCTCGAGCGCCTGATGAAGCGCGGCGACCCGATGGCCCGCGCCTTGGCCGGCATGCTCCGCTTCTACCTCGAACCCGACCTTCCGGCGATGCTCGTGGCCCGCTACCCGTCCGGAGAGATTCCGTTCGCGCCGTTCGGCCGGACGTCCCGGGAGGCGAACGTCGCCGTGCAGAACGCCGACGACCCGTCTCGACTCTTGATCGGCTACCTCGACTGGGCCCGCAAGGGGTTCTACTTCTTCGCCACCGAGCGAACGCTGTACTGCACGGGCCGCTCGCCGGAGCCCCCCGCGGCGTTCCTCGCCGCTCAGAACGCGGCGCAACCGTACCGCCTCACGCCGACGGGATCGGGGGACGAATTCCAGTGCACCCATCTTGCGAAGGGGGAACGTCGACCGTACCTGCTCGTCGAGTGGCCGTCGGCGCACCGAGGATGGAAGGTCTGCTTAGCGTGCGCGAAGCACGAACGGCAACTGCTCGCGACCCTGACCGCCCACCTCGCCGTGCCGAAGCCCCTCAAGGAGTTCGGCGTCCGCGCCGTCCTGAACGTGGAATGCCACGGCGGCGAGGAGTGCGTCCACGCGAACCTCCCGGACCTGCCGCGGGGGATCCGCAAGCGGTACCTCTTCGGCCGCTCGAGCGACCGGGAAATGCTCGACGCCTGCCTCGCCTTCCTCCGACCCCGCCTCGAGCGGAGCCGGGCGCCGGTGTTCGTGACCGCCGGCGTCTGCTACGGCTCGGACCGCGCGAAGTTCATCGAGGCGCTCTCCCCCACGCCGGAGGAGAGGACCGCCCTCGAGCGGACGTTGCCGTCGGTGGACGGCCTCTTCGAGATCGACGAACCGAGGGCGAGCCGGGCCCTGGAGCGCCTGTGGCCCGAGCACGCCGACGAGATCGTCGGCGCCATCGTCTCCGACCCGAAGGAGGCCGAACGACTGGTGCGCGACGCCCGCGCCGCTCCCGGCCGGGTGAGCGAACTGCTGGCCCGCGCGGCGCGGAAGGGGGCGGAGGACGCCCGGCGCAAGGAGTTGCCCACGTTCCAGGGACTGGCGCCCGAGGCCGCCTACGTGGACGCTGTCGCCCGCACGTTCCGGGCGAGGGGCGCGGCCGCAGCCGAGAAGGCGCTCCTGGAGCGCCTCCCGCGGGAGGGAAAAGAGCGCGGCCTCGCCGTCGGGCTCCTCACCGCGTTGGGCCGCCTCGCCGCCCACGAATGGCAGTTCACCGAGACGGAGCGGACGTTCGGTGCCTCGCTCGCGGACCTCGCAAAGGCCGTGCTGAGCGGGTCGGCCAGCGACTATCACGGGGCGCTCGACCGGTTGCTCCAGAGCGCCGGCGTCGTCCGTTGGGGCGCACTCGATTCGGCCGACCCGGCGCCGGCGTCGGAGACTTAAAGGGGGAGTTCGGTCCCCCGTACCAATACCGGGTCGGGTCCCGGTGGTCCGATGTCGCCGAGCGCTGTGAGCGAATCCACCGCCCTCGTGGCGGCCGGCGACGAGGAGACGCGCGTGCTCCTCCGCGGACTCCTCCGTCTCCACCATATCCGGGTCGTCGGCGAGGCCGAGGGGGCCCACCAGGCGATCGAGCTGATTCGCCAGACCTCCCCCACCGTGGTCGTCTCGGACGTCAACCTCGTGGACGGAACGTACACCGACCTGCTCGAGGCGGCCCGCGGGTCGAACCCTCCGCCCCGGGTCATCCTGGTCGTGCCGGGGAGCCGACCTCACGCCGCGTCGGACGGGCTGCTCCGCCCGGATGTGATCCTCCAACGCCCGTTCCGGATCCGACAGTTCGCCGAGGCGCTCGGCGTCGCGGTCGCCGAGTCCCCCTCGGCTTAGACGGCCGTCCTCGGACCGTTCGGTCGCCATCGTGCGACCGCCTCCAACTCCTGGAAGTGGAGCTGGGGCGCCGGCACGACGAGCGCGTGCAGCGGAGGTCCGAACGCCACGCCGGCCAGTTCGGACCGCGTCCCCCACCACGCGGCGGCGTCGGAGCGTCCGACGCGGGCGACGACGCCGAACTCGGTGGACGGGTCGACCTTCGCCAGCGCGCTCCGGTCGGGGTCGAACCGGGCGAGCGCCTCCGCCGCGCCCAAGTACCGGTGCTCGGCCGGGCGGAGATCGAGGAGAACGAGGGTGTGCGAGTCGGCGGCCCGATTCCGGCCGATCGCCTCGAACGGCGAGGCCGGATCGAACCCCGGGTCCGCGAACGGAAGGGAGACCACCCGCCCACACCGGTAATGCATGAGGCCGAGGAGCGAGACGGCGGCCGTCAGGATCGACGCGCCGGGCAAGTAGCGCCAGCGGTGCCCCGCCTTTTCCGCCGCGACCCGCAGATGTACGTGGGTCGTGGCCACGAACGGGTCGCCCGCCACGAGCAGCGCCACGCGGGGGGCGACGGCCAACGCGTGGAGGACGGTCCCTTCCGCCTCCAACTCCGCGCGACCGAGACGTTCGATCGGACGGCCGAGCAGCGATTCGAGCCGGCCCACGGTGCCGGCCGCGAGCTCGCTCGTGTACTCCTCGGCGAACAGGCGCTCGCACGACCGCAAGGCGTCCATGGTGCGCGGGGAGAGGTCGTTCTCGTCGCCGAGCCCGGCGCCGACGAAGAGGAGCTCGGCCATCGGTCGTCCCGGCGCGCGGTTCACCCGCGGATCGCGAACACCGGGCACGGGGCGGTCCGGAACATCTCTTCGAGGAACCGCCGTGTGAGGAGCGGGCCCTCGGCCGGGCCGGCCTCTTCCCCGATGAGGAGGAGTCCGTAGCGCTCGCGGGCGGCCTCTTGGAGGATCAGCTCGGGGAGTCGTCGGCGTCCGAGGAGGGCGGCCGGGAAGAGGGAATGCCGGCGACGGAGCGGGACACCGCGGGGCGAGCGGGACGGCGCGTCGAGGTCGGACGCCTCGCGGCCCCGGGCCGCGATGTACAGCGTCACGATCGGGATCCCCTTGTGTCGGAGGGCGACCTCCTCGGCGATCTGGAGCGCCTTCGGCGGGGGCGTGCCGGTGAACGTCGGGATCAGGATCCGGGGGACCTTCTCCTCGATCAGCCCGAGACGGTTGACGACGATGACGTCGCACGTGGCGTGGTGGAGGAGGGCGCTCGCGGTGTGGCCCACGAACGGGTTGTGGCTTCGCCGGTCCCCCCGCAGAGTCAGCAGGATGGCGTCGACGCTGTGGGTCTCGGCGCTCTCGAGGATCTCCCCGGCGACGTCCCGGCTCGCCCGCACCTCGGGGTCCACACGGACATCGAGGGCGGCGCCCGTCTCGTGGGCCGGGATGACGAGGTTGACCGAGGCGCGCCACTGGCGCGTGACCTCGGGGAGCGTCGTGGTTGGGATGACGTGCAGCAGGCGGATCTCCCCGTCCGCGTCGAGGAGTTGGGCGCCGAGCCGGATCATCGGCTCGACCTCGGAGGGTTCGTTGATCGGGATCAGGAGCCGGCGGTACAGTTCTCCTCCCTCCCCTCGAGCGGACCTACGGTCGACGGCCTCAAGAACGTTGACATGGGACGGGCGGGACGGCTCCGCTCCTGACCGCGCGCGATGGAGCCGTCCTATTCGCTCTCGGCGTGGGCCATCGAGTAGGCGAGGTAGACCATCAGCGCGACGCCGACGGCCGTGAACAGCACCAGGCCGAACTCGCTGGTGATCAGGTGGGCCAGGGAGGCGAGCGTCATTGTCCTCGGTCCGCGAGCCGTGGCGGCCTATTTATCGGCCGCGACGGAGGCGCGAGGCGCCCGACGGCGGCTCGGCGAGGGAGACGGCGCCGTCGGGGCGTTCTCCCCCTCGGGTGCGGCGAGCGCCTCGTCCGCCCGCGCCCGCCGCGAGTCCCGGCTCATCCGACGGACGATCCGGACCATCGCTTCCTCCCGGCGCTGCTCGGCCTTCTCGTAGCCGACGTCGCGGGTATCGCGCGTCAGGAGGAGGACGACGCGGCCGAGGGAGCTGCGCCCGGTGCGGCCCCGGCGTTGGATGGCCCGGATCTCGCTCGGGACCGACTCGAAGAACACCACGAGGTCGACGTCGGGGACGTCGAGCCCTTCCTCGGCGACGCTGCTCGCCACCAGGATCGGGAACTTCCCTTCGCGGAACTGTCGGAGTACCTCCGATTGCTCCCCCTGCTTCATCCCCGGGTCGTCGGCGTCGCGAGTCGACTGTCCCACGAATCGACCCGTGTTCCAGCCGTCCCCGTCGAGGGCGGCCCGAATCCCCTGGATCGTGTCCCGGAATTGCGCGAACACGAGGATCCGGGGCGGTCGATCGCGGGGTCGCTCGAACTCCTCGGCCACGAGCGTGCGGAGGGCGTCGATCTTCGGATGCGAGGTCGAGTGCGCCGTAGTGAGGATCGCCCGAGCCTCGGCGAGGGCCTGGACCAGCTCGGGGACCTTCAGGAACGCCGTATCCCCGCGACTCGGCTTCGGCTTCGCGGCGACGCGTTCGACGTACTGGACGAACGGCTCGACCCCCTGGGTTTCGAGCCGCTCGAGAGCGTGGTGAAGGTGGAGCAGGACGAGCTGGTGAAACAACGGGCCGAACTTCCGTACCATCGGTCCGGGCCGGGCGAACACCTCGGACCGGAGCGCGACGAGGTCCTTCACCGACAGCGAGGCAAGCGGCTTCTTCCGGAGGTAGCCGATCTTCTGGAGGGCGCGCCCCTCCCGGAGGTTCGCGACGTGGAGCCCCTCCTGGATCGACCGGATTTCCGGCGGCAAGTCGACCCATCGGTGCTCGACGTCGACGGGTTGGACGTACTCCCGGACCCCCGGCTCGTCGCGGTGACGAGCTTCGACGCGGCGAACACCGAGAACGCCGACGACCTCGTCGATCCGGGCCTGCTGACCCCCGGGCGACGCGGTGAGCGCGAGGAGGCGGGCGTCGGGGCGGCGGTCCTGTCGGAACCGCCCGGCCACCGCGACGTACGCGTAGTTGCCGGTCGTGTGATGGGCCTCGTCGAAGACAATCAGTCCGACGTCGGTCAGCGAGTACCGCCCGGCGGCGATGTCGTGGACCACGAGCTCCGGCGTGGCGAACACCGCGTCCGCGTCGCCCCAGGCGCCTTCGCGGACGGGCCGTCGGACCGTGCCCGTGAATCGGGCGATGCGGAGCGATGGGATCCAGGACCGGAACGCCTCCGCATGCTGGAGGACGAGCGGTCGGGTCGGGGCGAGGACCAGGAGCTTCCCGGCGCCGCGTCGGGCGACTTCGGCACCCGCGAGGGCCGCAATCACGGTCTTCCCGAGCCCGGTCGGCAGGACGACGAGGAGGTCGTCCGCGAGGGCGATGCGGGCCAGGTCGAGCTGGAACGGCAAGGCCCGGATCGTCTCCGGCGCGAGGAGCGGATGGACGACCCAGCCGTCGTGGACTTGCCAGATTCCCGGGAGGGCATCGGGGCGCCGGACGGGAACCTTGGGCGACTCGGGGGTTCCGTCGTCGAACGCCTCGAGCGTGCGCACCTTCGCCACAGGCTCCCCGACGCCCCGAGTCGGGAGCCGCGTTTAGCCCGGTCGGCCGGAGAAAGGGTTCGGTACTCGGCGCGGATTCCGCCCGTCGGTTCGGGGAGCGAGGACGCCGCGGCTCGCGCTCTCGATGGACTTATAGTGCAAACTCCGTCTCGACCGCACCCCCAGAGCGACCGTGAGCGCCCTCAGCACCATCCGGTCCCGGCCCGAGGATCTGAAGCGGGCCATCGCGCTCCGAAACAAGCCGTACCCCGACGTCGATGCGCTGGTCACCCTCGACACGGAATGCCGCCAGTTGGCCGGCGCGGTCAACGCCCTCCGGGCGAAGCGGAACGAACAGGCCCACAAGCTGGCCGACGCCAAGAAGGCCGGCGGCGCCGTGGACGCCGCCGTCTCCCGGGAGCTCGGGGAGCTGCGGGACACGATCGCTGCGGACGAAGCGAAACTCCAGAAGTGCGAGTCCGAACGCGACGCCCTCCTCCTCCTGTTTCCCCAGATCCCCCACCCCACCGTTCCCGTCGGGAAGGACGGGACCGAGAACGTCGTCGTCCGGGAGGTTCCCTCCACCGTCCGGACGATCCCCGAACCCAAACCCCACTTTGTCCTCGGACCCGAGCTCAACATTCTCGACACCGAGCGCGGAGCGAAGGTCTCCGGGGAGGGATTCTACTTCCTCGTGGGCGATGGCGCCCGGCTCGAGATGGCCCTCATCACCTTCATGCGGGAGACCCACCGCAAGGCGGGGTACACGGAACTCCTCCCGCCGATCTTGATCTCCAGTGCATCGATGACGGGCACCGGCCAGCTCCCGAAGTTCGCGGAGGACTCGTACAAGACCGTCCTCGACGACCTATGGCTCGCCCCGACGGCCGAGGTACCGCTGACGAACCTGTACCGGGATGAGGTCCTGCTGGGCACCGACCTTCCGCTGAAGGTGATGGCCTTCACCCCGTGCTTCCGCCGCGAGGCCGGGGGACACGGGGTCGAAACCCGCGGGATCGCTCGGGTCCACCAGTTCAACAAGGTCGAGCTCGTCAACTTCGTCCACCCGAACTCCTCCTACGACCAGCTCGAGACGCTGCTCTCCGAGGCCGAGGCGATCGTGCAGGCGCTCGGCCTCCGCTACCGGATCTTCAACCTCTGCACGGGCGACCTCCCGGACAAGGCCGCCAAGTGCTACGACATCGAGCTGTGGGCCCCGGGCGCGGCCCGGTGGCTCGAGGTCAGCTCCGTCTCGAACTTCGAGGATTACCAGTCGACCCGCGCGGGGATCCGGTACCGCGAGACCCAGGCGGCCAAGCCGGAGTTCGTGCACACGCTGAACGGCTCCGGGACCGCCCTCCCCCGGCTCATGGTGGCGGTCATGGAGACCTGGCAGACCTCGCCGGGGCGCATCGAGGTTCCCCCGGTCCTCCGACCCTATCTGGGGGGCCAGACGCATCTCGAACCGACCCCGTTCGTCGGGGAGCGGGAACTCGGCCGCGGCCGGCGCGGCTGGAACGCAGGCTAGTCCTCCGCTCGGCGAGTGGGCCCCCGGCCGGGTCCCACCGGGCCCGTTTCCTCCCCGGCCCGCGGCACGCTTTTGAAGGGGGCCGGGGTGGACCACCCCGAGGGGAGCACTTCGATGCCCGGCACGACCCAACACGGACTGTTCATCGACGGAACCTGGGAGAGCCCGGCGGGATCCGCCCGCTTCGTGACCCGGAACCCGGCGACCGGTGAGGAGCTCGGCTCGTTCGTTTCCGGCCGCGCCGAGGACGCCAACCGTGCGGTCGCGGCGGCCGCGCGGGCGTTCCCGGCCTGGCGCGACACCCCGGCGCCGAAGCGCGGGGAGCTCCTGCTCCGCGTCGCCGAGGTTCTCCGCCACCGGAAGGAGGAGATCGGCCGCGTCGTCACGATGGAGATGGGGAAGGTGATCGCGGAGGGACGGGGGGACGTCCAGGAGGCGATCGACTTCGTCGAGTACATGGCCGGCGAGGGCCGACGCCTCGCGGGCGAGACGATCCCCTCCGAGCTGTACCGCAAGTTCTGCATGACGGTCCGGCAGCCGAAGGGGGTCGTGGCGTGCATCACGCCGTGGAACTTCCCGACGGCGATCCCGAACTGGAAGATCGCGGCGGCCCTGATCTGCGGCAACACGGTCGTCTTCAAGCCGGCCTCCAACACCGCGCTCTGCGCGGTGGAGGTCGTTCGCGCCTACGAGGAGGCGGGGATTCCCGCCGGTGTCCTCAACCTCGTCACCGGGCCGGGCGGCGTCGTCGGGAACGCCCTCGTCTCCCACCCGAAGGTTCGGGCCATCTCGTTCACGGGCGGTGTCGAGACCGGCCGCGACGTGTACGTCCGCGGCGCCCAGCAGCTCAAGATGGTCCACCTCGAGCTGGGGGGCAAGAACCCCCAGATCGTGATGGACGACGCCAACCTCCCGCTCGCCCTCGAGGGCGTCCTCTTCGGCGCGTTCGGAACCTCCGGGCAGCGGTGCACGGCGACGAGCCGCCTGATCCTCCACGAGAAGGTCTACGACGAGTTCCTCGCGATGCTCTTGGAGCGCCTCGCGAAGTTCCGCGTCGGCGATCCCCTCGACCCGGCCACCGACATGGGTCCCGTCGCTTCGGCGGACCAGGAGAAGAAGGTCCTCGAGTACATCGCCATCGCCCACTCGGAGGGAGGTCGACTCGCCTTCGGCGGGAAGAAGCGGACCGGGGGCGCCTTCGACCGCGGCTTCTTCCTCGAGCCGACGGTGTTCGAGACCTCGCACGGCTCGCGCATCAGCAAGGAGGAGATCTTCGGCCCCGTCCTCTCGGTGATGAAGGCGCGCGATTACGAGGACGCCGTCCGCATCGCGAACGATGTCGACTACGGGCTTTCGTCGTCGATCTACACCAAGGACGTCAACCGCGCGTTCCGCGCCGTGCAGGAGCTCGAGGCGGGGATCACCTACGTCAACGCCCCGACGATCGGTGCCGAGGTCCAGCTTCCGTTCGGCGGCGTGAAGAATACCGGGAACGGCGGGCGGGAAGCCGGCTCCGTCGCCATCGAGGAGTTCACCGAGATCAAGACCGTCTTCCTCGACTTCTCGAACCACCTGCAGAAGGCCCAGATCGACCCGCGCTGACGGGGGCGAATGCCACCCTTCCGAGCGACCGACGAGCAGGTTGATCGCGAGGTCGAGACCCTCGAGCGGATCGCCCGGATGCGCCTTCGACGGTACGCCCAGGAGATGCGACAGCTCGACCGCGACCTCTCCGAGCTTCGGAAGGAACGGGCGCGGCGACGGGCGTCCGCCGAAGTTCCGACGTCGACCCACGCGGTCGAGTCCGTCGCCTAGGCGCGAGGCTCAGCTCGACGGCCCGGTCCGACCGGGGTTGTCGAAGTTCGTGAGGATCGTCTGGTTGAGGCTGCGCGGACGCGCGAGGGCGGCGAGCAGCGGGTCGTCCAACAGCGCGGGGAACGTCTCGGAGACCGGCACGTCGACGACGATCTCGCGGGTGCGTCCACCGCGGCCGCGCGAAACGATGGTCGCGCGGATGAGGCCAAGGTTCTCGAGCTCGCTCAGGTAGTTCGAGATCGAACGGGCGTGGAGCGGCTGCAGCCCGAGGCGCTGGGCGAGGCGGGTGTATCCGTCGTAGACATCCCCGGTCTGAACGCCCTCCCGGCGGCGCTCGTAGGCCTGGAGGATGGCGTACATCAGCACCTTGCAGTGCGGCGGGAGGGTCCGGCAGCACTCGACGATGATGTCCTGCTCGAGTCGGCTCTTCGCCTTCACGACGTGGTCGGCAGTGATCCGCTTCGACCGGTCGCGCTCGGCCATCTCGGCCGCCAGGCGAAGGAGGGCGAGGGCGCGGCGGGCGTCCCCGTTCTCGAGCGCGGCGTACGCGGCGCACCGCTCGATCACCCCGGCGTCGACGACCCCTTCCCGGAACACTTCTCCCGCCCGGTCGCGCAGGATGTCCTGGAGCTGCGGGGCGTCGTAGGGAGGGAAGAGGATCTTCTCCTCGTTGAGGCGGCTGCGGACCCGCGCATCGAGGTTGTTGGTGAACTTCAGGTCGTTCGAGATACCGATGAGCACGAGCCGGGTGTGCTTCAGCTCGTTGTTGACCTCGCTCAACGTGTAGAGGACCCCGTCGCCGCTCCGGGCCACGAGCCGGTCGATCTCGTCGAGGATGAGGAGGACGATCCCGCCCTTCACGTCCATCAGCTCCCGCATCGTCGAGGCGACGCGGTCGAGAGACCAGCCGGTGGGGATCCGGTCGCTCTCTGTCGGCGCGAAGGTGTTGCCGATGGTCTGCATCAGGCTGTACGGCGTCTCGACGTTCCCGCAGTTCACGGCGATGAAGGTCAGCTTCTTGGCGAGGTCTCCGCGCCGCTGGACGTCGGCGCGGACCTGGGCGACGACGGCGGTCTTCCCCGTCCCGATCTTCCCGTAGATCAAGAGGTTCGACGGGACATTCCCCTTCAGTGCCGGGGCGAGAATCTCGGCGACCTGCCGGATCTGGTGCTCCCGATGAGGGAGCCGGCTCGGCACGTGCGTCTCGCGGAGGATCTCGCGGTTCCCCTTGAACAGCTCCGGGCCCTCGCGCAGGACCGAATCGAAGACGTCGCTCGCGCTGTTCCGGGAGGGAGCGGTCGATGACCCCACGACGACGGGAGGGTGGGCAACGGGGGCGGCCGACCTCCCGCTCCCAGCGGCGTCGTTCGCCGCCCGGAGCGGGTCGGAATCCATCGCTATCTCTCCGGTGCTACCCGTCCCGGGTCGCCGAAGCGACCCGGGTGGCCTCGGGCGAGGGCGCGCAGGCGGGCGCCGCATATGTATCTTTGGTCGACGCGAGGCCGTTCGATCCTCCTCCGCGAGCTCCGGGGCGGAGGGGGAGCGCGGATTCGGCGACCCCGGACCTGTTATGGCGTCCGGCTTTTACCCAGACCGAGACCCGCTGCATGCGTCGTTCGGCCCTCCTCCTCGTCGTCGGATTGCTGCTCGCCACGGTGGTCCTGGCGGCGCCGTCGCTCGCAACCGGCCCGACGGCGCGGTTCGGACCCGACGCCGCGTCTCTGCCGACGGGGAACGCGACCCTCGAACTCCACGTTTCGCCCGTCTCCGCGCTGGTTGCGGTCAATGGCACACCGGTGGCGCTCGGCGGCGACGGCTCGGCCACGCTCCACGTGGCTCCCGGAACCTACATCGTGACGGCGAGCGACGCCGGGTACAGCGCTTTCTCGGGAAACGTCACGGTCGGCCCCGGCGCGTCCCGGTACCTGACGGTCCACCTCCCGAGCCAGGCCGCGAGCTCGGGAGGCTCGGGCGGCCCGTCGACCTCGTTCCTCCTCGCGATCGGGGCGACGATCGCCGGCGCGATCGCCATCGTCGCGCTGGTGCTGTACGTCCGCCGTACCCCGTCGAGCGACGGGGGCACGTCCGCCGATGCGACGCCCGTTGACCCGGTCGCCGTGGGCGCCCCGAAACCGGACGAGGGACCCGAGTAGCCGCTCCGGGCTAGGGCTCGTCGAACTCGTCCTCATCGGACTGTTCGGCGGCCCGAGCATCGGCCCGCTGGCGCAGGAGGAGGAGTCCGGCGACGACCCACCCCACCACGGCCGCGGCCAACGCCAGGTCGGCCAAGGGGGAGAACGCCCCGGTCGACGAGCCGCCCCCGCCGGTGGAGAGTGCCGGCACCGAGATCGAGACGTTCGCGAACGCCGTCCGCAGGGAGGCGTCCGTCGCCGTGACGTTGACGATGACCGCGCCCGGGCTTCCGTAGTCGTGGGTCACGTTCTCGCCGCGGGCGACGCTCCCGTCGCCGAACGCCCAGACGAACGTCCCGACGCCCGAGCCGCCGAGCAGGATCGCGTGGAAGTCGAAGCTGTCCGAGCCGTTCGGGCCCGCCGACGTCACGATCGCGACCCGGGGGAGCGCGTAGACGGTCTCCGGGACCACGGTGGAGGTCTCGGCCCCCGTGCCATTGTCCGTGACCACGACGGTGGCCGAGAACGTCCCAGCGCTCGTGTAGACGTGCTGCGCGACGGCCCCGCTCCCGTTCGAGCCATCGCCGAACGCCCAGTCGTAGACGAACGGGCCAGTGCCGGTCGCGGACGCCTGGAACTGCACGGCGACGCCGACGTACGCGGGCTCCGGGTTCGCCTGCGCCGAGACCGAGGGCGCCGCCCCGGTCGTCACATCGACGCTCGTCGTGGCGATCGCCGTCCCTCCGAAGGCGTCGCTGACGTGGAGGAGGACCACGGCGATCCCCAAGGTGCTGATCGTCGCCGTCGTGTTCATCCACAGCGCGCTCGGACCGTCGGGGGTGACGTTGGCGTTCTGGAATTGGAACCCCGGGAACGAGTAGACCGCTTCGTCGACGGAGTCGTTCGTTCCCGTGGTGACCAAGGTCGAGAATTGCGCGGTGTACGGCGCGGGACCCCCGGGGCCGCCGGCGATCGGCCCGATGAGGATGGGAGCGGGGGTGGCGACGAACGGCGTCGAGGATGCGAACCCGGCCCCGAATGAGTCGAACGGAACGACCAGGGCGTAGGCCGTCAGGTTGTTCGCCCACGGGAGGGCGAGGGTGTCTCCCGTGCTGTTCCACACTTGGATCGGGCCGAGGGCGGAGAACGTAGACGTGTTGGCGCCCCCCGCGAGGTAGGACGACGCCGCCTGGGACAGGTTCGCCGTCACGTACACCGCGTACCGCTCGACCACGGCTGCGGGCGACACCGACGGACTCCAGGTGATCCCGAACGTGTCGGATCCGGCGTCCGCGGAAGCGGTCGGAGCCAACGGGCCGGTCCAGACGTCCCAGAGGAGCGGGCCGTCGAGCGCGACCACGCCATTGGCGTCGGTGACCGACACGCTCGCGGTCACGACGCCGACCCCCGCCGCGATCGCGAGCGGCAGCACGGTCGCGTTCGAGGACGTGTTGGAGGAGGTCGTCGTTCCGTTCCCCAGAACGACGGTCACCCGGTACGGGGCCGCCCCGCCGGTCAGCTGCAGTGTCAGGTCGGTGACCGAGGTGCCATGCCAGATCGGCCCGACGGGCCCGTCCGCGTCCACCGAGAACGGAGCCAGGGAGGCCCCTGCCGGGAGGACGAACGAGGTGGCGGAGGCACCGGTCATGGAGCGGGCGGTGACGGTGAGATTGTAGTGGTAGAGCCCCGACAGCCCGAGAATGGTCGTCGCTCCGACGTCGCCCAAGACCTGGGTCACTGCCGCGCCGGCGCCGATCGGGCCCGCCGTGACGGTAAACCCGGCGACGCCTCCCGAATTCTCCGACCAGTTCAGGTGGTAGCCCCCGGCGACGGAGGTCACGTTGGCCGCCCCGAACGTGGGTGGGTTCGGCGCGGGTACGACGCAGGTTCCGGTTCCCCCACCCATGGAGAGGTTGCCGACCACCGCGGGTGTCCAATCGGAGCCGGTGGATCGTTCCGAGACCCAGTAGACGAGCGTCCCGTCTTCGGAGCTGACGTTCAGCGCGACCGAAACGTTCGCGAGCGTCGCGCCTGACGGGGCGGGAGATTGTTGCTCCTCGACGAGCGCCGGTCCAATCCCTGTGCACCAGTACGACTCGGCCCGCACCATCGCTACGCCGCGCGGGTCCGCGACGGTCACGTTGATGGTAGCGACTCCCGCCGTGCCGTTCGTCGAGTCGACGACCACGTCCGCCGGAGAAAGGATCGTTGTGCTACCGTTCGCGGAGAACTCCGCCGAGGTCCCGCCGTACGCGTCGAGGACCCCCGTCGAACCGCCCAGGCGCCACGCGGCGCCGCTACCGGCTCTCGCGATCTCGAGCGAAGGATACGCCCCCGTCCCACCGAAGGTCGTGAAATCCGAGCAGGTCGGAAGGCCCGCGTCGCCGGAGCAGGCGCCGGACGTGGAGGCGGTGGCGATCCGCGGATACGCCGTCATGGAGGCGCTCGTGGCGTTGAAGTAGCTCGTTCCCGTGACCGCGGGAAGACCGACCACTCCCACCGCCGGGCCGTCGTAGCTGTGGCACGAGGCGATTCCGGTCGACATCGGACACGCAGTCCATCCGAATGCGACGTCGCCCGGGGTTGACCAGCCTCCGTCGGAGGCGTTCGAGACGTTGTAGCGCGGAAGGACCGCCTGCCCCGTCGTCGTCGCGCTCGCGTTGTACGCCCAGTTAGCTGACTCGGAGGGTCTCGACGAATCGTTGACCCACACTCCGAGGGGTTCCGGGCCCCCGACCCGGCCCCACGCCGTAACCTGAAGCTGGTCTCCCGGGGCGAACTGACCCGTCGCGGACGACGCGGGCGTGCCGCCGCCGACCACGATGTCGTCTTCGCAGAGCGGGACCCCGCCGAGGGTCGTGACGGCGGTTGCGTTCTGGCAGAGCGGGTCGCACGAGCCCGCGGGAACCAGATCCTCGACGGGGGCCCGAACGGTCCAGTTCGGCGAGGTCGGCGCGATGTACGGACTATCGGGCGGGAACAGCTCGACCTTCAGATACGACGCCCCGTCGACGGCGCACGGTGCGCCGGTCACCCAGAGGCCCACCCAGAAGTTGGCCAGCGCGGACGCGGGATCTGTCCCGGCCGGCGGCAGCGACACGTTGAGAGTGAATCGTGCTCCAGAATCGCTCGCGTTCGAGAGCAGGTCGACGACCGGCGCATCGCCGGGCGCGTAACAGGGAATCCCACGGGGAGTTGCCAAACACGCGACCGACGGAGCGGTGCCCGAATCGGGGTGCTCCCCCGCGGCTCCGGCCAACGTGGCGACGTTCGCGGTCGCCGGACTCGAGGAACCAACGAACCTCTCCGTCCCGGAGGCCCCCGCGCGAACGGGGACGGCGACGAGGAGCAGGACGAGGACGACCGCGAGGGCGAGCCACGTCGAACGCCACCCGCCCGTCATTCCGCCTCCCGACCCACGCCCGGGATTTAACCTGCGGACTGGACGAACGTCCGCCAACACACTCCAATCGGAGGAAAGGGTTCGGTTGCCGAGCGCCCCGGCGCCGTGGCGCGGCTATTCCGCCGGAGGAGGAGCGCCGTAGGTGCCCTCCCCATACGTGGCCTCGCCGCTCGCGTCCGTCGGGCCGCCCATGGTGCCCTCGGGAGGCGTCGAGCCGTCGCCGCCACCGCCGCCACCTCGGCGCCGCATGAGGACGACCGCCGCCACCGCCGCCACGACCACCACGACCACGATGATGCCGCCGATCAGCGCGATCGAAGGTCCGGAGGACCCCGAGGGGGTCACGACCGAGCACGAGTTGTTCAGGTTGCAGGGCGGGACCGTGCTGTTCTTGGCGAGGGTGAGAGTCACGCTCACGGGTGCGGTCAGTTCGCCGGGCGTCACGAGGACGTTCTGGGTGAACGTCACGTAGCCGGTCGCGGCGACGGTGACGGTCCAGTACGCGTCACCGGTGACGTTGACCCGGAAGATGCCGGTCGTGGTATCGATCGGCTCGTGTCCTCCGCCCAGGTGGCTCAGGTTGGTCACGCTCAGGGTCGCCACCTTCAGGGCGGCGACCGGCGAAATCGACCCGATGACCGTTCCCTGGTTCGTCAGGTTCACGGAGACGACGCTGGTGTGTCCTGGGACGACCGTGACGTTGATCGTCGAGGTGTTGTACCCGGTCGCCGTTGCGACGATCTGGTGGGCACCGCCGAGCGTGGAGTCGTTGAACGTCGCACCCACGAGGTTCGAGATCGCCACGCCGTCGAGCTTGATCGAGATCCCCGGGTAGCTGTTGATCAGCGCGCCTCGGATCCATCCGCCCGAGAGGACGATGTTCGTCGTCGTCGACTGGTCCGGTGTCACGGTGACGTACTGGCTGAAGTTCGTCACACCGTACCCACTCGCGTTCACCCAGTACGAGCCCCAGAACGCGCTCGTGTTGTAGACGCCGTTCTGGGCATCGACCACGACCGGCGTGCCGTTGATCAGCAGGGTCGCGTTCGTCGGCGTGACGCGCCCGATCAGCCAGCCGTGGGTCTTCGCGAGGTCCACGTTGAACGACGTCACGGCCCCGGCGGTCGTGCCAAGGATCTGGTTCACGAGCGGGAGGTAGAACCGGGACGCCGAGGCGTTCAGGTAGTACGACCGGCCGCTCGCGACCGAATAGTTGTACGACAGCGCGGTGGCGTTCCACGGGTGCAGCGGCACGCTGAACCCGTCGATCGTCAGCTGGTCGAACGTCGTGTTCGGCGTGAAGAACCCCGCGAGGAACGAACCCGGGACGAACGCGTAGTTCGTCACCAGGCTCGAGCCGCCCGTGTAGGTGAACGTCGTCGAGAACGCCGTGCTGTTCACCGCGCCGGTGAAGTTGTGGAACGTCTCCACGTACGTCGCGTTGTACGGAAGCCACCCGGGCGCCGCGACGGTGTGCGCGGTCCCGATGGCCCAGGGGACGGCCCCGGGCAGGGACACCGCCGAGGCGACACCGTTGGTCGTCACCGTCAGCGTGATCCCCGACGCGGAGGTCGTCAGCGCGACCGGCTCCACGAGGGTCACCATCGTCGACTCGTTGAAGGAGTCCGTGCAGCTGACGGAGCGGCAGTCCATCCAGGTCACGTAGGTTCCGGCGGAGGTCGCCACCGAGCCGGTGTAGTCGCCGATGGAGAGGAGGCCGTTCGCGAGGATGCCAAAGGAGCTCGTGATCTCGGACATCGTCGACCACGTCGTTCCGCCGTTCGTCGAGTAGACGGCGAACATGTTCAGGTCACCCGACGACTTGCTCTCGCCGTAGAACGTGACCCAGAGGGTCCCGTCTGGCGCGACGGAGACGGACGGCTGGAAGTACACGGTCGACTTCGTGGCCGGGGTGATAAACGAGGTTCCGGTCCAGCCGGGGCTACCGGAGGCGCGCTCCTCGAAGGCGATCGCCGGGTAGCCCTGGTCGGTCGATCCGACGGTCTGGTTGTCGCTCCAGACGAGGTACTCGTTCCCCTCGTGGGTCGAGCTCGCCCAGGAGTCGAACGCGAGGCTACCCTGGCTCGGAGTGTACAGCCCGAACGGGTTGTCCGAGGTGAAGAACGAGTCGGGCGAGGAGTCCCCGCGCCACAGGAGGTTGACGTTGGGCGAGCTGGCGGTCTGGAGCGGCGCGCCCCAGGTCGTCCCGTTGTCGGTGGAGGTCGCGACGGCCCAGTTGACCGCGAGCGCACCGGAGCTGCTGTCCTGGGTCGCGTTGAGCCAGTTCTCGTAGACGATGCTCACCGGGTAGGCGGGCGCCGGACCGATCGCCACGCGGGGGTCGAAGGCGAGCTGGCCCGAGACGTTCTGGGGAGCCGACCAGGAGAGTCCGCCGTTCAGCGAGTTGGACGCCTGGATCGTGCCGGAGATGCTCGCGGTGCAGTTCGTAACGTCAATCAGGACGTGGAAGTTCTCCCAGGTCGCGACGGCCGCGTCCGTCACCGGGTTGATCGCCAGGTACGGCGACATCGGGACGTTGACCGGGTAGAACCCCGAGCCGAGTCCCGCCGCCGTGCAGGTGGCACCGGTGTTGATCCACTGGAAGTAGGTCTTGTTCTCGACGACGGTCGTGTTGACCCACGACGCCCCGCCGTTCACGGACCGCGCGATGGCGATCCCTGCCGGGCTCTGCTCACCGGTCGCATTCGTGCAACCGGAGATCCAGCAGCCGGGCATGAACTGGGTCGAAAGGAGGACCGTACCGTCGTTCGCGGCGGCCACCGAGGGCGACGCAAAGGCAGGGCCATCGCCGGAGTACGGGTAGAACATTCCCGGAATGGAGTCGAACAGCGGGCTGGAGATCTTGGTCCAGCTGGCGTTCTGGGGGATCCAGCTGGGCGTCCAGGTCTGCCCTCCGTCGGTGGAGCGCTCCGCTTCGACGAGCCCGTTGACGGTGAGGAGCGGGGACTCCGAGACGGTGCTGCAGTACGAGCCGCCGGACGCGTTGAACAGGAGGTATTCCGAGCTCACGCCGGCGAGGAGGGTCGAGTTCGTGCCGTTGACCGCCGCCACCGTCGAGGTGGTCGAGCACGGGTCGTTGAGGTAGGTGTTCCCGGCGAGCGCCTGCGGAGCGGGGGCCTCGGGGTGGGAGAGTGCCGCCTGGCCACCGACGCCGAACGCGGCGTCCGCGAGCCGCGCGCTTTCGGTCAGACCAAGGAAGGACGGAGAGACTGCCGGGCTCGCCAGGAGCCGCGCGGCGAAGCTCGTCGTCGAGATCGACGTGGGGGCCGTCCGAACCACGGGCGCGTGGACAACGGTGGCCGCCGAGGGGGAGGACGAGAGGACGCCCGAGGTCGCGAGCGCCCCGAACGGGACGGCCATCAGGAACGCGATGGCGACCGCCATCAGCGTGGCCAGCCGGAGAGGACGAGGAGGTCGGCGGGTGGTCTGGCTCATGGGGGTTGCACCGTCGGTCATGGGGGTTGCGTTCATCGTTGGTTCTCGGTATTTGAGGCTTGTCATGCTTGGTCTCCGGAGGGAGTGGAAGCGTCGGTCCCGTCGGCTCCGGACGGGAGATACACGGCGTCGTCCGGCGTGCCCTCATCGTACGGGGCGGCGGATTCCATCGGCGCCGCGGTGGGGGGTCGGCGGCGCCAGAACGCTACGGCGAGCAGCGCCACGACGGCCACGACGACGATCCCGAGGATGATCGACGTGGAGGTCGGGATGGCGAGCGAGGAAGTCGCCGAGGAGGCCACCACCTGGATGGTGCCCGACGTCGTCGCGTTCCGTCCGTACGGGTCGTGGACCACGACGGTGACCGTGTAGGTCCCGGGCTGGTTGTACGTGTGCGCGGTGAAGTTCGCCGGCGTGGTCGCGCTCGACCCGTCGCCGAACGTCCAGCTGTAGTTGTAGGTGTACGGAGGCACCAGCACGGCGACCGTCGCCGCGAGCGTCACGATGTCGCCCGCGAAGGAGCTCGAGGGGACGCTCAAGGTGACGGACGGGGGGACCGGTCGGTAGGTCGCGTTGAGAGTGCCGTTCGCGCCGACGGTGATGCTCGAAGTGCCGATGACCTGGACTCCGCCCGTGCCGTTGTACCCCACCAGGAGATTCCCAAGGCAGGGCGCCGCCCGGAGCGGGTAGGTCCCAAAGGGGAGCGTCACGTTCGTCCCGTTCGTCTCGGAGATGCCGTTCACGTACAGCGAGCCGCACGTCCCCGGGTCGATGTGGACCTGGACGATGTACGGGGTGGGGGCGAAATTCGCCGTCAGGATCGCCTCGGACGCCAGGTAGAGCGTGCCGTTGACGATCGTCGCGCCGACGGTGTCGCTCCAATCGACGAACGAGTAGTGCGCGCACGGGAGCGGCGTGATCGGGTACGGAAAATCCTCGGTCAAGATCGCCGTCGAGTTCGACGCGTACGCGACCCCGTTCACCGAGACGGTTCCGCAGTTCGACGGCGTGGTCTGGATCGCGACCGGGGCGATCGGTCGGAAGACGGCGAGGATCGACCCGCTCGCGTTGATGTACGCGATCCCGTTCGAGATCTGGAGGCCGGGCGAGGGGACCCAGCGGACGAACCCGTAGTTCGCGCACGGGTGGGCCGAGATCGGGCCCGTCGCGTTCTGGGGGACGTTCGTGTAGTTGGTGTTCGACCAGGTTCCGCCGCCGAACGAGATGGTGCCGCAGTTGCCCGGGTCGGTCTGGAACTCGAGGAACTGCGAGGAGGAGCCGAACAGCCAGTTCGCGAGGACGGTCCCGGAGGTGTTCACCGTCAGTAGGTCCCCATAGAGGCTGAGGCCGAGCGTCGGGGTGATGCTGAACGGATAGTAGCCGGGGCACGCGTTCTGCGTGATGGTGTGAGTCGAGTTGTTGGCGACCACGAGGACCGTGTCGTTGCCGTACCGGACCCCGTCGAACAGCACCGAGCACGAGCCCGGGAACATCAGCAGGGTGACCTCCGTCAGTACGAAGTTCAACTCCTCGATCGAGCCGGCCGACGTCACGGTGAGGTTCCCGTTCGTCACGGTCGCGCCCCCCGTGGTGTCGAACTGCTGGAACCCGTAGTGGGCGCAGGGGAGCGGGGCGACCGCGTAGGGGGTCGCGTTGACCGTCAGCCGCTCGCCGCCGGTGTAGCCGGCGCCACGATACAGGACCCCCCCGCACGTGGCGGGGTCGGTGAAGAAGCTGAGCGTGCTACCGGTGGACGAGGAGACGAAGTTCGCCGTCAGCGTGCCGTTTCCGCCGGCGATCAGGGTGGTGCCGAGGATCGTGAAGTTCCCGACGAACGTCCACCCCGCGAAGCTCTCACCGGCGCAGCCGGTCGGGACGGAGAGGTTCGCCGGGAGCCCGTAGAGGATGCTCGCGACCGAGGAGAATCCCTGGCCGTAGGTCTGGTTGGCGATCTCGACCGTTCCGCACGGGGTGGTGGGAGCGGTCACGAAGGTGACGGTCACGTCGGGCCGGACGTAGGTCCAGTTCGCGGTGACCGTGCCGGGCCGCGTCACCGTCAGGTTCGAGGAGATGGAGCTCGCGTTCGCCACCCGGAGGCCGGCCGAAGTCAGCCACTTCCCGAACTCGTACGGGTAGCACGAGCTGCTGGTGACCGGGTACGTCCCCGGGGTGAGCGAGAGGGTCGTCCCGTTGTGGACGAGCGTCCCGTTCACCGTCGCCGTTGTGCACGACTGCGGCTGCGTGTCCACGACGACGGAGAAGTGCGGCAGCGGGCCGCGATAGACGGTCCCGTGCTCGGTGTCGTTCATGGAGGCGTTGTTCGTCGCGGTGACCGTGAAGTTGATCCAGCCGTTCGCCCCCGTAGGCACCGTCCCGTTGTAGGTGCCACGCTGGGTCGTCCCGGCCATCAGGGGCATCGGGACGGTGATCGACGTCGCCGAGTTGAGCGAATAGGTCAACTGGACCGAGCGGACGACGCCGAGGTCCGACACGGTCGTGGAGACGTTGAGCGCCGTGTTCGGCTCGACGTACCCCCCGTGGCTGTCGTTGCTGAACCGTTCGAGGAAGAGGGGCACGATGTCGTGCTGCACCGGCCCGGTCTGGAAGTACTCGGTGTACTCCCCACCCATGTCGTTGACAGTCCACGGATACTCGTCCCCGAAGTTGAGGAGCGAGCCGTTCCAGCTGAAGAACGGATAGAACCCGGTCCCGCCGAACGCATTGTAGTTGTTGCAGGAGGCGACCGCGACCACCGCGCTTGAACTGCACTCCCCCGACGCCGACATCGGGGCGAAGTACTGGTAGTCACCGCCATACCCGGCGCTCGCGTTCACCCAGAACTCCGGGGGCCCGAACTCGACTGGGTTCGCGCCGTCCCAGACGGTCTGGTTGTAGGTGTCGCACGCGGCGAACGGCGGGGAGCCGTCGGGGCAAATGTCCCATCCGATCCCGAGTCCGAACGGATACGACCAATTGAGGAAGCAGAGGTCGTTGCACGAGTCGTTGAAGAACGGCTCGTAGGCGACCGCCCCCGTGGTCGTGTTGTTGAGCTGGAAGGAGAAATTCCCCGTGAAGTTGGTCGAGTCGTTGGCCCAGACCGTCATGCCGGAGCTCTGGCCGATCTGGCCGTCGAAGGTGACGTTGAACCAGGTTCCGCCCGCGAGGCCAGTCGGCCCGACGAGCCCGGCGCCGTTCTGGATCATGTTCTGAATGCACCAGAAGCTCCAGTTCCAGACGAACGTCATCGAATCGGAGCAGGCGCCCCCGGCGGTCTCGTTGTGCATCGCCCAGACCGCGGCGGAGACGCCCCAGGTCACGGTCGTGTTCGGGCCGGCCGACGACGGGGTGAAGATCACCTGGGCGTACGACTGGCGGTACAGCGAGCTCGGGTCCCCCGAGACCACCATGCCGAGGAAGACGTCACTGTACTCGAACGGCTGGCCCGGTGTGCCGTTCGCGGGGAGGTAGATCGCTTCCTTCCAGCGTTCCCCCGACCCCGGAACGTTCGAGGAGAACGACCCATGGATCGTGTCCTCGACGATGGGGCCCGGACAGGTCTGTCCGGCTTGGACCGGGGTCGGAGGCAGGAAACCGGACACGGAGCCGTATCCGAGGGGGGGATTGGGGCATTGGAACACCGCGGGATGGGCGGCGGCGGTCGTCTTCGCGGCGTGGGAAGGCCCAACGGGAAGGGCGGCGTTGGTCGTCCCGGCCGTCGACCACTGCGTGGGAACGGCCAGAAGGAGGCAGATGCCCACGATCGCAAACGCCACCCACCCGGGGCGGAGACTCCTCGCCGTCATGGGGCGAAAATCGGGACGGCTCCACTAAGTATAAGCTCGGCGTTCGAAGGCTTAGCGCTTCTCCGATTCGGGAACGTCGTCCTCGCCCGGCCGGTAGATCTCGAAGCTCGGGGCGGCCCGGATCGACCCGGCGTCCGGGTCCTCCGGGGGAGGCCGTCGGGTCGGGTGCAACGACTCTTCGCGGGCGTCGTAGGCGTACCCGAAGCCGATGGCGACGACGATCCCGCCGACGATCGCGACGGCGATCGAAATCCACGGTCCGTACTTGACGTGGGCCCAGATCGGCTGGTAGACGCCGACCAGGAAGACCAGGAGACCGACGATCCCGATGCCGGCCCACGTCGTGAGGTCGAGGCGGGAGCGGGTCGGCTCGGGCTCCGCCATACCGCTCCCGGGCGGCCCTCAGCCGGCGGCGGGGCCGACGGGGACCGGACGACCGGTATGGCGCAGTCCATCGTCCGTCCGGCTCCCCCCCCGAGTCTATCCCCGCGTCCCGTACGACCGGATGAACTCCTCGGCCCACGCCAAGGTCTCCGGGGTGATCGACGACTTGGTCTTGTTGACGGCCTCGAGCAGGTTGTCCATCCGGACGCCGACGACCTTGCTGACGACCTCCATCTTCGCTCCGGGGGTCCCGGCGGCCACGCCGCTTCCCATGTGGGGGGCGCCCGTCGTGCCGGCCTGGAACAGTCCGAACCCGCCGCCGCGCGTCTGCGCGTCCTTCGTCTCGGTGACGAGCTGCTCGCGCAGCGCGATCAGCTTCGCATCGTCGACGACGCTCGCGATGTCGGCGCCGGAGAATCCGTCGGTCATGCCGGCGAGCTTCCCGTAGTCGACCGAGCCTTCGACCGGGACTCCCTTCAGGTGGATCCGGAAGATGTCCTGGCGGGCGGAGAGGTCGGGGGGCGGGACGTAGAAGATCTTATCGAACCGTCCCGGGCGGAGCAACGCGGGGTCGAGCGTCTGCGGCCGGTTCGTGGTGGCGATGATGATGACCTTGTCCTTCGGGCGCAGGCCGTCCATCTCCGTCAGGAACTGGCTGACCGCACGCGACACCTCGGGGGTCTTCATCGAGTCCTTGCTCGCCAACGCATCGATCTCGTCGAAGAAGACGATCGACGGCGCGTTCTCACGGGCGCGGTAGAGAACGTCCCGGACCGCGGCTTCCGACTGCCCCGCCAAGGCGCTCACGAGCTCGGGGCCGTTGACGATCTGCATCGGCACGTTGAGCTCGTTGGCGGCCGCCCGCATGATGTGGGTCTTGCCGCAGCCCGGCGGGCCGAACAGGAGGATCCCCCGACCGGTCTTGATCTTGTAGCTCTCCATGAGCTCCGGCCGGGTGAGCGGGAGTTCGACGTACTCCCGGATCGCCTGCTTGACCTCGCTGAGGCCACCGACGTCGTCCCACCGGACGATGATCTTGCGCTCCGTCCGCTGGACCTGGTGCATCTTCCGCTCGTAGTCGAGCTTCATGACCTCGTAGTCCGAGATCATCCGCAGGCTGATGGACGGCTTGATCCTCGGGAGGACCTGGCGGAAGTCGTCCATCGCGATCGGGCTGCGCACGCCGGTCATCATCTCACGCCGGACGGCGATCGTCGCGCCTTCCCGTACGAGGTTCGCGAGGTCGGCCCCACTGTAGCGCTCGGTCTTCTTCGCGATCTCGGCGAGGTCGATGTCCTGCGCGACCGGTCGTCCGACCAGGTGCACGTGGACGATCTCCATCCGCTCGTTGAAGTCGGGCGGCGGGACGTAGATGATCTTGTCGAGGCGGCCCGGGCGCATCAGCGCCGGGTCGATCAGGTCGGGCTTGTTCGTCGAGCCGACGACGATGACGCCCGCCGACTTGTCGATGCCGTCCATCTCCGACAGCAGGATCGAGAGGAGACGGGGGGTGACGTCGTCCGCCGTGTACATGTCGCGGCGCTTCGCCACCGAGTCGATCTCGTCCATGAACAGGATGCACGGGGCGCGCTCGCGCGCCGTCCGGAGAAGTTCCGCGACGCGGTTCTCCGACTCTCCGTACCACTTGCTCATCAGATCCGAGCACTTGATCGAGATCATCTCGACGCCGAGCTCGCTCGCGAGCGCCTTCATCAGCATCGTCTTGCCGCAGCCCGGGGGCCCGAACAATAGGATCCCCTTCGGCGGCTCGAGCTTGAAGCGGGTCGTGACGTCCTTCCGCATCAGCGGAATGATCATCGATTCCTTGATGTCGGCCTTCACGTCGTGGAGTCCGCCGACCATCTCGAACGTCGTCTTCTGAAGGCCCTTCATCTCGGCGACCCGCGTTCCGACGCCGGTCCCGCCGAGACGGCTCGTGAAGTACGCCTCGAAGGCGTCCCGGATGACCAGCGAGCCCGCCGCGGCCGTCACCATCGCGGGGACGAACAAGAGGACGACGACGTCCCACCATCCGACGTAGTTGAACGCCCAGAAGGCGCCGAACGTCACGGCGGCGAGGACGCCGCCGCTCGCGACCGAGTATTGCAGCAGGCGCTCCGGGGTCTGGTGCTCCCGCTCGCGCAGGGCCCAAGTGACCAACCAGGCCGCAAAGCACCACGCGGCGATCTCGACGATCGGGATCGCAATCAATCCGAATCCCTGGCCGCCGAGCGACAGCACCTGCGTGTTCGGGCTGAGCATGTTGATGTACGCCGACCCGATCGCGTTGAACGTGAAGTACGGGAACGGTAGGGTCGGTTGCAACGCGGCCGCATGGCCGGCGATCAGGCTCGGTGTACCGTTCGCCCCCGGTCCCGCCAGGTAGCCGAGGATCGGCAGGTTGCCGAGCGTGACGAACAGCGAGATCAGGAGACCTCCTGCGACGGCGACCGCGAGCCCGATGTACAGCGAGAAGATCATCGCGAGGAACACCGGGATCACGAACGACAGCCCGAGCGGCGCCAGGAACAGCGTGAGGAACGCACCGATCCCGAACCTCCAGTCGATCAGGGAGGCGAACAGCACGGGGATCGCCGCGAACAGGAAGATCAGACCGAGCGTACCCGACTGATATCCGACCTCCGGCGCCACGAGGAGGATGAGGACGAGCAGCGAGAGTTGCGGGAACCTCCAGGCCAGGAAGCCGACCCCGGCCGCGATGAGCAGGACCACGGGCCATGGGTAGAACGGCAGGAAGAATCCGCCGAGCAACGCGGTCGTGGCCATCAGGAGGGCCGTCAGGTGCTTCGGGTCCTTCGTCTGGCGGACGAACCAGCGCTCGACCTTCGCTGTCGCGGGGAAGATGTTCGCCCACGAGAGGACGACGAGGGCGAGGCAGGCGAGCCCCACCGCGGTGATGAAGGCGAACAGGTCGTCGTAGAGCGGGGCGGGCGGTCCGTACTGGATGTACTGCTGACCGATCGCGACCGACTGGGCGCCGCCGAGGCCGTTTTGAATCGCGTGGTTGGTGGCGTCCGCCGCGCCGTCAAGCGTCAGGTAGCCCGCGGTTCCGTACGGTCCGCCGGGCAGTTGCTGCCGGACGATGGTGAACGTCAGGACGACGGGGGTCCCGCTCCCGACCCAGTTCAGCTGCCCGGAGAACGTCGCGAACAGACTGTTCGCGAGCGTCGTCTCCGACGAACGTTGACTGGTGGGGAGGTTCCCGATCGAGGCGAACGTGAGCACGGTGGTTTGCGTCGAGGAGTTGTAGGCGACGGACCGAACCGTGTCCTTGATCACGACGGTCTGGCCCGCGGAGTACCCGCCGCCAGTGAGGGCGACGAAGTTGACCGCCTTGTTGCTCGACTGGACCGCGTGCGCGTTCTGCAGGAACTCGCTCGCCGTCTGAGCGTGGACCACGTAGGGGTAGAACCCGACCAGGAGTCCCGCGCCGGTCGCGACGAGGACGATGCCGATGAGCAGAAGGATCCACATCGCCCGTTGACCGGTCTTGCGCGCGGGCGCCCTCGGGGGGCCCTTCGCCGGCGCCTTCGGGGGCGCCCGGATCGCCGGAGCCCCGGTCTTCGTCGCGGGCTTGATCGCCGTCTGGCTCGCCGCCGGGGCGACCTTTCGGGTCGCCGCCGCGGGCGCCTTGACGGGCGTCGGGGCCGTCTTCGGCGCCGTCCCCGTGGGGGCGGTCGCCGGTGCCGGAGTCGGCGTGCTCGTGACCTTGGTGCTGGGTGTTGCCATCTCTGTTCTCCGTGTCGGTTACAGCGTGATGCGCCTCTGTTCCTGCTCGGCCTTCCGGCGGCGCTCCCGGAACCAGTTCCCGATCGGCCACATGGCGAGGGAGGCGCCGATCAGTCCCACGACGGCGGGGATCGTGAGCGTGGTCTGGGGGACCCAGGTGTTCTGGGTGACCGACCCCGAGGCGACGTAGAAGACGACCCCGAATGGGGTGGTCGTGCTGACGCTCACCGTCGCGGTCTCCGTCTCCCCGAACGCGTGGATCGTGATCACGTAGACTCCGTACGTCACCGGGAGGAACCCGGGGCCGGAGAGCGGCGTCGGCGCCGCGAAGCCGAGGGCCGTTCCTTGTCGGACCTCGGACCACGTGGTGTTCGAGAGGGTGAAGTTGAGGAACGGCACCAGTTGGCCGGTCGAGAGGTCGACCGCCTCGAAGAAGAACAGTCCGAACCCGGGAGTGAGGACCAGTCCACCGGGCCCAGGCTGCGGGGCGCCGGACTCCGAGTAAGTCGAGTTCCCGGACGCGATCGGCGTCCCGAAGATGTCCTTCGCGACGACGTAGAACGTGATCGACCCGCCGGACGGGAGCCCGGGGATCACCGCGAAGGAGGCGTTCGGGCTCACGGGGGTCATCGTGATCGCCCCGCCCGTCGTCCCCGCGGCGTCGGTGTACTGGAAGTGGACCTGCGCGGGCCCCAGCGTGACGTTCTCGATGGTAGAGGCGATGGTCACGTTGACGGACGTGCCGGTCGGGAGGGTCGTCTTCGTGGTTCCGGAGTTGAGCACGTTCGGCGAGGTGCTGTACTGGAGGTTGCCGACGACGCCGTACGCCGGGTACCACCACCCCCCGTTGCCCGTCCAGTTGAACGAATACTGCGGACTATCGATCCGGTCGATGGTGCCCCCCTCCCAGGGAACCCAGGCGGTGACCGAGAAGTTCGCGCTCGCCCCGGGATTCGCCGGCACCACCGCCGTCATCACGGTCGAGTTGGCCGGGCCGAACGACTCGGCGTAGTTCGCCGAGACGTTGTCCGCCTTCTCTTCGATGTTCAGTCGCGCGAACGGGATTGGCTGGAGCGTCCCGTTGGTGATCGTGAGCGAGGTGAGCTCGATGACGATCGACTGGTTGCGGTTCGGCCAGAAGAACGGCGGGACGATGACGTTCGGGCTCGTTGTCACGGCGATGTCGCTCGCGAAGTCGGTGGACCCCCAGACCGAGGCGACCCCGAACGTCCAAGTGTAGTTGTCCTTCAAGCCGGAGTAGTTGAACTCATCCCAGATGTCCTGGGCCGAATACACGGTGCTCGGCGTGGCGCTCGCGGACTCGATCGTGAGGTTGAAGTACACCTGGGAGCCGGGCCAGAAGTACCGGTAGACGTCGAAGTAGAACGTCGCGGTGGTCCGGGCGCCTCCCGGCGGGATGTACATCGAGAAGTTCGCGGGCAGGGACGGGTCGAATCCCGAGATCGGGTTCTGCGGGTTCGTGGCGTTCGGCCAGGTGGTTCCCCAGATCTGGACGATCGCATTGACCATCGGGACGTTCGTCGTGACGTTCATCCAGAAGCCGTGGACGTAGGTCGGGATCGTGTTCCCGCACGGGGCGGTCTGGAACGCGCTGCCGTCGAGGGACGGGGTGTTCGGGACGTAGAACGTCACCTCGACGTCGTTGAAGAAGGTGAGGCTCTTCCAGTTCGGCGGGTTCGACGGGGTGGGGCACCCGAACACGGTTCCCGGGGCCGATGCGCCCGGGGAGCTCGCCGCGGACGGGGCGGCACGCGGCTGGGCGGCGGGAGCGGCGGCCGCCACGTGGGTCGGGGCCGCATGCGTCACGAGCGAGGGAGCCGACGGCGTCGCGGGGCTCGCCAGCGCGAGGACACCGACGACGGGGCCGACGGCGAGCAACGCCACGACGGCGAGGACCACGATCAGCGCGCGCGTGGGGAAGCGGCTCATAGGGTCACCCGCTTCTCCTCTTCCTTCCGCCGGGCCCGGATCTGGGTCCACCACCAGTAGAGGGGCACGGCGGTCCCGATCGTCGCGAGCAGGCCGATCAGGGCCGGCAGGGGAATGCCGCCGGACGACGCCGGGGGAGAGACAACGGGCGGCGGGGCGGTGCCGTTGAGGTAGAACAGGATCGAGCTCCCTTCCTGGACGACGAAGTAGTTGGCGGTGGTCGTCAGGGTCTGGCGCGCCGTGAGGCTATGGTACGCCACGACGGTGGCGTTCAGGAACTCGGGGGTCCCGCCCACCGCCGGGACGAACGCGAGGTCCCGGACCGAGATGTGGTAGGTCTCGTTGGCGGAGACCAGGAGCGGCGTGTAGGGGGCGGCGGAGGCGTTCGGGTAGGAGACGCCGTAGGTCGTGTTCGAGACCGAGTTGACGAACCCGTGCGGACCCGTCACCTGCACCGTCGCGCCGGAGACCCACTCGTGGGTTCCGTTGTCGTAGACGTAGACGTAGAAGAACGTCTCATTGCCCGGGACGAACGGGTCGTACTCCGCGAACGACGGGGTGACGTAGGAGAACTCGGGGGAGACCAGCTGGTGCTGGTCGAAGTCCCAGGCGTCGACCGTGAAGTTCACGAACGATCCGACCGGAGTGCCCGGGAGGGTCCCGCGGAAGATCGTCGAGGTGATCCGCACCATGGGGATGTTGACGGTGATCCGCTCGTTGATTGCGGGGTAACTGAACGACTCCACGAGCTGGGCGGCGTTGATCGCCACGCCGGGGTTGAGGCTCGTGACCGTGACGTTGACCGCCTGGCCCGGGACCAGAGTCACGGCGACGCCCGCCGCGCCGGCCACGTCCGAGGGACTGCTCGTGATGCCGAGGTCGTCGGTGAACGTCCCCGAGAGGAACGAGCCGTTCCCTCCGACGGTGTACGTGTACTGCGGCGTCTGGAGCTGGTCCCCGGCCGTATCGGCGACGAGGATCGAGTAGTAGACGGTCGCCCCCGCGAGCTGCGCGTAGGCGGCCGGGATGACAATGGAGGTCGTGACCGCTCCCACCGTGCCGGTCACGTTGACCGGGAAGGGGAACGAGGTGCTCGCGACGGTCACGGAGTTGTAGGTCTCCCGGAAGGTGACGGAGGCCGAGCCGATCGACGCGTTGACCGGGTACGCATCGGCGGCGGTCGTGTTGACGACCACCTTCACCGTGTCGTTCCAATTCGGCGCGCGCGGGTGGACGGAGACGTTCACGTCGGCGAACGTCGCGTTCGGCCCCGAGTATTGCTGGGATCCCTGGTAGGGCGAGAACGGCCACGCACCTCCATAGGTGAACTGGAAGTGCGGACCCTCGTGGTGGGTGAACGTCGTGTTGGCGATGTTCTGTGTCAGCTCGATCCACCAGGTGACCGTCTCCCCGGGGAAAAAGTTCGGGGAGCCGCCGCTCGACTTGGCCGCGATCGTGACGGTGTACCAGTACGGGTAGGTCTGGTTCTGCGGAACGATCTGGGGCCCGGCCCACCAGGAGCCGTTGTCGGCGTGCCAGACATTTCCGTCGAGGTAGGTGTCGTACGGGTCGCCGTTCCACAACACGCCCGTCACGTTGAGCGCAATCGGGGAGTCGGGGCCATTCTTCGGCGGTGAGGTCGCGTTGAGGAAGAAACGGGACTTGATGACCAGGTGGATGTCGAGCGACGCGTTCGGCTCCACCGAGGACACGAACGAGCCGGCGGGTGGGATGATGTTCGGCTCGGTGGCGCTCTGGATGGAGATGCACACCGTGGTGTCGATCTTCGCACACGTCGGGTTGAACGGCGCCGTCGCCGCGGGCGACGTGGCGTCGGCGCGGGCCGCCGCGGGGGTCGGTGCACCGGCGGCGGCGAGGGTCGCATGCCCCACGGTCGCTCCCCCCGGGGCCGCCACGGCGGGCGACGCGGCCATCGAGGTGCCCGCTCCATAGAAGGCGAGGAGGATCATCGGCGCGAGGGCCGCGAGGGCAGCTCCCGTCGTCCAAATCGTGCGGCGATGGGACTGCGCCCGGACTGCCGGTCGGCGAACCATGGGGTTACCACTCCGTGCGAAGGACTTCGAGCGCGCGCCCGGAGAGCGCGTCGCGAGGGAACAAACGGGCGACACTCGAGGGGGTGGTCCCATACATGGCTAAAAACCTCTAGCCTTCCCCTCGAGCGAGCGCGGACCGGCGAGGAATTTGTGCGCCCCGGGCGTCTCCGCCCGTTCGAACGGGCCGTGGCCCGAAGATGAGGTCCGCACGACCGGCCGCTCCGGGGGTCGGGACGGCCCGATTACTCGAATCGCCCCACGCCGCCGCCGCCCTGCTTCGAGGCGGCGTCGAACTTCGAGCTGACGGTTCCGGACTTCGCCGCCACACGCATCGCGACCGGTTTGTTCTTCAGCTGGACGCGAACGAAGCCCGCGCCGAGGAAGCCGGCCGAGGCGGCCTGGAGCGAGATGTTCGCGACGCCGACGTTGTTGCCGATCCCAATCTGCTGGACCACCGGGAGGGCGGACGGCGCCACCACCGGGAACCCGGGCGGGGCTGGGGGCGGCGGGGGAGGTGGGGCGGTCGCTGGGCCCAGCGCCGGTGTCAACTGGATCGTGATCAGCGCGAGCGGGAACGATTCCGTCGTGATGGAGTTGTTCGTGAACGGCACGAAGCTCGCCGAGCTGTAGAACCCGTTGACCGCGGTGCTCCCGGCCGCCTTGCACTCCGGCGTGATGCAGGCATGCAGCGGCACCGTGCTGAACGGACCACCGGTCGCCATCACGTTGAACGAGGCGGTCCAACTGTCCCCGATGAACATCGTGTTCTGGGACTTGTTCGTGCTCCAGTTCCACCCGAGGAAGTGGACTCCGTTCTCCAGGTACTCCTTCGGAGTGCCGCAGCCCTTCAGGTCGATCCCGCGGCGCTGGCACTCTTGGGTCGGTTGGAGGTCCGGGGCGAAGGCGATGTGGCCGAACGGAACGAAGGTAAAGATCGGCCGGTTGCTCCCGGCCGCCACTTGGGTCTCGAGCACCGGGCCGAAGCCGATCTCCCGGAAGGCGATCAACAGCGTGGGATTGTTCAGGTTCGGCTTGGTCGCCGGACCGTGGGGGACGTACTGGAGCGTTCCTTCCTGCCCATTCGGGCACGTGAAGAACGACGGGCCGTCCCAGGTTCCTCCGGTCGCCGCGGCGATGTCGCAGCCCGCGAGGAGCACGTGCTGGACGTTCGTAACGACGGCCGACCCGCCCGGGCCACCGTTGGCGCGTCCCGTCGGCCAGCCCTTGGAGAGCGGGTCGGTCGGCGTCGTCCACAGGTCGATGGCATCGACCGTGCACACACCCCCGATCGAATCGGTACACGACGGAGCGGTCTTCGCCAGCTGGGCGATCGAGTCGTTGACGTTGCCGTCCTGGCTGCGGACCCAGCCTTCGCACTTGGGGCTCGAGCCGTCGAGGAACTGGTAGGAGGGCTCGCAGGAGGGCGACTGGGCGCATCCCGCCTCGCCCGCGTAGTCGGACGCGGAGACGCAGTAGTTCTCAATGCAGCTCGGGTCCCGCGGGCAGGTCGACCCCATCCAGACGATGACGTGGTGGGTGTCGTTCGACCAGGTGAGGCCGCTTCCGATGATCGTGCCGTACATCGCGGTGATGACGGAGGAGTGGAGCTGGTTGTCCGACATGTCGGAGTCGCTGTACACGTAGCCGCCGCCGAGGACCTGCGCCTGGAAGGTGGAGGTGACCGTCGCCCCGAAGTCCTGCGACTGGACGAACTGCTGGATGTCGACGTGGTACTCGTCCCCGTCGCCGTCGTCGAACTGGTCGAGGCTCGCGAAGTAATCGACCATCGCGAACGAGACGTGGCTGTGAGGGTTCGCGGCCGAGATCGCGTTGGCGATGTCCTGCGCGTGGGCCACGAAGAACGGAACGCCGTTCGACTCCTCGCAGAGGTATCCCTGGGTCCCGACGCACGGGTCGGTTCCGGGGTCGCCCGCGCTCGGGTCGTACACCCCGTCGTAGTCCGTCGTTTCGATCACGAACGCGACCTGGACGTTCGGCCAGGCGAGGAAGCCCGATCCTCCGGCGTCCGCGCTCAGCGTGACTCGGGACTCGCCCACACCCGCCGCGCAACTCGCCAAGTCGTAGGCGCAGATCGTCCCCGGGGAATCGCTGACCCCGAGCGTGAGCGCCCCGAACGACGAATCCGCCGGCGCCGAGTCCGTGCGGACGCCCGAGCTCGCGACTTGGGCGGGTCCGACGTGGACGGAGTTCGCGTTGTCCGGACCGTAGGAAACGATCAGGATCGCGAGGAGGGCGAGCGTGGCCAAGATCAGCCCGGCACGGGTCAGTCGACCCTTCGTCAGCGAGACGCCCTCGTGCGGAACGGACCAGTCGCTCACGGCGAAGCCCCTTTGGCCGGTGGCCGACGGTGGCCAAGGCGCCCGGACCGATAAAGGCTCACGATCGCCGCCGCGGCGCCGAGCACCACGATGGCCCCGAGGGCGACGCCGACTCCGAGCCAGGCGTTCCCGGACGAACCCGCGGCGTGCGCACCCACGGTCGAGGTGCTGGTGAGCGGCACGAGCAGCTGCGTGGAGACACCGCGCGGCGTCACCGTCAGCGTCGTGTTGGCGTACCCACCATAGATTCCGGTCACGCTGTACGTCCCCTCGGGGAGGTTCACCTGGAACGCCCCAGACGGGCTCGTCTGGAGCGTCTCGTTGATCACCTTCGCGTCCGTGGCGCGGCCGACGATCAGCACCCCGGCCCCGGCGAGCGGCGTCCCGGAGGCTCCGTCGACGACGAGCCCGAAGACGTCCGTGATGGGGGGGTACAGCGAGATGTTCCGCACCCCGCCGCCGCCGTTGATCTGGACCGCGAACGACACCTGGCCGTAGTTGACCGCCGAGGACCCTTGGTAGACCGCCGTCAGCACCGAGGTTCCGTTCGGGAGGGCGACGGCGTACTTTCCGTCCAAACCCGTCGTGTTGGCGACTGTCGTGCCGACGAGGATCTGGACGCTCGCGAGCGGCAGGTTCGTGAGGCCGTCGACGATGCGCCCCGTCTCCGTGTAGGTCTGGACCGAGAGCGTGATCCGAAGGCCGCTCAGCGGGCCGTGGACAACGATCGGGATCGACGCCGGGGACTCTCCCTGGGCGCTCGCCGTCAGGACGTAGGTTCCGTACAGCACCTGGAACTGGAAGCCGCCGCTCACGTTCGTGACGGTCGACGCCGCGACGACGCCACCGTAGGTGGCGGCGACGAGGGCGTTCGCGAACGGCGCGCCGTCGGCGATGACCGTGCCGCTGACCGTGTACGGGGTGTCCGTTCCGAGGCGGATTAGGAAGGCGGTCGGAGCGACCGTCGTCCGGCCCCCGACGATGACCACGTTCTGCTCGAGGTCGGAGTATCCGGCCGCGGAGATCGTCACGACGTACGGGCCGGGCGCCGCCTCGAGGAGGTAGTGTCCGCCGACGTCCGTCGCACCGGAGACGCACACTCCCCCGGACCAGACGGGGCAGGCGAACACCGCCGCCCCCTCGACCGGTCGGATGGTGGAGTTGTCGTAGACCGCTCCCGTCACCGCGCCGAACGCCTGGAGGAAGACGGTGCCCACCTGGACCCGCTCCCCGGCCGAGACGCTGACGGCGAGGTACGTCGAGTTAAAGTTCGGGTCCGAGAACGACAGGATGTAGTTCCCCGCGGGCACGATGAGGAGGAAACTACCGCTCACGGTGGTTTGCACCGTGTAGAGGCACGGCCCCGTCGGGGTCCCGCCCGTCGGCGAACACGCGCTGACGTTCGCGAGGCGGATCGGGAACCCGGCGGGGAGGCCGAGCACCTTCCCGGAGATGTACGCTGGCTGGTACACGGGGATCGGCGTCACGTGGACGAAGCAGTCCGAGCAGACGTTCACCAGCGTCGGCGAGGCCGGGATGAACCCGTTCGCCGTGACGTTGATGAAGTTGAGCCCGGGCGTCGCGTTGACCCAGAAGATCCCCGTGCCGTTGGTCTGGGTGAAGCCGCAGAGGCGCTGCCCCGCGAGGCAGTCGGTAATGTTCGCGCCCGCGACCGGAATGTTCCCCGGCTTCGAGAGGACCAGGGCCGCGACCACGCCGTCCCCCGTCAGGTTGACGCGCGAGACCGGAAGATCCTCGCCCGCGGTGACCTTCAAGTGGGTCGAGTTCGTCTCGTAGAGCGGCCGCGAGTAGTTGACCCAGCCCGGGCCCGGCGGCGCGTCGACCAGGAACTGGCCGTTGTCGTTCGTCTCGGGGAGGTTGGTGCCGCTCGTCTGGATGCCGTTCTGGCTGGTCGCGAAGACGCCGACGTCCCAGACCGGGAGGCCCTTGACCACGTCGATCGCCCCCGTCGCCGGTGGGAACTGGGAGTAGTTCACCTGCGTCGAGGAGACGTAGCCCCAGTGGTCGAGGGTGACGTTCCCCGGGTGGGTGATGTCGAGGGAACGGACCGAGCTCGAATTGCTCAGGTTCACCGAGTCGAGGAACACCGTGCTGTTGAAGTCGTTCCCCGGTCCGACGGTGAACTTGACGAACGGACTCGCCGCGGCGGAGATGTTGAAGAACCCTCCGCCGTTGGTGTCCGAGTTCGAGGAGTACGTCAGCGTCGATCCCGCGGGGGTCGAGGACGAGGAGACCCCCAGGTAGACCGCCGGTTGGTAGGTGTTCGTCTCCACGACGAACCCGGTCTCCCAGCCATAGTGCAGGAGGGAGAGGTTGGTCGCGTTGTACGACCCACCCGCCTCGAGCATGACCGAGACGACGCCGGTGCCCGTCTCCCAGGCGCCGCCGACCGTCGCCGCGTAGAACACGCGCTTCGCCGGGTTCCCGGGCGGCAGGAAGAACGTGACCTGGCCGCCACCGTTGGCGAAGTACGCGACGGTCGCCGTGTTGACGCCGGTCGCGGTGACCGTAGCGCCCGCGTAGCGCACCGGGAGCGGCGTGACCTGGCCGCCCGTGGTGACCCACGAGAGGTTGTTCCAGATAGTGAAGCTCACCGAGGCGTAGATGTCGAGGTAGATCGTCTGGTTCACGGACGCCGTGATCGCGGCGAGGCTGATGTTCGCGGTCGTCTTGTTCTGGACGAATCCGCCGTTGGGGCTCGTGAACCCGGCCGGGGCCGCGGGTGTCACCGTGACAATGTCGTTCGCGCCCGGCTCGCCCCAGACCTCAAACTGGCCCGTCGGGTCGACGCTCGAGGTCGGCCCGTTCGTCGGGGCGCAGACACCGTTGACCGTGCACACGCGCACGATGGCCAGCGGTCCGAGGGTGAAGCTGTAGGCCGAGCCGACGTAAATCCGGTTCCACGGGTTGACCGTCACGTTGCCGAACAGCCACGGGAGCGGCGCGAGGTCGATCGTCCCGAGGTTCAGGTAGGCCGCTCCGCTCGAGTTGAAGTACACCGAGAGGAACTGGTACCCCGGCGCGGAGATGTTCAGATAGTACAGACCTGCCGGAATCGTGACGTTGAAGAATCCACCGGTATTCGTCCCCCCGTTGGGGGTCGAGCAAGGCGAACCGTCGACCGGGCAGACCAAGTAGGAGCCCGTCTGAACGCCAATCTTGGTGACGTTGTCGAAGAACTCACCGACGAGCCAAGTCGAGATCTGCGTGGCGTTCGTCGTGTTGGTGCCGTTGCTGCCCCCGCCGCCGCTGGTCCCGTTGCTTCCCGAGGGGTAGAGGACCAGCGTCGAGACGTTCGTAATGTTCCCGATCGTCGCGTTAACCCAGGCCCAGTTGGTGGAGTAGCCGGCCGCGGAGACGACGACCTTGTACGTCGCAATCGGGAGCCATCCGCCGACGACTTCGCCGAGGTAGAAGCCGTCCGTCCCCACGCGACCCGCGCCGAGGGCCGGGCAGGTCGAGCTCGTTTGGGTGAGCGGGCAGGCGACCGCCGTCGCGCCGAGCACCGGGTTCCCGTCGGGGTCGACGACCCGTCCCTGGACGATCGCGAGCGGCTGGAGGCCGATGTTGCCGACCGTCACGACCTGCTGGGAAGCGTTGACGTACGCCCAGACGTAATCTGGTTGGTACTGGGAGGCCGAGATCTTGACGTAGTCCCAGCCGAGGGGGGCGGGGAAGTCGAAGACGCCGCGCAGGTTGGACGCGCCGGAGCTACAGCCGACCGGGTACGTTGGCGAGACCGAGCAGATGTCGACGGACGCCAAGGCGAGACCGAAATTCGTACCGGCCTCGGTGACGTTGCCGGTGATGAATCCGCTCGCGGTGACGTTGACGGTCGTCTCCTGGAGGTTCGCCGGATCGCCGAGCGCCACGCCCGCGGGAACTCCCACGTACGCCTCGGGGACGGAGACCCAGGTGTAATTGTTCGGGTAGCCGTTCGCCGTCACCGTCACGAGGTCGGGGCCGGGCGGCGCGGGGGCGCAGAACTCGGCCGCTGTGATCTGGGCGCCGCACGCGTAGGTCTCAAACGGAGAGAACGTAGAAGAGTAGGCGTACGTCGTCGTCAGGGACGGGTAGTTCAGCGAGGAGATCGTCACGGCGAATTCGGACGGAGCCGTCGACAGGCCGTCCACCGTGACGTTGCCGTTGACGTACGTCCCGACGGTGAAGTTCAGCCACCCGAAGTTCGTGACTTCGTCGGGCGTGATGTTGAAGTACGTCTCGTTGAACCAGACCGGGGTGTCGCCGGGGATCGGCCAAGTCGGCCCGAACGGACTGCACGTCGGGCGGTAGTCCGGGTCGATAAAGATCGAGTTCCGGAGCGGAGCCGCGGCGATCTGCACGTTCTGGGTGTCCACGGAGAGGCAGCCTCCCCCGACGCACGAACTCTGGGTCGTGTTCGGGAGGCCGGTCCGCTGGTTGATGATCGTCCCAATTTGATCGAACCCGTCCATGGTGCAGACGGTGACCGTCCACAAGCCGGTGTGGGGGACGGCACCGACGCCGTTCTGCAGGTCGTTTCCGTACATCCCGACGTTGAACTGGAAGGTTCCGGTCGGGGTGATGTTCACCGGAGGCAGCCAGAAGACGTGGCCCGGGGGTTCCCGCGGAATCGTACCGACCGTTGGTTCGGCCAGGATGTAGCCGGTCACTTCGATCATCGCGTACGACGCGCCCGGCGCGCCGAACGCCGAGAGGGTGGTGACGTGGCTGGGGCCGTTGCGGGTGGCGACGGTCACTCCCTGCTGGGTTCCGCCGCAGCCGTTCGCGAGGGAGCACAGCTGGACGGAGCCGATCGTGCCCGCCTCCAGGGCTCCGCCGGTGACGGAGTCCGTGACGTTGATCTTCACGAACGTCAGGCGCTCGAGATAGATCGTTCCGAGATTGATGAGCTGGCCGGGAGTGGCGTTCATCCAGGTGAAGTTCGACTCGTACACGCCCGCCGGGGGAGTGAACGACAGTTCCGAGGGAGAGTCCAAGGCGGCGACCTGGAACGAGCCGTTGCTCGCGGTGGAGGCGCCGGGGTCCGCGACGATGCCCGCGATCGGGGAGGAGTCGCTGACCTGGACGCCCGAGATCGCCACGTCGGAGGGAGGCGTATCGGACTTGACGATGCCGCGGACGATGGCGGTCTCGACGAGGTAGATCGTTCCGACGTTGGTGCGGGTCCCGTTGCCCGCCGAAGCGTAGGTGATGTTGTCGAGGTGGTAGGCCAGGGAGGCCTGGACGTAGTCGAACCCGACCGGCCCGAAGACGGTGAAGGACCCGTTGGCGATGCTTTGGACGGGTTCGCACGTCGTGGCCGGGCAGTCCTGGCCCGCCGCGCCGTACGCCTGGATGGTGGCACCCTGCAGGGGCTTCAGAGTCTCACGGTCGTAGACGTACCCGTAGAACGCGCCGGTGGGAATGTAGACGTTGGGTCGGACCAGCGGGGCCGCGGCGGGAACCGGGCCGGGAATGACGGAGGACGACGTCATCGCCCCGGGGGACCCGGGGAGGTTGGAGATGTTGGTGATCGACGCGAAGCGCGATTGATTGGCCGCTTGGCGGACGTTGAGACCGGGATTGACGTAGAACTTCTGACCCTTGGTGTTCGCGCCGGGAAGGGCGGCATTGGGCGCGCTCGCGTGTTTGACGGGAGCGACGGCCACAGCCGGGGCGTGCGCGCTCGCGTGGGTCGAGGGGCTCGCGGGAGAGACCAGCGAGGCCGAGAATCCCACGAACGAGACGGTCGGAACGACCATCACGAGGACGGCGATCCAGAACGCCGACCCGAGCAGAAGGCGCCGGCTCCAGCGCGGCAAGGACCGCGGGAAGGGCGTCACCGGCCCGACGGTGCCGTGGGCCACGCTGGACCCAGATTGTTCGGGTGGGGATGGTCGCGGTGGGTGTCCCATCGACGCCATGAGGTTTCCTTCGAACGGATATGAGGAATTAAACCTTCGCTTGGACCCCATTGAGGTCTTCGCGGAGGCGCGGCTGGCGGAAGGGGCGGGCTCCGAGGAAGCGAGCGATTCGGAACAGAATCCTGCGGTGAGCGGCGCCGTCCCGACAGCGAGCCCCAAAACGACAGGATCTCGGTCGGGAAGGGTGGGTTCCGCGGGAGTTCCCCACGTCGCCATGAGGATTCGTTCGAAAGGACGGAACTTCATAAACCTTTGGAGTGCCTCTTGAGGGGAAAGGGGAGCCACCACCTGGCCCGACCTCTCTGGCCGCAGTCTTCACGGTCCCGCGAAGTCCTCGACCCCCCGAGAGAGGTTTAAGAACCACCGCCTTCTCCGCGAACCCGGGTCCGACCTAGGAATGGACGTCCCTCTCTACGCCATCGCGCTCATCCTCTTCGCGCTGCTCTATCTTGCCGTCAGCGTGGTCCTGTCGATTACCCTGGTGATCACGCTCGTTCTCCTCTTCCTCTACCTGACCCTCCGCCACGGCAAGATGCCCGACAACTATCCCCACGGGTTCGGGGACGCACTGATCACGGCGATCTTCATCGGGGTCACGTGGGGCATCTTCATCCTTCTCGGCCCGAAGTCCCCCGTGCCGTTCCTCCCCTCGGGCGGGAGCCTGACCTACGCGACGCTCCAACCGGTCGCCCTCGATGCCATCATCGGGGTCGGCGTCGTTCTCGCGATCATCTTCCTCGTGATTGGCAGCTTCATCGCGCGCCAGCTCCGGGAAGGCTCCACGGGGAGCGGCGGCGGCAGCACCACCACGACGGCCCAGAGCGAATCGAAGCCCAAGCAGGGTGTCGGGGCGTAGGCCGTCCAGCCGGCCCGAGAGAGGGTCTAAGTAACTCCCCTACGTTCGAGGGCCTCGTGGCATCGGTCACCTGCGGCGCCGTCCGGACGTACCTCAGTTCCTTGGCGACCGGCCGTCCGCCCGGGATTCCCATGACCGAGGTCTGGGAGTCTGTGGCCCGCCATGGGGCCGTCGAAGGCACCGCGTCGTCGCCGACCCTGACCGACGTGGGGCGGCGCGTCCTGGCCGAGCTGGAAGTTCGCGCCTCTCGGACGGACCCGCTCCCGCTCGAGACCGTCGCCGAGCAGCTGGACCGGATCGGCGCCGACCTCGACGACGTCGCCAAGTCCGCGAGTTATTTCCTCGCGGAGCTCGGCCCGGTCGTCCCGACCGAAGCGGTCCCCCTGCTCCGCATCGTCGCCTTGGGCCTCGCCAATCGTCGAGAGACCCCCGAAGCGATTGCGGAGGAGTTCCGGAACGCCTGGGGAAGCGTCGAAGTGATGGGGGGAGACCCCCGAGACCGACTGTTGGCCGCCGAGCTGATCAACTCCGCCACGGCCCCCATCGAGCAGCTCTACGCCCCGATGATGACGACGATGGAGCGGGTCCGGTCGCAGGGCGGCCAGCGCGCGTCCGCCGTGACCGTGGCCACGGTCCTCCACCTCGCCGCCGGTCCGGAGAAGGAACCCGCCCTCGAGACCTTCTTCGCGCTCCGACCGAATGCCGGAGGCGATGAGGCGGCGGCGCTGCTCGCCGCCACCGGGCGATCGGCCACCGAGTCCGTCCAGCTCCGCGACAAGTGGCTCAGCACTCTCCCGAAGCTGGATCCGGTGGATGGGCAACTCGCTTCCGCCTATCTCGCGGCCGAGCCGATCACGCGCTCCGACGTCGCCTCGCGGATCCATGCTCTCGTCCCACTCCTCGCCCCGAAGTTCGCCCGACCCGGGGTCGCCGCCTCGCTTCTCGCAATGAGCGCACCCATCGAACCCGCGGAACTGGTCAACTGGCTCGAAAAGGCCGGGAACCTCGCCCGCGCCCGCAAGCTCGCCCCCACCGACGCGGAGCTCGACTCGCTCGCGCTCGCCCTCGTCCATGGGTTGCCGTCCGCCGAGTTTGTGGCCACGGCCGCGGACGCCGCGCAGTACGAGCCTTCCGCGGCATCGCTGGTGGCGCTGCACGCATGGCTTTACCGGCCCCTCGTCGCCGCGGGAAACCGAGGCGTGCCGGCTCCCGCCCGCTAGCGGATCCATCGCCGCACCATCTCGGAGGTCCGGGGGTCACCCAACCCGCTCGCCGTTCACCGAGGCGTCGAGGACCTTCGCGGAGGGGTGCGTGGACCGGCCCCCCCAAATCAGGACGATTGTCGAGCTGAGCCCGTCCTGGTCGCATATGGGAGGGCGGACGGGCCCTCGCCGGCGGGGAGGAATTCGGGCGCCGCGTTTTCGGCCGGGACGCGCGTCGTCCCGTCGACCGACCCCCGAGACGGGGGTCCTCCGCCACTAGGAAAGGGTTGTCGTCCGAACGACCGCTCGCCTACGGGCTGCTCTCGTCGTACTCCGGGGTGGGGGGGGCGTTCTCCGGGGCGCT
>JAKIVS010000014.1 GCA_022750435.1 Thermoplasmata archaeon | reverse complement strand
ACGCTCCCGTGCTCGCAGCTCTTCTCGCACGCCCAGCAGAGGATGCACTTCGTCTCGTCGGTGACGGTGACCTTCCCCGCGTCGTAGGCGAGGATGTTCACCGGACACGTGCCGGCGGCCCGCTTCAGGCAGGCATCGGAACACCCGGACTTCTTCGCGATCTTGATGTGGGGTCGGGGGGAGCTCGCGACGGCATGGGCGACCTGCCACTTCGCGTGCTCGCGCGCGGTGCCAACGACGGCGGTCGCGTAGGCGAGGAGCGCCTGGCGGGCGCCGAGCCGGACGATCGGGACCTCGGGCTCGAGGATCGCCATGGTGGCGTCGCCGAGCGGCGTGATGTCCCGCGCGTACACCGTGCAGGGTCCCTTCTTGTCGATCGAATACATCATCTGACAGTGGGGGCAGCCTTGCCCGCCACAGGTGCAGTCGGCCTTCCTACGGAATTGCCCGAGGTCCGTCGGGATCGGAAGGAGTCCGAGCCGGAGCGCGACTCCCTCGTCGAACATGCTGGTGGAGGAGTCGTAGTCCTTCCCGCTCGCCTCGTCCCGGATCGGGCCGAGGTGGAACTCGATGTCCTCGATGGCGAGCTTTGGCACGTCGGCAAGGAGCGTGCGGCGGATCGCGTTGACCTTGGCCGCGCTCGCGCCGGTGAACTCGAGGCGGAGCTCGCGGGTCTTCAGGTCGACGGACGCGACGTCCACGTTACACCCGCCGGCCGCGCCGGCCTCCCTTCGCCTTGGTGCCGTCGTGGGGGACGGGGGTGACGTCCTCGATCCGACTGATCTTCATGCCGGCGCGCGCGAGCGCGCGGATCGCCGCCTGGGCGCCGGGGCCGGGCGAGCGGGCGCGGTTGCCTCCCGGAGCTCGGACGCGGACATGGAGCGTGTCGTACCCCTTCTCCTTCATCGTCGCCGCGACCTGGTCGGCCGCCTTCATCGCCGCGTACGGGCTCGATTCGTCCCGCGCGGCCTTGACGACCATGCCGCCGGTCGCCTTGGTGAGCGTCTCGGCGCCGGTGATGTCGGTGACGGTGATGTGGATGTTGTTGTAGCTCGCGTAGATGTGCGCGATGCCGACCTTCGCCATGCTCTACGCGCCTCCGGGAATCGGACCGGGGGTCGGGGGAGGGGCGGTCGCCTGGCTGCGACGGGCGAGCTTCTCTCGGACCGCGACGCGGACGGGGTGGTCCTCCGACGTCAGCCCGGACGACGGGGCGTAGGCGATGTCCATCTCCTCGGCCGCGAGGACGAGATAGCCCGGTCGCGTGACCTTGTGGTTTCCGATGGTAAGATGTCCGTGCACAATGAGTTGCCGCGCGCCCTTGGGGGTCCCGGCGAGGTCGCGCCGGTAGGCGACCCACTCGAACCGCCGCTCGAGCACGACTTCGGGGGGTAGGGCGAGCACGTCGTCGAGGCTGGAACTGCCCGCCGCGAGGACGCCGAGGCGGGTCAGGCGGCCGAGGAGTCCCTCGGACTCCCGGAGGGCCTGGGTCTCGCCGGCGCGCACGCGGGATTGGAGTTCGCGCGCCTGTCGGCGGAATCCACGGAGGATCGTCTGCGCCTTCCAGAGTTCGCGCTTGTTCTTCAGTCCGTACTTGGCGACGAGCTTCCGCTCCTCGTCCATCCGGGCGGCTTCCCAAGGATGCTTCGGGGTGTCGTAGGACCGACGGAGGAACTTCGGATCACCCATCGGTCTACTCCTTCTTCTTGCCGGCCGCCGGTGTCGCCGCGGCCTTTCCGCCCGCGGCGGGTGCCGCAGCCGTCTTGGCGCCCGCGGCCGGGGTCGCCGCGGCCGCCGGAGTGGCCGGCGCGGCGGGCGCTCCCGGCCCGCCGCCGCTGTCCTTCCCCTTGGCCGCCGCCGCTTCCTTCGCGGCCTTCTTGATGACGCCCGCAGCCATGCCCGTCCGCCCGTTCGAGCGGGTGCGCTGGCCCCGGACCTTCTGGCCGCGCTCGTGGCGTACGCCGCGGTACGACCGGATCATCTTCATCCGGTTGACGTCGTCGCGTCGCGCGGTCTCGAGGTCGCCGCCGAAGAAATGGTGAGTCTCGCCTGTGGCGGGGTCGTACCGGTGGTTGACCATCCACGGGGGGAGCCGGGACGGGAGGTCGCCGAGGAGCTGCTCGAGCCCGTCGACGGCGGTCTCCGGGAGGTTACCGATCATCTCGGAGGGGGAAACGCCCGCGAGGTGGCAGGCGACCTCGGCGATGCGGGGTCCCACGCCGCGCACGCCGGTCACGGCGAGCGCGGTCGCGCGCGTTCCGTCCAGGTCGGCGCCGGCGAGTCGGACGATGTACCGGAAGTTCGGGTTGTCGGGGATCGGCTTGCCCTTGCGCTCCTTGGCTCCGGGGGCGCCCGACTTGCCGGACTTCCCCTTGCCCTCTTTGGCGCCGTCCTTTCCCCCGTCCTTGCCGCCATCCTTCCCCTTCGAGGGTCGCTCTTTCTTCCCGGATTTCGGTTCGGCGTCCGGAGCCTCCGCTGGGGCGGCGGCCGTGGACGTCGTCTCGTCCTTCGGGGTCTTGGGCGCGGTCCTCACTCTCCTGGATGATGCGTCGGGCGGGGAGCGGTCGGCCTCGTCGGCCGGCCCTCGAGCCCGGGGTGCGCGCGCCGAGAAACCCGTGCCTTTTAAGCGCTTCGCCGACAGCGCGCCGCCGACGGTCGGGGCCCCGGCCCGAGGGTCGGAACCTCCGTCCGGGGGTTCGCCGGCCGACGCTCGCGCCCGGTCCGCGCCCGCCCCAACCCCCCGGGAGGGGGACGGCAGATTAACCCGGGGCGACTGGTCCCGGCGTGGCCGGGGGGCTCGAAGTCTCGGTCGTGATCCCGACCCTGAACGAGCGCGAGGCGATCGCGCTCCTCGCCCCACGTCTCGCCAAGGCACTCGCCCGCTACCAGTACGAGGTCGTCGTCGTCGACGACGCGTCGAACGACGGGACCGGCGCGGAGGTCCAGAAGATCGCCGCCCACCATCCGTGGCGCCTCTACGTGCGCCAGGGGGAACGCGGACTCGCGAGCGCGGTCCTCCTGGGGATGCAGATCGCGAGCGGCACCGTCATCGTCGGGATCGACGCGGACGGGAGCCACCCCCCGGAGATTCTCCCCTCCCTGATCGAGCCGATCCTCGCGGGAAGCGCCGAGATGACGATCGCGAGCCGGCACGTCCCCGGGGGCGCCTCGCCCGGTCTCGGCGGCTCCCGACGGGCAATCTCCTGGGGGGGCGCCCTCCTCGCGCGACCGTTGACCCCGGTCAAGGACCCGATGAGCGGCTACTTCGCCGTACGCCGCGACGTGCTCGTGCGCGGGAACCTCACGCCGCTCGGCTACAAGATCGTCCTCGAAATTCTCGTGAAGTGCCGGCCGTCGCCGGCGGTGGAGGTGCCGTTCGTGTTCGCCCCGCGGAGCGCGGGCACGAGCAAGCTGGGATCGGGAGAGATTGGCCGGTACCTCCGGCACGTCGGGCGGCTCTACGCCTGGACGCTCGGCGGACGCCGCCGAGCCTCGACCACCCGGTAGCCGCCGCCGCGCGCCAGCACCTCGACGCTCTTCGCCCAGTGCTCGGCGAGCCACTCCTGGTAGAACCGGATCCCTTGGCTCCCCTTCCCGACGATGAGGAGACGCCCGTCGTCGGTGAGGTGCTCCGGCGCCTCGGTCAGCAGCCGGAGGACGAGCTCGCGGCCCGCGTGGAACGGCGGGTTCGAGGCGATGAGGTCGAACCGCTCCTCCCCGACCGGGGCGAACAACGAGCCGGGCCGGACCTCCGCGTTCTCCACGCCGTTCCGACGGACGTTCCGTCGGGCCAACGCGATGGCGCGTCGGTTCACGTCGGTGAGGACCGTCCTCCCTTCGGGCGCGGCCTTCGCAGCGGCGACCCCGACGGGGCCCCAGCCGCAGCCGAGGTCGAGGACGCGGTCCGAGGGCCGGACCCCGAGGCACTCGATCAGGAGCGCGGTGCCGGGGTCGAGGCCCGAGGAGCCGAACACCCCGCGGTCGACCTCGAAGACCAGGACGGTCCCGCGGAACAGGAATCGCAGTTGGCGGCGCGACGATGGGGAGCGTGGCCGCTCGGTGAAGTAGTGGTCCGGTGCCGCGGCGTCGTCCGGCGCCATCGGGCTACCCGCGACGGCCGAACAGGCTTCCTTTCGGCCGCGCCGTCGGGGCCGCGCCCGTCCCAAGCGCCTCCTTCAGGAGGTCGCGCTGGTGCGCGGCCAGGTTCTTCGGCACCTCGACGTGGACGAGGACGATCACGTCCCCGCGACTGCCGCCTCGGAACACCGGGAACCCTTCGCCCCGCAATCGGAACTGCGACTCGGGCTGCGTTCCGCCGGGGATCTTCAGCAGCGCCTCGCCGGTGACCGTCGGGACCCGGACCTCGCCGCCGAACAGGGCGATGGGGAGGGCGACCGTGGTCTCGGTGTACCCGTCTCGCCCTTCCCGCCGCAGCCGTGCGTCGGGCTCGAACACGACCTGGACGTACAGGTCCCCGGCCTTGCCCCCGGGCGGGGCGGCGCCGCCCTGGCCCGTGAGCCTCAGGACTGCGCCATCGTCCATTCCGGGCGGAACGGCCACTTTGAGGTGGCGCGTGTGGCGGACCGTGCCCGCGCCTTCGCAGACCGGGCACTCGATGCGGATCCGTTTCCCCGTCCCGTGGCACGTCGGGCACTCGGAGATCGTGATCATCTGGCTGTAGCCGCGGCTGGTCGCGCGTCGAACCTGCCCACGTCCGTCGCACTGCGGGCACGTCTCGAGCTCCTTGCCGTCCTTCGCCCCGGTGCCGCGGCACGCCTGACACGTGTCGCTCGTGGGCACGTCGAGCGTCGGCTCGGCGCCGGTGACGGCCGTCGCCAACGGAAGGCGGATCGACACCTCGACATCGCTCCCTCGGAACGAGGCGCCCCCGCGGCGGTTTCCCCCGACGCTGAACGGGTCGGTGACGAACCCTTGACGCAGCAGCTGCTCGAGGAGCCCCGAGTTGCCGAGGAGGTCCTCGAGGTCGGAGGCGTGCGTGAAATTCTGCCAGCTGAAGCCGCCCGGACCGAAGTCGCTCTCGACGCCCCCGAAGCCGAGCTGGTCGTACCGCCGCCGCTTCTCCGGGTCGAGGAGGACCTCGTACGCCTCGCTGAGGTCCTTGAACTTCTCCTCGGCGGCCTTCGTGTCCCCGCGGTTGACGTCGGGGTGGTGCTGTCGGGCGAGCTTCCGGTACGCCGACTTCACCTCGTCGGTCGTCGCCGTGCGGGGGACGCCGAGCACCTCGTAGTAGTCCCGCTTCGCCACCGCTGCTCCGTTACCCCCGGTATCGTCGCCCGCCACCTGCGGTGTCGCTATTTACCGCCTTCCGGGCCCGAGGCTCGCCGATGGAGTCGAGCGGGTCGCGGACGAACGGTCGTCGCCGCTGCGCGGTCCCGGGCACCCGATGGGTCGCCTAGGACTTCATGATCGCGACGAGGAAGATCGCGATCGCGGCCAGGGCTCCGACGGCGGCGGCCACGATCACGAGGACCGTCTGCTCGAGGAGTCCGGTGAGCGCGAGGCTGTCGGAGCTGTGGGCGATGTGGTACCAGTAGCCGGAGGCGAGGCCCACGACGATGCCGACCACGAGGAGCAGCACGCCGATGGTGCGGCTCTTGCCGCTGCCGAAGTAGGCGGTGAACAGGCCGGCCAGGATCAGGAAGAGCCCGAACACCAGCAAGAGGATCGTCGCGAACTGGGTCACTCCGACGTTCAGTCCATCGTCCAATAGTGTGTTGATCATGGTGGTTCCGTTCCGTGTCTTAGAACTTGATGCCGGTCAGCGTCTTCGTGTCGATGACGCCCGGGACCGACCGGATCTTGTCGACGACGAGTTGGCCGAGCGCGTTGAAGTCCTCGGCCTCGACCTTCGCGATCAGGTCGTACTCCCCGAACAGCGGGTGGAGCTCGACGATCCCCTTGACCCGGAGGAGCTCGGTGTAGACTTCGTGCTCCTTGGCGGGAGCTGTGCTGATGAGTACGAAACCGATCGCCACGGAGGAATTCCTCGACGGTACGAGGGCGGCGACACCGGGGGTGGCTATAAGCGTTTTCGGCGACGGGCCGAGATTCGCCAGTCGAGCGGCGAGGGAATAAACCACGACCCGGTCGAATCGACCTCCGGTCCCCCCGATGGAACAGGCGGTACGAACCTGGCCCCACCGGATCCTCGCCCGCCCGTGGCTCGCGGCGTTCGTCCCGATCAACGCGGCCACCTCCGGGTTCGGTGTCGTCCTGCCGCTGCTGATCCTCATCTCCCTCCACGGCGCGTGGACGGACGTCGCCCTCGCGGCGACGCTGTTCAACGGGGCGGTGATCCTCTCCTCGGTGGGATGGGGGTGGATCTCCGACCACTGGAGCTCCCGGCGCGCCCTGCTCGCGATCAACTTCGCGGGGTTCGGGGCGATCTACATCGCCCTCGCCGAGGTGCACACCCTTGGGGCGCTCCTCGTCCTCTACACCATCGTCGGCGTGATCGCGCCGGCCGGGGCGAACGCCTCGAACCTGCTGATCCTGGAGAAGTTCACCTCGACCGAGCGACCGAACGCCTACGCCTCGTTCCAGCTGATGAGCATGGTCGGCGCGGTAGCGGGGTTGCTGAGCGGCTACCTGTGGCTCGTGACCGGCCGACCGCTCGACCCGCTCCTCCTGGTGCTGGCCGGGCTCGCCCTTGCCTCCGCCCTCGCCGTCGTCGTCGGAGTTCGGGAGGGTCCCCGCACCGTGCCGTCGGCGAGCGTGGCCCGCCACGCCGAGAGCCTCGCGTCGCATCTCCGTCATTCCCCGGGTCTCCGGTCGTTCGCGCCGCTGTTCCCGGTGCGGCCGAAGATCGCGAGCGGCGCGTTCGGACGATTCCGCCGGTGGGCGAGGGAGGAAGTACGCCACGAGCTCCCGCTCATCTTCGCGGCGACGCTGCTGTTCAACCTCAGCTCGAACCTGTTCAACATCTCCTACACGCCGTACCTGTTCTCCCTCGGGATCTCGGGCGCCTCGATCTTCCTCGTGAACCTCGCGAACAACGGGGCGCAGGCGTTCGTCTATCCCACGAGCGGGGCGCTCGCGAGCGGTGTGGGGCCGGATCGCCTGGTCCAGCGCTCCACGTACCTCCGTAGCCTCGGGTACCTCGGGGTCGCAGGTTTCACCTTCATCCCCCTCGCGGTGTTCGCGGCGCTGGTGGCGAACGTCGTCGCGTTCGCGATCTTGGGCGCGGCGATCGCGTTCTACACGACCGCCTCCTCGCTGCTCCTGTTTCGCGCGCTCGAGGGACGGGACGCGGGCCGCCTCCTCGGCTTCAACAGCGCGCTCGGGGGGATCGCCGCCGTCGCCGGAGCCGCCCTCTCCGGAGTCCTGTCGGTGTTCGGGAGCTACCGTCTCGTCTTCCTTGTCTCGGCCGGGGCGCTCTTGGTCTCGCTTCCGCTCTGGTCCGCCGCGACGGTGGCGTACGTCCGTCGTCACCCGGCAACGGCCGTCGTCCCTCCGGCGGGTGGCGAGGGCCCCCGCGCGCGCGGAGCGGCCGAAACCGATTAACCCCGCGGCGGGTCCCGCGCCGGCGAGGACGAACGTGCCGGAGCCCCAGGATGTCCAGCGCGGGCTCGAAGACGTCGTCGCCCTCGAGTCCCGGATCTGCTACATCGACGGCAAGGGTGGCCGGCTGATCTACGACGGCTACGACATCCGCGACCTGGCGGCCCGCTCGACGTTCGAGGAGGTCGCCTACCTCCTTTGGTACGGCCAGCTCCCGACGACGCCGCAGCTGAACGAGCTGCGGGCGCGGCTCGCCACGCTGCGCGAACTCCCGCCGGCCGTACTGCGGATCCTCGCCGAGATGCCGAAGGAGTCCCTCCCGATGGACGTCCTCCGAACGGCGGTGAGTGCGCTCGCCGTCTTCGAGCCGGACGAGACGAAGCCCGGCGAAGCGTCGATCGGGGGCGCCCAGCGCCTGACGGCCGTCCTTCCGACGATCCTCGGATCGTTCCACCGACTCCGCCAGGGGTTGCCGCCGCTCGTGCAGCGTCCGGAGCTCTCCCACGCGGCCTGGCTCCTGCGCGCAATCCGGGGCACCGACGCCGACGAGCTCGAGACGCGGGCCCTCGACGTCGCCCTCATCCTCCACGCCGACCACGAGCTGAACGCCTCCACGTTCGCGGCCCGGGTGACGGCGTCGACGCTGTCGGACCTCTACTCGTCGGTGACGAGCGCCATCGGCACGCTCAAGGGCCCGCTCCACGGCGGCGCGAACGAGCGGGTGATGGAACTCCTCGAGGAGATCGGAACCCCCGACCGCGCGGAGGAAGTCGTGCGGGCGAAGCTCGCCCGCCACGAGCGGATCATGGGGTTCGGCCACCGGGTCTACAAGGTCGAGGACCCGCGGGCGACGATCCTCCGCGACTGGTCGAAGCGGGTCGGCGAGGCGAAGGGGAACCTCCGCTACTACGACCTCCTCCGCCAGGTCGAGGGCGTCGTCCACCGCGAGAAGGGGCTCTACCCCAATGTCGACCTCTACTCCGGATCGGTGTACACGCTGCTCGGGATCCCGAAGGACCTGTTCACGCCCGTGTTCGCCGCGAGCCGCGTCGCCGGCTGGACGGCGCACGTGCTCGAGGAGTACCAGGACCTCCGGTTGATCCGGCCGACCGCCCGGTACGTCGGGCCGGTCGACCTCGTCTACGTGCCGATCGGCGAGCGGTCGTAGCGCCCGTCGTCACGTCGACGACCCGCATCAGCGGGTAGCGAAGGTCGGGGCGGTGGGCGAGCTCGGCGTGGACGGTCGTCTCGCCGTCCGTCAGCGTGACGGCGACCGTGAGCATCTCGGCGATCAGGTACCGGTACCCGAACCGCCCCTTCCCGGTCGGGCCCCCGCGCGCGGGGTCGATGCGGACCCGGATCGATGCCACGTAGGGCTGGAGGCGGACGGCGTGCTCGATCGTCTGGGCGAGTCCCTTCGCCGTCGTCTCCGAGACCGGTGTGCCGAGGTACTGGTGGAACACGCCGCCGAGCTTGACACCGGCCTCGAAGAGGAGCGCCTCGCGCCCGGTCAACGGAACCCCGTGTTCGTCCGCGGGTCCGTCGCTCACGGAGGCTCCGTCGTGGAGGTGGGGGGACGGGGCGCGACAGTGAACGGACCGACCGCGTAGTAGGCGAGGATCCCGAGGGCGGCGACCGCGCTCGCCCCCAGCGCGAGGAGGTAGAACGGCGAATCGTTCGACGGTCGGAACTGGAGAAGGAGGATCGCGATCACGGTCGCCACGGCGGTCGCGATCATCGGCCAGCGCAAGAGGGAGCCGCGCCGGATCTTCGGGAACGGGACGGGCACGACCATCGACACCGCGATCGCCGCCGCCCCGACGAGGACGAGGACTGGGGCGGTGCCCGCAAACGCGGGCACGTTGAAGAAGAGGAGCAGCGCGATGAGCGCGAGGGCCGCCTGGGGGGTCGGGGCGCCGAGGAAGTCGGAGTGCTGGAACCCGCGGAGCGTGAAGTAGACGAGCCGGCCGATCGCGAGCGCCGCGAACGCGACCCCCACGAGGTCGAGCGGAACGGCGTACGGGCTCCAGCGCGAGGCCTCGGTCGTGTGGACGACGAGGAGCGTCGCGGGGGCGAGGCCGAACGTCACGGCGTCCGAGATCGAGTCCGCGATCCGCCCGACGGCGCTCGGGGGGAGTCCGCTCTTCCGCGCCAGGAAACCGTCGAGGCCGTCGAAGCCGATGCCGGAGACGATGAGCAGCATCGCCCACAGCGGGTTGCCGGCGAGGACGTAGACGATCGCCCCGAGGCCGACGAGGCCGTTGGCGAGGGTGGCGAGGTTGGCCGGAAGGCGGCCGCCCCTCACCGGGTCCGCTCCTCGGCGACCGTCGTCGTCCCGGCCCACACGCGCTCGCCGACCCGGACCGTCGGCTTCGCGCGGTCGGTGGGGAACAGGAGGTCGACGCGCGAACCGAGGACGATCATGCCAAGCCGGTCGCCCTTGTGCCCGCTCTCTCCCGGCTTCAGGAACGACAGGATCCGGCGGGCGACGATGCCGGTCATCTGGACGACCTCGACCTCGCCGATCGCCGTGTCGAGGGTGTACCTCCGCCAGACGTTGTGGATCGCGTCCGGATGGAACGCGGGGCGGAACCCTTCGCCGCCGTCGTCAATCCGAACCACGCGGCCATCCAGGGGAAGCCGGTTGACGTGGACGTCGGTGACGTTCATGAATACGGCGATTCGCGTGCGCTCCCCGTCCGGCCCGACGGCGAGGACCTTGCCGTCCGCGGGGGAGACGATCCCGTTGCCGGGGCTCCGCTCGGGGTCCCGGAAGAAATAGGCGAGGAACAGGAAGAACCCCCAGACGACGACGACCAGCCCGAGGACGGTCGGACGGACCAGGACCCGGTCGAAGGCGAGGACGATGGTCAGGAGTCCGAGGAGGGGCGCGGCATACAGGAAGATCCGGCCCGGAGCCGGGGGTGCCACGGTCGGGGGCTCAGGACTTCAGGACGATCTCGATGTTGACGCCGTCCGGGACCTGGATCCGCATCACCTGGCGGAGCGCCCGTTCGTCGGCGTCGATGTCGATGAGCCGCTTGTGGATCCGCATCTCCCAGTGGTCGATGGTGCTCGAGCCGCCGCCGTCCGGGCCCTTGCGAACCGGGACCTTGAGGCGCTTCGTCGGGAGCGGGATCGGTCCGGCGATCCGCACGCCGGTCTTCTGCGAGATGTCCCGGATCTGACGGCAGACGGAGTCGACCTTGGTCGAGTCGACGCCGCTCAACGAGATTCTCGCTTTCTGCGGCATGCGACCCTCCAAGCGTCCGTGGCAGCCGGGGGCGGGTCTAGCCCTCGCGCTTCTTGACGTCGACGACGACGCCCGCCGCGACGGTCTGACCCATGTCGCGGACCGCGAAGCGGCCGAGCTGGGGGAACTCTTTGTACTTCTCGATGACGAGCGGGCGCTTCGGGGTGATCCGCACCAGCGCCGCGTCTCCGGTCTTGAGCGTCTGGGGGTTGTCCTCAGCCGACTGCCCGGTCTTCGGGTCGAGCCGCTTCAGCAGCTCCGTGAACTCGCACGCGACCTGGGCGGTGTGGCAGTGGAAGACGGGGGTGTAGCCCGCGGTGATGACGCTCGGGTGGTTGAGCACCTGGATGTTCGCGGTGAAGCTCTCCACGACCGTCGGGGGGTTCGAGGCGGGTCCTGCGACCTCGCCGCGCCGGATGTCGTTCTTGTCGACACCGCGGACGTTGAATCCGACATTGTCGCCCGGGATTGCCTCGGCGACCGTCTCGTGGTGCATCTCGATCGTCTTCACTTCCCCGGACTTTCCGCCCGGCATGAAGATGATCTTCTGGCCGATGGTGAGCTTGCCGGTCTCCACCCGACCGACCGGGACGGTGCCGATGCCCGTGATCGTGTAGACGTCCTGGATCGGCAGCCGGAGCGGCTTGTCGGTCGGCTTGTCCGGGACCTTGAGGCCGTCGAGGGCCGCGAGCAGCGTGGGCCCCTTGTACCACGTCATGTTCGGGGACGGCTTGTCGATGTTGTCGTCCTTGAACGCGGAGATCGGCAGGAAGACGACCTGCTGGTCGACCTTGAAGCCGACGTTCTTGAGAAGCTTCGTGAGCTCCTCCTTGACCTCGTTGTACTTCGCCTCGGAGTACTTGACCTCCTGGCGGTCCATCTTGTTGATGGCGCAGATCATCTGGGCGACGCCCAGCGTCCGCGAGAGGAAGATGTGCTCCCGGGTCTGCTCCTGGATCCCGTCGGCGGCGGAGACGACGAGCACGGCCCCATCGGCCTGGCTCGTCCCCGTGATCATGTTCTTGACGAAGTCGCGGTGGCCGGGCGCGTCGATGATGGTGAAGTAGTACTTCTGGGTGTCAAACCGGCGGTGGGCGATATCGATGGTGACCCCGCGCTCCCGCTCTTCCTTGAGGTCGTCCATGACCCAAGCGAACTCGAACGTGGCCTTGCCCTTCGCCTCGGCCTCGATCCGGAACTTCTCGATCTCTTCCTTCCGGATGACGCCCGTGTCGACCAGCAGCCGACCGACGGTGGTCGACTTGCCGTGGTCGACGTGGCCAATGAAGACGATGTTGAGGTGGGGCTTCTGTGCCATCTGGTGCCTCGGGGCGCGCCGAAAAGGTACCCCTATTTAGGCGTTGGCCGACCCAACCCGCCGAGGAACGACGCGCGGTTCTCGTCGAGCCGAGCAGGGCTCGGAGCGGCCCCGTGGCGCGGTCGGGCGGCCATAGTTCGCTCGTTCGAGCCTCGACGGAGCCTCAGGTCCGGGGCCGGCCGATCCTCGCCCTGTCCTCCCGAGTCGTCGGAAGCCGGACCGTGGGAATGACCCGCTCGAGAAGCTCGACGAGCGATTCGCCTCGCCGATCGATGGTGTGGCCGCCGCCGCCGCCCGGCCGACCGGAGTGGGCGTGGCTCCTGCGATTGCCGCCCCGCGGCTGGATGCAACGCCGATTGCTCCGACCGTTGACGTCGCGACTGGACGACCGCGCCACGGTGGTCTCGATCGGCGGGGGTCCCGGATTCGAGGTGCGCCAGCTGCACCGACTCCGTCCGCCGTTGGCCCAGTGGAGGGTCGTCCTGCTGGACGCGCAACGCGGGATGCTCGACCAACCCCAGTGGCATCGGCCCGGAGACACGGCGAACCCCGACCGGGTCCTCGGCGACGCGGTTCGATTGCCGTTGCCCGACGCGAGCGTCGACGCGGTCCTCTCCCTCGGCGTCCTTTGTTGCCTGACCAACGACGGGGCCCACGCGGCGGCCCGGGAAGCGTGGCGCGTCGTCCGACCGGGGGGGTTCGTGGCGCTCTCCGTTCCCCGATGGCGGGGAGCGTTGGACGACGAGCGCCACACGCGCCTCGGATTCGAGAGGATCGCCGGGAGTCGCCGGGGGCGTTCCATCTTCCGAAAGCACAAGTAGTCCGGGCCCGATAACCGGCCCTCCGGCCGGTCGTCCGGCCGACGTGGGGTCTCCGAGTGGCGTCCGAAGGTGGCCGAACTGTCGCCCACAGCCGCTCGACCGTCGTGCGGCTGATGGTCCCCTCCGACGCGAACTTCATGGGCAACATCTTCGGCGGAACGATCCTCGCCGAGGTGGACCGGGTCGCGTTCGTGACCGCGACGCGCCATGCCGGGGCCAACTGCGTCACCGCCTCCTTCGACCGCGTCGACTTCATCGCCCCCGTCCACGTGGGGGACCTCGCCGAGTTCGTGGCGACCGTCACGTTCGTCGGGCGCAGTGCGATGGAGGTCTGGGTCGAGGTGCGCGCGGAAGACCTGCGGGGAGGCCCGCGCCGGCTCGTCGGCAACGCCTACGTGACGATGGTGGCCCTCGACGACGACGGGCGACCCCGCTCCGTCCCGGGCCTCACGCTTTCGACCGACGCCGAGCGGCGCCGGTTCCAGGACGGCGAACGACGGATGGCGGTGCGGCGCGAGACCCGGGCGACGGGCCCCGCGGCGCCCGCGAGGAGTTGAACGTACCATGTTGTGCGAAATGTGCGGTCAGGACGTCCCAGCGACGAACGCGGTCCGGGTCGAGAGCTCGGTCCTCCAGCTGTGCCCCAACTGCAGCAAGTTCGGGGTGGCGGTGGCCCCGCCGGTGGTGCCGGCCGGGTCCGCGCCCCAACCGGCGCGCGGTGGCGGGATGCGGGTCACCCCACGGGCCGCCCGCTCCGTGGCGGAGCGCGACCTCTACACCGAGATGCCCGACATGGAGCTGGCGCCGGACTGGGGACGCCGTATTCGAATCGCCCGCGAGGCGCTCCACTGGACCCCGGAGGAGCTCGGCAAACGCCTCAACGAAAAGAAAAGCGTCGTGCTGAAACTCGAGTCCGGATCCTTCCGGCCCCCGGACGGAACGATCCGGAGTGTGGAGCGGTTGCTCCACATCCGGCTCCGGGCCGACCCGGAGCCCACGGCCTAGCCGCCTCCGCGGGCGCCGCTCATCCCGAGCGCGTGGGGAGCAGGTGCTCCAGGATCGCCTTCTGGGCGTGGAGGCGATTCTCCGCCTGGTCCCAGATGGCGGCCCGCGGACCGTCCATCACCTCGTCGGTGATCTCTTGCCCGCGGTGGGCGGGGAGGTCGTGGAGGACCCAGACTCCCGACTTCGCGAGCCCGAGGAGTTCCTGGTTGATCTGGTAGCCTCGGAACGCAGTCTCCCGCGCCTCCTTCTCGGCCTCGTCGCCCATCGACACCCAGACGTCGGTGTAGAGGGCGTCCGCGTTCCGGGCCGCCTCGGCGGGGGAATCGACGAGCTTCACCGTCGCGCCGGACCGCTTCGCCCATTGATCGGCCGACGCGATGACCTCGGCGGGCGGCCGATACGCCGCCGGCGTGGCCGCCACGATGGTGAGCCCGACGATCGCCGAGCCGATCAGGAGCGAGTTGAGGACGTTGTTGCCGTCGCCGATGTACGCGAGCGTCCGCCCCGCGAAGAGACCGTGCCAACGCTCGTACAGCGTCAGGAGGTCGGCGACGACCTGGCACGGATGTTCCTTGTCGTCGAGGGCGTTGATCACCGGGACCGTCGCCCCGGCGGCGAGGGCTCGCATGTCCGCGTTCTTGAACGCCCGGTAGCAGATCGCGTCGACATAGCGGGAGAGGACCCGCGCCGTGTCGCCGATGGTTTCGCCGCGACCGAGCTGGAGGTCGCGGGACGACATGTAGAGAGCGTGGCCACCGAGGTCGTTCATCGCCACCTCGAACGACGTGCGGGTTCGGGTCGAGGCCTTCTCGAAGATCATCGCGAGGTTCGTCCCCGGCCGCGTTCGGGAGAGGTCGCCGCGTTGCCGTGCGCGCTTCATGGCGTCGGCGCGCGCGAGCAGCGACGGCAGCGCGGGGGCGAGGTCGGCGATCGAGACGACGTCGTGCTTCGGGCCGGGCATCGCCCTCGGACCGGCGTGTCCGGTTCTTAGTCGTTCCGGCGCCGTGGGGTCGCACGAGCTCGGACTTGTCGACCGACGCAACGCATACCCTCAAGAACCGGAGGGCGCTCGCGGCCGAACGAGGGAGCGAGTTGGCCAAACGATCTAGCGCGAAGTCGGAGGAGCCCGCGTCGGGAGACCGCAACGCTCGCGGAGGGCGCCGCGTGTACATGGTGACCGGAGGCGTGACCAAGTTCGCGAAGGCCCACCCCGCGATGGACTTCCGCCTGATGGTCAAGAAAGCGTACGATGCCGCCCTCTCGGAGATTCCGAACCTTACGAAGGAGCGGATCGACGGTTCCCGGATCTCCTACTTCTCCGACCACTTCACGCGCCAGCTGAAGGCCGCGAGCATGGTCCAGGACTACCTCGGGCTGAACCCGAAGGGGTCGGTCCGGATCGAGTGGGGCGGCGCCACGGGCGGCGAATGCTTCCAGGCCGCGTACGAGGCGGTCGCCTCCGGCCGAATGGACGTCTGCCTCTCGGCGGGCTTTGAGACGATGAGCCGGGTCCAGACGTGGAAGGGGAACGAGTTCATCGCCCTCGCCTCGGACACGAACTACGACTTCCCGCTCGGCGGCTTCTACACCGGCTACTACGCGCTGATGGTGATGCGCCATATCCAGGAGTACCTCCGCAAGACGCGGTTCGCCCACGTCAAGGACGAGCGCGAGGCGCAGCGGCTCGCCATCGCCGAGGGGAGCCGGATCATGGCCCTCGTCTCGGTGAAGAACCACCTCAACGCGCTCCACAACCCCTACGCGCAGTACCCCAAACAGCTCTCCGTCGACGACGTGCTGAACTCCGAGATGATCAGCTACCCGTTGACGCGCGAGCAGATCTGCACCATGAGCGATGGCGCGGCCGTCGCCGTGCTCTGCACGGGCGAGCGCGCCCGCGAGTTCACCGACACGCCGGTCGAGGTGATCGGCGTCGGCACCGGCACGGACACGATGCGTCTCGCCGACCGGCCGTTCGGTACGGTGCCGCTGATGCCGAACGAGCGCGCGAGCGACTACGCGAACCTCGACTACCCCGGCGTCCACTCGTTCCGCGCCGGCCGCGCTGCCGGGCTCGAAGCGTACAAGATGGCCGGGATCACCGACCCGAAGCGCGAACTCGACTTCATCGAGCTCCACGACGCCTACGCCTCGAGCGAGATCCAGACCTACGAGGACCTCGGCCTGTGCCGCTACGGGGAGGGCTACTCGTTCACGGAGTCGGGGGCGCCCTTCCTGAAGGGAATGAAGTATCCGTTCAAGACCCCGAAGGCCGGGGAGATCCCGGTCAACCCGTCGGGCGGCCTGATCGCGTGCGGCCATCCCGTCGGCGCGACGGGGCTGATGCAGGGCGTGTTCGCCTTCTGGCAGCTCCAGGGGACGATCGCGACGCACTTCCAGGACCCGACCCTCCAGATCCCCAATGCGAAGCGCGGGGCGATCCACAGCCACGCCGGCACCGGGTCCGCGGTGACCGTCTCGATCCTCCAGCGGGGGTTCTGATGGCGCGCCCGAAGCCGAAGGTGTACGCGAAGTTCCGCGACGTCCAGGAGGAGATCCTCCGGACCGGCGCGGCGATCTTCAAGGACGGGAACGGCGTCGAGAGCCTGATCATCGACAGCCCGTACTCGATTCGGTACATCCACAGCTACGCGGAGGATTCGGCGTTCTTCCTCGGCCTCGCCGAGGGGAAGCTCCTCGGGTCGAAGTGCACCGGGTGCGGATTCGTCTACGCGACCCCGCGCGGGCACTGCATGGAGTGCGGCGAGCCGACGAAGTGGCTCGAACTGCCCACGACCGGGCGCGTCCACTCCTGGACGACGTGCCAATTCGGCAGCGAGGCGTTCCTGAAGGAGACCCCCTACAACCTGTGCCTCGTGGAGTTCGACGGCGCCGGGAGCCTCCTCCTGGCCCGACTGAAGGACTGCACGCAGGACGAGATCTGGGTCGGCATGCCGGTCCAGGCGAAGTTCGAGCCGAAGGCGAAGTACTCGATCACCGACGTCTGGTTCGTGCCGAAGAAGTAGGGAATCCCTCCGCCGGCGCTCCGCGTTCGCCGGCGGCGCCCCAGTCACCGCGCCTTACGGCGCGAGCACCCAGCCGACGATCGTCGTCACCGGCTGGAACCCGAGCCGGTCCAAGATTGGGCGGCTCGATTCCCGGGCGTCGACGGTGAGATACCGGTAGCCGCGGGTGCTCGCCAGCTCGGCGCGGGCCGCGACGAGCGCCCGATAAACCCCGCGACCGCGGAACCCGGGCGCTGTGCCCCCGCCCCACAGACTCGCAAAGGAGCGGCCCGCCGGAAGCTCGAGACGCCCCGCGGAGACCGGGCGGCCGTCGACCTCCGCAAGGAACGCCTCGAAGCTGGGGGTTCCGAGGTGCGGGAGGTAGTCGTCGAGGTCCCAGCCGGGACCCGGCGCGAACGCGGAGCGACTGACTGCGGCGGCCACTTCGAGCCCGGCGGCGTCCTCGACCCGACGGACGTGGACGCCCCCGCCGACCGAGGGGAGCGGTCGACCGGCCGTCAGGTCGTACACCATGAGCGTCTCCGACGGGTCGGGGGCGAATCCGTTCGCGCGGAGGAGTTCCGAGAGGGTCGGCGGACCGTCGTGGCCGTACAGCTTCCATTCCAGTTCGGTTCCGGTCGACCGAGCCCAGGCCGCCTCGGCGCGGACCCGGTCCCCCGCCTCGGTCTCGGTGAGGTCGGAGTAGGCAATCCAGGCGCGGGAGCCGACGACGCGGACGATCCGGTCGCTCCGCTCGACCCGCTCCCCCGGCTCGACCGAAGGGTCCTTCCGCATCTCCGCGTCGAATCGAGCGCGGATCCGCTCGATGTCCGGGGACACCGCGGGCGGAGAGGTCACGGTCGGGGAATCGGCGACGGCCGTCGCGCGGCCCCACGATGGAGGGGTGCTCGTCCGAGCCGACGGGACGGGTGGGGGAATGCCGCGGGCCGGGCTTGAACCGGCGGCTTCAAGATCTTCAGTCTTGCACTCTCCCAAACTGAGTTACCGCGGCACGCCGGGCGCGCCGACTCCACTGGGGTATATGGGAATGCCGACGGAACGGACCACCGGCCCCCGTCGGTGAGCGCTCCGGCAGGAATCGGTCCGCGCGCGACCCGCGCCGGCCCTACGGTTCGGGGTCCGGTCCCGCGGGGCTCGAGCGGCCCGCGCCCCGGGGCTTCGGACGCGCGCGCCCGTGCGTTCGCACCGACCTTCGCCGGGGTTCGGGCGCGTGGATTTATCTAGGCCGCACGGCCTCGATACGGTCCAACCGTGAACCGAACGCTCGTCGTCGCGGAGAAGTTCAACACCGCGCTCCGGATTGCCATCGTCCTCTCGGACAGCCGTATGGTGCGCTCCCGGATCGCCGGGACGAACGTCTTCCGGTTCGAGCGCCCGGACGGGGCGTACGCCGTCGTCGGGCTCCGGGGCCACATCGTCGAGCTCGACTACCCGAAGGAGCTCTCGGAATGGAACCTCGAGACGCTCCCGAAGCTGCTCGACGCCGAGCCGCTGAAGCGGGTGACCGCGGAGGGGATCGTCGAGGCGCTCCAGGAGATCGTCCGCGAGTTCGACCGCGTCATCATCGCGACCGACTTCGACCGCGAAGGCGAGCTGATCGGCCTCGAGTGTCTCGAGCTGCTCCAGAAGGTCCACCCGACGATCGAGGTCAAGCGGGTGCACTACAGTGCCCTGACCCGCGAGGAGATCGAGGGCGCCTTCGAGCATCTCACCAACCTCGACCACGCCCTGGCCCAAGCGGCCGAGGCCCGACAGGAGATCGACCTGCTCTGGGGGGCTCTGCTCACGCGCTACCTGTCCATCACCGCGGAACAACGCGGCCGGAGCTTCCTCTCCGTCGGGCGGGTCCAGACACCGACCCTCGCGCTCCTCGTCGAGCGGGACCAGGCGATCAAGGAGTTCGTCGCCACCCCGTTCTGGAAGGTGGAGGCCGACGCCGAGCACGACGGCACCGCGTTCACCCTCGCCCATTCGCACGGCACCTTTGAGGAGAAGGCTCCGGCCGAGAAGATCGCCCGCTCGCTCGACGGCGTCCGCGAGGGGAAGGTCCTCGAGTACCTCGAGGAGCCGACGAAGCGCCGGCCCCCGATCCCGTTCAGTACCACGCTGTTCGTCGCCGAGGCGACGCGGCAGGGGATGGGCGCGGCGCTCGCGATGCGGATTGCCGAGGACCTCTACACCCAGGGTCTGATCAGCTACCCGCGGACGGACAACACGGTCTACCCACGGGGGATCGGCCTGCGCACGCTCGTCGAGAAATTCCGGGAGACTCCGTTCAAGGAGGCGGCCGAGTACGTCCTCCAGCAGCCGACGTTCCGCCCCTCCCGGGGCCGGACCGAGACGACCGACCACCCCCCGATCTACCCGACGAGCGCCATCGACCCGAAGAAGCTGAAGCCGGACCACGCGGTCCTCTACGAGATGATCGTCCGGAGGTTCCTCGCGACCCTCGCGCCGGACTCGACCGGCCTCGCGCGCACCGCGAAGGTCGACCTGCGCGGCGAGTTGTTCGACGGCAAGGGCCAGATCCTCGTCGAAGCCGGGTGGTACCGCGTCTATCCCTACATGAATCCCGAAGAGATCCCGATGCCGCCGCTCACCGTCGGTGGGTCGGTCGCGATCTCCGCGGTCCGGCTCGTCGAGGACCAGACGAAGCCTCCGCGACGGTACACCCAGGGTTCGCTCATCCAGGAGATGGAGCGACTTGGCCTCGGCACGAAGTCCACGCGGCACGACGTGCTGCAGAAGCTGTTCGACCGTCACTACGTGAATGCGCGCGCCCTCGAGCCGACGAGCACCGGGATCGCCGTTACCGAGGCGCTCAAGGCCCACGCCCCGGTCATCACCCGCCCGGAGATGACCCACCGGCTCGAGGACGACATGGAGCTCGTCGCCGAGTCGAAGAAGCCGAAGTCCGAGGTGATCAACGAGTCGCGCGAGATGCTGCGCGAGGCGTACGAGCTGCTCACGCGGAACGCGGACGGAGTCCGCGCGACCCTCCGGGGAGCGCTCGACCGCCAGCACTTCGTCGGGCCGTGCGCCCGCTGCGGCGGCGCGCTCCGGATGGCCCGGAGTCCCCGCGGCAGCCGCTGGGTCCAGTGCGTGAACAATCCCGGGACCTGCCCGGCGACGTACGCCCTCCCGTCGGCCGGGTTCATCGAACCCGCGCCCGAGTTCCTGTGCGCCACGTGTAAGGTGCCGCGCGTGAAGATCACGTTCCGGGGCCAGCGCCCGGACCTCTACTGCATCAACCCGGAGTGCGCGGAGCACCACAAGGCGTTCCGGATCGGGGAATGCCCATCGTGCCGTTCCCCCCTCGCGATCCGGTACTCGTTCGCGGGCAACCGGTTCGTCGGATGCACCGGCTATCCGACCTGCAAGGTCACCTACCCGCTCCCTCAGCGCGGGAAGCTCGAGAAGGACCAGCCACCGTGCCCGGTCTGCCGGGCGCCGGTCGTCACCGCCATCGAGCGGGGCCGCCCGCCCTGGACGCTCTGCATCAATCCCGAGTGCCCGACGCGCAAGGAAAAGGAAGCCGAGCGCGCAGCCCGGGCCGCGGAAAAGAAGAAGAAAGCCGGGAAGAAGGCCGCTCCGAAGCGGAAACCGAAGGCGGCCGGTGCCGGTGTGGCACCGGCAGTCGCGGGAGCCGAGACGACCCCGGCACCACCGACGGCGAAACGCGCGAAGCGGGCGGCTCCCGCGAGCCCGCCTCCCGCTCCGGAGCCGAAAAAGGCTCCGGCGCGCCGTCGCCGGACCGCCCCCGAGTCGCCCCCCGAAGCCCCCCCGACCGGGGACGATGCGGCGGACGTCGCCTGAACGCTCGAACCTCGCGCCCAGCCGGCGCGCGCCGATGAAACCTTCCCCCCTCGGCGGCGTTTCCTCCCCTTCCGTCCCGCGTTAAATACGGCGCACGGGTCGGAACGCCGAGGACGGCGTGACGGACGTTTTGGAACTCGATTCGCGCTCGTTCGAGCGCCGGATCGCCGACGGCCCGCTCCTCATCCTCCCCGTGGGCGCCCTGGAAGCCCACGGTCCCCACCTTCCGCTCGGCGCCGACCAGATCCAGGCCGAGGCGACGGCCCGCGCGCTGGCCGACCGGATGGGCGCGCTCGTCGCGCCGACCATCCCGTACGGCTCCGCCCCGTCGGCGCGCAATTTCCCGGGTACCGTGAGCGTCTCCCTCTCGGCCCTGTCGAACTATGTCGAGGAGGTTCTCACCGACCTTGCCCGTCATCGCGCCCGGCGGATCCTCGTCCTGTCCGGCCACGCCGAGCGGGGTCACATGGCGGCCCTCCGCGAGGCGGCCGACCGGGCGATGCGGGCCGTTCCCACGGCGCGGATCGCCGTTCTCAGCGACTACGATTTTGTCTACGAGCGCCGGGGCAAGGACGCCCCGGAGTCCGACGGACATGCCGGGCTCCTCGAGACCTCGCGGGTCCTTGCGCTGCGGCCGGAGCTCGTCGGGACGCATCGCCCCGCCACGCTCCGGCGGACCTCGCCGTTCGTTCCCGGTCCGGGATCGGTCGACGAGTGGCCGGAGAGCGTGATCGGCGATCCTGGCCCGGCGACCGCCGAGTTGGGGGCCCACGTGCAGGCGTACGTCCTGGACCGGCTCGAGGCGACCGTCCGCGAGCTGTGGATCGACTGAACGGGAGGTCCTGCGATGGCAATCGAGTCGAAGGAGCCCGGTCCGGCGCCGGCGATCCGAATCCGGGGCGCGCGCCAGCACAACCTGAAGAACGTCAGCATCGACCTTCCCCGGAACCGGTTCATCGTCATCACTGGCGTGAGCGGTTCCGGGAAGTCGTCGCTCGCCTTCGACACCCTGTACGCCGAGGGCCAACGCCGGTACATCGAGAGTCTCTCCGCGTACGCCCGCCAGTTCCTTGGCCAGATGGACAAACCCGACGTCGATTCCATCGAGGGCCTTTCCCCCGCCATCGCGATCGAGCAGAGGGCGGGGAGCCGCAACCCGCGGTCCACCGTGGGGACGGTCACGGAGGTACACGACTACCTCCGCCTGCTCTACGCTAGGGTCGGCATCCCGCACTGCCCGAACGACGGGGAGGAGATCGCCCCGCAGTCCGTCGACCGGATCGTCGCCGCCGTCCTCGAGCGGGCCGCCGGTGAGAAGGTCGACGTCCTGGCCCCGGTCGTCCGCGGGATGCGCGGCGAGCACCGGGACGTCATCGAGAAGCTCCGGAAGGACGGCTACCGACGCGCGATCGTGGACGGCAGCGAGGTGCGGCTCGGGAGCTCGGAGCTCCGCCTCGGAAAAACGAAGAAGCACACGATCGAGGTCGTCGTCGACACCCTGGAAGCCCGCGAGGAGGAGGCGACGCGCCTCGCGGAGGCCGTGACGCTCGCGCGGGACCTGGCCGAGGGTCTCGTCCTCCTCCGACGGCCGGGCGGCCGTCGGGAGTCGTTCTCGAGCCGCCGCGCGTGCCCCGTCTGCGGATTCTCGATCGAGGAACTGACCCCGCGGATGTTCTCGTTCAACAGCCCGTTCGGCGCCTGTCCCGAGTGCTCGGGGATCGGCGCCACCCTCCACGCCGACCCGACCCTGATCCTCCCCGACAAGTCGAAGCCGCTCACCAAGGCGATCTCGGTCTGGGGGCTGACCCCGGAGCGGGACGCCCTCGCGCGGTTCGGCGCGGCGTTCCACTACGACATCGACCGACCGGTGAGCGAACTCTCCGAGGCCGGCTGGAAAGCGATGTTCTACGGCTCGGACAAGCCGGTCGGGGGAACGGGCAAGTGGTCGAGCTACTGGTGGCACGGCGGCTGGCTCAAGGAAGGTCTCGTCGCCGCCGTCGAACGGCGATGGAAGGCGACCAAGAGCGAGGGAGCGAAGGAGTTCTACCTCGGCTTCATGACGTTCACGCCGTGCCGGGCCTGCGGTGGCCGGCGGCTCAAGCCCGCGAGCCTCGCCGTGACGGTGATGGGTCGGTCCATCGCCGAACTCTCCGCCATGAGCGTAGAGGAGCTGCTCGCCCGGACCGACCAGCTGAAGCTCACCGAGAAGGACGAGAAGATCGTCGGTCAGGTCGTCAAGGAGATCCGGGCCCGCCTCGGCTTCCTCGTCAACGTCGGCCTCACCTACCTCTCGCTCGACCGGGCCTCGGCGAGCCTGTCCGGGGGCGAGGCCGAGCGCATCGCCCTTGCCACGCAGATCGGCTCCGGACTCGTCGGCGTCCTCTACATCCTGGATGAGCCGTCCATCGGGCTCCACCCGCGCGACCACGCCCGGCTCCTCGCCACTCTCCAGACGCTGCGCGACCTCGGCAACACCCTGCTCGTGGTCGAACACGACGAGATGACGATGCGACAGGCCGACTGGCTCGTCGACCTCGGGCCGGGGGCCGGGCGTCTCGGCGGAGAACTCCTCTACGCGGGACTTCCGGACGGGATCGGCCGGGCTCCGCGCTCGGTCACGGGGGCCTTCCTCTCGGGCCGCCGCTCGATTGCCGTCCCCGAACGGCGGGTCACGCCGTCCAGCCGGTGGCTCGTGGTCCGGGGCCCGAAGGAGAACAACCTGAAGGGCGAGGACGTCAAGATCCCGCTCGGAACCCTCACCGCGATCTCCGGCGTCTCCGGGAGCGGCAAGTCGACGCTCCTCACCGAGCTGATCTACAAGGGCGTCCGCCGGCACCTTGGCCTCTCCCGCGAGAGCCCGGGAAAGCACGACTTCATCGAGGGGATCGACCAGATCGACCGAGTCCTTCTCATCGACCAGTCGCCGATCGGTCGGACCCCCCGCAGCAATCCGGCGACGTACACCGGCGTGATGACGCCGATCCGGGAGCTGTTCGCCGGGTTGCCGGAGGCGAAGGCGCGGGGCTTCGCCCCCGGCCGGTTCAGCTTCAACGTCGCCGGCGGCCGCTGCGAGGCGTGCGAGGGCGACGGCGTCCTCCGGTACGAGATGCACTTCCTCCCCGACGTCTACGTCGTCTGCGAGGAGTGCCGGGGCCAGCGGTTCAACGCCGAAACGCTTCAGGTGACGTTCAAGGGGAAGTCGATCGCCGACGTCCTCGCGATGACCGTCGATGACGGGCTCGCATTCTTTTCCCTCCACCGCCGCATCTCCTCCCGCCTGCAACTCCTTGTCGACGTCGGCCTCGGCTACATCTCCCTCGGGCAGAGCGCGACCACGCTCTCCGGCGGAGAGGCGCAGCGGGTCAAGATCGCCTTCGAGCTCGCCAAGACGCCGACCGGCCGCACCCTCTACCTGCTGGACGAACCGACGACCGGCCTCCACTTCGCCGATGTGGAACGCCTCCTCGAAGTCCTCCACCGGCTCCGCGAGGGCGGCAACACCGTCGTCGTGATCGAGCACAACCTCGACGTCCTGAAGTGCGCGGACTGGCTCATCGACCTCGGCCCCGAGGGCGGGGGTGCGGGGGGGCACGTGATCGCGGCCGGGACCCCCGAAGAGGTGAGCCGGGTGCGCGGGTCGTACACGGGCCGCTTCCTCGCCCCGTTGCTCGAGGCGCCGGTGGCGCCGACCGCCCGACGATGACCGGACCGTCCGCGGGACCGACCGGGTTCGTCCCCGCGAGCGAGCTCCGCGCGGCCGACGCGGACCGGTTCCACCCGGGACCCTCGACGCCGGGCGTCTACCTGTTCCGCTCGCCCCGGGGGGAGGTCATCTACGTCGGGAAGGCGCTCCGGCTGCGCCGCCGCATCCTCGACCACCTGCACGCCCGCGTGGAGAAGGACGGCTCCATCCTGGCGCACAGCGGCTCCGTCGAGTTCGTCCCGACGGTGACCGAGCGCGAGGCGCTGCTCCTCGAGGCGAGCCTCATCAAGCAGTACCAGCCGCCGTACAACACGCTCCTCAAGGACGACCGAAGCTACCCGTACCTCGCGATCACCGTCGGGGAGGCGTTCCCGCGGGTGCTCCTCGTGCGCCGACCCCGCCGGTCGAATCGATACCTCCTGTTCGGCCCGTACACGAGCGCGCGCGAGGCGCGCAGTGTCGCCCAGCTGCTCACCGAAACCTTCCGTCTCCGTCGGTGCATCCGCCTGCCGAAGCGAGAGTGCCTGTACTACCACATCGGCGCCTGCCCGGCCCCGTGCATCGGGGAGATCGGGGTCGAAGCGTACCGGGTCCAGGTCGATGGCGCCATCCACGCGTTGAAACGCCACGGCGAGGGGCTCGCGCCCGCCCTCGAGACGGAGATGCGCGCGGCCGCCGTGAAGGAAGAGTTCGAGCGGGCGGCGCTCCTGCGGGACGCCCTCGAGGGGTTCAAGGCGCTCACGGAACGCCAGAACGTCATCGGAGTCGGAGCGGGCCGCGCCGACGTGGTCGCCCTCGCGTACCCGACCGACCCGGCGAGCCTCCGGGTGGCCGTCGGCCTCCTCCACATCGTCGACGGGGAGGTCCGCGGGACCGAGCCGCACCTGATGGCCGTCCCGCCGGACGACGTCCCCGAGGCGGGCGAGCTCCTCCGTCAGTTCCTCACCCAGTACTACGGAGAGCGGCTGATCGTCCCGGACCACATCTACATCCAGGGCCCCCGCCCCGACGGGATCGACGACGTCGTCGACTGGCTCGAGGGGGCGCGCGGGATCCCCGTCGGGTTCCGGCCGACGGGGCGGAATGCGGCCCTCGCGAGCCTCGCGGAGCGCCTCGCCCGCGCCACCGTCGACCAGGTCGTGGCGCGCGCGCCGCCGCGCGACGTTCTCGTCGCGGTCCAGCGCCTCCTCCAGCTCCCGACCCTCCCGAACCGGATCGAGGGGATCGACATCTCGATCTTCCAGGGGTCGGAAGGGGTCGCTTCGCTCGTCGTCTTCGAGCGCGGGGCGCCGGCGAAGTCGGAGTACCGTCGCTACAAGATCCGCACCGTCGAGGGGACGAACGACTTCGCCAGCATCGCGGAGGTCGTTCGCCGTCGGTTTCCGCGGCGGGCCGAGGAAGGGGAGCCGCTCCCCGACCTCCTGCTGATCGACGGTGGACGGGGCCAGCTCGGCGCGGCGATGGAGGTCCTGAAGGAGGCGCATCTCGACGAGCGGATCCCGGCGATCGGACTCGCGAAACGGGAGGAGGAGGTCTACCTACCCGACCGGTCCGAGCCCCTGAAGCCGAACCGGAACGCGCCGCCGATGCTGCTGCTCCGGTCGGTCCGCGACGAGGCCCACCGGTTCGCGGTGACGTACCACCGGACCCGGCGGCGCATGCGCCTGCGGGAAGAGTTCGAGGAGGCGGGGGAGGTCCCCGTTACTTCGCGTTCTTCGTCCGGTCGGGCACGCCGATGAACGGCATCCCCTGCACGCGGCGCGCGACCTCGGTGGGCGGGAGACGGCGCAATTCGGTCTCCGGCTCGAGGATGGCGACGTCGAGCGCCTCGGGGGGGAACGGCGAGGGCGACCCCTCCGCGACGGCCTGGACAGCGAGCTTGAAGGCGGACTCTTCCGTGCGGTCCGCGACGATCTTCTCCTCGAGATAGTCGGCGACGGCGCGCCGGTTGCGCCCGATGGCGTACGCCTTCCAGCCGATGGTGGCGCCGCTCGGGTCGAGCTCGACGAGTCCCGGGGTGCGCCCGGAGAATCCGCCGAGAAGGAGCGACACGGCGAACGGTCGCGTGCCGCCGAACTGGGTGAACTGCTGAAGGTGCCCGCCGAGGGCGTGGGCGAGGAGCGGGTACGGCGCGACCTCCCCGAAGGTGATCTTGTGGCGCTGGGCTTCGAGGCGGAGGAACTCCACGAGGACGCGGGAGTCCGCGATGAGGCCGGCGGTCACGCAGCCGAGACCAGCGTCGATGGCGAAGCTCTTCTCGATCGAGCCGGCCTCCGCGAGCGTGCTCACGGGAAGGTTCCGGTAGGCGACGAAGACGATCCCGGTGTCGTACGTCACCGCGACCGCGGTGCCGCCCATCTGAATCGCCTGCAGCGCGTACTCGACCTGGAAGAGTCGGCCGTCCGGCGAGAATACCGTGCTCGCCCGGTCGTATGCCATCTGGCCCGGTTGCATCTCCATTCGAATCGCTCCCTCCGAAACTGCTCGCGCCCAGACAGGTGCCCGATTTGAGCGTTCCGTGAGTGATTACGGCAGTCTCACCACGCGTGCGCCGACGTCCGGAGCGCGCCGGCAACGCTCAAGAGCGGGGGGCCGGTGCTCGCCCTCCCATGCCCGCGAACGGCCTCCACATGCTCCCGATGGCATCGAGCCACCGGGGCGCGCTCTCGCCGGCGTGCGTGCAGTGCGCCGAGGGCAAGAAGATGGTCCTGTTCGTCACCGGGCTCTGCCGGTTCCGGTGCTTCTACTGCCCGGTCTCCTCGCGGCGGAACCAGATCGACGCCGTGTACGCCAACGAGCGGCGGGTGGTGTCGGACACCGACGTCCTCGACGAGGCGCGCTCCATCGGCGCGGCCGGCACCGGCATCACCGGAGGCGACCCCCTCGGGGTCTTCGACCGGACGCTCCACTACGTCCAGTTGCTGAAGTCGACGTTCGGCCCCTCGCACAACATCCACCTCTACACCCACGAACCCAACCCCGAGAAGCTCCAGCGCCTCGCCGACGCCGGCCTCGACGAGTTCCGGCTCCACATCCCGCACTACCTCTGGGGCCCCCTCGCCACCGACGGGGGCGCCTACCGGAAGGTCCTCACGGAGGCCCCGAAGTGGGGCATCCGACGCGGCGTCGAGATCCCGGTCCTCCCGGAGAAGGAGGTCGAACTCGTCCGGCTGCTCCATACCCTCGAGGAGATCGGCGTCGATTTCGTCAACCTGAACGAGCTCGAGTTCTCCGAGACGAACGAGGAGAAGCTCCACGACCGCGCCTACGAGCTCGACCCGTCGAACGGCTGGGGCGTCCTCGGAAGTCGGGCCGTCGCCCAGCGGGTCGTCCGCGACGTCCACCTCTCGATCCCGGTCCACTACTGTTCCTCGCGCTTCAAGGACGGCGTCCAGCTGAAGCAGCGGTTCCACCGACAGGCGGAGCGCGTCCGCGCCCCGTTCGCCGAGGCGACCTCCGACGGCACGCTGGTGTTTGGGGTCGTCGAGGCGCCGCCGGGCCGTGATGTCGCCCGATGGGCCGCCCGCCTCGTTCGGACGCACCGACTGGGGCCGAAGTCTTACCGTGTGGACTTCGGGCGACGCCGTCTCGAGCTCGCCGCCGACCGGCTCCGCCGCATCGCGCCGGGGCTCGGCGCACCCGCCTTCGAGGTCGAGGAGTATCCGACCGCCGACGCGCTCGAGGTCGAGCGCGAACCGCTCAACCGCGCGGCATTCCCCGGATTCACCACTGGCGGCGGAACGTAGCCCTCGTCGCACCGGTGCCCGCCAAAGGTGAGGAACCGCTCCTCCCCGCGGCGGTTCTTGATCGAGCACGGGCCCCACCCCTCGTCGTCGGCGCCGTACCACATCGGGCAGTCCCGGCAGTGCAACGGCGGCGTCTTCGGTCGTGCCGTCACAGTGCCTTTCCCCGCCCCAGGAGGTCCCACGCGAGCACGGTACTCTCCATCAAGGTCGCCACCGTGACCGGCCCGACCCCGCCCGGGACCGGGGTCACGGCGCGCGCCCACCCCTCCAGGTCGGCGACGTCGGCGTCTCCGACGGCCCGTTGGCCCCCGGGGGCCGTCGAGTCCGGGACGTTCGAGAGGCCGACGTCCACGATGGCCGCTCCCTCCGGGACGTTCCCCCGATTCAGGAGCCCGGGCTGGCCGGCGCAGGAGAAGACCACGTCGGCGCAACAGAGCGCCGCCGCCAGGTCGGGCGTCCGAGAGTGGGCGAGCGTCACGGTGGCGTCGGCGCCGAGGCCCCGGACCGAGAGAAGCAGCGCAATTGGGAGGCCGACGGTTTCCGACCGGCCGATGACCGTGACCGGGCGGCCCGGGAAGGAAGCCCCGTGATGGCGGGCGAGCTTCACCGCCCCTCGCGCGACCGCCGGGACGTGGACCGGTTGGCCGGCCAGGAGCCGGCCGAGGCTGGCCGCCCCGACCCCGTCGACGTCCTTCTCGATCCGAAGGGCCGAGACTGCCGAGAAGAAGCCGAGCTGCGGTGGGAGCGGATGCTCCAGGATCACCGCATCCACCCCGGGCTCCGCGTCGAGCGCGCGCATCACTTCGCGCAGCGTCGGTGCGGTCAGGTCCTCGGCGAGGGTGATGTCGCGGAACGTGATCCCGGCCCGGTCGGCGGCACGGGCCTGGTGTCGCAGGTAGAACGAGTACGGCGATGGGCCGGCCGTATGGACGCTCACGAGGGACGGAGGACGGCCCCCCTCGGGAATCCCCGAGTCCACCGCCTGACGGGCGGCGGTGAGCAGCCCCTCGGAGAGGGCGCGGCCGTCCCAGCGTGCGGTCAAGCCGATCCCGGCGCGGGAACCCGGTTCGGTAGATAACGGTCGGTCCGGTCGCGGGCGAGGGGCGCCCCGGCCGTCGCAGAACGACAGCAGGTAGCGTGAGACTCCACTAAGCGCTTTATAGAGTGGACCCCTCCGTACAGTAGGTGTGGCCCGCCGGTGGCGGCGCCGCCGCCCACGGGGCAGTTACGGTAGAATCGGCCAATCCGCCTCCCGAGCCCGTTGTGGGGGGGGACCTTGACGCCTGGGGCCGGGCCCTGCCGTACGAGACGACGGCGAACGTCGAGGTCCCTGCCCGTCTCGTCGACCAGGTCATCGGGCAGGACGACGCCGTCGAGGTCGCCAAGAAGGCCGCGACCCAGAAGCGCCATGTGATCCTGATCGGCGAGCCCGGGACCGGCAAGAGCATGCTGGCCCGCGCCATGGTCGACTTCCTCCCGAAGGAGCCTCTCCAGGACATCCTCGCCTACCCGAACACCGACGACCCCAACGAGCCGAAGATCCGGGTCGTTCCGGCGGGGAAGGGCAAGGAGATCGTCTCGGCGCAGAAGCTCGAGGCGGCGCAGAAGAAGGAGCAGCGGATGCTGCTGCTCGGCGTCATCGCGATCGTCATCTTCCTGTTCGCCGGCTACATCGTCCTGACCACGCCGGGCCACGACTTCACGGCCCTCCTCATCGCGCTGTTCATCGTCATCCTCCTCTACGTCGTCTTCCGCCTCTCCGCGGGCCGCCCCGACGGCGGCAGCACGGTCGCGAAGCTCCTCGTGGCCCACGTCCCGGACGAGAAGCCGCCGTTCATCGACGCCACGGGCGCCCACGCCGGCGCCCTTCTCGGCGACGTGAAGCACGACCCGTTCCAGTCGGGCGGCCTCGAGACACCTCCCCACGAGCGGGTCGAGGTCGGGGCCATCCACAAGGCGAACGGCGGCGTGCTGTTCGTCGACGAGATCAACCTCCTCAAGATCGAAAGCCAGCACTCGCTGCTGACCACCCTCCAGGAGCGCCGGTTCCCGATCGTCGGCCAGTCGGAGCGCTCGGCGGGCGCGATGGTCAAGACCGAGCCGGTCCCCGCCGACTTCGTTCTCGTCGCGGCCGGCAACATCGACAGTGTCCAGTCGATGCACCCGGCGCTCCGCTCCCGGATCCGCGGCTACGGCTACGAGCTGTACGTCCACACGACCATGGTCGACACCCCCGAGAACCGGATGAAGATCGTCCGGTTCGTCGCCCAGGAGGTCGTGAAGGACCGCAAGATCGCCCACTTCGACATGGGCGCGGTCGTCGAGATCGTCCGCGAGGCCCAGCGCCGCGCGGGCCGCTCCGGTCAGCTCACCCTCCGACTCCGTGAGCTCGGGGGCCTCGTGCGCGTCGCCGGAGACCTGGCCAACGCCGAGGGCGTCCGGCTGGTCACCGCCGACCACGTGGTCCGGGCGAAGCGGACGAGCCGCTCGCTGGAACAACAGATCGCCGACCGGTACATCGAGCGCCGGCGCGAGTACCGGATGTTCCGCACCGACGGCGCGGCCGTCGGCGTTGTCAACGGGCTCGCCGCCATCAACTCATCGTCCGGCATGTCGGAGTTCTCCGGCATCGTGCTCCCGATCGTGGCCGAGGTCACCCCCGCCCAGACCCGCGACGGCGGGGTCGTCGTGGCGACCGGCAAGCTCGGGGAGATCGCCCGCGAGGCCGTCCAGAACGTCACGGCGCTCGTCAAGAAGTACACGGGCGAGGACATCAGCCGCTACGACATCCACATCCAGTTCGTGGGCACCTCCGACGGCGTGGAGGGCGACAGCGCCTCGGTGTCGATCGCGACGGCCGTCATCAGCGCCTTGGAGGGCGTTCCCGTCGACCAGTCGGTCGCCATGACCGGCTCTCTGTCCGTCCGGGGCCAGGTGCTCCCGGTCGGCGGAGTGACGGCGAAGGTCGAGGCCGCTGCCGACTCTGGGATGCGTCGCGTCCTGATCCCCGAGGACAATCTCCCTGACCTCGTCCTCGAGGCCCGCTACCGCGGGATGATCGAGGTCATCCCGGTCCGCACGCTCCGCGACGTGCTGAAGTACGCCCTGGTCGGGAAGGAATCGGCCAAGGAGTCGCTCCTCGAGCGCCTCGCCGCGATGGTGCACGCAACCAGCCGAACGGACGCCGGGACCGGCCCCGCGCCGCCTCCCTCGGGCCGCCCGGCGGGGACGTGAGAGGTTCGTCGCGCCCGCCGACCCACCGGGTCGCCCCGAGCTGGCGGGCCCCGAAGGAGCCCGCGGAGTCCGACTCGGAGGACCGGTTCCGCCACCGACCGTGCTACGTGTTCAATCCCGCCCTCAAGTCCAACCTGAACGACGAGGCGTGCGGCCACTGCCGGTTCTACCTGACGGCGAGTTGCCCGCACATCGACGAGTTCATCGACGACGTCGAGGACCTCTCGCCCGATTGAGGCCGACGTGCGCGGCCTGCTCGTCGGTCGCTTCCAGCCGTTCCACCTGGGGCACGTTGCCGTTGTTCGGCACTTGACGCACGAGCGCCCGAACGAGCCGCTGATCCTCGGGATCGGCAGCGCCGCCGATGCGTTCACCCCCGACAACCCGTTCACCGCGGCCGAGCGATTCCAAATGATCTCCCTCGCCCTCGGCGAGGAGAAGATCTCCGGCTGGCTCGCCGTCCCGATCCCCGATATCCACCGCCATGCACTCTGGGTCGCTCACGTGAAGGAGCTCGTCCCGCCGTTCGACCGGGTCTACACGAACAACCCGCTGACCCGGACGTTGTTCGAGGCGGCCGGGTACGCCGTCGAAGCGACCCCGATGTTCGAGCGAGGGAAGTTCGAGGGTACGGCGATCCGGGCGATGATGCGCGAGGACGTTCCCGGCTGGCGGGAGCGGGTCTCCCCGATCGTCGCGAAGTATCTCGACGGGCTCCACGCGTCCGAGCGCCTCCGTTCCTTCGGTCCGGCTCGGAGCGGATGAGCGAGCCCGAACGCCCTCGGCGACCTCGATTCGAGCCCCTGCCGGAGTGGGCGGGACCCTCGACGCGCGCCGTCCACGCCGGGCGTCGGTCGGACGTCAACGCGGGCGCTGTCGTGTTCCCGATCTACCAGACCTCCACCTATCGGTATCCCGCCGAGTACTCCGAGGCGGAGGGGCCCGGAGACGTCCACCTCTACACGCGGCTCGACAACCCGACGCAGGAGGTCGCCGCCGAGCTGCTCCGCGGCCTCGAGGGGGCCGAGGCGGCCCGGGTCTTCGGATCCGGGATGGCCGCGATCTCGACGACCCTACTGAGCGTTCTCTCGCCGGGCGACGAGGTCGTCGCGATCGCGGACCTCTACGGGGGCACGCTCGACCTTCTCCGGCAGTTCCTCCCTCGCTTCGGCGTGCACGTGCGCTGCGTGACCGAGCCGGAGGCGCTCGACCCCGGTCGGTGCGTCCCGGACGGGACGAAGCTCGTCTACCTCGAGTCCCCGACGAACCCGCTTCTGAAGGTCCACGACCTCCGCGCCTGGACGGCGGCCGCGTCCCGCGTCGGCGCGCTGACGGTCGTCGACAACACGCTCGCCACGCCCGTCAACCAGTCGCCGCTCGCCCTCGGCGCCGACCTCGTGCTCCATTCGGCGTCGAAGTACCTCGCCGGTCATTCGGACACCATCGCGGGCGCCGTGGCAGGACGGGCCGACCTGCTCGCGCGCATCGACCGCACCCACGGGATCCTCGGGGCGCCCCTCGACCCGTTCGCGGCGTTCCTGCTCACCCGGGGCATGAAGACGCTCTCCGTTCGGATGGAGCGGCAGAACGGGAACGGTCGGGCGCTGTTCGACGCGGTCCAGGACCATCCCAAGCTTCGTCGGGCCCACTACCCGGGCGCGGACAGCGACCGCTCCGAGGAGATCGCCGGGCGGCAGATGCGGGGGAGGAGCGGGGTGGTGGCAATCGAACTGGCCGGGGGTGCGGAGGCCGCCGGGCGATTCCTCCACGCCCTGCGGATCGTCGAGGTCGCGTGCAGCTTCGGCGGGGTCGAGAGTCTCGCCAGCGTCCCGTCGGAGACGTCCCATCGGGCGCTCACGGCCCCGGAGGCCGAGGCCCAGGGAATCCGCCCGGGGCTGGTCCGATTGTCCCTCGGCATCGAGGACGCGAACGACCTTGTCCGGGATGTTTCGGACGCTCTCGACGCGACCTAGCGTCGTCGCCACCGCATCTATTATGAGTCCAAGTCCCTCGGACCGGCCGACGCCACTGTAGCTCAGCCTGGTAGAGCGGCTGATTCGTAATCAGCAGGTCGGGGGTTCAAGTCCCTCCAGTGGCTGGCGGTCCGTTCGTTCCGGGGGATGTCCCCACTCCCGAGGGTTACTTCTGGCGGGCCGGTCATGAGGCAGTCGGGCCGTACCGACCATGCCGCTGACGTCCAAAGCGCTCTCGCCGGAAACGTGGCCGGAGTTCGCCCGTCTCGTCGAGAAGCACCATGGAATCTTCGGCGGGTGCTGGTGCATCGCATTTCATCTCACGGGGAAGGAAGAGAGGCGAGGGGCGGCGGCGTACCGGGGGATGAAGCAAAAGCTCGTACGAGAGGGACGGGCGCATGCGGCGCTGGTCTTTGATGGCCCGACCGCGGTCGGATGGTGTCAATTCGGCCCGACGGCGGAACTCCCGAATATCCGGAGCCGGAAGGCCTACGAAGCGGGGCTCCGGGAGCTTCCCGACTGGCGCATCACGTGCTTCTTCATTGACCGAGAACGGCGGGGAGAGGGGATTGCGACGGTCGCTCTACGCGAAGCGGTACGGGAGATTGGGAGGCTCGGAGGCGGAACGGTCGAGGCGTACCCGGAGGACTTCACGGGCCAACGGACCTCGAATTCGTTCCTTTGCAGCGGGACCGTAGGAATGTTCGAGAAGGCTGGGTTCCATCGGGATCGCAAGATCGCCATGCGAAGGTGGGTCGTGAATCGAACGGTCGCCCGCTCCAGGACCAAACGCGAGGCGAGCCGAGCCTAGGTCTCCGTGGAGACCCCCGGGGGGGTGGACCGGAACCCTTCGCTCTGGTCGCTCCCGTGGCTCGCGCTCGTCCGGATCGGTCCCTCGGAGGGGCCGGATGCGCCTCCGTTCGTGGGGCGAGGGACGTGCCGTTCCAGGTTCTCGGGAGGTCGCCGAGAAATCTCAGACGGTGGCCAACGAGTCGTCCCTCCCCGACCTCTCGGGACGTCGGCATCAATCCCGTCGGGTTCCGGGGCGCCCAGAGCAAGGTCTAAGGACGCCGAGCGCTACGGCGGTGCCCGGCCGTCGCCGCCGGACGAAGCCGGCCGCACACGGGGGATTCGAGCATGGTCGACCTGGGAGACTTGGCCCTCTGGACCGCGGGCGCGACCTGGGTCCTCGCCGTCGGCACCCTCCTCGCCCTCTACTGGCAGACGCGTCAGGCGGGTCGGCTGAACTCCGCGAACGCCGTCATCACCCTGCGGGAACGGTTCGACTCCCCGCGGATGCGAAAGGCCCGGCGGCAGACGAGCCAGCATCTGATCAAGAACGACCTGGGGGACATCACGAGCCTCGAGGTCCTCACCTTCTTCGAGCTCATCGGGGCCCAGACTGCGCGGGGACTCCTCGACGAGGAGATGGTGTGGGAAGCGTTCGGCGGCTGGATCTCGAGCTACTACGGTGCGATGCGCTCCCCCGTGGACCGGATCCAACAGCTCCGGGACATCGCCCGGGACCCGCTCCTCTTCCACAAGCTCGAGTGGCTCGACAAGCGCATCGCCTCCCTGGACCGGAAGCAACTCGGCTCGAAGTACGTGGAGCCCCTGGCCGTCGCCGAAGAAGACCTGCTCTACCTCCGCCGCGAGGCGGACCTCGAGGTCGAGTAACTCCGCGTCCGGTGGCATCCCTCAGGGATCCGCCGATTGGCCTCCGCGGGAGGGAACGGGTTCCGACGGGTCGAGGGCCCCCCCGTGTCCGGGGGACCCCGTCGCTGGGGCCGCCTTAGATGATGAGGACTCCCGTCGAGTGGTCCACCGCGGTGACGAAGGAGATCGTCACCTTCGTGGAGAGGGCGTCCACGTACACTCCGAGCGAGTAGTGCGACGCGAAGACGTGGGAGATCGACACCATCGTTGAGTCCAAGACGATGACCCCCGTAGAGTGCTTCCAGGCGGAAACCCAGGCGACGTGGACCTGCTTCGAGTCGGAGACGATGACACCCTCCGAGTGCTTCCACGCGGCGACCGCCGAGACGTCCACGTGGCGGGAGTTGAACAGCCAGACTCCCGTCGAGTGGTCCACGGCGGTGACCTGCGAGATCGCGGTCATCGGCGCGTTGTCGGTCACGACACCGTCCGAGTCGATGACGACGTAGACGTCGCTGAACGTCGACCCTTGGGACAACGTCAGGTTCGCTCCCAACGAGTCGTTCGCCGCCAGCAGGCCGGTCACCGTCATCCCCGTGGTGCCGGGGAGATAGTAGTACGAGTCGTACGCCGCGGACGCGCCATAGTCGGCGCCCGTCGAGACCCCGGTTCCGCCGTCGGTGGCCAGAATGTCGGAGAAGGTGCCGAACGAGGCCGTCAGGCCCTCGACGCCGAGGCTGCCGAACCCGACCACTTCGATGGCCGAGCCCGTCGTGTGCGTCGAGCCGATGTCGGTGATGCCGGTCCCGCCGGTGGTGGCCACGACGTCGGTGACCGTCGTCCAGGACGAGTCACCGACCCAGACCCCAGCTCCGCGGTACAGGGAGTTGATGTTCGACACCCACGCGTTCGAGTCGCCCCACAGCACGATCTGCAGACCGTACCCCTCGGCGGCCGCGGTCTGGTTGGTGATCCGGTCGTTGACGCCACCGAAGATGTTGATCCCCGAGGTGAAGAACGGGACCGAGGTCGACGTCGCCGGCGCGGGGACGAGGATCCCCGTCGAGCCGCTCGGCGCGAACGGGTAGATGAAGAAGTTCCCGCCCGCGGAGTCGGACCCTTCGTAGGTGTTGTTGACGTAGACGGGGTTCGTGACTCCCTGGGTCATGAGCACGACGAACGTCGGGTAGCCGTAGTCGTTCACGTGGTCGAACGTGAAATTCATGTTGACGACCAGGTTGTTGAAGTCGTACGGCGGCGCGGCCGAGCCGGTCACGGCGAGCGCCAGGCCCGAGGCCTGCGCGTTCGAGAACGCGTAGAGGGGCGCGTTGAGGCTCCCCGGGGCCGCCGTCAGGTGGAGGTTGTAGACCGACGTCGACTTGTTGAACGTCGAGCCGTTCTTCTCGGCGTAGCCCGCGGCGAACGCCTGGACGAAGTACCGCGACGTCCATGGAGCCCCGACGGGCGGGAGGTAGGTGCTGAACGTACCGGCGTTGGTCGTCGGGAGCCAGCTCATGTTGTCCCGGGCGCCCGTCCCCCACGGGTCGAGGATGGCGTGGGTGTTGCTGACGAACACGAACCCGTAGTTGGGGGAGATCGAGCCGCCGAAGTGGATGTCCCCGGAGTGGACCGAAGCCCACGGGGCGGCGTTCCACAATCCATAGAGCATCGCCGGCCCCTGGTTGATCTCGAGGGTGTGGCTCGGGGTCCAGTAGTCGGCGATCCCGGTGGAGGTCTCGCCCGTGTCCCCGCCGAAGTTGTACGCCGACGGGACGCTCCGGAACCCGCCCGAACTCGCGTTCGAGTAGTCAAGGTTGACCGAGCCGTTGATGGAGCGGAACACGGAGTTGTCCCCTCCGATGTCGCCGACGAGGACGATCTCCGCGTCCCGGAACAGCCCCACCGGAGTGGGGGCCCAGCCGTCGACCGTGAATCCGGGCTTGTTCGCCGGGGTGGTCGGGGCGGCGGGGTTGTTGAACACCACGCTGCTGGCGACGCCGGTGAACGTCAGGCCGGTACCGGCCTCAGAGATCCGGTAGCCGTAGGTGACCTGGGTGCGGCCTTGGGCGTTGACGCTGGCGGTGTTGATCAGCTGGAGCGTGACCGGGTACGACGCCGGGCTCACCGGGATCGTGCCTCCGACGCACTGGAAGACCCCCCCGTAAGTGACGAGAACCTGGTCCACGCCCGCCGCGTTCAGGTGGCAGGCCGAGAAGATCGTTCCCGGCGCGATGTAGAACGGGTCCTGGGTGGCGGAGGTGAGGTTGAACGTGTCGTCGACGAAGTGAATCCCGGTGTCGTTCCAGTTCACCACATTCTGGGTCCAGAAGAATCCCTGGTCGGAACCGGGAATGGAGATGTTGGTCGCGACGGTGTTGAGCTGGACGCCGAACTCGTACATGCTGCCGACGTTCCCGTCGGCTTGGCCCGACGGCTCGACGAGTCCGGCCGAGCCTGGGTCGGTGACGTTGGGGGGCGCCTGGAGCGTCACCTGACCGAGGAACCGAGAGACGTTGTAGGAGTAGGTCGTCGCGCCGAGCCCGAAGTCGCCGACGCCGAGGGGCGCGGGCTGCGCGACGTAGAACGGGTTGACGGGCTGGCCGTTGGCGGTGGGTGGGTCCTTGAGAATTGCGAGGTTCGGCAGGGACGTGAGGGGGCGCGTGGCCGGTCCGGTGTGGGTGAGGGACTGAATCCAGGGTACCCGGTCCAGGCTCGAAGGAAGCCCCGAGAGAATGGTCGCTGGAGTCGCTCGGGCGGAGGTCAACGGAACGGAGGATGTGGCGAGATCCACCGACGGTCCGGCCGCTTGCGCGGAGTGTCCGCCAGCCGGGCTCAGCGTGAGGCTCGAGACGGCGCTCGACCCAAGCACGGTGCCGCCGGGCAAGACCATCAGCGCGCAAATTCCGAGGACAATGGGCAGCAGCCACACCAATTTCGAGCTCGACGCAACATTCGCCATGGCGGTCAGCGGTACGGTTCGAGCGTATAGAAACCTTGTCCGTGATTGCCACGCCGAACGAGATTCCCGGAACAGATTCATGCCGAGTTGGAGTGCGCGCCAATCGAGCCCGTCGGGGGGGGTCTCGGCCCGACGTACCGGCCCGTCGGAGGTCGAGGGCGCCCCTCGTTTGAGGGGCGAGGGAAGAGCGCGCTTCCCGATTTCGGGGAGGGGTTGGGGCTAGAAAGGATACCGTCGAGTCGAAGTTTCACGCGCCTTCATGACCCTGCGCGGATTCGGCCCTCCCGCAATGCGGGCGAGCGTGGCTCCCGACGTCGGTCCCTCGCCGGGGGATCCGGCGGTCCCGATGGAGGCATGCCCGATCGCCACCACGCTCGGTACCCTCGGGCGCAAGTGGACGTTGACGATCCTGCGGGCGGTCGCGTTCTATCCGGGACTGAAATTCACCGCGATCCGACGCGCCAATCCCGGGCTCCGGCAACGGACCCTCTCGCTCCGACTGAAGCAGATGCAGCGCGAGGGGCTCATCGAGCGGGCCGACGGGGACGCCCGCTCCTCGGGGTACCGCCTGACGACGAAGGGCCGCGACCTATGGCCGGTGCTGTCGGCCCTGTTTGACTACGGCATCCAGCACCATGCGGACGTGGTGTTTGTCGACGGACGCCCTCGGACGCTCGCGGAGGTGTACCCCGGAAGCAGCGTGCTGCTGACGGGTCGCCTCGGAACCTACGCCCGGGACGAGGCCAGCGCGAACGAATCCCGGACACTCGAGGGCGGCGCACGTCCGGCCGGAACTTCGGCGGCGTCCGCTAGACGCCGCTCAACTGGAACAGCGAGATACTGAACACGAGGGACGTCGACGTCCCCGACGTGTAATCGAGGTACAACGTGCACGCGTTCTCGACCGTGAAGCACCAGAGCGGCGCCCCATGGTAGTCGTCGTCGGGGAAGTTGCCGCTCCGATCCGTGAAGTCCAGTTTCGGATGGGAGTACACCACGAGGATGTCCCCTTCCTCAATCCCCGGGATGCCCGGGGTCTTCTGCTGGTAGTAGAGCAGTCGATTGAAGAACGTCCCGGACGTCCCGAGGCCACTCCCCCAGTTCCAGGTGCCGCAGTTCTTCAAGACCGGGGCTCCCGAGCCCGGGTTCGAGCCCGAGCCAGGGACGATGCTGAGGGCCGTCAGGCTTCCGTTCATCAGCTGGGTGCCGTTGCAGATGAAGATCAGCTGGAGTTGGTTCAGCGGGATGAACGACGGGGTGAACGAGGTGACGCTCAGGAACACCGCCGGGAGAGGGTCGCACGAGGCGTAGATCGACGTGTTCGAGCAGTCCGTCGGGTCGCCCCACGCCTCCTCGGACTCGTTGCCCTCGGCGACGTACCAGACCTTGGGGGACTGGGTGGGGAAGTTGAATCGGAACGTGGCGAGGACGCCCACCAGGACGACCGTGATGGCGACCAGGATGACGACCGCGATGACGGAGGAGACCGCCCGGTGGTTGCGACGGCGTCGGAGGCCAGAGCGGTGCATGCCGACACTTACAACGCGCGCAGATGCGCATAAACCTATCTCGTCGGCGGCCGCCGGCGGGACGGCCTTCTGTCGCGCCGGAGCCTCCGTTCGCCGACGGGGACTCTCCGACCCAGCGGGTTGAGAGGCGGGATTAACTAGTTCCGGCCGCCTCATTTGTCCGTGGGCGAAGCGCCGGGTCTCTGGCGGGTCGCTCGGGCGTTCCGACGTCTGGCCATCCTCTGGTTTGTCGTCGTCGCGGTCTTCCTCGCCTCCGTGGCGTATTCCGGCGCCCAGCTTCGGCCGGAGAACGAATCCGGACCGAACACCCCGCCGACCGTCTCGGGGAACGATACGATCACGTTGACCGGCTCGCTGAACGTGTCGAACGGAGGGTGGTACCCCCTGACCGACGTCGAGCTGTTCACTCAGGTCGACAACCCGAACGGCACGATCCTCGCCAGCGGCGGCTCCCCCGTCGTGACGATCGCAGCCGGCGGTACTACGCAGGTTCCGTTCACCATCACGCTCGCGCTCGACTCGAGAGCCGCCGCGCGGAATCTGCTCACCCAGGACGCCACCCTTCCGTCGATCACGTGGGCGAATGCGACCTACGTGAACCTGTTCCACGTCCAGGTCGTTGTTCCCCAGAACGTCACCTGGGGCGCGCCGCTGTTCGGACTGAATGTCTCGGCGGGGACCCCGGTCCTCGAGTCGAACGGTACGGCGGGAGTTCCCCTCACGATCACCTTTGCAGACCACGCGAGCTTCCCCGTTGACGGTCGGGCGGTCTACACCCTGCGGAGCGGGGGCGCGACCTGCACGACCGGAGCGCTACCGGTCGCCGTCGGCCCGGGACAATCGTTCGACGGGACGAGCACGGCGTATCTCGGCTCGGGCTGCTCGGCCTCGGGCGCGACCCTGAGCCTGAAGTTCGTTGGAGCGGGGTGGGCGCTCTCGCCGTTCCCCGTGGTGCTCCATTGAGCGCGGCGTCCCCACCCCCGGCGGCCCAGGCGAAGATTCCGTCGCTCCCGCGCCGGATCCTCGTCGCCTCCCTCCGAATGGTCGGCCTCCTCATCGTGTTCGTCGCGATCCCCCTTGGCCTCCTCCAGTTCCTGTCGAGCCACGGGGTCACACCCCCGTATTCGCTCTTGACCGTCTCCGCCGTCGGGATCGTCCTCGCCATCCTGGGAGCCTCGGCGACGGTCGCCCGCCCCACGCAGGCGTACGGTCCGCTCGCCTTGGCGAGCTCCGTGATCCTGTTCCTGTGGCTCCTCGCGCTGGCGAAGCACGGCGTCGTTCAGATCGGGATCGGCTCGGGGGGGTACCTGCAGCTCTCCTACGGGAACGCCATCCTGCTCGTCGCCCTCGTTCCGCTGCTCCTCGCCGTCGCGGCGATCGGCACGACGGCGGAGGACCTCCGACGTCCCGGGGAGCGGCTCCCGTTCGATTACCCGCCCTGACGGGCGGTCCGTCGACGCGTTACGCGAGCTTCGCCGACCGGATCGTCACAGCGGTCTTCGGGCGGTCCGAGCGGTCGCGGGGCAGGCCGGCGATCTTGTCGACCACATCCTGGCCGCCGACGACCTTGCCGAACACGGCATGCTTCCCGTCGAGCCACGTCGTCGGGGCGAGGGTGATGAAGAATTGGCTGCCGCCCGTGTTGGGGCCGGCGTTCGCCATCGAGACGATCCCGGGGCCGCTGTGTTTCAAGGACGGGTGGAACTCGTCGGGAATCTCGTAGCCCGGGCCCCCGGTGCCGTCGCCCTTCGGGCAGCCGCCCTGGATCATGAAGCCGGGAATCACGCGGTGGAACGTGAGTCCGTTGTAGAACCCCTTCGCCGTCAGGTCGAGGAAGTTCTTCGAGGTCTTCGGCGCCTTGTCGGCGAAGATTTCGAGGCGGATCGGGCCGAGCGTGGTGTCCAGCGTGACCGTCGGGTTCGCCATGGCGGTGTCGGGGAGTCGGGGGTGCGTAAAACGGCTCGGGCCGGGGGTGGGGTCTACCGGAAGTGGCCGTTCACCGCTACCAGATAGACGAGGAGGAGCGCGAGGATCAGGCTCCCCAGGGAGAGCGCCCCTTCGTTGACGACGTTGCCGATCAGGAGGAGGACGACGACGATGACCGAGAGCACGAGCGCCCAGAGCTCTCGGTTCCACAGGCCGAAGGCGACGGCGAGCAGCACGATCGCGAAGATCGTGAGCAGCGCCCCCCCGAGGAGGGAGGCCCCGAAGACCGCGAATCCGGGGATGGTGTAGCCGATCACGCTCACCGCGAGGATCAGGATCCCGGCGAGCAGGAGGAGGAAGCCGAACAGGCCGATCAGCACGGCGAGGATGGCGACTCCGATCGGGAGGCTCGCTTGGTAGGGGGCGGCCATGCCCCGTCACCGACGTCTGGGGATAACAGAGCTTCGGTGCCGGTCGCGCCGGGCCCCAACCCCGTGCGCGAGCGACCCCGGATTTATTATCGGGCGGACCGATGAAACCCACGGCGGAGCGTCGACCGCCGCTCCGCCGGTGGACCCCGCATGAATCGCTCCATCGTCTTTCTCGGCCTCTTCCTGTTCATCGTCGCGGTCGCGCTGTTCGCGTTTCCCGAGATCGTGAACGGGGCCGAGAGCGTCGACCTGGAGGTCCAGGCCGGGATCTTTGCCTTGCCGCTTTCGATCGCCGTCGCCATCTGGGGCGCCGCGGCGCCCGACCCTCGGGTCACCACGGTCGGCGGCGTCTTCGGCAACGCCGACGAGAACGAGATGCGCCGCCGCCTCTCCCGCGCCCCGCCGTCCGGGGAGGCCCGGTTCCGCCCGAGCCCCCTCGAGTCCGTGAACTGTCGCCGCTGCTACACGCTCATCCCGGCCCGACTGCTGGACTGCCCGCGCTGCGGCGGCCGACGGGAGTGCCGCGGCTGCAACAAGCCCTTGTTCTTCCTCGCGGGGGCCGTCCGGTGCGCCCCGTGCTTAAAGGACGAAGTGTACTGCTCCTGCCCGAAGCTTCGTAAGGGGCCGACCTCCCGGGGCCCGGGGGGCCGCCGCGCGGTGTGAACCATGGACGAACAGCTGCCGCGCGCCACCGTGGTCACGAACCTCCCCGTCCGGGTCCATTTTGACGGGGCGTGCGAGCCCGCGCGGGGGGGTGGCGTCGCCACCTACGGCTTTACGGTCGAGGGGGAGGAGATGGACCACGAGGAGTTCGGCCTCGCCGTCCCCCCGGGTTCGGAACGGGCGACGAACAACGTCGCCGAGTATGTCGCCGCCGTCCGGGCCCTTGAGTACCTGCTCTCCCGCGGATACACGGGCGTCGTGGTCGTGGTCGGGGACAGCCAGCTCGTCGTCCGACAGATGTCGGGGGAGTACGAGGTCAAGGCCGAGCACCTCCGCGCCTACCACGAGCACCTGGGAGCGCTCGCGGACCGCCTCGGTGAGGTCCGGTTCGAGTGGGTCCCGCGGGAGGAAAACACGCGCGCCGACGCCCTCAGCAAGCTCGCCCTGACCGAGGCGCGCCAAGACGCGCACCGACGCAAGGTCGCCGAACGCCGGCCCCCGGCCCCGTTGCCGGGAATCCCGGAGCTCCCGGGTCCCGATCCGTCGGGACCCTAGTTCCAGCGAACCGTGTACACGAGGGTTCGGCCCTCGAGCGCCGCACGCGCCCGCGCCGTGTCGACGAACGTCGCGAAGGCGGCCGCCGCTTCGGGGCTCAGACGGGGGCGAATGCCGTACCCGCGGGGGGTACCGGCGCCGAGGAACATCTTCCGCGGAATCTGCGGCGGGCGGGAGTCGGCGGACTTGGAAATCGGGAGTTCGCTCACCGGCGCCCCCAGTTGACGGCGCGCTCCAAGACCTCGCGGTACGTATTCGCCTCAGGAATCCCGCGCGGGAGGTACGCAAGGGCGAGCCGTTCGTCCTCTTCGGGGACTTCCGGCGCCGCCAGAGCGGCCAGTGCGGCGAGTGGAACCCATCGCTCGGCTTCGATCCCCAAGAAGGCCACCACCCAATTGTCGGACGCTTGTCGTACATAAAAGGTGAAGCTCGACGGGAAACGGGAGGGTACCCCCCCGGGGTCCCGACGGCCGGGGCGCGCCGACACTCGGCTGACACCCCCCACCGTTGCCACTGGAGGCGCCACGGTCCGGAAACACATACTGCGTCTGAGGCAGCGCCCAATGTCCAGTATCTGCGCACAAAAATGGGGTTATATGCGCTAAGTCCTCACTAGGCTTCATGTCCGAAGCGACCCAGGAGTCGACCTCCTCGACGGATCGAACTCCGCCGGCTCCGGCTCCCCGCCTCCGTCCGCCGGTCGGGGCCGCCGCGTGTGAGGCGACGGAACACGAGTCGGGCTCCTGCGCGTGGTGCGGGGCGGACGAGTAGTCGACCCGAATTCCGACTCCCCGAAAGCGGTCCGTTCCGGTCGCGACCTCCGGGAACGGCCTTCGCCTCGACGCGAGAACGACTGGAGGAGTCCGCGTGCGCCGAGAGGTGCTTCAGGACGCCGGTCGGACTCGAACTCGGCGACGTTTTACTCGGGGATGTCTCGGTAAACGTTGATGAGCGGTTCCTTGCCCTGGTCGAACTCCGCGCCGATGGCCCCGACGAACGACCCGAACGAACTCCTCCGACGGATTGAGCAGAACACGAGTGGCATGCTCACGTGGATGAAGATCCTGGTGGGAGCGGTCGTCGTCCTGGTCATCATCAATTTGTTTTTCATCTGACCCCTGTGCCATTCCATCGACCGCGAGATCGGGGTGAGCGGTTGACGAACGCCTCGAGGGGGAATCGGGGCCTCGGCGTCGGACGACGGCCGTGATCGAGGGAGAGGTGGCGCCGGACGGACTTCCAATGGGACACCGTGGGAACGGCCTCCGGCGCGTTGCATGAAACAGCGCACTACCCTGCCTGAGACCGGCGAACGGTATCTGGCGGGAGTGCCGGCTCCCGAGCGTGCGGCGCTCGAGGGACTTCGGAAGGCCATCCGTGCGGCGGCGCCCGAAGCGTTGGAGCAGATTCGGTACGAGATGCCGACCTACGAGCAACGCGGTGGACTCGTCGGGTTCGCGGCCTTCCAGGGCCACCTGGGATTCTACGTCATGAGTCCCAGCGTCGTGGCAAAGTTCGCCACCGAGCTCGCCTGGTTCGACGTCGGGAAGGGGTGCATTCGGTTTCAGGCCGACCGACCGCTGCCTCCGAGGCTGCTAGCGAGGATCGTGCGCGCGCGCCGGGAAGAGAACGCCCAACGTCCCGGCTAGCCCGAGTCGGCGCCCCGGCGGAGTCGGGCGGGCGAGTCCGCGGAGCTCGAGAGCCGGAGAGGGCGGACTCGGCGCGCTAGGGGGCGAGCGGCTTCGACATCATCACGTTCGTTTCCGAGTATCCGAGCTTGACGTAGAGTTTCCGGGCCCCGCGATTCTCGGCGAACACGTGCAGTGAAATCTTCGACGCGCCCCGGTCGCGGGCGACGCCCTCGGCGAGCCGCATCGCCTGCTCAGCGTAGCCCTTCCTTCGGAACGGTTCGTACACGTTGAGGTCGTAGACGAACCCGCCGCGCGGTTCGATGGCCAGCCAGAGGTCGCCGACCCTTTCTCCAGCAGGGTCGGAGGCAATCTGGAAGAAGGAGTGGTTCGGGGTCTCTCGCCCGGCGGGGAGGAGCCGCTCGATCTCCTTGCGGGACTCGGCGAGCGCATCGGCTTGGGACCATCGACCGGCCCGAGCATTTTCCTCGGCGTAGGTCCGCACAAGGTTCTCGAGGTACGGGGCGAACTCCTCAGCATTCATTGGCGTGAGGCGGACCATGGCGCGTCCACGCTCGCGCCGACTTGAAGCGTTCGGGGGGAATCCCTCGAGTCCGCGCCAACAGCCCCGAGCCCATCCTGTGAGGGCCTCGCCGGGATCGGGGGCTCTAGTGCCCCGTGCCCATGTGCGAGCGAGATTCCTTGGCCAGCGCGAGCCACTTCGCCTGCGCCCGGACCCCTAGGGCAACGTACTCCTTCAACGGGGCCCCAGTCCCAGGATGCCAGGGCGAGCCGACCCCGGCCGCGATCAATTCTTGGACACGCGCCGGGGGGAGCTTCAAGACTAGGGCACCTGTCGCATCGAGCACCGCGAACATCTTGCGTCCGACGAAGAGGGAACCCGTTCCGAATCCTTCCCGATGTGCGGTCTCGGCTCCGTCGCCCGCCGCGAGCTGTATCGCCAACTTCGCGAATCGGGCCTTCGCGGCGGCCGGGATCTCGCCCATTTCTCCCCTTCCGTGCCGGACCGGCTGGCGGGATTAACGCTTCCGAGAGGCGATTTCTTTCGGCGGACCGGCGAGTGTAGAGTCCCCACTTCTCCCCAAGGGCCACTCCGCCGGAGATCGCGACGGTCTGCGCCGTCGACGGACATTCCGACAGTTGTCCGGCATTGGGCGAGCTCCGCGGGAGTCCCCCGCAAGGGCGCGATGGCCTTCGACCTTCTTGTATAGGGGCGACGGTCCATAGGGGCGAGGACGAATTGACGACCGACTGCGAGACCCCGGGCTGCCTCCACCAGCAAAGGCTGCACGGGCCCGATGGACATTGCCGAGCCTGCGCTTGTACTACGTACACGACCACCGGACCGGGCCACCAGACCAAAGCCGCCCGGAAGCAGGCGGCCAAGGCCCTCCGAAGCTGGTGACGTGGGCCGTCGCCCGCTGGGCCTCGGCCACCGCTGGAGACGCACCTTCGGGTCGTAACTCCGAGAAGCCAGAACACTCCTTCCAGATCGACGACTCTTGTACTGCGGGACACCCTCGTGGCCTCCGATCCTCAGCCTCGCAATGGCCGCTGGCCCTCGAGCGCCTCGTCTCGGGCCCTCCCGCCTCCGGTCCGTCCTCCGCGAGAGGGGGCAGCCACTCCAGGCTCCCCGGCCCCCGTATCCAAATATATGCCGCGCAGGGCTGACGGCTTGGGTCCTGCTGAGCCCAACGGAGCCGGCTTCCCGCGGGCCTGAACTGCGCCTCCCTTGAGAATGGAGTCCAAGGTCAGCCCCGCACGCCTCGAAAGCGACACTTTGACAGCGACCCAACCAAGGTGTCGCCGGTCGAACGTGCAGCTCAAGGGGGGGCCGAGTCAGAATCGTAAGATAGACGTCTGTGCGTTTGAGCGCACGCGAGCCGGGCCGAGAGCGAGTCGATGGAGTCGTTCGACCTGCGGGGTTCCCGTCACGAATTGAACGGTCCAGCCCGCCAGCTGTGGGCCCTGGCCGGTTCGTGCGTCGGGATCATCGTCCTGGTGAGCGCGGCCGCCCTTGGAGTCGTGCCGACCCTCTCAGGAACGGTCGAGGCCCGATTCCTCCTCATTGGTATCACTCTCCCAATCGGAGCAGCGAGTCTCGCCCTCACCGTTACGATGGCGCGTCGCGCAATGTTCAACGCCGTAGAGCTCGTGGTCGGCTCGGATTCGATTCGGGTTCGGGACGTTGATGGGCCGATCGAAGTCGTTCCGTACAGCGAGCGGGCGGCGCGTGTCCCTGCGAGCCCCCGACTCATCGGAATCATTGACCGCTCGTCGAATCCGGGGCAGCCAGCGGCGAATCGATTCGCTGTCGTCTACTTGCGGCCATCCGGGATTGCGAGGGAAGTACCGGTCCCCCGTTCAGCCTTTGAGGCAATCCTGATGGCAATGTCGGGGGGTGGACCGCCCCGATCACCGGAAACCCGCCTGGGCCCGAAGGCCGTGGGACAGGTCCGAGCATGGAGCCCCCTCCCTTAGCCACCCGACGACGGTCCAGCAGGGATCCAATGTCAACCCGGCCCTGAGTCCCCTCCGAATCAGCTAATCGACGCCGAGATGCTTCCGGCGAACTCGCCAGCGCCAATCATCAGGAGTTGATCTCCGTCCCCTGAATAAGGGAGCCCGCCTCGTGGGATTGTTGCCAGGCTGAGAGAATCGCCGGACTGGATTGGGGCCGAGACGGTGAAGTTCGCAGCGCACTGGCTGGGGAAACTCGCGGGCGCCCACCAGTTGATCGACGAGTTGTAGGTCCCAAGGCCGCACCCGGAAGGCGTCAGGACGGTCACGCTGAAGGCGGATCTCTCGTAGGCTCCGTCCGACTTCTCGACGAGGAAACTGAGGTACTGCAGAGTCACGGTGGGTACGCCGCTTGTGGCGTGCGTCGAAACCGCGAACTGATAGGAACAGTTCCAGGCGTAAGTCGCGTTTCCGGAGGCGCACACCCCGTCGCCGCTCCCGACGGAAAGAACACAACTTAACGGCGGCTCACCCAACCCTCCCTCGCAATTGGGAGGCAAGGTAGAGAGCGGAATCGCGATGAGAACCACGGCCAGCAGTGCGAGCAGGGTGACTCCAGCAGCGAAGGCGGCCCGGAGAAATCCCTTGGTCAGAATTCTGGGATTGGGCGTGGGGGCTCCGGTTGCCATGCTCGGAGAGCTCGCAACGGTCGAGGGGCGTGGCCCATCATAGAAGCTCCGGGTTGAGTTGGCCCAAATCCCGGCCCGTACGAGATTTCGGCGAGCCGGAAATTGGGACACCCTTCCGTCGCGGGGGGGTCCTGCACAAGGTCCATGGCTCCATTTCCGGGCCGACGGCTACCCAGCCCAGAAGTTTGCCGATCGTCGTGCCTGCACCAGGGCGAACGCGACGGGGACCAGGAAAACCACCGTTACCACGGACTCCCCGAGGAAGAGCTCCGATTTCGGGAACACGGTGCGGGCCGCGCGACCGCATAGGGCGACCCTGCCGCCGAGGTAGAGCGGCGAGAGGGCTACCACAACCCAGAACGAGATCCACACGATGGCCCCGATTAGGTAGGCCTGGGCGCTTGCCCCGAGCCCAGCCCAACGTCCTCCCGTCGTTTCGTACCACGGTTTCCCCTCAATCTCGGCGAGGGGAAGCGCCATGGCTCCACCGGAAGAGACTGGGGCCCGCCTTCATGCTTCCGATTGAATTGGCTCGACTCTCGTCGACCGCCCCCGGCGATGCGTTGAAGTCCACACCTTCCCAGCGGGCGGAGCCGGGACCAGGCGCCGGGTCCTGCGGAAGGCTCACTCCGGTGAAGGCCGGAGTTCAAGCCCGAGCTGTCGTGCAGCTCCGAGGTCGTCGCGATTGGCCCAATGTTCCAGGATCTTTCCGTCGGCGATGCGAAACAGGTGGAGGTGCTGCGCAGTGTAGCTCCGCCCTGTCGGGGCGATACCCTCGAAGATACCTCCATTGACGGGGATCTTCGGAGTCGCGACGTGTGCACCCGAGCAGGTCGTTCGGACCGCCACCCAGTCCCCCTCCCCAATGATTTCGTGGAGTACGTGCGTCTCCTGCACGGCTCGCAGGCTTTCATAGACCATCGAAATCCGAGCTGGGCCCGCATTCCGGCCGTGATTTGAGGATTCGTTCGACCACAGCGCCGCGGCGCCTTCGACATCGCCCGCGCTTAGGAGGTCGAACTGGCGTCGGACGAGCGCCTTGTTCTCTTCCAGCGACATCGGGGGGCCAATCGACTTCTTCAGTTAAGGGTCTTCCCGACCAACGCTCCTGGCGGAAGGATCGCCGACGGTCTGCGGCTCCGGAAACCCACCCCTTCTATGCAGTGCACTGGCTGCTGGACGGACCGAACCCATCCGGTCAAGATTGTGCCCACCTCAAGACGAGAACCCGGGACGCACCGCGGTGGGCCAGTTCGCTCCATCCTGTCCAAATCGCTAGAGGAGCCTCGACGGAAGGACTCTCTCGCCGGCAATGGTATCTACCGGATTGAAATCGAGTCCGCGTGGACCTTCCCGACCGAGACGGATACGCGCGAGTCCGGGGCAAACGACTCTACTACCGACGAGTTGGGAAGTCTGCCAGAGGGACCGTCCTCGTTCTCCACGGCGGACCCGGCTCAACCCACGAGTACCTGACACCGTTGGCCGATCTGGCCGGGGCCGGGTTCGAGCTGATCTTCTATGACCAGTTGGGCTGCGGACGTTCGGAGCGGCCGACCACTTATCGCGACTACACAATCGAGGCGAGTGCAGATGACGCCGAGGAGCTCCGGCGTCGCCTCAAACTGGGCCGGGTACACCTGTATGGTCATAGTTACGGAGGCGCCGTGGCGCTCGAGGCGGCGGTTCGTCATCCTCGTGCGTGGACATCGGTCGTGGTGGCGAGCGGCTTCGCTTCGATGCGGGCGCTTTGGCGGGCCCGACGACTCCGCGTATCGCAGCTTTCTCCCATTAACCGCCGAGCTTGGATTCAATACGAGCGAACAGGGGTTACGACCGCGGCTTTCGCTCGAGCGGCCGAAGAGTTCCGAACGCGATTTTCAGAGCGTTCAGTGAACCGGCCGTACGAAGCCTGGCTGAGCTCCGCTCACCTGAACTTTCGCGTCCTCGACGCGATGGGATTCAGGGCACTCCGGATCTGCGACGACGGTTTTCGACGGGGGACGATGGCCGGATGGGATGTCACTCCGGAGCTCTCTCGACTTCGTGTACCCATGTTGATCGTGGTGGGCCAGTATGACCATATCACTCCCGAGTGCGCGCGAGAGATCCATCGAGCTGTTCCCCACTCCCGGTTGGTAGTCGCGCGCGGAGTGGGCCACCAGCCGTTTTTCGAAACCCGGGACCGTTATATTTCGCTTCTCAAGGAATTCTTCGATAAAGCGAACTAGACCCCAAGAGGGCGGGCGGGCTGGAACGCTGGCTGTGGTGGCGGTTCGGAAGGGACACCTTGTGAATGGGCAAGAACTCAAGGCTCCGGCGGGGGTCGGTGCCGAGGGGCTGCCCGATGGGTGAAGAGCCCGCTCCCAACCGTCGTGTCATCGCCGAGTTTTCAACCGACGCGGCGGGCCGTACGCGCGTGCTGCAGCTGGCGAACCTCCTCGGATTCGCTATTCTGACGGCGGTTCTGCTTGTCGGATTCGGCTGGGGCGTTGTGCTCGAGCCGTCGATCTCGCTGAGGGCGCTCGCCGGTGCCGTTATCGCAGCCAGCGTTGGGCTCGGCGGACTTGGCGTGCTCCTGGCGCGGCGCGCGTCCTCCCGGAGGCCACCGAACCACCTGACTCTGACCGACTGGGGGGTTGAATTCGACGCCCCATCGAGACGCCCCGACCTTGCCCCGGCCGAGAGTGGAGGGGCGCTCTCCTGGGTGCACGTTGGGAGGGTGGAGGTCCAGGACAGGTTTTGGGCGATGAAGCGCGCCCGCTTGGTTGGGGTGACTTTCGTATCGCGAGAATTCCGCCGCGGCTCCGTCGCCATGACCGTGCCTCGCCTCTGGCCGTGGGGAATTTGCGTCCCTTACCTCCAACCAGAGGTCGCGGACGAAATTGTAAGGCTCGCCGAAGCGAGGTTCATCGTCTCAGAGGCCGGGTGAACCCTGGGGGCGTGTTTCACCCCCCGACGAGACGGAGGAATCTGTCCGGTACCCCGTCCTGCCCCGATTAAGGGTGAGCTCAGGCATCCTCGGGGGTTGGTAACGCACCGGTTTCCCAAGTAGGCAGCGGCGAAAGGGACTATGGACACGTGGGACTCCGAACCGTTTTGGGTTTGGACACGAACGGAACGTCCTGGTCGGTGGTTGACGGACCCAGTCCATGTGTTAATATTATAATGTGTAAATGCCATACTACTAGGGCATGGAGCTAGACCGGTTGTTCGGGGGGCGGGTCCGGTCCGAAACTCTCCAAGCTCTCGCCGCGACGTCCCGACCTCAGTCGGCGTATCGGCTCGCGAAGGCGATCGACGCGCAGCCCATCCAAGTGCTGACCACCCTGAAGGGCCTGGCCCCCTGGGTAGAGCACGTCACCGAGGGATGGGTGCTCCGGGATGACGTCTTGCGCCACTTCCTGCGGCTCGAATACCGACGTCGAGAGCGAGTCCTTCGCGACGAGAAGGATGAGCTCCTCCTCCAACTTGGCCTTCGGCCGAGCCTTGAACGTGGACGCAACTGAATTTCAGGACGCGATCCGGGGGGCCCCCACCCCCGGGGAGCGCCTCGCGTGGTTCGGAGCTCTTCTGGCCCGCGAATCGAAGAGTCGCGTGGAAATCGTCGGTGACTCGGCCATCGAAATCCGTCTCTCCTCGGACGTCTACGTCTCGCAGGACGTTGACGTCGTCGGGAATCGAAACGCCTTGGCGATCGTCTTGCGCCGTTGGAGCTTCCGGGAGGTCGCTGGTCGGAGCCAGCGCGTTTACTGGTTTCTTCCGGACATCGGCCTGGTCGACCTCGTCGGTACCGTGGCTCGGTCCGGACTCCCTCCCGATCGAATGGACACCCCGTTCGGGCCCGTCTGGCTCTCCGCGGTGGAACCCCTCATCGTGCGCCGGCTCGTCCGATACCAGCGCGAGAGGGCGCGTCCGCTCTATCTCCAGGCCCTCTTGCTGGCGAAGTCCCGACCGATTGACTGGGAGTACCTGGAGGCCGAGGCGAACTATGAGGAGGCCGGTCCGGTACTGGCCCGGCTACGCCGAGATGCCGGGCGCCGCCGAGCAACGGTTCCGCGGGGCCGTCGAAGGACTCCGGGCTCGCGAGAGGGCCCACGAAAGTAGGGGAACGCCCCCGGCGGGTCAACACCGGAATGGGTTCTGACCGCTGAATGGACACGGGGGGATTTGA
>JAKIVS010000013.1 GCA_022750435.1 Thermoplasmata archaeon | reverse complement strand
ACTTCATCCGCCACTCTTTCCGCCTCCCTTCTCCAGCATCCGGACGTGGTCGCCGCGGATCGTGACGGGGATCGGGACGACGGCCTCGATCAACTCCACGGTGATCTCTTCCTTCGCCTGGTCGATCTTCTTGACGCGCGCCTTCTCGCCCTTGAACGGGCCGGCGATCAGCTCCACGATAGCGCCCTCGACGAATCCTTCGACGGTGATGCGCGGGAGCAGCAGCGGTTCGACTTCCTTGAGGGTCGTCTCGCCCGCGACGAGGCCCCGGGCCTTCCGGACGCCGTGGAGCATCTCCCGAACTCCCTCGAAGCTCATCCCTTCGGCGAAGACGTAGCCGCGGAGCGCGGCGGGAACGAGCAAGGCGAACACCACGTCGGCCTTCTCCTCGGTCCGGGCGAGCAGCGTGTCGGCGACCTCGCGCTCGTAGCCGCGCGCCGTCTTGATGGCGAGGACCGCCTGGCGGGCCCGGCAGGAGAGCGTGAGCGTCGTGCCGTGTTCGGTTTCCCCTTCCCAGTGCGCCATCAACCGGATCTCGACCCGGTCGCCGTAACGCACTCCGACGGGGGCCGTGACCTGGAACGCGAAAGGCGCGGAGGCGCCCGGCGCGAGGGACACGACGGTCTTCTCCTTCTTCGCCACGAGCTCGATGAAATGCCTCTTCCCCGGCGGGAGCCAGTGGACGGGCCATTCGGCCCCCTCCCCCGGGTAGGTCGACGTGTAGGCGATCTCGACCGCCACGGCGATGGAGCCGGGTTCCGGATGGGCGTTGGTCAGCACCGCGCTCAGCGTCGTGACGGTGCCCGCGGTGACCTCACGGACGGTGTCGTCCGCAGGTTTGAGTGAGAGCAGCCCCGCGATCTCCTTCTTCGGGGCCGGAGCGACCGGCGCCGCGGGGGCGGCGACGGCGGGCTCGTGCGCCGGAACGACCGTCTTCGGCGCCGCCGGCCGGGCCGCTTCCTCGCCCGTGAGGAGACCGATGCCTTCGTCGTTGGAGTTGCCGCTCATCGGGACTCCCCTAGATGCCCAGGTTCGAGAAGTAAGTCGCCCAGAGCCACGGTCCGATCTGCGTGAAGAAGATGTAAATCGAGAACCCGATCGCGCCGATCAGCACGGCGCCGATCCACGTCACCTCGAGGACCCGGACGTACTCGTCGACGGCCGGCTTCCGCGCCATCCGGAGGACGCGGCCGAACTTGCCGTGGCCGACGCCCCGGAGACGGCCGTCAAAGTTGTCCTGCACCTTGCGGGCGCGGTCGAGGAACGCCATTGCTACCCTAGCGGACGACGTCCAACTCCGGCCCGGTGCGCCGAGCCGGCGGACCGCCCGCCGAGGGGCCCGCGAAAATCTGGGGGGATTTAACTCCGGTGACCACCAGCATCACGCGGATCGTGCTTTGCATCGTCGGGTCGACGGCGGCGCCCCAGATGATCCGCGCCGTCGGCGAGATCGTCTTCTGGACGACCTCGGCCGCCTTCTGGGCCTCGCTGACGGTCATGTCCGGGCCGCCGGTGACGTTGATGAGGGCCCCCGTCGCCCCGCCGATGTCGACGTGGAGGAGCGGGGAGTTGATCGCCTCGAGGACGGCGTCTTCGGCGCGGTTCTCGCTCTCGGATTCCCCGATGCCGATCAGGGCGACGCCTCCGCCCTTCATGATCGTCCGGAGATCGTTGAAGTCGAGGTTGACGAGCCCCGGGCGCGTGATGATCTCGGTGATGCCCCGGATCGCGCGCGCCAGCACCGAGTCCGCGACCTTGAACGCGGTCTGGATCGGGAGGCGCGGAACGAGCTCCAGGAGGCGGTCGTTGGGAATCGTGATGACGGTGTCGATCGACGTGCGCAACCGCTCGAGGCCCCACATCGCATTCTCGGTGCGGACGAGTCCCTCGGACGCAAAGGGAAGCGTGCAGACGGCGATCGTGAGGGGGTTGCCGCCGTTCGCGTCCTTCGCCATCTGGGCAACGACGGGCGCCGAACCGGTGCCCGTGCCGCCGCCGAGGCCGAGCGTGATGAACACCATGTCCGAGTCCGCGAGCGCCTTCTTCAGCTCGTCCTCGGCCTCGTGGGCCGCCTGCTCGCCGACCTGGGGAAGCGCGCCGGCCCCGAGTCCGCGGGTGAGGCGCCGGCCGAGGAGAATCTTCTTCGGAGCGTGAATGGCGAGAAGGTGTTGCGCGTCGGTATTGCACGCGATCATGTCGGCGCCGGAGAGTCCCTCCTCGGCGAGGCGGTTGATCGTGTTGCACCCGCCGCCGCCGCATCCCACGACCTTGATGTTGGTCTTCAGCGACGCGAGAACGGCCTCAAGTTCGGCGTCGTCGTTCGACGGTGGGGGGCGATTCTCGGAGGTCCGCTTCGAGTCGTTCGGCAAGTGCGCAAGAATCTCCTGCGCGAGCGGTCGCATTTGGGCCTTCCTCGGCGGTGGCGAGCAATGGTCCCATTATAAAGGGTTCTCGTTGCGAGGGCTGGACTGAGGCGGACGTCGATGGAGTACGGGCTCTGGGCACCTCGGTACCGCGACATCGCGCGCGCCTTCGGGTTCTCGCTCGACCGCGAGCGGGACGCCGCCGCGCGACTTCGCGGGCTCCTGCCTCCGGAAGCCCTGCAGAGTCCCCTTCCGCGCTGCCGCGTCCGGATCGAAGGACGCGAAGCGGTCGTCGTCGGTCTCGGTCCGGGTGCGGGTGCGCCGCCCCTCCACCTCCTCCCTCCCTCGCCGTTGCCCCGAGTCGTGCTCGCCGCGGACGGAGCGGCGGAGCGATGCCTCGCCGCGGGAATCGTTCCGGACCTGATCGTGACCGACCTCGACGGTCCCGTCGCCTCCGAGGTGACGGCGAACGCCCGGGGCACTCTTGTCGTTGTTCACGCCCACGGCGACAACGTGCCGGCGCTCGTTCAGTGGGTCCCGGAGTTCTCCGGCCCGTTGGCGGGGTCGTGGTCGGGCCCGCCGACGCCCGAGCTGATGGACGTCGGAGGGTTCACCGACGGCGACCGGGCGACGTACCTCGCCGAGGCGGCGGGAGCCACGCGCGTCCTCCTCTGGGGTTTCGACTTCGAGCGAACGGAGGAAGCCGACGTCGTGCAGCGCGAACGAAAGATTCGGAAGCTGGGGTTCGCGCGAGACGCGGTGGCGTGGCTCGCCCAAAGCAGCCGGACGCCCATCCTCACCTGGCGGCGCGACGGGACCTTGCGGCCGTTTCAGGGCGGCCCGGCCGACAGGTCGACCCAGTAGACGGTCGTCCCACCGTTCTCGTAGAGGGCGATGAATGGTGGCCCATTCAGCCAGGCGGACGCGTTGGCGCTCAGGGGAGCGGCCAATTGACTCGGGTCGAGGGCGACCCCGTCGCTGCGCATCGTGCCGTCCACGATGACCGCCGAGACCGGTCGCAGGGCGTGCGGGGCGAGGCTCGAGACCAACTCGGCGCGCGCGTTCGACCAATTCGACCCCGTGAACAGCGCGGGCGTGGAGTCCCACGTGGCCGCATTCCCGTCGAAACCGAAGACCATCGAGCTGACGCGGTGGTCGCTGGCCACGACGGCGGCGTGAGGAATGGCGATTCCCGTCCACATCCAAACGGCAGCGTCGCCGTTCGTGAGTCCCTCCTGGAATCCACCGAAATCGGCGGGGGGAGGGTAGGCGATCGCGGCGTTCGCGCCGACGAACACCACGACGCCGAGCCCGAGCGCGATCGCCGCCGGGCGGCCGTGCCGGTCGAGACCGAGGCCGACCAGCCGCCCTAAGCAGACGGCGACGATGAGACCCAGTGGTAGGACGAGGTACTCCGCGTGGCGGACGGGGGAGATCGCCTCGCTGAGGTTCGGGTTGGAGACACCGAGCGAGAGGGCGAACATGGCGGAGAGGCCAATCGCGGCGATCCAGGTCAGGGCGAGGGGACCGTCGCGCGCGAAGGCGAGGAGTCGCCGGGACCCGGACGTCGCGACGATGAGGAGCAGCAGCGGGGTGAAGAACACCAGTGCGCCGAAGGTCGTCGTCTGCGTGCTGCCCGGAAGGGGATGGATGAGGAGCAAACCGAGCCCGCCGTAAATTCCGATCAGCAGGATGGCCGCGTCCCGAAGCACGGAGCGGTCGCTGGGGAACTTGATTCGCCGGTTCCGGGGCCGCGAGAACCCACGACGGACCCAGATCAGGACTCCGAGGACGAGGAAGCCACCGACGGTCGCGGCCTCGACGAGGGGGAGGGAGAGCGGGATCCCCCCAACTCCACCGCCGACAATCTGGCTGAACGACCCGGCGTAGTCGAACCAGTAGGCGAAGGCGCCCCCCAAGAACGCTGCGAGGAAGCCGAGCTCGATCACCGGGAACCGACGGCTCCAGCGGCCCGGCCAGACGAGCTCCGTGAGGACGATGAGTCCGAGGGCTCCGACGACGAAGAAGTAGCTCGAGAGATGGTGCGTGATGACGAGCGCCGCGCCGGTGAGTCCGAGGGGGAGGTACCAGCGCGCGTCCTTCCGACTCTCCATCAGCATCCAGAGCGCGGCGATCCCGAGCGCCTCTCCGAGGGCGAGCGGGGCGGGGTGCGCCACGGAGTAGATCCTCGGCATGAACAGCGAGCCGAGCACGGCGCCGAGGATCGCGACGGTGTCGTTGGGGAACATCCGGCGGAACAGGAGGAATAGGGGGACGATCGCAAGGGCCGCGACGAGGGGCCCCACCAGCTGGAGGGCGGTGAGGACCGGGGCGCCCGTGGCCCCGGCCGTCGCCGCCGACAGCTCGAAGAGTCCCGGGAACGCGGAATAAGCGAACCCCCAGCCGGCGTACGCCGCCGTCGTGGGGAGATGACCCGAGCCGAGGAGAGTACTCGTGAGCGTGTAGTACTCGCCCGTGTCGCTTCCGAACACCGGGAAGGCGAGCAACGGGTCGAGCGCGACGAAGACGACGAGGAGGATCCCCGACCCGAGCCAGGCGAGGTCCGCGCGTTCCATACCGATCCGACGGGCCGGGAAGGTGGCTCCGGGTCCGTCGGAGCGAGGCGCGCCAGATTATCTTCGCGCCGGACCGGTCGAACCGCGCCGGCGGCCGTGGAGTGCCATAGAAATAAATAGGGGGGGTCGGTGGCGCCCGACCGAGGTCTTCTCCGTTGGGGTCGAAGCCGAAGCCGGCACGGGCACGCGCCGCGAAGGCGAAGCCGACGTCCCGGCCGTCGCCCGCCAAGAAGTCCGCGCCCGCCTCGAAGGGCTCGAAGAAGCCCGCCCCGAAGCCGGTCGCGAAGGCGGCGGCGAAGCCGGCGCCGAAGCCGGCGCCGAAGTCCCCGGCGAAGCCCGCCGCGAAGGCGCCGGCGAAGGCACCCGCGAAGGCGCCGGCGAAGTCCTCCGCGAAGAAGCCCGCCGAGCCCGAGGCGTCCACCTCGATCCCGCTGCGCGGGGACGGGCGGCGCCACCTCCTTTCGCTCTCGTTCCTCCGCGACGGGGAGGAGTTCACCGCCCGCCTGGAGACCGATGCCGGGCAGATCACCGAGCTGAAGAACCGGTCCCTCGACCAGCTGCTCACGCTCGTTGCGAGCGAGCTCGAAGATCTCCTGGAATGAGCCGGACGCCCTACGAGGGCGGTTCGAGCCGATCGAAGAAGCCCCGGCCCACGAGATAGGCCGAGCGCTGGCCCTTCCCGTCGGAGAGTTCGACTAGCTCCGTCGCCTCGCCCCCGAACAGTCCCCGCGGATACCGCTGGAGGACGTGGAGTCGGAGCTGCGGGGGGAGCGGCCAGCGCCGCCGTCGACCGAGTCGCTCGGAGACGATCAGGAACTCCGGCGCGAACGACACTCCGCTCGGGGCGCGCAGGAGCGTGACCGCCGCTCCCACCGCTCCGAGCCCGAGCGTGAGGACGGTCAGGAGGGCGTAGACGGTCCAGTTCCCAGAGACCCCCGGAGAGGGGGAGGTGGCCGCGAGTCCGAGGAACACGAGGTAGATCGCCAGGAGCGCGATCCCGAAGACGGCGAACAGGCGGACCCCGCGGCCCGTCCCCGCCTCGTTCCCCTCGAACGTACCCGACCCGCCGGCCTCGGAGTCCCAGAACCGCCGGTCGCCGTCGTCGTCGCTGGAGCGGCGCCCGGGGGCCGCCCGGCGAGCGATCCGGACGGGGCGGGGGTCGGCCATTCCGACGAGGAATACGGCGGGGCGAGGGCGATAAACTTGACGACGGAGGCGCGTTCCCCTGTTCGATGCCGACTGCCACCGAGTACCTCTGGTTCGAGACCAAGACCGAGCACGCGTTCGTCCGGATCACCGACCGGGTCCGGGAGGTCGTCCGCACGAGCGGCGTGCGCGAGGGATTTGTGCTCGTCTCCGCGATGCACATCACCGCCGCCGTGTACGTCAACGACGACGAGCCGGGTCTCATCGCCGATATCGAGCGGTGGGCCGAGACGCTCGCGCCCGCCGGCGACTACGCCCACCATCGGACGGGCGAGTCGAACGGCAATGCCCACCTGAAGAATCTCCTCCTCGGCCACCAGGTGATCCTCCCGGTGACGAACGGCGACCTCGACCTCGGACCGTGGGAGCAGGTGTTCTACGCCGAGTTCGACGGACGACGGCGCAAGCGGGTCGTAGTGAAGGTGCTCGGCGAGTAGTTCGCGGGGGCCGCCGACCTACGGTTTCTGCTGGCGACGCCGGAAGAGCAGGACGATGGTGAGCACGACGATGGCCGCCACTGCGACAATTCCCACGATCTCGAGCGTTTCCGCCGGGATCCCCGCGGCCGCGACGGTTGAGGAACAATTCGCCGGCGTCGCGTAGACCGGGATCGGGAGGCTCAGGGAGGAGCCGTTCGAGTCGTCGATCGTGACGCTCGCGTTGTACCGGATCCCCGCTGCATAGGAGTGGACGACGATGGCGCCCGTCCCGTCGGCGGAGCCGTCCCCGAACGTCCAGCGCTCGCTCAGCGGTGCCACGCCGCCCGAGGCGTTGGCCGAGAACTCGAGCTGGGCCGTGGCCGGATTGCAGGCTCTTGCGAGCAGAGTGGAGGTCGGGTGCGCGACCAGCGGCATCCCCGTGGAGCCCGGTGGGGCCGACGTCGCCTCGACGACCACCGAACCGCCCGTCACGAACCCGAGGGCGTCGGTAATCGTCGCGTTCGCGGTGAAGTTACCGGTGGCTTCGTACGTGTGCGAGGCCGAATTGCCGAGGGTCGGGGTGGAACCGTCGCCAAACGACCACGAGACCGTGTATGGCGCGAGGCCCCCCGAGGGGGAAGCGGAGAAGTCGGTCGTCAGGGGGATGGTGCCCGAGAGCGGGCCTCCGCCGACGGTGGTGGCCAGCGGCGGAAGGATGTTCGCGACCTCGGCGGCCGTCGCGTCGTGGCCGACGGCGTCCGTGGCGTTGAGGTCGATGTGGAAAGTGCCGCCTGCCTCATACGTATGGGAGACGGACGCTCCGGTCCCGTACGTCCCGTCGCCGAAGCTCCAGTTCCAGGTGAACGTAGGACCGGTTCCGTTGACTTCGGTCGCGTTGCACCAGATCCGCAGCGGCGCCTCCCCCGCGAGCGCCGAGGGCCGGATTCCCACATGGAACACCGGCGCAGGTCCGGTCGTCGTCACCTGGACATCGACGAACTCGAGCTCGCCCGCCGCGTCACGGACCGAGACGTTGCCGACGTGGATCCCAGCGAATTGGAACGTGTGCTCGACGCAGGGACCAACGGCGGTCCCATTGTCGTCGAACGTCCAGTCGAAGGTGAACGGCGCCATTCCCCCGGTCACGTTGGCGCAGAACTGCGCGACCTGCGGGTTCGAGGCGTTCGGCAGGGAGCCGTTCCCGAACGCGGCCATCGGCAGTCCGAACGCTTGGATCTCGCCGGCGGCCTGGCTGGGCGCCCCGCTCGGAACGTAGAGTCGGCCGTCCGCGACGACGGCCTCCCCGTAGACGTCGTTCCCGACGGGAACGTTGACGCTCCACAGGATCGTTCCGTACGTCGCGTCGATGGCATACTCGGTGCCGTAGGCGCCCACGTAGACGAGGCCGTTCGCGACGGTCACCGCCGCGTACGGGTACCCGCTCGGGAGCGCCGTCTGCCAGACGATCGACCCGTTCGACGGGTCGATGGCGAAGAGGGTCCCGGAGTCGCTCGGTGCCGCGCCGGCGACGTAGAGGTTGGTCCCGTCGTACGCCGCGCTCGACCAGCCGCCTCCCGTGGTGTCGGCCCAGGCGGGTCCCCACCCGGTGTCGGTCACGTTGCTCCGGTTGAACGCGTACGTGACACCGTTCTTGTTCGTCGACACGATCAGCGGCGGCCCGTGGGCCGGAGTCACCAGGGTCGCGGTCGAGCCGAAATCCTCGTCCTCGCCGACAACGTTCGGGACCTGCCAGAATCCCTCGACGGTCAGGGTCGAGGCGTTCAGTGCGACCACCGACTGGGCGTACGTCTGGGCGATCCCGTTGTCGTTCCCCGTCGTGGACCAGAGGGTGTCGGTGGCCGGGTCGACCGTGGCGGTGGTCCAGATCGTCGTGCCGAGGACGCCGGGCGCCGCATTCCACGTATGATTCGCCGTGTGGTTCCCCGTGAGGTTGACCTGGACGAGCCGACCGGAGACGAGCGGGGCGTCCTCGCAGCTCGCCTCGCCGATGTACAGCGAATGGCCGTACATCTCCGCGCTGGCCCAGTCGAAGTTGCCGATGCTGGAATTGGCGAGGAAGTACGACCAGTCGAGCGACCCGTTGGAGGCGTTCAGGGCGTCCCAACTCCCGTTCGGCGCTCCGAGGTAGAGGGTCCCGTTGGAGTACGAGGGCGTCGATTCGATCCCGCCCACGTAGCAGTCGGGGTCGTTGCCGAGGTAGGAGTCCCAGATCTGGGATCCGTTCGCCGCATTGATCGCGTACTCGTACCCCGCCCAGGAGCCGAAGTAGAGGGTCCCGTTCACGACGATCGGAGCGCTCAGGTCACTTCCGTTGTCCTCGAACGTGAACTCCGGGGTCAGGTTCGAGACGTTGGACGGCGCGATGGCCCGCTCGAGCGGGTTGTCGCCGGTGTGTTCGGGCGAGCCCAGGTACGTTGCCCAGTTCACCTGCCCCGACGGCAGCCGATCGACGGCGGGCGCCGGGGCCCAGGAGGTGCCCGCCCGCACCCCGGAGGGAGTTGGAGGTGCCGGGTGAGAGGGAGCGCCGCTCAGGGGGCCGGTCGCCACGAGAACGACGGCCAGGCCGACGAGAAGGGCCAGGGACGGGCGCGGCCGCACGGAGGGGGCAGGTCACCAGGCGGGATGAAACCGACCGGGGCGGGGCGACGGGGGAGAGCACCACGCGTCGTGGCCCGGCTCCAAGGTGCCGCCGACGTCCGCCGCCGGAGGAGGCGGGAACCGGGTCGAGAGATCCGCCGAGGCGACCGAAAGTTCCCGGTATCCTGGCAGCGCGAGGTCGTCCGAGACGAGCTTCTTCCCGACTCCTCGGCCCTCCTGTTGGGGACGAACGGCGACCTCGAGTTCCGTCCGCCACCGAATCTGTTCGACGTCGACGGGAACGGACCGTTGCGGACGTGGGTCGGCCCTACGGTTCTGGGGGAGTGCGGGGCGTCCGGGCGCCCCGCCACCGGGTCCCCGCCCAGATGGCCGCCCCGAGCGCGGCGACGGCCACCGCGCCCGCGCCGACCCCCTCCCAGAACGTTCGGTTCTCCCAGAGGCCCGACCCCAGCGACGCACTGCCGGGGGAAACGCTCGTGGAACAGTTCGCGAGCGTCGTCGGGCCGGGCCCGACGGTTTCGACGACCGACTCGTTCGCGTGGTCCAGTACGACGAGGACGGCCGTGTAGGGGCTCGCGGTATACGCGTGCCCGGCCCGCGGGCCGGTAGCGGTCGACCCTCCGGGGAAGGTCCACGAATACGTGTACGCCGGCCATCCGCCGCCGGCCGATGCCGCAAAGGTGACGTTCCGCGGAAGTCCCGACGTCGAGCACGCCCCCACGGTGGCGTTCGCCGTGACGTCGAGCGGCGCGAGGGCGATCGAGAACGTCTCGAACCCGGAGTACGTCGCGCCGGCGGAGTCGGTGACGCGGGCGACGACCACATGGACCCCGGGGGTCTCGAACGTGTGGTTCACCGTGGGGCCAGGAACGCCGGGTCCGGTCGCGTTGTCGAACGACCACACGACGCGGTAGGGCGGTGATCCGCCCGAGGGGGCCGCCCGGAACGACCCCACCCAGGGGGTCGCGGGACCGGGGGCGGCGGAGGAGATCGCGACGCCGAGCGGGACCCCGAAGGCGTAGAGGTGGCCGCTCTCGCCGGGGAGGTCCCCCGTGGGCACGTAGACCCGACCGTCGAGGACGACCGCCTCCCCGACCACCGACTCGTTGTCGGGAGGAGAGAAGCGCCAGAGGATCGTGCCGTTCTGGGCGTCGACCGCGTACTCCGAATGCCCGCCGCCGACAAAGACCAGGCCGTTGGCGTAGCTGATCGCCCCGAGCGGCTGCCCGGCGAGCGGGGTCTGCCAGACGATGGTCCCATTCGATGGGTCGAGCTCCATCAGCGTTCCCGGCGAGGAGCCGCGCGCACCGGCAAAAAAGAGACGGGTGCCGTCGAAGGCACCGCTGGGGACCCCGCCCCCGGTGTACTGGGTCCAAATCGGGGACCATCCGGACGCCGTGACATTGTCCCGGTCGAACGCGTAGGTGACGTGGTCCTTGTTCGTCGACACGACGATGGGAACCCCGGTCGGGGTCTCCGCGAGGGTCGGGGTCGAGCCGAAGTCGGAATCGTCCCCCACCACTCCCGGAACCTGCCAGGAGCCGAGGAATCCGAGCGTCGACGCGTTCAGCGCCACGACCGACTCGGCGTACGGTTGGTCGGTCCCGTTGTCGTTTCCGGTCGCGACCCACAGGATGTCCGCGGCCGGGTCGACGGTCGGGGTGGCCCAGACCGATGAGCCGATCGCGCCCGGGGCAACGGTGTACCAGCTGTGGTTCAACGACGGCGATCCCGAGAGGTTCAGCTCGAGGACCCCTCCGCGCACCTGGGGGTGGTCGTTGCAGCTCGCGATCCCGATGTAGAGCGATTGGCGGAACACCTCGGCGCTCGACCAGTCGTAGTACCCGTCGGAGGTGTTGCCGACCGGGTACGACCAGTCGAGGGTCCCGCGGGAGGCGTTGAGCGCGTCCCACGAGCCGTTGGGGGCGCCGAGGTACAGGGTCCCGTTGTCGTACGTCGGTGTCGAGTCGATGCCGGGGGAAAAGCAGCTGGGGTCGCTCCCGAGATACGTCGACCACTCGATCGCGCCCGTCGTCCGGTTCGCCGCGACCTCGTTTCCTTCCCACGTGCCGAAGTAGACGCTGTTGCCGACCACGATGGGCGCGCTCAGGACGCTCCCGTTCGTCGCGACCTCCCAGAGCTCGCTCAGGTTGGAGACATTCGAGGCCGAGATGGTCGGTTCGAGGAGGTTCGCCCCGGTATGCTCGGGCGACCCGAGGTACGTCGCCCAGCTTCCCGTCGGGCCGTATGCGGCGCCGCTCGCCGGACGGGGCCCGGCGGCGTTCGCCGCGGCGATGGTCCCGACTCCGGGGGGATGGGGGGTCGGGGCGGCGGGGACAGCGGAACTCCCGGGGAGCCCCGGAATCAGGAGCACGAGGACGACGACTCCGACGGCCCCCGGGAGGGCGCGCCGGACGATCCGGTCCGTCCTCACGCCGAGTCTCGCCCGCATCCGGTCCGGCGGTTCACGCGCCCTCCAGGCTCGGGTCCGGCGCGCCCCACGTCCCGCTCGCCGACGGGGCCGGTCGTGGCGCGCGGAGGTCGACGAGCGGGACCTTGCGGGCGATCTCCTTCGCCATCGCCGAACAGGTCGACGGGGCGACCGGTCGGTTGGTGTATCCGGGGAGCGCGAGGTCGTAGGTGACGACCTTCTTCTCGGCGATCGTCTGCCAGACGGCGCGGTACACCCGTTCGGCGGCCTCGGTCTTCCCGAGGTGTCGGAGCAGGAGCTCGAGGCAGAGGATCTCGGCGACGGGATTCGCCTTGTCCTGGCCGGCGTACTTCGGCGCCGAGCCATGGACCGGCTCGAACACCGCGATCGACTCGCCATACAGGGCGCCCGGGGCGATGCCGAGGCCGCCGGCGAGACCGGCGCACAGGTCCGAGAGGATGTCGCCGAACAAGTTGGTGGTGACGATCACGTCGTACTCGCTGGGGCGCTTGACGAGCTGCATCGCCATGTTGTCGACGAGCCGCTCCTCGGAGGGGATCTCCGGGTACTTGGCGGCCATCTCCCGGAACGCCGTCTGGAACAGCGCCCCGGTCGTCTTCATGATGTTCGCCTTGTGCACCGCCGTGACCTTCCGGCGCTTCTCGCGCTTCGCGAGCTCGAAGGCGAACCGGACGATCCGGTCGGACGCCTTCCGGGTGATCACGTTCACCGTCTCGGCGGCGCTGTGCTCGCGGTCGACCCAGTGTTCGACGCCGGAGTAGAGTCCCTCCGTCGCCTCGCGGACGACAATCAGGTCCGTCTCGGGGAACCGGGTCCCCTCTCCGGCGATCGCCCGGGCGGGCCGCACGGAGGCGTACAGGTCGAGCTGCTGGCGGAGCGCGACGTTGACGGAGCGGAATCCCCCGCCGATGGGCGTCGTGATGGGGCCCTTCAGGGCGAGGCGGTTGCGACGGATCGAATCGAGCACGTTGTCCGGGAGCGGGGACCCGCTCGCCTGGATCGCCTTCTCGCCCGCCTCGACAACCTCCCACTCGATGTCGACGCCGGTGGCGGTCGTCACCAGGCGGGCGGCGTTCGTGACCTCCGGACCGATCCCGTCGCCGGGAATCAGGGTGACTTTCACCATCGGGGAGCGCTCCGGAGGCCCGCGAGTCGAGGCGGGCTTTAACGCGAGCGCCGTCACGCGGGCGGCGCGACGACCTTCGGAAGAACCCGGCGGAGAACGTCGTTCCGGATCGGCTCTTCGGTCGCTTCGTTCGACCACAGCACGACGACCCCGTCCCACGTGGTCGGGCCGATGTCCGCGACTTCGACGTGAGGTTCGGGATAGCCGGGGATCGGGGCGTGGATCTTCACGTACTCCGCGAGGGCGTCCTCGAGCCGTTTGACCGGGACCTTCTGGTCGAAGGTGAGTCGGATCCGGTACCCCCGGGGCGACGGATGGCTGAGGTTCAGGACCAGGGCCGTGAGGAGGACTTGGTTCGGGATTTTCGCGATGCGGCCGTTGTCGAGGCGCATGTCGGTGTAGATGAGACCGATGGCGCGGACCGTCCCCGAGTAGGTCGGGTACGACACCTCGTGCGGGTACGACGGTGCGAAGGCGCCGTAGTTCGCCGAAATGACCCCGATCCGGTCGCCGACCCGGAACGGCGTGGAGAGGATGATCAAGAGACCGGCGAAGACGTTGGCCAGGACCGTCTGCGCCGCGAGGCCGATGACGATGCCGGCGAAGGCGCTCGAAAGGAGGAGGTTCGAGAGCGAGACGTTGAACACGTGGAGCAGCGCCGCCACCACGATCATCGCGACGACGATGTTGACCAGGAACCGGACGGCGGTGCCGTGGGTGAGGTTCCCGACGTACTGCAGGTAGGTGCGGATTGCCGAGCCGAACAGGCGGGCCGCGAAATACCCGACCACCAGGATCGCGACGGCCTGGAGCGCCTCCTGGTCGAACGGCGTCAGGACCGAGACGAAGTGGCCGACGAGGGCCAGGAGGGCGTACGCCCCGATGCTGGCGAGAATGACGGCGATCAGCCGCGAACCGAGCTTCAGGTCGGGCGCGGGCGGCTCCCCAGGGGCCATCGAAACGCCGGACGACGGCTCGGGCTTAGGGTTTTCCGGCGGCGAACGGTGCCAAACTAAGGTTTCTTATAATTCTAAGTTTTCTTGGTTTCGTGTACGCGACGCCCTACCCCTCGGTCCTGACCCCCGATTGGCTTCCCCCGGTCCTCTCGGGCCGCGCCGCCGAACTCGCCGCCCTCTCCGAGCGCCTCGGGGACCCGTACCCATCGCGGGCTCCGCCCTGGGTCGCCACCATCGTGGGACCGTCGGGCTCCGGCACGAGTGCGGTGGCGCGTCTCGCCGCCCGACGACTGCTCGAGGCGATCCAGCGAGAGGCGCGAACGGTCCCGCCCGCCCTCGTGCGGGTCCGTGTGGCCGAAGAGACGGGAGTGCACGGAGTCGCCTCCCGACTTCTGCAGGGACTCGACAGCGGATTCGAGCCGCGCGGGTTCCCTGTCGCCGAGATCCTTGCCGGATTCCTCCGACGCCTCGCCCGGGACGGCCGACCGGCGGTCGTCGTCCTCGACGATATTGGCGCTGGTGCCCCGGACCTGCGGCCGATCCTGCGGGCCCTTCTCGCACCGACGCGGTTCCTTCCCGAAGGCGTGGAAACACCTCCGACCCTCTGGACGATCGTCGCGGGCCGGGTCGACGCCGAAGCCTCGTGGTCCCGCCTCGAGCGCGTGGGACTCCGCAAGGAGTCTCGGGTCGAGCTTCCCCTCCCCGACCCGGCGACCATCCGCGCCGCCGTGACGGACCGGGCCGCGCGGGCGCTGGGTCGCCCGGCGCCCGCGGACTTGGTGGACCGCCTCGTCTCGCGCACCCTCCGGGAGGAGCGTGGAATCGGTCGCGCGCTCGACCTCCTACGGCGCGAGCTCCTCGGCGCGCCGACCCTTCGTCTCGCCGGAGCCGTCCCTCTTGGGGGCTCCACCCACGTTCCGGTCGAGCCCCGGATCCTGGCCGCGCTCGAGCGGGCCACTCGCGGTCATCCTACCACCCTCGGGGAGATTCGGGCGTGGGAGGAGCGCCTCGCGGCGCAGGAAGGCTCCCGTCCCCTGCCGGCCACGACCCTCTGGCGTCGCATGGTCCGATTGCAGGCGGCCGGGGTGATCCGGCGGGACGTGCGGCCCGGCGGTTCCGGAGGGACCCGCTCGACGATCGAGCTGATCGGCCCCATCCCGTACTACACGTTCACGGGGCCGGACCAAACTCGTCCAGGCGCCGCGGGCCGCTCCGCCGTTTCGCGGGCGGGGGCGTCGCGGCCGGCGTGGGGGTCGGGGTAGCGACCTCGGGCTCAGCCGGGCGACGTCGTCCCCCCGACACCTCCGCGTGGATCGCCTTCGCGAGCGGGCGAGACTTGAGCAACGTCTCGAGCCGGTCGACGCTCGCCCCCTTCAGCGCCTCCCGGTCGGCAAACCCTCCGCGGAACAACGCGCGCCCTCGGACTCGTCCCACCCCGCGGAGACGGACGAGGTCGAGCAGGTCCTCGTTGACTCCGTAGCGAACGCGGAGCGACAGCTCGTCGATCGACCGGCTCGCTCGCCGTTGGAAGCGGACGGCGAGGCGGCTCGCTCCGAACAGCAGCCAGTCGGCGTCCTCGACCTTGGCCCGGACGTCCCCGGCGCCGATCCCAAACCGTTCCGTGAGCTCGACGAGCGGGGTCTCGTTGACCCACGCTTCGAGAACGCTCGCGGTCTTGAGCGTCGCGAGGAACAGCTCGAAGTCGAGCCGAAGCGGCTCCTCCTCGGGCTTGATCAGGAGCTCGGGCTCGCTGTCGGTGAACCGCGCGAGCATCTCGGCCTCCTCGCCGCGGCGCAGGAACATCGGGGGGAGGTCGGGCGTCGCCGCGACGGCCGCCAGAAGGGCGAACGGCGACGGGTTGATCGGTGAGCGCTCGAGCGCCTGCCGGAGCACGATGGCGCTCATCGGATCGAGGTACAGCTCGCTCGTGAGCACGCCGAACCCGGTGGCCCGGAGCTCGGCGACCGGCTCCAGGAACTCGTGCTGTTCGAGGAACCGCCGGACGTTCTCGACGACGACGGCCATCTCCCGGAGCGCGACGGTGTGGCCGAAGAACGTCGCGGCGAAGAACGCCTCGAGCTCCTTCTCGCTGGAGACCTGGCCGCTCGCGACGAGCGCGAGGAGGTGCATGCGCAGCGCGGGCTCCGCGGCGAGGCGGGACTGGACCCGTTCGGGCGGCGCGGAGAGGTAGTCGTCGAGGAACCGTTCCGCCTCCTCGGGGCTCCGGGCGAGGAGGATGGCCTCGCCCGCGGTGTCGAAGCGCGGTCGGCCGGCGCGACCGCACATCTGTTGGACCTCCATCGCGGAGATCGGCGCCTGGACCCCGAGGTGGTCGTCGTACCGGGTCGTGTCCCGGACGATCACCCTCCGCGCGGGGAGGTTGATGCCCGCGGCGAGGGTCGGCGTGGCGACGAGCGCTTTCAGGACCCGGTCGCGGAACGCCTTCTCGACCACACGGCGCTCCGGATTCGTCAGGGAGGCGTTGTGGAACGCGACGCCGTCGGGAAGGAGATGGGAGAGTCGACGGATCCCCTCCGTGTCCTCCTCGGCGACGCCGCCGAGCTCGTCCGCCGCCGCGCGCGCGGCCGCCCGCTCCCCCGCGGTCAGGGCGGCCCGGACGGTCGGACCGAGCGCCTGCGCGGTCTGCTCGCTCGAGCGTCGCGTGTTGACGAAGACCAGGGCCTGCCCGCCCCCGCGGATCACGTCCCGCACCAATCGTGGAAGCGCATCGCCGGGTCCCGGGACGTCCTGGATGCTCAGGTCCGTGAACAAGATCCGTCCGTCGTGGTAGACTCCGTTCTTCAACGGCACGGGCCGGAACTCGCTCGCAATGTGGCGCGCCTTCAGCCAGTCGGCGATCTCCGAGGAGTTGCCGACCGTGGCGGAGAGGGCCACCACCTGAAGGTCGGGGATCAGGCGGCGCAGCCGAGTCAGGCTCACCTCGAGCGTCGGCCCCCGGTCGGGGTCCCGCATGAGGTGGACCTCGTCCGCGACCACGGTCCCCAGTCGTTCCAGCCAGGGGGCCCGCTTCCGGAGCAACCCGTCTGCTTTCTCGCTGGTCGCGACAAGAATGTCGAGTCGGTCGAGGGCCGGGTTGGAAATGTCAAAATCCCCAATCGAGAGACCGACTTTGAACCCGAGGGTCTCGAAGGCCTTGAGTTCGTCATACTTCTCCTGGGCGAGGGCGCGGAGCGGGACGAGGTACAGGCCGGTCCGGCCGGCGCGGGCCGCGCGCAGGAGGGCGAGGTACGCGACGAGCGACTTCCCGCTCGCCGTCGGGGCGGCGAGCACCAGGCTCATCCCGGCGAGCGCGGGGACCAGCGCTTCGGCCTGCGGGGGATACAACGAGGTGATCCCGTCGGCCTCCAGGATCGCCCGGATCTCCGGAGGGATCGGGAGCGAGTCGATCGGGACCCTCGCCTCCGACGGTTCGGCGGTCACGGCGGGCTCGCTACGCCAACGAGGAGAAAGCGCTTGAGCGGCGATCGAACGGTCAACGCCCGACGAGCGTCCGGCCCAGGATCAACTGTTGGATCTCGGTGGTCCCTTCCACGATCGGAAAGACGCGGGCGTCGCGCAAAAGACGCTCCGGCGCGGCCCCGCGGCGCACTCCCGCCGGGCCGGCGACGTCGACCGCCGTGCTGGCGATCTCGACGGCCGCGCGGCTCGCAAACAACTTGGCGACCGAGGCCGCCTCGACGTACGGCCGCCCCGCATCCTTCTCGGCCGCCGCCTTCTCCACGAGGGCCCGTGCGGCCGACAACGTCGTGAAGGCTCCCGCGACGGCCGACCGACGACCGTCCGTGGGCTCGGCAACGGCCGCGGCCTGGAGGGCATCGAACGCCGAACGCGCGACGCCGAGCGCGCAGGCGGCAATGCCGACCCGGCCCGCGGTCAGGGCGGAGAGGGCGAGCTTCAGTCCCTCTCCCTCGGGGCCGAGCAGGTTCTCCTCGGGGACCAACGCGTCCTGGAAGACGAGCTCGTTCGTCTCGCTCCCTCGTAGCCCGAGCTTCTCGAGCTTCTGTGCGGTGCCGACGCCGCGGGTTCCCTTCTCGACCACGAAGGCCGAGACTCCGTGGGCTCCCGCCGCTGCGTCCCGGGTGGCGAAGGCGAGGACAACGTCGGCGCGGGCCCCGTTCGTGATGAACATCTTGGAGCCGTTGAGGAGGAACCCGGACGGAGTTCGGGAGTACCGGGTCGAGATGTGCGCGGCATCGGAGCCGACGCCAGGCTCCGTCAAGGCGAAGGCGCCGAGCGCCCGGCCGGAGGCGAGGGGCCGAACCAGCCGCTCCCGTTGTGCGTCGGTTCCGTGGAGCAGGATGGGGTGGGTGCACACCGAGAGGTGGACGGAGAGGAGTACCCCGACGGCGGCGCTCGCCGCGGAGAGTTCCTCCAAAACCGCAGCGACCGTCCGCGTGTCGCCGCCGGACCCTCCCCAGGAGGCGGGCACCCCGAGTCCGAAGAATCCGGGTCCCCGGAGACCGTGGACGATCGAATCCGGGAGCGCATCGTCGCGGTCGATCGCCTCCGCGGCCGGCCGGACAAACTCCTCGGCGTAGGCGTGCGCCCGGGCTCGCCAGGCCTCGATGTCCGTGACGCCGACGTCGGGCACGGGCGCGTCCACGTTCGCGAAGCCTTAATGGATGACGCCCAGTCGCGGGTCCGAGGAGGATTGGATGGCCGCTTCCGTCGTCGCGGGCAAGGACCGATTCACCTCGGTCGATACCCTCGCCGTCGTTCGCGAACTGCGTTCGCTGGGCCGTGCCCACGTCGACAAGACATTCGACGTCGGGCCGGGGCGAATTGCCCTGACCCTCCGGGCCGCGGGTGTCGGCAAGCGGTCCCTCCTGGTCCGACCGGGCCAGTACGCCGCGGTGATCGAGACCCTCGCGGAACACGACGAGGACCTGACGCCGCTCGCGAAGGAGCTCCGCCGGGTCCTCGCCGGGGCGGCGCTCGTCTCCGTCTCGGAGCCCGGGGGCGAGCGGTACCTCGAGATGGAGTTCACCCGGGGCGACGCCGACGGGGCGATCCAGTTCGCCGCGGAACTGTTCGGTTCGGGGAACCTCCTCGTCGCGCGGGGGGGCAAACTGGCGGTCGTGGCCCATCCCAAGACCTGGGCCCACCGGGCCGTCCGAGTCGGCGCCCCGTACACGCGTCCTCCCGCGCGCGTCGACCCATTCGTGCTCGACGTCGGAGGGATCGAGGCCATCTTGCGCGCCTCGCGAACCGACCGCGCCAGCACGCTGGCGGCGAGACTCGGCCTCGGCGGCCCGGTGGCCGAGGAGGTCCTGACTCGGACAGCGTGGCCGGGGGAATCCCCCGCGGTGTCGGAAGCCGACGAGTTCGCGCCACTGGTCCACCGGAGCCTCCTCGACCTCCTAGAGGAGGTGGGCGACCGGCCGAAAGGGTACGTCTACTCCATCGGGGGGAGCCAGGTCGACGTGACCCCGTTCGAGTCTCGCCGTCTGGCCGGACAGACCGACTCGTCGGTCGAGGCGTTCCCGACGTTCTCCGAAGCGGCGCATCGGTACTTCGATGCCCGGGTGGAACGGGTGTCGGTGGTCGATGCGGCCGCGGCGAATCAACTCGGCGAGTGGCGTCGGCAGCGCGAGCAGCAGGAGAAGGCCGTCGAGGATCTCCGAGCCCAGGCGGCCGGATTGAATCGGCAAGCGGACCTGCTCCTGGCCCACTATCCCGAGGTCGAGGAACAGCTCGCCTCCCCGGCGACCGCCGCCGATCCGGGCGTCGAAGTCACGGTGACCCTGGAGGACGTCGCCATCCAGATCCCACGGGGCCGCACCGTGCGGTCGTCGGCCCAGGGCCTCTACGAGGAAGCCAAGCGGGCCCAATCGAAGCTCGCCGGCGCGGTCTCCGCCCTCGCCGACTCCGACGCGCGCCTCGCGCAAAGCGCCACGGCTCTCCTGGAGGTCTCGGCGAAGGCGACCACCGAGGTGGCCGCCCGACGACGTACGCCGAACTGGTTCGAGCGCTATCGGTGGTTCTTCAGCTCGGAGGGGATCCTGGTCATCGGCGGCCGCGATGCCGCCACCAACGACCTCCTGGTCCGGCGCTACCTCAATCCGGGGGATCGGTACGTCCATGCGGACATTCACGGCGCGGCGAGCGTCATCGTCAAGCACCCGGCCCCGGGCGAGCCCGCGTGGACGGACCTCACGATCGCCGAGGCCGCCCAATGGGCGATCGCGTTCTCGAAGGCCTGGAGGGCCGGTCTGGCCAGCGCGTCCGCGTTCGCGGTCGAGGCCGACCAGGTCTCGAAGTCGGCCGCCAGCGGGGAGTTCGTCCCCCGGGGCGCGTGGGTGATCCACGGGACGAAACAGATCTTCAAGGACCTCCCGACCGAGCTCGGTCTCGGCACGGTCTCCGACCGAGGCGACACACTCTGGAATGTGGCGCCGCCGCGGGCCCTGGAGAAGCGCGGAACTCTGCTCTATCTGCTGTCGCCAGGGCCGGAGAAGGAGCGTCTCGACCGAGAGAGCCAGTTGGCGCGGGACGCCGGAGTGCCCCGCGACCGGCTCCAGTCCTTGCTCCCCTCGGGCGGGATCTCGGTCCGCCGCGCGTAGATCCGTTCGACGTTCCGCGCCGGAAAGGCGTCCTCGGGTTCGCGCCAGGTGTCGCCGTTCGCCCGCAGGGCGACGATCCGCCACGGTCGGCCCTGGATCTCGACCGACCCGCCCACCGAAAGAACGGTGTCGGGGGGAAACGTGAGTTTGGCGGCCGTTGTTCGACGCCCTTCGACGAGGGAGATCTTCACCACGGCCCCGACGTCGGGCGTCACCCAAACGGTGTGAATCTCCCGGGCCTTCGCCACCGACGCCGTTCGACCGTCGATCCGGTCGATCTTGTGCACCTGCGCTGGCGGGTCACGGTCGGGCAGCAGCTCTCCCACCTCGACCACGGCCGTCGCCGGGAGGGATCGGGTGGAACGGATCGAGCTCGGTCCGTCGGAGGCGATCTCGAAGACGTCGTGGGTTCCGGCCGCTTCGGAGCGGAACCGGTGGGTCGTCCGACAGATCCGGCACCGCGCGAGGCCGGAGACCACCTTGCCGCCCGGGCCATCGAGGTGGACTATCCGATGGGCGGTTTCCGTGCCGCACACCTCGCAGAATAGGTCGGCCGCGTGAACGCCCGCCGCCTTCGGGGATCCGGCGGCGAGCACTTCGTCCTGCTCTGTCATCGCGTCCCTCGGGGCGCGCCTTTGAACAGAGGTGGATAACGATGTCCGTCGCCCCGCCGTCGAAGTGTGCAGTGCCGATGGCTACGGTAGAACGACGGCACCGCGCTTGTCGAGTTTCCACCCGGGGTTGTGGGCCACTTCCCACAGATGGCCGTCCGGATCGGCAAAGTACCCGCTATAGCCTCCCCACTCGGCAACCTCGGGAGGTTTGACGATCGTCCCGCCGCCCCTTCGAATTTGCACAAAAACCTCGTCCACGGCACGACGACTTCGGACATTGTGGGCGAGAGTGACCCCGCGGAATCCACGCCGGCGCGGACTGACCCGGGCATCCTTCGCAAGAGCCTCGTGGCCGAAGAGCCCCAAGACCATACCATTCAGCTGGTAGAAGGCGATCGGATCGCCCTCGGCGTAGTTGGTCGTCCATCCCAGGACGTCGCGGTAGAATCGCACCGACCGCCGCAGACTTCGAACTCCGAGGGTGACCAGAGAGATCCGTGGCTCCATCATCCGTCAGCTACGCGCAAAGCAAGCTCATAGCCTCGTTTGAGAGGGGCCCACCGGAGCAGAGTTCCGAAAGGTAACCGGTGGACTCGAGGCCCTGCGTCCACGGTTCCGCGTCGCTCGTCCTGCCGGTGGCCGCCGAGCTGCCGATGCGTTGAACCCCAGCAACTCGGGAGAGTGGAGCAGCCACCTCGGACGGCCGCAGGAGCCCTCAATCAGTTGCCCCGCTCGGACCGGGTCTTGACTAGGAGGTGCACCACTCCGGGTAGGCGGCCGCCGTCCGGAAGCCCATCCGGGTGTACACGGGTCCCCCGAGCTCGGTCGCCTGAAGATAGCCGACGCGGCAACCATCCTTACCGGCGTCCACAAACGCTTGCCACGTGACCGCGGTACCGAACCCCTGGCCCCTCGAATCCGGAAGGGTGGTCACAAAGAACGCGCTGCCAATTCCACGGTGCGAGAGGCCAACACTTGTGGCAACGGGCACTCCCCCTACGAACCCCACGTACCCCCGAAAGACCGTTGCCAGCCGGAAGGGAAAATGGATCTCGGTGTCCTCCGGGGCCTCCCCTCCGAAGCCCACCGACCCCGCTTTCACCATCGCGGCCCACAGGGCGGGGGTCGTCGCTCGCCGAATTCTGAGCTTCGGGGGTAGCGCCGGGGGACGGGCCGGTATCCGGGCCAGGATCATCCCCGGCACCACCTTCCCCGGTCGGAGGCCCGCGGAACGCGCCGCCGCCTCGACCACGGCCTCGGTCCCGGGGAGGGCCACCAGGCGCCACGCGGAGACTCCCGCGCGGGCCATGAAGGCGGCCGAGCGTCCAATGACCTCGGCTGCGTCCGAGGGTGGTTGCGAAATGAATACGGTGTTGAAGCCAGGGAGAGGAATCCCACCGGCGACCCTGAGGACTCCGGGCTCCTCCTCGATCCGGCCGTTTGGGAGAATGCGTGCGAATCCCCGCTGAGACTCAAAGAGGCTCTCGTGACACCGCTGCATCAGTTCGGGGGGGATGCTCTCCGGCTGGGATTCGCCGGACTTGGGGCGGGAGGTCACACTTGGTCCCCTAAAGACCCCGGATAAAGGCGATTTCGTCGACCGGTCGAACGGGGAGGGGAGCTAGGAGTGCGTGAGAAGCCACGGCACTCGTCTGTAGGGTGACCCATGGACCACGGAACGCTTCCAAAAGACGCTCCCCGCCGATCCCACAGACGCTGCCGTTGGCGAATCTAGGGCTCAGACCGCCGTCGTTTCCGAACGGGTGCGGGCGAATCCCGGCCCCGCCCCGGTTCCCGGGAGCTCCTTCGCGTCGGAGGGCCCCCGAACCCAATCTCGTTCCCGTCCGGGTCGCGGTAGGTGGTCTTTCGGACTCCGTTCGGGTAGGACTCCTTCTCCGTGGCCTCCAGGCCACGTTCCGCGACCTCGGCGACGAGCGCATCGAGGTCCTCGACGAAGACCGTGAGTCGCGCGTGGCCCGCGTGCTCCGCCTGTTCCACGATGTAGACGTACCGATGCTCGGCCAACTCCCAGACCGCCTCGGTGTCGTGAGGAAGGAACGCCGGGGGCGAACCGAGGAGCCGCTCGTACCATTTCCGTGCCTCCGCAAAGCGCGTCACCGGAATTCCTGCGAACAGGTCGAGCTTCGTTGTCGCGGGCATGCCGACGCCATCCCTTCCTTGGTTTCAGCGGTTCGCCTGGCAGAAATCTGAGCCCGGAGGGAGTCGCCATCCGCCGGCACGTCGCGAGGCGCCGCTCTGAGCTGGCTCCGCACCGCGGTTTGGATCCGCTCGTGCGTCGGGCGGGCTACAGGTCCGCCCGAAGGGTTGGACTCGAATCGGCCACGGGATGGGGCTGCCCGAATTTGAATCGGGGTCCCGGGTTCCCAAAACCCGAAGGATGGACCAGTAGAGCGGTGCGGGGTCCGTCCCCGGCACCGAAACTACCCCACAGCCCCGCCACCGGTTACCTCAGAGGGCTTCGACCCGCTTGAGAGTTCGCCCGATGCGGCACTCGGCCGCATCGGGATGAACCTTCTCGATCCGGAAGCGCTGCTTGGCCGGAAGAGATGGGCCGGAGCAGATATCCCAATTCGCACAGTCCATCCGGCGGCACCCATAGCGGCCGGTTTCGACGGAACTTCCGACCACCGCCGTCTGGGACTCGACGACGAGCACACGCGCCACGGCTTGGACCTCCACCACGGCCGCGCTCGTCTCCTGGAGGGCGCAAGGATGGGTCACCGGACGAACGTGCGTGACCGAGTAGCGCCGACCCGGATCGAGCGTGAGGCACGCGTGCCGGTAGGGGCATGTCCGGCAGACCGGAGCGGCTCCGACGTACACGAACTCGAAGCCGACCTTGGCTTGTGCCTGCGAGAGGAGCGTGATGTCCGACATGACCTACCCGATGACTCCGGTGACCCCGGCAAGCCGTGTCGCCGCTTCCCGGCTGAGTCCGTTGTCCCCAAGGATGGTGTACCGTTCCGGGCGGATGGCGTGCGCTTGCACCAGGGCCTCGACGACGTCCTCGGGGCTCACCCCGAGCTCCTGCGCCGTGATCGGCGCCCCGATGGTGCGGAGGGCACGCCGGATGCGTTCCCAATCCCCCCCGTGGAGATACATCATCATGATCGCCCCGACGCCGCACTGCTCCCCGTGGAGGCTCGGGTGCTTCCCCGCCTGGTCGAGCGCATGGCTGAACAGATGCTCACTCCCCGAGCACGGACGGGACGAGCCCGCGACGCTCATCGCGAGTCCCGCGACGATCATCGGCCGGATCGCAATCCAGGCGGATTCCTCGAGGTTGGGCTTGATCAGGTTCGCGTGTTCTGTGATCTCTTGCGCCGCGTACTCCGCCAGGGTCGCCGCGCTGCTGGAGAACTCTTCGTTGCGCAGCCGGGCCGCCAACTTCCAATCGAGCACGGCGGTGACGTTCGAGATCACGTCGGCGCACCCGGAGGCGAGGAGGCGGAACGGCGCCTGCACAATGACCGAAGTATCGGCCAGGATCCCCATCGGGACGACCGCGGCCTCGCTCGTGACCTTGCCCGGATCGCGGAGAGACGCCCGAGGGGAGGAGATTCCGTCGTGTGCGGCGGAGGTCGGTACGCTCACGAACGGGAGATGGGCCCGGGCCGCCGCAACCTTGGCAATGTCGATCTTGCTCCCGCCGCCAACGGCAATCAGGAATCGCGCCTCGGTCGCCCGGACCTCGGTGAGGACCCGCTCGACCTCCGCGCTCGTCGCGTCGTGGGCGATGATCGTGGCCACATCGAACTTGGATTCGTTGAGGATCTCGACGGCCCGCTTGCCCGCCAGTCCGACGGTGGTCGTTCCCGTGATGACCGCGCCCCGGTCCGGAAAATCGAACTGGCGGCACATCGACCCGAGCTCGCTCAACACCCCGTGACCGGCGAGGACGCTGCGGGGAAAGACCATCGACCGGGCCTTCCCGAACGGGGAGGTGAGACCGATGACCGAGGGGCGGGCCGGCGCCTCGTTCGGCATCGCGACCGCACGAGGAGGGGGGGTGCCTATAAGCGAATCGAGCGAGAGAACCGGCTATCGGCCGGGGGTGTCGCCGAACAGGACCTTGTGCTCCTGGACCATCACCCGAACGTCCAGCCGGTCGGCCAGGACCCAGTCGGCCATCCGACCCCCGTTCGTGCCGTAGACGGGTTGAAAGACGACGTTCGTCGGCATCGGTTCCCGGCCGAGCACCTGCTTCGCGTACCGGTAATCCTTCCGGTCGGCGACCACGAACTTGACCACGTCCGACGGACGCAGCAAGGGGAGGTTGGCCCAGCGGTTCCGGCTCTCCATCTTTGAGGAGGGACACTTCACGTCGACGCTGAGGACGACCCCCGGAATGTCCAGGTAGGGCGCCACGTCCAGGGAGCCGCCGGTCTCCACGACCGTCGTCATTCCCTTCGCGGAGAGTCGGCGAAGGAGTTCGGGGGACTCCTTCTGGAGCAGGGGTTCGCCGCCGGTCAGACACGCGTGGCGGGTTCGGTGCGTGGCGACCTCTCGGACGATCGAAGGGAGGGAGCGCTCCTTGCCGGGACCGAAGGAGTAGGTCGTGTCGCACCAGGCGCACCGAAGATTGCAGGTCGCGGTCCGGACGAACGAGGTGCGGAATCCGGTGAAAGGACCCTCCCCCTGGACCGAGTGGAAGATCTCGATGATCCGCATCCCGCGGCCGACCGGCGGCGCCCCTTTAGCGCCTCCGCCGTCGACGGACCTCGCCTCCGCCGACGCCGTCTAATACCGATTCCGGCTCGAACGGTCGTCGATGGAGCGCGGCCGGGACCGGGCGTGGCAGTCGGAGTGGGCGCGGGCGCGCGTCGCCGAGGCGAAGGTCGACGGGACCCGGGAGAAGTACTACGCGATCGTCGCCTACCCGGGCTCGAGTGGCTTCCTCCACCTCGGTCACCTCCGCGGGATGACGCTCGCGGACGCGCTCCACCGGTATCACCGGATGCGCGGACGAGCCGTCTTCTTCCCGACCGGTACCCACGCCTCGGGGCTGCCGGCCGTCACCTTTGCCCAGAAGGTTCGGGAGCGCGAGGCGCGCACAGTGGCGGCCCTGAAGACGCAGGGGATCCCCCCCGAGGAATGGAGCGGGCTTGAGGAGCCCGTCGCTGCCGCGCAGTTCCTGGGACGCCGGTATCTCGACGTCTACCGGTCGTTCGGAATGCTCCTCGACGAGCGGGCGTACGTCACCACCGTCGATCCGGACTATCAGGCGTTCATCCGATGGCAGTTTCACCGTCTCCACGAGGCGGGAGCCCTCCGGCAGGGTCCCCACTACGCGGCGGTCTGTCCCGTCTGCGGCCCCGTGTCGGTCGACGCCTCCGAGACCGACCTCTCGCGAGGAGGCGAGGCCGAGACCGTGGTCTACACGACGATCCCCTTCGCGCTGGACGACGGTCGGATCCTCCTCGCGGCCACGTTGCGCCCCGAGACCGTGCACGGCGCGACCAACCTCTGGCTCCCGCCGAGCGGCGGACTCGCCGTCTGGCACCACGGGGAGGCCAGCTACCTCGTCTCGGCCCCGGCCGCCCACCGGCTCGTGGACCAGCACGGGGGCCACGTCGGCCACGTCGTGGACGTCGCCGAGTTGATCGGGCGTTCCGTCCTGGCGCCCGTGACCGGCGCGAAGCTTTCACTTCTGGCCAGCACCTTCGTCGACCCGGCGCGCGGGACCGGGGTCGTCATGTCGGTCCCGGCCCACGCGCCCGCGGACTGGTTGGCCGTCCAGGAGCTCGACGAAGCGACCCGTTCTCGCCTCCCGAACATCACGGCCGTCGTCGACTTGCCCGCCCCCGAGATGTTGTCGGGGTCCGAGCGAGAGCTCCTTGCCGGCGACGGCGTCCCCGCCCTGCGGGCCGTCCGGGCGGCGGGGGCCACGCGGCTCGCGGACCGGGAGCCGCTCGAGGCCGCGACCGAGCGATTGTACCGCCTCGAGTTCGTCCGGGGCCGAATGCGCCCTGACCTCGAGGGAGGCCGACCGGTCTCGGAGGCGCGCCTGGCCGTGGCGCAGCGGTTGCAGTCCACGGGGCAGTCGTTCGACCTTCGCGAGTTTTCCGAGCCGGTCGTTTGCCGGAACGGCCACGACGTGGTCATCCGCCTCGTGCCGGACCAGTGGTTCCTGCGGTACGGCTGGGGGGAGTGGAAGGAGCGCACCCGTGCCCTGATCGAGCGCCTCCGGGTCGTTCCGGAGGAGTACGGGCGCGAGCTCCCCTCCATTCTCGACTGGTACCAAGACCGACCGTGCACTCGGCGCGGACGTTGGCTCGGCACGCCGTTCCCGTTCGACCCGAGCTGGGTGATCGAGCCGATCGCCGACTCGACGTTCTATCCGGCCTACTTCATCGTCCGGCCGTTCGTCGCGGATGGCCGCGTCGCCGTCGACCAGCTCACGGACGCGTTCTTCGACTACGTCCTCCTGGGCCGAGGCGTCGGCGAGCCTGGAATCTCCCCGGCCCTCCAGAACGAGGTCCGGTCGGCCGTCGACTACTGGTATCCCCTCGACCTCAACATCGGCGGAAAGGAGCACAAACGGGTCCACTTCCCGGTGTTCCTCGCCACTCACGCCCTCCTTCTCCCGCCCGAGCGCCAGCCCCGCGGCGTCTTCGCCCACTGGTGGCTCGTGAACAAGGCCGGCGACAAGGTCTCGAAGAAGGACATCGGCTCGAAGGGGGTCGCGGTCCCCCCGATCCCCGAGTCCCTCGAGCGGTGGGGGGCCGATGCCCTCCGCCTCTTCTACGTCCAGGCGGCGAACCCCGAGCAGGACATTGAATGGTCGCCCGAGCTGGTCGACGCCGCCCGCACCCGCGTCGACGACGTGGAGCGTCTCCTTCGAGACTCGCTCCTCGAGGGCGGTGGCGGTCCTCCGGAACTCGACCGGTGGCTGGCGGGTGCGGTCCACCTGCTCCTCGCCGACGTTTCCCGCGCGTTCGACGACCTCCGGCTCCGCGGAGCGGCCGAACTCGTGTACGGCCGGCTGCCCGGCTTGATCCGCCGATACCAGTCCCGCGGAGGCACCGCGGGCCCCGCCCTCCAGAAGGTCGCTCTCGCGGCGGTCCGCCTCCTCGGCCCGATCACCCCCCACCTCGCCGAGGAGTTGGGGGCGGGGCGATTTCGCGGGTTGGTGTGCCTCCAACCGTTCCCGACCGCGGAGGAGTTCGCCCGCGACGACGCCGCCATGGCGGCGGAAGCGTACCTCGAACAGATCGAGGAGGACCTGCGCCCCATCGTTCGCATGGCGGTCGACCGCGGGGAGCCGCCCGAGGGCGTCGTGTTCTTCGTCGCGGCGGGATGGAAGGCCGCGGTCGAGGGGTGGACCCGCGATGCGTTGGCCCACGACCCGAAGGCCGTTCCGATTCCCGCGGTCCTCGCCCGGGCCGGGGAGCACCCGGAGATGGCGGCGTATCGGGGAGAGGTGGCGAAGTACGTTGGACGGATCGTCACCGCCGTGCGGAACGAACCGGAACCGAGTCGCCCCGTCCACGAGCTCGGGACCCTTCGGGGCGCCGAGGGGTACCTCGCCCGGCGCTACGGCCTCTCCGCGGTGGCCGTCACGCGGGAAGAAGAAGGCAGCGAACTCGACCCTCTGAAGCGTCGGGACCGCGCTCGACCGGGCCGCCCGGCGTTCTTCCTCTACGGGGCCAAGGGCCCCAAGCCTACTTCCGGGCCTTCCGCGGGAAGTTCAGGTACATCCGGGACGGGGTCGGGTGCCGGCTGACGGTCCGGTACTTGGCGCTCTTCTTCTTGTCATACCCGTGAAGGATCGGGCCCGAGATCTCGAAGTAGATCAGCTGGCCGATGGGCATTCCCGGGTAGATCCGGACCGGGACCTTGACGCTCATCTCGAGCGTCCAGTAGTTGCAGAATCCTTCGTCGCCCTTCCCCGCGGTCGAGTGGATGTCGATGCCGAGTCGTCCGACGCTCGACTTCCCCTCCAGGAACGGCACGAACCCGTGGGTCTCGGTGTACTCCTCGGTAACCCCGAGGTAGAGCTGACCGGGGACGAGCACGTAGCCCTTCGAGGGCATCCGGATCTCCTCGATCTTGTTCGCCTTGCGCGAGTCGAGTGCGCCGTCGACGTAGGTGGAGAGATAGGGTCCGAGGTGGACGTCGTAGGAGTTGGTGCCGAGGCACTCGGGCCGGTACGGCCGGATGACGATCTGGCCGTTCTCGATCTGCTCGAGAATCCGTGCGTCGCTGAGGATCATCGCGACCGAGGCGGGGGGAGCCGCGGACGCTCATTAGGCCGGCGCGGACCCTCAAACGGGTCCGGTTTGGAGTCAACGACTTGAACCCGCCGACGCTTCTTCGACCATGAACCCCGTCGACCCCCTTGGCGCGCGCGACCGGCTCGAACTCCCGGGCGAATCCTCGGTCATCTACCGGGTCGAGAAGGTGCCAGGCGTCGACCCCGCGAAGCTGGCACGACGGCCGCTGACCGTGCGGATCCTCCTCGAGAACATGGTCCGGAACTTTGACCCCCGGATCCTCGACCGCGAGACCATCGTCCGACTCGCAAACACGGGGGAAGCCGGCGACCACGAACTCCCGTTCTACCCCTCCCGTGTCCTGCTCCAAGACTTCACCGGCATTCCGGTCCTGGTCGACCTCACGGCGATTCGGTCGGCCGCCACCCGGGCCGGCGTCCCCATCGAACGGATCAACCCCGACGTTCCCGTCGACCTCATCGTCGACCACTCGGTCCAGGTGGATAGCTACGCGTCGCCGGGATCGATGCTCATCAACCTCGACCGCGAGTACGAGCGCAACGGAGAACGGTACGACTTCCTGCGATGGGCGAAGCAGGCGTTCCGGGGCGTCCGGATCGTGCCCCCAGGGAACGGCATTTGTCACCAGGTCAATCTCGAGTACATTGCGACGGTCGTCGACCGTCGCGTCTCCCCGGCGGGCGACGCCATGGCGTTCCCCGACACCCTCGTCGGCACCGACTCGCACACCACGATGGTCAACGGCCTCGGCGTTCTCGGCTGGGGCGTCGGCGGCATCGAGGCCGAGGCCGTCATGCTCGGCGAGCCGTACGCTCTCCCGCCGATCGACGTCGTCGGGGTCCGCCTCTCCGGGACCCTCCCCGAAGGGGCGACCGCCACCGACCTCGTGCTTACCGTCACCCACGCCCTCCGCGCGAAAGGGGTCCTCGAGAAATTCGTGGAGTTCTTCGGCCCAGGGCTCGACTGCCTCGCCGTGCCCGACCGAGCCACCATCTCGAACATGTGTCCGGAGTACGGGGCGACGGCCGCGCTGTTTCCGGTGGATGCCGCCACGATCCGCTACCTGCAGGGAACCGGGCGCGACCCCGCGACCATCCGGCGGGTCGAAGCGTACGCGCGGGCGACCGGGACCTGGCGGGAGGCGTCTACGCCCGAGCCAGAGTTCCGGGACATCGTCGAGGTCGACCTGAACCGGATCGAGTCCACGGTCTCCGGACCGAAGAATCCAGAACAGTCGGTGCGAATCGCCGACGCCCCGGCGTCGTTCCACGCCGCCCTCGCCGAGTACCGGAACGGCCACCCGCGCGGGACGGCCTCGGTGCCGGGAGGCCCGGGCGACGGTGCGGTCGTCATCGCCGCGATCACCAGTTGCACGAACACCTCGAACCCGTCGGTGATGGTGGGGGCGGGGCTCATGGCGCAGAAGGCGACCGAGCTCGGCCTCACCGTCCCAACGTGGGTGAAAACCTCCCTCGCTCCGGGGTCGAAGGTGGTGACCGCGTACCTGGACCGGGCCGGCCTGCTCGCTCCGCTCGCCCAGCTCGGGTTCGACGTCGTGGGGTACGGCTGCACCACGTGCATCGGGAATGCCGGCCCGCTTCCCCCCGCGGACGCGCGGTCGGTCGAGGAGAACGACGCGTACTTCGCCGCCGTCCTTTCCGGGAACCGGAACTTCGAGGCCCGGGTCCACAACCAGGTCCGCGCGAACTACCTGGCCTCCCCGATGCTGGTGGTCGCGTACGCCTTGGCGGGCCGGATCGACATTGACCTCACCCGCGAGCCCCTCGGGACCGCGAAGGACGGCCGTCCGGTGTTCCTCAAGGACCTCTGGCCCTCGGCCGAGACGGTCCGCACCGTCGTGGAGGCCTCGCTCGACCCGTCGCTGTTCCAGGACAAGTACCGGGCGATCACGGTGGGAGATCCCCACTGGGACCGGCTGCCCACTCGCGAGGGTCCGATGTTCCCCTGGGACCCGGACTCCACCTACTTGCGCGAACCCCCGTACTTCGCCCTCCCGACCGGTCTCCCATCGACCCACGCGGTCCTCGTCGACCACGCCCGGGTTCTGGCGATCCTCGGCGACCAAGTCTCGACCGACCACATCTCGCCGGCCGGGAACATCCCCGCCGACAGTCCCGCGGGCCTCTACCTCGTCGCGCACGGGGTCCCGCTCGCGGAGTTCAATACCTACGGCACGCGCCGGGGCAACCACGAAGTGCTCCTCCGCGGTACGTTCGCGAACGTTCGGCTGAAGAATCGCCTGGTGGGCGGCAAGGAAGGAGGGTACACGACGATGCAACCCGGGGGATCGTTGACGACCATCTACGAAGCGTCCCTCGCCTACCAGAAGGCGGGGACCCCTCTGGTCGTCCTCGCCGGGAAGGACTACGGGCAGGGCAGCTCGCGGGACTGGGCGGCGAAGGGACCCCTCCTCCTCGGTGTCCGAGCGGTCATCGCCCGGAACTTCGAGCGGATCCACCGTGGCAACCTCGTCGGGATGGGCGTGCTGCCGATCGAGTTCCCCCACGGCCAGGGAGCGGCGGAGCTCGGACTCACGGGCTCGGAGTCGTACCGGATCGAGGTGGCCAATGGCGGGCCGTTGACTCCCCGGTGCGACGTTCGGGTGACGGCCACGCCGGAGTCGGGTTCGCCGATCGTCTTCCACGGGCGCTGTCGGGTCGATTCGCCGGTGGAGCTGGAATACATCCGGCAAGGCGGCTTGCTGCCCTACGTGTTCCACCGCGTGCAGGGCCGGGCAGCCTAGCGCGCCGCGGGCCGCATCGGCCGCCTAAGGGAGTGGGCTCTCGAGAACGACCGCGCCGTACCCGACGACGTCGGTCATCGGCTCCGCCTCGCCCGAGTGGCCCCAGCCGAGCGAGCGCGCCGTGAGCGGTTCCTCGCTCAGGGCGGCGAGGAGCACGGTGGTCGGAGCCAGACCGCACATCGAGATGTCGTGGCTCCGGACGGTCTCGTAGAGTCCCTTCGCATCGCGGGCGACGATTCGGTCGAGGGCGAGGCCGTCGAGTCGCTTCGCCGTCTCCGCCGGAATGTAGTGGGAAAAGTCGGTGGAGGCCACGAGGAGAACGTCCCTTCCCCGAATGGCCTCGCGAACCACCTCCGCGACTTCGGCCAGCGTATCGAACGACTCCGTCCGGATCTGGAGGGGGACGACGACCGGCACGGGCTCGGTGTACTGGAGGAAGGGGAGCTGGACCTCGATGGAGTGCTCGCGGCGGTGGGCGCGCTCGTCCACCGTGATCGGGCCCTTCGTCAGCGCTTCGACGAGGTCCGGGTCACTCGGGACAGTTCCGAGCGGGGTCAGCCACGGGCGAGCCGACAGAGCGGCGAGGGGACCCAGTCCATAGTGGTCCACGCCGAGCACGAGAATCGACTGGGCCGGGGCGTCGGCCGCGACCCGCTCATACGCGCGGGCGGCAATCGGACCAGAGAAGACGTACCCGGCGTGAGGGACGACGATCGCGCGGACCGACCGGGACGGGGCACGCTTGTGGGTCGGGAGCCGGCCCGGCCCACGGGGGCTGAGGAAGCTCGCCTCCACCGCGGCCGCGAGCGCCGCCCCGTCGTCCGGGTAGAACGCACCGGCGACAACGGGCGATCTCGGTTCGGTCATCGCCGAAGAGGTCCACCGAGGTCGCGGACAACCCCTACGCCCTCGCCCTCAGCCAACGGCCGGCGCGGGCTCGGCCCGAACGGATTTCCGTCGTCGTACCGGGGGATGACGTGGAAGTGCAGGTGGAAGACGATCTGGCCGGCCAGCTTTCCCTGGTTGAGGCCGATGTTGTAGTCCTTCGTCAGCCGCTCGACCTGGCGGCACGATTGCGCGAGGGCGCCCATGTACCCCGCGTACTCGGACGGAGCCAGGTCGACCAACCGGTCCACATGGCGCTTCGGCACCACCAGGAGATGGCCCCTCGTGAACGGGAAAATGTCGAGGAAGGCGATGGTGGTGGCGTCCTCGTACACGACGTAGGCCGGGGCTCGACGGGCACCGATCTCGCAGAAGATGCAGGGCGCGGCGGGCGCGGCCGACCCCATCGTCGGCGCACCGCCGGTTCGGAGTTAAGGCTTCGCGGCGAGCGCCGCCCGGCCCGGAGTTATCTCATCGGACCGGGTGGCTCGGTCGTGCGTACGGGCGCCGTCGCGTTCGGGGTCGTCCTCGTCGTCGGCGCGGTGCTTCTGCTCCCCGCCTTCGCCCCCGCGTTCCCGACCGGGCCCGGCGCGTCGCCTCGCCGGATCGTCGCGAGCGACGCGGCGATGTTCGTGTCGAACCTCGCCGCCCACGCCCTGCCGAGCCAGGCGCGCCTCGAACTGACGGTCTCCCTCGAACCGCGGGACGCAACCGGCCTCTTCGCTCGAGACGGCGCCTTGGCCCGGTCGGGATCCTCCCAGTACCTCACCGAATCGCAGTTCGAGCACGACTACGCTCCGTCCTCGACGAATGTGACCGCGCTCGAGCAGTATTTTTCCACGTTCGGTGCCGCGGGCTACGCGCTGACGCCCGACCGGCTGTCGCTCCGCTTCTCCCTGTCCTCGCAGGCCGCGGGCGAGGCGTTCGCCACCACCCTGATGGGCCAGACGAGCTCCGCCGGGGCCGACTGGACCTGGACCACGATGCCGACGCTGCCCGCATCGCTCGCGAATTCGGTGTACGGGATCGGGGGCCTGGCCCGGTCCCCGACCGTCCCCACCCTTGCGCTGCGTCCGGCCCCGTCGGCTCCCGTCCGGTCGGAGCTCAACTCCTACGTGGTCGACGGCAACGAGACCGGGGTCGACTGGTTCACCGGGAGCGACTACGTCCAGGCCTACGGGGAGGCCGGCCTGTTTCCGGGCGGGACCGGCGCCGGGTCGAATGCCTCGTACGCCACCGGCGAAGCCGTGGCGACGATCCTGATGAGCGGCTACAACGACACCGCGAAGGTCGACCTGCCGCCGTGGGACCCCGCCCAGATCCACGACTACTTCAACGACACCTTCCCGGCGAGTTGGCCCGTCCCGTTGTACCTCGGCGTCCCGGTCACGATCGCCAACGTCACGCCCCCGTCCCCGGGGGCCTACGGGACGCTCCAGGACGACTCTCTCGATGAAGCGGAGAACTCCCTCGACATCGAGATGGCGGGAAGCGCCGCTCCGGGGGCGACGGTCGCGAACTTCTACTTCTCGGCGGGACTGTTCCAGAACCTGTCGAGCAACGCCCCGCTCGGCCCCGTGGCCGACGACTTCGCGCAGGCGCTGTCCGACGCCCTCTCGTACAACTACACCGGCGCCCACCTCGCCTCCGTCACCAACTCCTACGGACTTCCGGACCTCAACGACTCGCTTTGGAACCTCGAACTCGCCCACGCCGCCGCGATCGGGGTCACCGTGGTGGCCGCCTCGGGGGACCAGGGAGACGCGCCGAACGACGTCTCCGGCCACTTCCAGGGCCAGTGGCCGACGTGGCCCGCCTCGGCGGCGTTCAACGGCTCCGGGACGGTCTCGGTGGGCGGCGTCAGCCTCGCTCTCGGCGGAACACCGACGGGGACCTACACCGGGGGCGTCCTCCCGGACGGATTCGACAGCAACTTCACCGGCTTCGCCTCGCAGACCGCCTGGTACGACGACCTCGGCGGGTACGGCCACGTCGAGGGGTCGGAGGGGGGACTCAGCACCGTGATCCCCGAGCCGTACTGGCAGTTCGACTCCGCGGCCCAACCCGCGATCGCTTCCGCCGGGGGCGTCCAGGGCGCCTCGATGCTCGGCCGGGCCGGTCCCGACGTCGCGTTCGCCGCGAACGACACGGTCGCCTACGTGGCGCACAACGCGACCGGCTCGTTCTTCACGGTCCTCGAGGGGACCAGCATCGCCGCTCCGTTCTTCGCCGGTCTCCTCGCCGAGTGGTCGGCGGTCGACCACCGCAGCTTCGGTTGGCTCGACCCGACGCTGTATCGGATGGCGGGCTACTACGACGCCTCCCCCCAATCGTCGAACCCGTTCCTCGACGTGACGAACGGGTCGAACTTTGTGTTCTCCGCGGGATTGGGCTGGGACGCGGCCACCGGGTGGGGCGGTATCGACCCGGTGAGGTTCCTCCCGGCGTTCGCCGCCGTGATTGCGAGCAACTTCAGCTACTCCGGCCCGACCCCGGGCCTCCCGCCCGGCCTGTTCACACCGGCCCCGACCACCCCCCTCGTCACCTTCGTCGTCGTGGCGCTCGGGATCACCCTCGCGCTGACCCTCGTGGCCGTCATCGTCTGGGACGAGCGCGCCCGTCGGCGACGGACTCCACCGAGCGGCCCATACCAGGTGCCCACGTGGGCGTACGGCGCTCCGCCGCCGGGGACGGTGCAGTACGGCGGGGCCGCCCCGCCGCCGGCGTCCCCGTACCCGATGCCGCCCTCGGCTCCCGGGAGCGGTCCGTACGCTCCCCCGCCCCCCGGGTGGGGGGCCCACGACCCTCCCGCCACGTTCGCCTGCCCGTACTGCGGAGCCCTGCGGCCCGCCGAACCGGTGCGGTGCCCCGGTTGCGGGGCGTTCTAACGGGCCCTACGCGGGACCCGCCGCCGAGGGCGTGTCGTCCGGCGGGTGCGGCGCCTCATCGACCGCGCTCTCGCTCTCCGCGGGCGGGAGGGGTGCGGCGAGGGTCGCCGGGGTGACCCCGAGCTTCGTCTCGAGGAACTGGCGGATCTCCTCCGGCTTCGTCGACGCGATCCCGAAGTACTCGGCGAACGACTTCGTCGTCCAGAGTTCCAGGGAGGCGCCCTTCGGATCGGCCCGGATCAGGCCGAGCCCCCGGAGGCGTTCGACCTCCTCGTACGCAGCTTCGCCGAGCATCTTGACGAGGAGGCTCTGGAGGATCGGTTGGTGGTAGGCGATGAGCGTGAGCGCCTTCAGCGTCCGCGGGGCTAGGTCGACGGGCGTCACCGCGTGAGCGCCCGCGACGAACTCCGGGCGCAACTGCAAGGCGTAACGGTCGCCGACGTGGCGGACCTCGAGCGCGGTCTGCCGGCCATCGTAGGTCCGGATGAGGCGCTTCAAGGCGACCTGGACCGGGCGGAAGTCGCCCGCGTCGAGCGCGTCGGTGAGTTCCTTCACGGACAGCGGCTTGCCCGCGGCGAACAGCACGGCCTCCAGCCGGAGCTCGAGCGCGTCGACCTTCGCCGGCACGGCTCATTCCTCCCGAGCGCCCATCACCGGACGCACGTCGGCGGTCCGGACGAGGAGGAGCGGGCTCTCGGCCAATTCGTCCTGTTGGAGGTCGAGGACCTTTTCCCGGGCCAGGAACAGAACGGCCAGGAACACCGAGACGAGCCGGTCGCGGCCCTCGGTCGCCCGCCAGAGCTCCAGGAACGGGAACTCCTCTCTCGGTTCGTGCCGGAGGGCGATCTCCCAGGCGTCGGCGAGGTCGCGCTCCGGAATGTCCCCGTGGACGAGGACTTCCGGGGGAGCGCGCTGTTCCTCGCGGAGGCGCTCCCGGAGTTCCTGGATCCGGAGGGAGCGGCGAGCCTCCTGCTCGGCATCGCCAAACGCGCCGACGAGTTCGAGGAGGCTGACGGGGCGGGTCTCCGGATGGCGGACCATCTGGAGGAGGGCGGGCTCCTGGGTGCCGCCGAGCACCGCGGTCGTCACATCCACGGCCTGGGGGGTGTCCAAGGCGCCAAAGTAGGAGTCGTCGGGAGGAAGTTCGAGCGACGGGTCGCCAAGAGCGGCTTCGGGGGGCGGCTGCGCGCGGTTCTGGAGCAGCTCCTTCGACTGGAGGTAGAGGATGTTCCACGCCATGCAGAGCAGGCGCCCCGCCACCGCGAAGTCCACGCCACCCTCGGAGCGGACCCGCTCGAGGTACCCCTCGGTGAACCGGGCGAGGTCGATCTCCCACGGGTCAAACGCCTCGTCCATCACGAGCTCGAAGAGCATCGCGGTCGCCTTCTGGTACGGATCCGCGATGACGATGTGGACGCCGTCCTTCAGCTCACGGACAAGGGAGAGATATCGCTCGAGGAGCGCGGGGGTCGCGTCGGACTCCCCCAGGAGCGACCGATGGAAGATCAGATAGTCGAGCATCCGCTGGGCCGCCTCACGCTGGACCGGCGGAACCGTCTCGACGAGCTCCTGCGCCGCCATCTCGCTGATCGTCATGCGGCCCCCGGGGCGAGGGGCGCGAGCGTTTCCGGCGCCCGGTCCTTCTCGTCCACGTCGACGATCTCGTCGAGCTTGAGGCCCACGACGCGCGAGCAGCCGTCGCCGTGCATCGTAACGCCGAACAGCCGGTGGGCGAACTTCAGCGTCACCTTGCGAAGCGAGATGACGATGAACTGCGCGCGCTCGGCGTTGCGCCGGAGCAGGCGCCCGACGTTCTCCGCGTTGACGCCGTCGAGGGACATGTCGACCTCGTCGAACACGTAGAGCGGGCTCGGGTCGTGGCGCTGGAGCGCGAAGACGAACGCGAGGCTCGCGAGCGACTTCTCGCCGCCCGAAAGCTGCTCGAGGCGCTGGATGTTCTTCCCCACGGGGCTCGCCTTGATCAGCAGGCCGCCCGCCAGCGGATCGTCGGGGTTCTCGAGCGCAATCTCCCCGATCCCTCCGCCGGAGAGCTCGCTGTAGATCTGCCGGAACCCGACGTCGACGGAGGCGACGACCTCGACGAGCTTCACCCGCTTCTTCTTCTCGATCTCACCGACGAGCCCGAGCAGGTCCGTCTTCTCGGTCGAGAGGCGGTTGACCTCCCCTTGGAACTCGTCGAGACGCACCTTCTCCGCATCGTACTCCTCGAGCGCGCGGAGGTTGACGGAGCCCATCGAATCGAGCTGGGAGGTGACCGTCTGGATCGTGCGCTTGAGTTCCTCGACCGTCACCGGCTTCTCGTCGGCATCGGCCTCGGGGAGTTCCTTGAGGGCCGCCTCGGCCTCGGCGAGCCGCTGCTGGGCCTGCTCGAGTCGGATCTGCTCCTGGTCGACGAGGGTCGCCTTCGTGCGGAGGGATTCCTGCGCGCGGGCGACCTGCTCGACGAGTTCGAGCCGGTGGGCGTCGAGTCGACGCTTCTCCTCGGACTGGTCCTTCACCCGGGCGAGCTGTTTCGACTCGACCGCTCGGAGGGTCTCGAGGGCCGCCTTCGCCTCGTCGCGGTGGGTGACCGTGCCTTCGGCCGCGCTCTCCTTCTGCGTGCGGGTCGCGTGGAGGGTCTCCAGCTCGGACTTCCGCGAGGTCATCGCGGTTTCGGCCGCGGCGATCGACGCCCGCGTCGCCTCGAGCTCCTGGCTCACCGCGAGCCGCTCGTCGTTGGCGGCCTGGTTCGCCTCCTGGAGGGACCGGATCTTGGAGGAGAGGGCTTCGGGAAGGTTCCCGAGGTATTCCTGCTGATGCTGCGCGAGCGCGGCCTTCGTCTCGACGACCGCATTCTCGCGGGTCGCGACCAGTTGGACGGCTTTCTCGAGGTCTGCCTCGGCCTGTGAGCGGGCGGATCGCGCCGCGTCGACGCGCTTCTTGACCTCGCCGAGCCGGTCGCGGGCGGCGGTGAGCTCCGCGTCGAGCACCGAGCGGGTGGACTGGTGAGCGTTCGCCTCGGCGGTCCGCTTCGTGAGTTCCTCACCGAGGGACCGGACCTTGACGTTCAGGCTGGAGAGTTCGGCGCGCAGGTCGGCCTCGGCCTGCCCCTTCGCCCGAAGCTCGTCGCCGAGCCGCTTCAGCTCCGACGCGTTGTCGGCGCCCCGCGCGTTCGCGCCGGTCTCGAGGTAGCCGCCCGAGATGGCACCGGTGGCCTCGATCAGTTCTCCTTGGAGCGTGACGAGCCGAACGCCGCCCATCTGGGTGCGGGCGTGCGCGAGGTCGTCCATGACGACGGTCTCGCCGAAGACGTACCAGAAGGCGCCCTGAAGTTCCTCGTCGAACTTGACCAGGTCCAGCGCGAACCCGGCCGAACCCGCCGACTGGGACGCGACGAGGGACTTTCCCCGGGGGCGGCCCGGGAGCATCTTGTTGAGCGGGAGGAACGTCGCCCGACCGCGCTTCTCGGACCGGAGGAGCTTGATGCACTCCTCGGCGACCTGGTCGGTCTCGACGACCATCGCCTGGAAGCGGGCCCCGGCGGCGATCGTGAGGGCGGTGGAGTGCTCGGGACGGAAGCTCGCCAGCTCCTGGACGGTGCCGCGGATGCCGGCGATCTTGCCGAGATTGCGCTGGGAGAGGAGGTAGTCGACCGCGGCGAGCGCGCCCGGGCCACGGCCGCTGTCGGACCGTGCTTTCAGGCGAGCGTCGAGGGCCATGTACCGGCGGTTGAGTTCGAGGACTTCGAGGGCGACCTGGTCGACCTCCTTCTGAGCCGCCGATTCGCGGTTCTTGACCTGGACGAACTCCTTCTGGAGTTCGGGGGTCGCCCGGCCACCGGACCCGCTCGGTCGGGTTTCCTTGACCCTGAGCTCGAGGTCCTTGAGTTCGATCTCGCGAGTTCGCTGGTCGTCCTCCAGCTGCGCCGCCTCGCGCTCGACGGAGGCGAGACGCCCATTCGTTTCCTCCCGGGTTTCGACGGCGGACTGCCACGCCGTCTGGCGCTTCTCGTTCTCCGCCTCGAGGCGGAGGATCTCCTTGCGCGTTCCGGCGAGCTTGCCGTGGGACGGATCCGCGCTCGCGGTGGCGGCGTGGAGGGCCCCCGCTTGCGCCTTGAGCTTCTCATCGGAGGCGCGGAACCGCTCGGCGGCCGCCTTCTCCTTCTTCTTCAGACCGTCGAGTTCCTTCCGGTCCGCCTCCAGTTTCCCCGAGAGGTCGGTCGACTGGGCGGCGAGCGCCTCCAGCTCAACCTGAGCGGCCCGGACGTTCTCGTCGAGGCGCGCGAACGCCATGCGGCGTTCGTCGAGCTCGGTCTTGAACTTGGCCGCTTCCGGCCCGCCGAGCTTGGCAATCTCCTGCTCGACGCGCTCGATCTCCTTCGAGACGTGGCCCCGCTCGTCCTCGAGCTTCTGGGCGGCGACCCGGGTCGATTCGAGCTCCGTCCGGAGGTCGCCGAGGTGCTTCGCGCAGGTGTCAACCTCCTGGCGCATCATTCGGTGGCCGGCACGAGCGAAGCGTGCCTCCGCACTCTTCCGCTCGTCCTGGAGTTGCTTGTACTGGATCGCCTGGAGTCGCTGGGACTCGAGGGCCGTCAGGTGGCTCTTGATCTCGGTCAGGAGGGCGTTAATCTGGCCGAGGTTGGTCTCGAGCTCAGCGCGCTTCCCGTCGGCCCGTTGGAGCTCCTCGTCGTACTGGGAGATGCCCGCGAGTCGTTCCACGAGGCCACGTCGCGGCACCGTGCCCATGCTCACGATCCGATTGACGTCCCCTTGCTGGACGAGATTGTACCCGTCCCCGGAGAGTCGCGCATGGGAGAGGAGCGAGTCCATCTCCGTCTGGGTCGACCGCCGTCCGTTGACGTAGAAGTACGAGTAGTATCCGTTCGCGTCGCTCGGCGCGAGCTTGACGTATCGGGTGAGCTCGACGTCGTCGGTTTCGACCGGGATCAGCCGGTCCTTGTTGTCGAAGACAAGGGAGACCTCGCACTCGGTCGCGGGCTTCTTCGAGGAGCCGCCGTTGAAGAAGAGATGCGTCAATCGATCCGCGCGAAGCGCCTTCGAGCTCGTCGGGCCGAGGACGAACAGGATCGCGTCCGAAATGTTCGACTTGCCCATCCCGTTGGGGCCGGCCACCCCGGTGAATCCCGGTTGGAAGGGGATTTCGGTCGCACCGGCGAAGGACTTGAAGTTGCGAACTTTGAGACGCTTCAGGTACATCGGTGGCGTCTCCTCCCTGTGCCGGATGCCCGCGCCAACGGCCCTGTTTGTCAGACAGATGTCGGCGGAATTCGACCACCCTGTCAGCCATATTTAATCATTAGTGCACAAACGAAGCCCGTGGAGGTTGGTGGCCACCGCTCGAGGCCCCTCCGAACTCGGCTGGCGCTCCGCCAGACCGCGCTCGGTCACCAGATCCGGGTCCGAGAATTGTCCACAGGTTCCCCGGACAAGGGTCCGGGGGGCGGAAACGCCGCGGCGAACTCGGGGAGCGATCGCAGTGGCGCCACCGCGCGGAACTCGCCGGGCGAGTGGGGGTCCATCGTGAGGCGGCGCCGCCGCTCGGCTTCGCGGCAGTTTTGCCGCCAGACCTGCGCCCAGGAGACGAAGAATCGCTGTTCCGGGGTCAACCCATCGATCGGTGCCCGCGAGGCGCCGCTCCGCGCGAGCCGACGCTGGAGGGCCTCGTAGGCCAGGCTGACTCCACCGAAGTCGGCGATGTTCTCGCCGAGGGTGAGCTCGCCGTTGACGAACACGCCCGGGAGGGCTTCGAGGCCGTTGTACTCGTCCACGACGTGCTTCGCCCGCGCCTCGAATTCCTTGGCATCGGCATCGCTCCACCAGTCGACGAGGTTTCCGTCGGCGTCGAACCGCCGCCCTTGGTCGTCGTATCCGTGGGTGATCTCATGACCGATGACCGCGCCGATCGCTCCGTAGTTCACCGCGTCGTCCATCGTGAAATCGAAGAACGGGGGCTGGAGGATTCCGGCCGGGAAGACGATCTCGTTCTGCGTGGGGGAGAAGTACGCGTTGACCGTCGGCGGGGTCATCTCCCATTCCGATCGGTCGACGGGTCCGCCGACCCGGGCCATCTGGCGCCGGATCTCGAACGCCGTGGCCCGCAAACGGTTCGCCGCGTATTCGTCCCGTCGGATGTCGACGGTCGAGTAGTCCCGGTACCGGTCCGGGTGTCCGATCTTCGCGGTGAATCGGTCGAACTTGGCCAGGGCCTTGATTCGGGTTGGCTCGGTCATCCAGTCGACCCCGGCCAACCGACCCCGGAACACGGCGCAGAGGTCGGCCACGAGGTCGGCCATCCGGGCCCGCGCCTCGGGGGGGAAGTGGCGTTCCACGTAGAGGCGACCGAGCGCCTCACCGAGCTGCTGGTCGATGGTCAGCGCGGCGCGCTTCCAGTCGGGTTCCGGCTGCGTCTGTCCCTGCAGCGAGTGGTGGAAGAAATCGAAGTTCTCGGTCTCGAATCCCGCCGACAGGTACGGAGCGTTCTCGTGCAGGACGTGCCACCGGAAGTACATCCGCCAGTCGGCCACCGGACGGGAGGCGAGGAGCCGGCCGACTTCCTCGAAGAACTCCGGCTGCCCGAGGACGATGTAGCCGGCGACGTCCGCCCGTCGGGCCGGTAGATAGTCCGCCCAGGCAATCCCGGGGAACCGAGTCGCGAGCTCGTCCACGGGGAACGGATGGTGGTTCTTCGTGTCGTCCCGGAGATCCGTCGCGCTTCGGCTGGCTTTGGCGAGGTCGGTCTCGATCGCCAGGACCGTCGCGGCGGCGACGTCCGCGTCGGACTCGCCGACGCCGGCAAGTCGGAAGATCCGTCCGACGTGACTTCGAAACGCCTCGCGCTGCGCGGAGAAGCTGTCCGCCACGTAGTACTCCCGATCGGGAAGGCTCAGCCCGCCTTGGTAGAGGTAGAACGCGTAGACCGAGCTCCGATTTCGGTCGGGATAGGCGAACGGCTGGAAGAGGGCGTAGACCCCCGCGTCGTGCAGCTCGGCCAGGAGAGGAACGAGGTCGGCGGGGTGGGTGGCCCGGCCGACACGGTCGAGGAGCGGCTGGACGGGACGGAGCCCGAGGGCGTTGCGTCGGTCGATGTCGAGGGCCGACGCGTAGAGGTCGCCGACCTGGCGGCGCGGCGAGGCCGTCGATGCCGTCGCATCCTCGGCCGCCGATTCGAGGATTTGGCGGATCAAACGGTAGTTCCGGTCGACGAGCTCGGCGCCCGCCCCCCAGACGGCCTTGTCGGCGGGGGTCGGGTTCTCCCGTCGCCAGGTTCCGGTGGCGTAGTCGTAGAACTTGGTGGCGGGGTCCGCGGTGAGGTCCATGTAGCGGATGGAAAATCGGGGAACACGGGGTTCGTCGGCACCACCGCCGTTCATGGGTCTGTTCGGGCGTCTCCTTCGAGGCCGAGCCTCCGAGACCTATCAACTCTTGGCCCGGTCGATGGACGGAAGTTCTGCTCCGGAGAATTGCCCCATCGGGCGGCGTCGGGGTTAGCGGGCGGCGCGACGGCGGGACGATCGGGTCCGCAGCTCCCGGGCCAGCACGAGCCCGCGTTCCGAGAGGCGGTAGACCTTCAAGCGCCGGTCTCGGCCCTGGACGTGGCTCCGCTCCGCGAGCAGGATTCCGGCGGCCTCGAGTCGCCGAAGGACGGCGGCGAGGCCGGCCTGGGGGATTCCGAGGGCCTCCACCATGCCGGCCTGGCACAGCGCGAGGGGCGCCACCTCGCCCGACGGCCGGATTCCCTGGGCGTACACATGCAGGATGAGCCGTTGCGACAGCCGGAGGGTCTCGTCGGCCGCCGGGTTCCGACCCCCGCTCGGGCCGGAACGTGGGGCCGAGGCGGTGCCGGTGGCCGCGTGGGGGGACTCCGCCGGCGGATCCGCCCCCGCGGGGGCCATTTGCGGCTCGGGCTCCGGGGAATCGGACACGGGAGTTGGCGGTGGAGCCCCGGAGGTGGACCGATGGGTGGGTGGGACGAACCCCGGTCCCCGCGCTGGGCGTCCCATCCACCACAGCAACCCGTAGACGGCGGCTGCGAGGGCCAACCCCAGGGAGAGGCCCAGCAGGAAGTCGACGGAATTCACGGCGGCGCGCCCTCCGAGAAGACGCGCCGTCGGCCGGTGCCGGTTCGAATCCTCCTCCCTCCCGGTCGGGACCCTCCGCGCGGATTCCCCGTTAGGTCGATCGACCCGGGCCGGGCGTCTCGGTCGAATCGTCGCCCAGAGAGGCCCCCATCGGGAGAGCCTCGGATTCGCGAAGGTTCTGGACGATGTGCTCGCCCTGCCGGGCGAGGCGAAGACGGTTCCCGCCGACGATCGCGGCGACCCCGACGAGGACCGCACCCACGGCCAATCCCCACCAGAACGCCGACCCGAGGCCGCCCGAGCTGCCGGGGGCGACGGGGCCGACTCCAGTCGCCGGACCGACGAGGAAGGTCGTGGAACCGTTCGTCGTCGCTCCCGTCGCATCGGTCACCTCGACGCCGACGGTGAAGCGACCGTTCGGGGTGCCCGCGCAGTTCACCACGGCCCCGCCGTTCCACGCGCATCCGGACGGCAGACCGCTAAACTGGTATTGGAAGGGGGCGGTCCCCCCGGAGACGGTCGTCGTCAGCTGGACCGGGCCCCCCGCGGGGACCGAACTGCTCGACGGTACGAACGAGGCAACCGTGGGCAGCGCGTTCACTACCACGGTGGCCGTGCCCGCGGCGCGCCCCCCGAGGGAATCGAGGGCCGAGACCTGGACCGGGAACCGACCGAGGGTGCTCGGCTGGCACGACAGGTTGCCGAGATCCACGCTCGAGCACCCGCTCGGGAGCCCGAAGTACGCGTACCCCACGGGTCCGTACCCCCCGTTCACGCTCGTGGCGAGCGCCAGAGCCTGCCCGAGGTCGATTGCGCTGTGCTCCGCGACCACGCTCGTGATCGCGAGGCTCGGCACGACGGTGAGCAGGGAGTCCGCCACGACGATGACGCCGAGCGTGTCGGTGACCGTCGCGGTGACGGGATAGACGCCCGCCGAGGTCGGGATGCACCCCAGCGAGGCCGCATCCGATGACCGGCAACCCGGTGGGAGGTTCGAGTAGCCGTACACGAGCGGTCCCGTTCCGTTCACGGCGGTGACGGTGAATCCCAACGGGAGACCGACCTCTCCGGTGGAGGCCGACGGCGCGAAGCCGAGGATCGCCGGCGCCGCGTGGACCACGAGGGTCGTCGCGGCGGTCGCCGCGAATCCGCCGTCGCCGTCGATCGTGACCTGCACGTGGAACGTGCCCACCGACGTCGGCGCACACGGCAGGGACGCCACGTCCTGGGAGAGACAACCGGGCGGGAGCCCGCTGTACGCATACGAGAGACCCCCCGCGTTCACCGACTGGGTGACCTCGAGCGTAACCGCACGGTCGGTGTCGGTGACGTGGCCCGTCGGGACGAAGGCGGGCGCCGCGACCGTCCACGTCGAACTCGAGAACGTCCACGTCACGGCGGTCGGACTGCTTGCCGTGAGGTTGGCACCGAACAGCACGGTCTCGTTGTCCGCCGGGTCGTAGACCATGTCGAGCTGGGGCGGGTTCCATCCCTGCGGATTGTAGACCGAGCCGTTGGTGCTCAGAAGGGTCCAGGTGCCGTTCGCGTACGACCACGTGTCGGTCCCGTACTCGCTGAGGTTGGACACGTAGAGCTGGACGAGCCCCCCATAGAGGAGGACCTCGTGGCGAACGGTGTCGTAGGTCAGGCCGAAGGCGATCCGCCCGGACGGGGCGTTGACGACGGACGAAGTCACGTTGGTCCACGCGCCGCCGTGGAACGTCCAGGTCGCGTTGGTGAGCTCGTCGGAGAGCGTCTCGCCGCCGAAGTAGAGCACGCACTGGTCCCGCGCGTCGTACGCCATCGACCCAAAGAACGACGGGGGCGCGGGTCCCGCGGTCGCTGTCAAGTTCGTCCAGTTGCCGGCCGCGTACGACCAGGTGGTCCAGAGCGAGCCGTTCGGGCTCGCCGAGAGACCGAACTCGTCGTACAGGAGCACGTAGTCGTCGTACGCGTCGAAGACGAGGTTGGGCAGGTCGACGGCCGTTGGGACCGTCGTGCCGTTCCGGCTCAGGTTGGTCCACGTGCCGCCGAGATAGCTCCAGGTCTGGTTCGTGAGGGGAGCGGGCAGCGTGGCCATGAGCCGGCCGCCGTACAGCAGGACATAGCCGTCGCGGACATCGTAGACCAATCCGGGTCCGAGCGTGGCCGGGACCTGACCGGTCGTTGCGATCAAGCTCCAGTTGCCGGCCGCAAACTTCCAGGTCATCTCGTTCGGTCCGTAGGTCGAGTTGTTGAGGCCCGAGCTCGCGTTGAGCGAGACGGCGAGGACGTACCCGTCGGCCGCGTCGTAGGTCATCGCCATCCCCATGGTCTCGTTCGGGCCGGTCGAAGGGCCGGCCGGCGAAGCCGGGAGCGCCGCGGCCCCGGGCCCGTTGCCTCGGGACGCGGAGGCGTGCGCTTGCACCAGGAGGGCATTCCCGACCGTGGCCGTCGCACCAGGCGAGGAGGGGCCACTCGCGAGGGCGGCTCCCGACCCTGCGATGGTCGTGACGGCTCCCGAGACGAGAAGTCCGAGCACCACGGCGAGGCTCCAGAGGGCCGAGGAGCGGCCCCCGGGCCGCCGGAGCGTGGAGGTCTGGGTCGCCCGGGTCCCTCCGAGCGTGGTGGGGCTGGTTCGTCCGAAGTTTCGACCGAGGTTGGGGCTGGGCCGTCGTCCCGTCATCGGCTGCCAAGCAACGGCGGGCCGTTCATAAACCGCGGCCGGATATATTCGATATCTATCGTCGGGGGCCCGCCGGGGATGGCTCGGGGCTCGCGCTCTCCCTCCGGTCTCGTCGGCTTCAAATGCCGCGTCGGAACTGGACGGGCATGACCGTGCGGCGACTCGGTCCGTCCGACCTCGGAGAGGTCGTCCGAGCAGCGAACCTGCTCGACGAGCCTCCCGACCCCACGGCGGTGCGAAAGTACCTTCGGGACGAGCGCAACGTCTTCCTGGTCGCGGAGGAGGAAGGCGCGATCGTCGGATTCCTTCGGGGGACGGAACTGGGTCAGCTGAAGTCCGCACGGAAGCAGATGTTCCTCTACGAGATCGAGGTGGATGCGGGGTTCCGACGGCGCGGGATCGGGGCCGAGCTGGTTCGGTGGCTTGTCGCCTACAGCCGACGGCGGAACTTCGAGGAGATCTTCGTCTTCACGGATCCATCCAACGATCCCGCCGTCGGACTCTACCGATCCACTGGCGCGGTAACCGAGACCCCGGCGGACCGGATGTTCGTCTACCAGCTCGACCGATCGACCGGTCGAGGACGCCGCACCCCGCGGGACTCCCGGGTCCCGAGACCGCGTCGACGGCCTAGGAGAACTCTTCCCGCTCGAACAGGAGGAGCCCGAGGATCGCCGTCACGACGAAGTAGCCGAGCATGATCGCCACGCCCTCGGCGTAGGTCGGCGAGTACGTGGTCAAGGTCGGGCCCATCCCCCCGCGGCCAACCGCCATCTGGGTGATGTGGGCGGGCAGCATCGGAAGGAACGGATAGCCGATCACGCCCGAGGCGTACGAGATGATGAACCACGGCTCGATCTTGACGAGTCCGCTGACGAGATCCTGCAGGATGGTAAATCCGAAGATGAACAGCACGGCCACGACGAGCACGGCGTAGGTGCTCGTCTTGAACATCGAGCTGAACAGGAACGTCGCCCCCAGCAGCGCGAGCATGTAGACGATCGCGAGGGCCAGCGACTCCGCGAACGCGCCGGTGAACGCTCCGGTCCCGAAGTAATACGCCCCGTTGCCGAGCAGGAAGGCGGCGAACGCGAGTACGGCCACCAGCGAGCTGACGAACGCCGCGATGAACTTGCCGGCGTAGACGGTCGCGCGCCGGACGGGGAGGCCCATCAGGAAGTACCCGGTCTTGTTCTGGAATTCGCCGGCGATCGCATCGCCACCGAAGATCACCCCAGCGAAGACGATGACGACCGTGATCCCGCCGGCCCAGATGTCCGAGTAAAACAGGTTCGACGAGCCGAGTAGGCTGGCCGGCCGATAGTAGCCGACCACGGCGGTGATGATCACGCCGAGGATGGCGACGATCGTCAGCATCAAGACGAACCGCCGCGAGAGCAGGTAGTCCCGGAGCTGGTACCGGGCGAGCCGGAGGACCTGGACGGTGCTGTGGGGGGAGATCCGCCGTTCGAGGGGGAGGTCGGCTCCGGGAGTTGCGGTGGCCGTGGCCATTCCTTCCATCGGTCTAGTCCCCCCGCGCGATCTGGCTCAGGTAGACTTCCTCGAGCGCGCTCTTGGATTCCTGGAATCCCACGAGGTCGAGGTCGAGGGCCACGAGGGACTTCAGGGTCTGGGCTTGCTCCGCCGGGCCCCCCGTCAGGTAGAGCCGGAGCCGCCGGGCGTCGAGTCTCTCGGTCCGGGTGAGGGAGGGAAGGTTCTGGATCTGGTTCCCGAGGATTGCCTCGGGGACCGGCTTCGCGAACGAGACATCGACGGAGGTCTGTCCATGGGAGAAGCGGGCCGTGACATTGTCGAGAGTGTCGTAGAACAGGAGCTGACCCTTGTTGATGAGGGCGACCTCGTCGCAGACGTCGGTGACCTCGGGGAGAATGTGGCTGCTCATGAAGATCAGGCGGTTGCGCTTCTTGAGGCCCCGGACGATGTCGCGGACCTCCGCCATTCCACGCGGGTCGAGTCCCGTGGCGGGTTCGTCCAGGAGGAGGATCTGGGGGTCGTGCACCAGGGCCGCGGCGATGTTGATTCGCTGCTTCATTCCCTTCGAGAACTTCCCGACCTTCTTGTCCGCCCACTCGCCCATCTTGACCTCCTCGAGGGCGGCGGGGATCCGGATTTTCTGCTCCGCGACCGGCATGTCGCGAAGGTCGGAGACCATCTCCAGCGCCTGGTAGGGCGTGAGGGAGGGGTAGATCTCGGGTGACTCGATCAGCACCCCGCACGTCTCGAGGGCCTTCTTTCGATTCTGCTGGACCGAAATCCCGTCGAGGAAGCACTCGCCCTTCGTTGGGAAGATCATGTCGGTCAGCATCTTGAGCGTCGTCGTCTTACCGGCGCCGTTGGGTCCGAGGAACCCGACGCACTTCGCCCCGTCGAGCTTCAGGTCGAGGTCGTTCAGGGCCACAAAGGAACCGAACTGCTTGGTGAGGCCGCGGGCCTCGACGGAGGGCGCCGTCATGCGTCCCCCTTCCGTCCATGGCCCTGCCCGTCCGCGACGACGAATCCCGCACGGTGCATCGTGGGTGACATACTCCGCACGCCGAGCATTCCAGAACGCGCATAAGCGTGACTCCGCCCGGACGACGGGCCGTGTGGGGGACCAACGCATCGCACGGAGGGGTCGGGCCGCGAGCCGGCTAGCTTTCGAGCTCGGTCGAATCGCCGCCGAAAGTTCCGCATTTTCCCCGTCGCGGCCAGCGCCGGCCCCTCAGCGGCTCGAGACGTCCGGTTCCCCCGCAAACGCCCGGTCGATGGAAATGAGCCGGGCCCCGTTCTGTCGCGCGGTCGCCAGCACGATCGCGTCGGCGAGACTCGCGGATTTGGAGCGCTTTCGGAGTCGGGTCCTCAGAACCCCCGCCTCGACGGCCAACTCCCCCGTGAGATCGACGATGGCACTCGCTCGGCGAACGCTGTTGATGGTCGCGGGAATTGATTCCTCCGCCCCGTCGGAGGAGAGCTTCGCGGAAATCTCCCCGAGGCTGATCGCCGCCGTCAGGACGTCGGTACCCTCGGAGTCCAGATACCGGCGTTGGAGCGCCGCGCCTTCCGGGCTTCCCCGGAGAACCTCCCACCACGCCCACGTATCGAACAGGACCCTAGATGCGGTCACGCCATCCCCCCTCCCTCCGGCGGTCGAAGGACCCTTTGGCAATGCCCTTCAACAGCCCGAACGGAGGCGGGACGTCGACCGAGAGACGCACGCGAACCGGAACCCCCTCGACGAGATGCGCCCGCTTGGCCGTCTTGGAGGGGATCACCACGGCGAGGCTATTCCCCATCCTCCGAACGGGTCCGACGACCTCGACCTCCTCCATGTCTTACATCACCGTAAAACATCTATTTGACGGCTGACGTCGCCCCGAACGGTGCGCACGCGGGCTGTCGGGTTCGGGAGGGCGGACCCACTCCCCCTCGGGAGGATCGAGCCGCCAGCCGAAGGATCGAGCCGTCGTCCCGGGGGGAAGGGGCGACACGAGGGGGGGGATCGCCGTCCCTCGGCGGAAAGAGCGAGTCGCTAAGGGAACACTTTTTAACACAGGCCACTCTCGCTCCCTTGGATGCGCCGTTCCGATTCCGGGGAATAACCCCCGCGGACATTTTCGAGCTGGAATTTTCGCCGGACCCTGCCATGGAGCTCAACGAGGCGATTCGCACCTACCGGCCCTGCCACCACTTTCAGCCGCGTCCGATCCCCCCCGAAAAGGTCCGGGCGGTCCTCGCCGCGGCCCGCCTGGCTCCGTCCCAGGGAAATCTCCAACCCTGGCGGTTCGTCGTCGTCCAGGATGATGAGCGCAAGCGGCTTCTGGCGCAGGCCTGCGTGAAGGGGAAGCCCGTCGCGGAGGCCCCGATCGCGGTCGTCGCCTTCTCGGTGGAAGAGGATGTTCCGGTCACCATCGGCGGCTACATCTCCGCCTATCCCCTCGATGTGGCGGTCGCCATCGGTCACCTCCAGCTCGCAGCGACGTCCGAAGGGCTCGGCACCTCCTGGATCGTCGACTTCCACGCCGACAAGGTTCGCACCGTGCTCGGCGTCCCGGAGGGGATCCATCCGATTGCGATCATCCCCGTCGGCTACCCGGCCGAGAACGGGGAGGCGAAGACCGCCGAGGGCCGCAAGAGCCCCGACGAGATCATCGCCTACAACGAGTTCGCCTGGTGACCATGCGCGTCACGTTCGTGACGTCGAACGCGAGCAAGGTCGCGGAGGTTCGCCGCATCTTCGCCGAGTACGAGATTCCCGTGGCATGGAGTCGTCGCTCCATCCCCGAACCCCAATGCGACCGCCTCGAGGAGGTCGTGGAAGCGAAGCTCGCCGCCGCGGCGAAACCCGGGGTCGGCGTCGTGGTGGAGGATTCGGGACTGTTCCTGGAGGACGCGAAGGGGTTCCCGGGCGTCTACTCCCGATTTGCCTACGACACCATCGGATTGGACGGGGTCTTGCGGCTGCTCGCGAACCGGCCCCGCGGCGCCACGTTTCGGACGGTCGCCGGATTCCGGAAGGGGAGGACGACGCTCCTCACGGTCGGGGAGGTCCACGGGACGATCTCCTCCCGACGCCAGGGGACCGGCGGGTTCGGGTACGATCCGATCTTCTTCCCGGAGGGCTCCGACCGCACCTTCGCCGAGATCTCCGGTCCGGAGAAGGACCGGATCTCCCACCGTGGGCGCGCCATGCGCGCCCTCGCCCGGAAGATCGCCGCGCTGAATTCCAAAGTATGACCCCGCCCCCGAGGCGTCGCCTCGGGAGCGGGAGAAGGGGTTCGGTCCGACGGGAGCGTTGAGCGTCTAGTCCTCGCCGAAGTCGCCGCCGCCCATTCCGCCCATGCCACCCATACCGCCCATGCCGCCGCCGGGGCCCCCGGCACCGCCGGCCGGGGCAGGGTTCGACTTGGACGCGATGACGTCGTCGATCCGCAGGATCATCACCGCAGCGTCGGTCGCCGACTGGATCGCCTGGCGTCCGACGCGGATCGGCTCGATCACGTGGAGCGCCATCATGTCGTCGACCTTGCCCGCGTGGACGTTGACGCCCGCGTGCTTCTGGCCGGACTTGTGGGACTTCCGCAGCTCGATGAGGATGTCGATCGGGTCGAGGCCCGCGTTCTCCGCCAGCGTGCGGGGAACCGCCTCGAGCGCCTCCGCGAAGCTCTCGAAGGAGAGCTGCTCGCGGCCGCCGATCTTCGCCGCCTCGTCGCGGAGGTGCATCGCGAGCTCGCTCGCGGACGCGCCGCCGCCGTAGACGATCCGGCCGTCCTCGACCGCCACCGCGACCACGTTGAGCGCGTCGTCGAGCGAGCGCTCGACCTCATCGAGCACGTGCTCGGTGCCGCCGCGCATCAGGATCGAGACGGCCTTCGCATTCGTGCAGCCCGTGACGAACGTGAGGGAGTCCTCCCCGATCTTGCGCTCCTCGACCTTGCCCGCCTTGCCGACGTCGTCGGTGGTGAGCTCGCTGACCTTCGAGACGATGTTCGCCCCGGTCGCCTTCGCGAGCTTCTCCATGTCGGACTTCTTGACGCGGCGGACGCCGTAGATCCCTTCCTTGGCGAGGTAGTGCTGGGCGAGGTCGTCGATCCCCTTCTGGCAGAAGACGACGTTCGCGCCGGACTTCTTGACCTGCTCGACCATCCGCTTCAGCATGCTCTCCTCCTCCTGGAGGAAGGCGTTCAGCTG
>JAKIVS010000022.1 GCA_022750435.1 Thermoplasmata archaeon | reverse complement strand
CCTCCGTTCGGCGGCTCCCGCCAAACGCCGCCCGAAGAGTCCCGTGCCGGGGCCAGGATTCGAACCTGGGAACTCCTACGAGAGCAGATCTTGAGTCTGCCGCCTTTGGCCGCTCGGCCACCCCGGCGCTGGACCTCCGGTGGGTTTCGGGGCTTATGTTCCTTCCCCAGACGGGTCATCTTCCGCTAGGCGCCGCCGGGGGACGAAGCGCCCGCGAGTTCGGACGTGGGGGACTCCTCGACGCACGGCATGATTCCGCATCCGCTGTCGAACGCCGGGGCTGGCCGGGACGCTACCGGCCGCGACACAACCTCAGGGAGCCGCTCCTCGGGAGCGGCGACGTACGCCGGTCTCAACCGTCGTCGTCGCCCGACTCTTCCTCGTCGTCGATTCCCGCCGGAGCCTCGGCGAGGGCGAGGTTGTCCCGGAGGGCGGAGCCCGGGGAGCCGACCTCCCCACCATCTCGGGTTGTCGGGCCGCGGAGCTGGACCCGTCGCTGTCGGCCACACACGAGGCAGGTTCGGACCCGCCGGCCCGAGCGAAGTCGCGTCCGGACCGTGCGACCCTCGACCCAGAACGTCGAGCAGCCGCGGCAGTACAGCTCTCGATACTCCGGCAGCAGGCGCACGTTGTAGCGCATCCCTACCTTGCGTGCCAGCCGGACGTACCGATCGGAATACCCGGTCGGACCCCGCGGGGATTCGGACGCCGCGAGGGCGAACAGATCGTTAACGCGTTCGCCCGCGACTCGGATCATCCGGGCGGTCCGGCGGCCGCGGCGACCCCGCCGAGCTCCGGCTGGGGCGCCTGGCATACTGGGCAAACGACGGCGACCGACGATATCAGCGTGTTGCAGCGGACACAGTGTCGGGCGATCCCTCGCATCGAGGGCGGAATCCAGTCGGGCGGCGGCGGGACCATCGGGACGAACCGAGGCGGTGGCGGGGGAGGAGGAGGGAGGACGACGCCGGGGCCGGCGGGAATCGCCTGCGGGACGGTGTACCCGCACTGTGGGCAGAACAGCGCCCCGTCCTCGACGGGGGTCGCGCACCTCGGACAATTCGCCACGAGCCCCCAAAGTATATGCCGTATATCTCCGTCGAGGGCTCGTTGCCGAACCGCTGCGTCGCCATCGCTACGAGGAACCCGGCGCTCTACGCCGACCTCGCAGCCTGGTTGCGCGAGCAGAGGTTGCCGAGCGTCTCCATTTGGCCCGGTGACCGCTTTCCCGCCGGGGTCGCCGTCGTCCTCACGTCGAGCGACGAAGCGAAGTCGATTCACCACGCCCACGTCCTCGAGGCGTCCGAGGACGGGGACCGTACCGCACTGCTCGCCGCGGTGCGCCACGCCTTGGGAGTCGGCCGGCCGAACGATGAGTTGATCGTCGGCATCGACCCTGGGCCGCGTCCCGGTTTCGCGGTACTGGCGGAGGGTCGGACGATCGCCGAAGGGACCCTCGAAACCCCGGAGGCGGCGGGCCGGCTCGGCTCCCTCCTGCGCCATCGGTTCCCCGGCCACCCAATCCGGTTCCGGGTCGGCCGGGGCGACCATCTCGCGCGGGATCGGATCGTCAATTCCCTCGTTCCCCTGCACCGTCCGGTCGAACTCGTCGATGAGCGGGGCACGACGCCCCGAGGTCACCGCCGACCGCGCGACGCCGCCGCCGCCAAGGCGATCGCGCGGGCGGAGGGCGAACCCGTCCACGGTGAGGCGACGGTCCGTGTCACCGCCGGCGAGGTCGCCAACCTACAACGCCTCAGCCGACTCGGCAGCGGAGGCTCCTTCACGATTCCGAAGACCCTCGCGCAGCGGGTGCTGCGCGGCGAGATCTCCTTCCCGGAGGCGATCGCCGAGGGGGAGGCGCGGTACGGGGGCTCGGCCCCCGCGGCCGCCCGACGGGGCCGAGCCGAACCGTCTTAAGCCGTGCCTCGGTCCGCCGCCGATGGCGCTCGGCGACGAACTCGCTCGGCGGGCCCGACGCCTGGTTCTCGAGAACGCGGTCGAGCACGGCGGGGAACCTCGCGCCGGACCGATCGTGGCTCGGCTCCTCGCCACCGACCCGTCGGTCCGGTCGCGAGCCGCGGAGTTGACGGCCCTCGTCGCGGAGACCATCGCCGCGGTCACCGCACTTTCCGCCGACGCGCGTGCGACCGCGTTGGCATCGCTGGGCGGCGCCGAGGTGGCGGCCGTGCGGCCGACCCGGGCGGTCGGGGAGTTGCCCGCCCTCGCCGGCGCGGAGCCCGGGAAGGTCGTCCTTCGGATGGCCCCGTTCCCCTCGGGAGCCCTCCACATCGGGAACGCGCGGATGATCTTCCTCAACGACTACTACCGCCGACGGTACGACGGCAAGCTCCTCCTCGTGTTCGACGACACGGTCGGCTCGGAGGAGAAGCGGGTCGACAACGAGCTGTTCGGGGTGATCCGGCAGGACCTGGAGCACTGCGGCGTCGCAGTGGACGCCGTCCATTACAAGTCGGACCGACTTCTCACCCACTACGCTTGGGCCGAACGCGTCATCGCCCTCGGCGCCACGTACGTCTGCTTCTGCCCATCGGCGACTCTCCAGGAGAACCGGCGCAAGGGTCTCGCGTGCGCCGAGCGGACCCAATCCCCCGGCGAGACGCTCGACCTCTGGCGGAAGATGCTGAGCGGGGGCTTCGGGGTCGGCGGGGCGGTGCTCCGCCTGAAGACCGACCTCGCCGAGCCCGACCCGGCGTTCCGCGACCGGGTGCTGTTTCGAATCAGCGACCTCGACCACCCGAGGGTCGGCCACAAATGGAGGGTCTGGCCCCTCCTCGAGTTCTCCTGGGCCGTCGACGACATCGAGCTCGGCGTGAGCCACGTGCTCCGCGGGAAGGACCTGGTGATGGAGGACCGGATGCAACGGTTCCTCTGGCAGCTCCTGGGGATCGAGGGACCGCCGTTCGTCCACTGGGGATTGCTGCGCGTCCGCGAGGCGAAGATCTCCAAGAGCAAGTCCTACGCCGAGGTGAAGAGCGGCGAGTACGACGGCTGGGCCGACCCCCGGACCTGGTCGCTCGCTTCGCTGGTCCGCCGGGGCATCCTGAATGACGCCGTCCGCGCGTTCACGATGTCCTTCGGACTTTCGCTCGCGGACATCGAGGTCCCGGCCGAAACCTTGTACGCCGAGAACCGAACCCGCATCGACCCGATTGCGAAGCGTCGGATGTTCGTGGAAGACCCGGTACCGGTCGTCGTTGACGACTTCCCCGCGGACCTCCGGACCGTGACGCTCGCGAACCACCCCGAGCGTCCGGAGCTCGGCGAGCGGGCGGTCGCGGTCGATGGGACGTTCTACCTGCCGCGCGCCGACCTGGTCGCCCACGCGGGCGCGACGGTGCGCCTGAAGGACCTCTCGAACATCGAGCTACCGGCGACCATCCCCACGGACGGGGTCGCTCCGCTCCATGCGACATTTGCCGGACGGGAGAACCGACGGATCCCGAGGCTCCAGTGGGCGAGCGGCGACGGGGCGGTCGCGGTCGACCTTCTCGACGTCGACGGCCGCCACCGGCACGGACTCGCGGAGCCGTCGACCCGCGACGCCGCGCCGGGGGAGATCCTCCAGTTCGAGCGAGTGGGGTTCGTCCGCATCGAGACCGACTGGTCGAGCGGGATGACCCCCGTCCGCGTCAGCTTCGGCCATCCGTAGGAGGGAAACGGATTAGGGGAGGGAGCGGGCTCCTTCCTCCGGATTCCCCATGCGGTTCTCCCACACGTCCCTCACGGTCCGCGACATGGAGGCGACGATCGCCTTCTACACCAAGGTCCTAGGGCTCACGTTCGAGCGGCGCCGGCGCATCGAGGAGAACCACGCCGAGATCGCCTTCGTCAAGGATCCGGAAACCGGGGCGCAGATCGAGCTGACCCACTGGGACGACAAACCGAACTTCGAGGCGGGGGAACAACTCGACCACCTCGCCTTCGAGGTCCCCGACGTCGTGGCCGCGGTCGCCGCGGCGCGCTCGCACGGCGTCCGCGTGGCGAAAGAACCGTACCGCCTCGTGGGCGGCACCAGCACCATCGCCTTCCTGCTCGACCCGAACGACGTCTGGATCGAGCTCATCCAGCGGGCGTCCCCCTGAGGGTCGGGTGACCGACCCGCCAACGGTCCCCGAACCGCCTACGGAGGCGGGGCGGGCGCTCCGAGCGGTCTTCGGGGCGACGTTCTTCGTCCGGTTCTCCTTCGGCATCACGCTCGCCGTCTTCGCTTCCTATGTGGCGAGCCGCTCGATCGGGCTCGACACGGGCGCGGTCGGTACCATCGGGATCGTGAGCGCCCTCTCGCCGGTCGGTGAGTTCTCTACCGTCCTGCTCTCCGGGGCGGCGGCCGACCGGTACGGCCGGTTTCCTGTCCTCCTCGCCGGCACGGCCACGGCGGCGGTCGTCATGGCGCTCGTCGCCACGTCCCGCTCGCCGTACTTCCTCGGGGCGGCGAACCTCGCCTTCGGCGTGGCGAGCGGCGCCATCCTCGCCTCGAGCCTCGCGGTCGTCGCCGACCGGGCCGAGGTCGACCGGCGGGGCCTCGCCATGGGCCGGTTCGACGCCGTCAACCTGCTCGGGTGGATCCTCGGATTCGCCGTCGGGTTTGCGGCCCTCGGAACGCTCCCCAACCGGGAGCTCCCGCTCGTCTTCGTCGGCGCCTCGGTCCTCCTCGGCCTCGGATTCGTGTTCGCCTGGCGGACGACTCGCGGCGACCCGGAACCCGGGGTCGGCCACGGGACCATGAACGTCGCGCTCCTCGTGCGCACCGCCGTCCGGCGCGACGTGCTCGTCGTCACCCTCCCGTGGCTCGTGATCTACCTCCTGCTCGGAACGCTGTTCGTCTTTCTCGGCACCGCGGCCACGGGCGCGGGGATCCCGGCGACCGAACTCGCCGTGGTCATCGGGGTCGGCGGGTGCCTTCTCCTCGTCACCCAACCGGTGTTCGGCGGGTTCGCCGACCGGTACGGCCGGTTCCGCCTGATGGCGATCGGCACCGTCGGGTTCGTGGGGGTCCTCACCGCCGCCGGCTGGCTCGCCACCTATGGGGTCTCCATTCCCGCGATCGCACTCTTGGGGGCGAGCGCCCTTCCCGCGCTCGCCTACGGCCCTGCCGCCCTGGCCGCGCTCGCCGACCTGAGTCGCGCCCTTTCGCGCGCGACGACGATGGCGATCTACACGCTCACGATCTCGCTGGGGATGCTGATCGGCCTGCTCGCCTCCACAACCCTCTTCTCGCACTTCGGCGCCGCCGGTCTCGACGTGTTCTTCGGAGCCATCGCGCTGGGGCTCGTCGCGCTCACGCTGGTCCGCTACTACGATGTGCGGCGTCCTGCGGTCGCCCCATCGCCCGTGCCGGCACCGTCGACTCCCCCGCCGTGAAGGCGTCGGGTCGGTCTAGGATTCGGGCTCGATCACCAGGTGGCGGATCGCGGGGAACTCGCGGCGGAGCGCCAGCGAGACCTGGTCGATCGCCGCCTCGATCTGGTCGGTGTTCAGGCCGTCCTGGAAATTGACCCGCAGGGCCACGAGCGTGTCGTCCGGGCCGAGCATCATGGACTGGAATCCCCGGACCTTCCGGACCCGGGCGTCGCGTTCGATGATCTGCAGGATCGTGCGGGCCTGCTCGGGCGAGACCGACTTCCCCACCAGGAGCGCGCGGCTCTCGGCCGCGAGGAGGAAGCCCGTGGCGAGCATCAGGACTCCGACGCCGAACGCCGCGAGGCCGTCGACCACGGTCCAGTGGGTCAGGAAGACGACGGCAATCCCGACAAAGGCGACGACCGAGCCGCCGACCGAGACGATGTCCTGGTAGAAGATCGACTTCAGCCCCTGCTGGGCCGACTCGAGGAGCGTGGTCACCGTCTCCTGGCCGCGCCGGAGCTCCCGGAGGGTCACCCAGATCCCGACGAGGCTCGCCACGAGCGTTGCGCCCACCACGGCCAGGGAGGACGGGACGTCGCTGATCGTCGCCGGGTCGACGATTTGGCCGAACGAGTCGATCAGGACGACGACCCCGGCGACGGTGAACGTCACCAGCGAGGCGGTGAACGACCAGAAGAATCGCTCCTTCCCATACCCGAACGGGTGGTCGTAGGAAGGGGGCTTTTGCGAGGCGACGAAGCCCCAGAGAATGAATGCCCCTCCGATCAAGTCGGAGATCGTGTACACCGCTTGGGAGAGGACCGCGCGGCTCCCGCCCTGGAGGGCCACCACGAGGTTGACGACGAACAGTACCCCGGAAAGGAGCATCGTGGCGAGGATGACAACCTGGGGACGCATCGACGGAACGACCGACCTGGGAGTACCTACCGCGAGGAGCGGTTAATCGTTCGGGTCGACGCGGGCGGTGCGCCGGTCGGCCGGCTCACTCGAGCTCCCGCTTCCGGCCGTCCTGAGAGCCGAAATAGACCCAGCCCTGGGTCGTGTCGAGGGTCATCTCCCCGCCGATGCGGGCCTGCTTCGTCCCCCGGGCGATGACAAACTCCGCGTCGAACCGGTGGCGGGACGTTCGGTCTCCGCCTTCGGACAGGAAGGCGGACCGGATCCCCTCGATCCGCTGCCAGTGGATCTCCACGAACCGCCCGACGAGGATGGAGGGGGCGTAGTCGATCTCGACCCGGTCGAGCGACATCCGGACGTCCCGGACGACCTCCGGGGAGCAGTTGTACAGGAAGATCCGCCAGGAACCCGTCGCGAGGGCGGTGGAGACCCCGAACTCGGGCTCGACCTCCTTGCGCTGCCGCTCGCCGACCGGCCACAGGTAAGGGAACAGGTGGGGTTGCCCGGGACCCCCGCCGCGGCCCCGGCTCCCCGACCGCCACCGCTGGACGGCCCGGAGACGGGAGCGGAGGTTCGGGGTTTCCTCCTTCCAATCGCCGTACGCGAGCGGGCTCCGCTCGGCGATCGCCTTCTCGACGGCAGCGGCGCTCCGCTTCGGGTCCTCGCGCTCGAGCGCCTGCACGGTGCGCTCGAGTTCCGACCTGTGTTGTCGCACCATCCTCAGAACCGCGACGGGTGTCGCAGTATCGCGCGACATACTACTTAGACTGTTCTCTGACGGAGGAGTGGGGGTGGGCGCGACAGAATACCCGAAAGGTCGACACATAGAGTATACCAGAAGGTGGCCCCGTGGAGCCGAACCGTATCCGGAACCCCAACGCGCCCGAACCGATCGTCGACTTCCCCCGCCCGGGGGCCCCATGGTGAGCCTCACGCTCCTCGAGCGGGACCTCGCGCTGACGGCGGACTCGTTCGAGTTCCACCTGCGCGGGTGCCACGTCTGCCTCATCGAGGGCGAGATGCTCTGCCACGAGGGGCAGTTCTTCCGCGAGGACGCGGAGGAGATCCGCGTCGCCCTCGCCGCCTACCGGTCCTCCGAGGACCGCGGGCGGTTCGCGGCGGCCGTCGCCCGCCACCAGTACCCTGAGGGGGTGGGCGCGTAATGAGCGTCCGGTTCGGCCTCGTCCTCGGGGGGACGGTCGTCGCCCTGTTCGCCCTCGCCATGTTCGGCGCGGCGGGGCTCGGCACCCCCGCCGCCCCGATGGCGAAGACCAACGCGGGTCTCGCCACGGCGGCGACCGCCAGCTGCCCCGCCACGGTGGCGACCACCTTCGGCCCCTCGGTGATCACCACCCACTCCAAGATGACCGTCAACGTCTCGGTCGTCTTCGCCCCGAGCGACCCCGCGAGCTGCGCGCGCGGCGTGCAGTACCAGTTCCACGGCCTCCCGCCGGGATGCCTCGCGGGAACCACGGCGTCGTTCGTCTGCGTCCCCACCCTCGGCGGGACGTTCCATGTCCTGACCACGGTGGTCGCGCAAAACACCGCGACCACGGTGGTGGACACGCTGGTGGTCGTCTAAACCCACCAACGGACCCGGGTCGACCAACCCTTTCCTCCCTCTGACCAACCCCGGGGGGGGCCGCTTCCGCGGCTCCCCCTTCCTGGGGCGGTGGTTTCGGTTTTTTTCCGTCGGACCAACCGTTAAATCGGCGGGCACGGTGCTCGCCCCGGTCGGTCCATGGATCCTTCGGCAACCTCTCCGGGCGCCCCGCACGCCGCTCCGAACTCGGCGTCGAAACCGACCCATCCCCGTCGCCCCGCCCTCAGCACCCTCGGGCTCTCCCTCGGGAAGCGGACGCGGCTGAAGCGCCTCTTGTACGGGCATGGCCCGGGGGGCGGCACCCTGCTCGTCCTCCCGATCGACCAGGGCCTCGAGCATGGGCCCGTGGACTTCTTCGCGAACCCCGAGTCGCAGGACCCCGGCTACCAGTTCCGGCTCGCCAAGGAGGGCCGCTTCAGTGCCATCGCCCTGCACATCGGCCTCGCGGAGAAGTACTTCCACGAGTACGCCGGCGACGTCCCCCTGATCCTGAAGCTCAACGGGAAGACGTCGATCCCTCCCGACACGCAGGCGTTCAGCCCGCTGACGGGCAGCGTTGAGGACGCCGTCCGCCTCGGCGCCGACGCGGTGGGCTACACCATCTACGTCGGGTCGCCGGCGCAGGACCGGGACTTCGAGCAGTTCCGGACCGTCCGCACGGACGCGGAGCGCCTCGGCATGCCGGTCATCGTCTGGGCGTACCCGCGCGGCGAGTCGGTGGCGAAGCGGGGCGGGAAGGAGAGCCTCTACGCCATCGATTACGCGGCCCGGGTCGCGCTCGAGCTCGGCGCGGACATTGTCAAGCTGAACTACCCCGTCGCTTCGGAGAAGGACAAGGAGAGCCCCGCGCCGTACAACACCCTCGCCCTCTCCCCGGACGCCGCCTTCCACAAGGTCGTCCGGTCGGCGGGCCGCGCGCTCGTGCTCGTCTCCGGCGGCGAGAAGGTCGGGGACCGAGAGCTACTCCAGAAGGTCCGCTCCTCGATGGACGCCGGCGCCACCGGGATCATCTTCGGACGCAACCTCTGGCAGCGACCGTACACGGAAGCGCTCAGCCTCACGAAGGAACTCCATGCGATCTTCCGCGAGTACGCCGAGCCCGTCGCGTAGGACCGAGGTCCCCCTCCTGCTCGTCCTCGCCGGCGAGGACGACCCGAAAAAGTGCTCCGGACGACGCCTCGTCCGCGTCGGCGAGGTCACCGAGGTGCCGGTCGGCCGTCCGCCGTCGTCGAGCGTCGTGGTCCTCGACCCGCACGCCGAGGCTCCGTTGAGCCGCGCCGACCGGGAGAGGGCGCTCGCCGGCGGACTGCTCGGCGTCGACTGCTCCTGGAACCGGATCGGGCGGAGCGGCCGCTACCCGACCGAGATCCCCTGGCTCGCCCGCCTGCCCGTCCGGCGCCGACTTCCGTGGCTGGTCGCGGCGAACCCCCAGCATCACGGCCGCCTCGCGGAGCTGAACACGGCCGAGGCGTTTGCGGCCGCCCTGTTCGTCCTCGGAGAACCGGCACGGGCGCGCCGTCTCCTCGACCCGTTTTCCGGGGGCCCGACGTTCTTCGACCTAAACGCCGCCGCCCTCGACTCCTACGCCCGCGCCGAGACCGCCGACGGGATCCGGCGGGCCGAAGGGGCCGACCCCGCCGCGGCGTAGCCTCTCCAGGGGGCCGGTAGGGGCCGCTCGGATTCTCCCCCGAAGGCTCCCGGACGAAGGCTTATCGAACCTTCCGGAGTGCCAGGTCGTATGACGCCGTTCCCAGGTCGACGCAACGGCATCGCGTGTCTGGGCGCCCTCGGCGCGGCGCTCCTCCTCCTTGGCGCCTTCCCGGCTCTCGGGGCACCGGCGAACCACGTCGCACCGGCGGCGCACCCCACTCCGAGCGCCGCGCTGGCCTCCGCCGCTTGCGCCGCCGACCGGGACACGTGCGCGGTCGAGCAGGCGACGGCTTCGCTCGAGCGACATAGCTCCGCGGCGTGGGTCGACCTCACCAATCGGTCCGGGACCGCACCTCCCGAACGCGATTACGGACGGAGCATGGCGTGGGACCCCGCCACCGGCTACGTTCTCCTCTTCGGAGGGGACGAGGACACTGGCTACGCGAACGACACCTGGGCGTTCGAGAACGGGTCGTGGACCAACTTGAGCCCGGCCCACGCGCCGTCCGGCCGCGACCACGGCACCCTCGTGTGGGACCCTGTTGACCACTACATGCTGATGTTCGGGGGCTCCGGGGACGGCGGGGCGTACAACGACACCTGGAAGTTCGCGAACGGGGACTGGACGCAGATCCCGACGACGTCCGCCCCCTCAGCGCGATGGTCGTCGAGCCTGGTCTGGGATAGCGCCGACGGCTACGGGCTCCTGTTCGGGGGCTGCGCGGGCGAGGTCGTCAACGACACCTGGACCTACCTGAGCGGGGTCTGGACGAACGTCTCCCCGGTCCATTCCCCTCCACCGGTCGGGGACGCCTCCCTCGTCTACGACACGGCGACGGGCCAGGTCGTTCTGTTCGGGGGCGCCGACTGGTATGGCAACCTCAACCCGAACACCTGGGTCTACCACGCCGGCAATTGGACGGAACTCGTCGGAATCCCAGAGCCCCCGGCGCGAACGATGGCGTCGGCCGCGTACGACCCCGCGCTCGGTGAGGAGATCCTCTTCGGCGGACAGGGAAGCACCGCGGTCCTGGACGACACCTGGGCGTTCTCCGGGAGCGCCTGGATCGAGCTGTTCCCCGCCGTGACCCCCTCGGCGCGATACTTCGGCGAGTTTGCCTGGAACGGCGCGAACAACTCCCTCCTCCTGTTCAGCGGCGGCGGATTCGACGACACGTGGGCGTACTATGCCCTGAACGTCACCGCGAACGCGACGCCCACCAACGGAACGGCCCCACTCCTGGTCAACCTCACCAGCACCATCTCGGGCGCCCAGGGGAGCGTCACCGTGGTCTGGCAGCTCGGGAACGGAACGATGGCAAACGGAACTGCGGTGAACGCCACCTACACGCAACCGGGACTCTACTTCCCGACGGTCGAGGTCACCGACGGATCCGGCGCCTACGCCACAGCGATGGTGGAGGTCGACGTGCTCGCTCCGGTTATCGTGAACGCCTTCGCCGACCCGACGAGCGGGCCGGCACCCCTCCACGTCCTGTTCGGTGCGGCGATCTCGGGAGGGGTCACCCCCTACGCGACGACGTGGACCGTCGGAGGTTCTCCCATCACCACGTCGACGAACGGAAGTTACGTGTTCTCCTTCACCGGCATCTTCGCGCTCCAACTGACGGTGCACGACGCCAACGGTCGGACCGTGGTGCGATCGTTCGCGATTGTCGTCAGCGCCACGCGGCCTCCGCCACTCTCGGTCGTCGTCACCGGCGGACCGACGACCGGCGAGGCGCCGTTCAACGCGTCGTTCGCGGTCCTCGAGATCGGCGGCGTCGCCCCGTACGAGCCCGTCTGGTCGTTCGGCGACGGCGGCGAGGGGCAGGGAGCCGTCGCGGCGCATACGTTCGCCGCGCCCGGCACCTACCCCGTCGAGGTCGTCGTCACCGACGGCGCCGCGGACACGGCGGCCGCGTTCCTCAACGTCACGGTGCTCGTCCCGCTTACGACGGGGGTCTCGGCGTCGGTCGTCAACGGCACTGCGCCCCTGAAGGTCACGTTCACCTCGATGACCTCCGGCGGCAACGGCGTCTCCTCGGTCCGCTGGGACCTGGGCGACGGGGCCGAAGGCTCGGGGACGACGGCCGTGACCACCTACGCGACGGTCGGCTCGTACACGGCGACCGCCGTCGTGACGGATGCCTTGGGTGGGTATGCCGTGGCTTCGGTCACCGTCGACGTGGTGGCCGCGACTTCGGGAACGCACCCCGTCCAGCACACGAACCAAACCCCGGTCGCCTCGTCCACGAACGGCGTCTCGGCCCCGGAGGCCGGCGCCATCGGAGCCGGGATCGTTGGGGCGATCGCCGTGGTGGCGGGACTCGTCCTCTGGCGCCGGCGGCCGAGCGGCTAGCCGGACCGCGGCTTCGCGGGGGCCGGGAGCAGGCGCTCGATCCGGACCGCCCCGGAGGAGTCGACGGCCCGGTCGAGCGGGACGCGGGCGTACAGGACCCCGCCGTACCGCTCGTAGGTCCGACTCGTGTGGAGCGTGAGACACCGGTCGCCGAAGACCCAGCGTCCGGTGAGATCCGGGTCGTGGCCCCGGAGGAAGAGGCGGGTCCCCGACTGCTGGAGGAACCGGACCAATTCGACCTCCGTGAACGGCGTCACGGCTCCGTGCCGGGCCCGGGAGGCGCCGCACTCCCCCCAGCCCACGTCGAGCGTGAGATCCTCGTCGGAGACGCCAAAGAGACTCTTCCACTCGGTGACCCGCTCGACGCGCGGAAACCCGCCGTGCGCGAAGTAGACCCCGCTCGGCGACACCGCGGCGTACGGTCCGCGCTCGAGCAGCGAGGCGATTCGCTGGTACCGGTTCTCGTCGGGACCCCAGAGAAGGTCGACCTCCTCGGGGAGGTCGTGGGGGAGGACACCGACCCACCGGTCCAATTCGTGGTTGCCCTTGACGAGGACGACACGGTCCGGGTACTTCGCGACGAGCCCGAGCAGGTAGAGCGCGTTCGCGACCGAGCCTTGCTCGCAATCGTCCGGGGCGCGGTCGACGTAGTCGCCGAGCCCGAGGAGGATGTGGTCCTCGGCGGCGCCGCGAAACTCGGCCACGACCCGTTCGCTCGACCGCCAGTCGCCGTGGGTGTCCCCGAACACGATCGCCTCGGAGAACGGCCGCGCGGGCAGCTCGGCGAGCGGCGGGGACACGGGGACCTCGCGCTCGAGCCGGTCGAGGAGGGCGTCGGCCTCCTCGCTCGAGAGCGCCAGGATCTCGGGCGGTGACAGCGGCTCGCGTCCGGGCATCGACCTACCGGGACGCGCGGGCCTTCGAGAGGGAAGATGCGGGGGGCCGGAGTTTCCGGAGGACGGCGCGCGACCGACCCCCGTTTGAACCGGCGCATGCCCTAGGCAACAGGGTCCTAAGCCCTGTCTCGGAAGCCCCGGTCCGGTGTCGGACCGGTTTGGCCGAGCTGGAGCACCCCCGCAACGTGATGCCGGCGCACCGGCAGAAGGAAGAGTAGCCCCGGCAGGAGTTCCGGTCCCCGGCGGTCGGACGCCGGTCGACGTTCGAACCTGCGTCGCGAGATCCAGAGTCTCGCATGATTGGCCACTACACTACGGGGCTACGACCGACCGAGCGACGGGCCGTTCATAAACGTTGCCCGAGCGCGAATCCCGGGGCCGATTCCGCCGTCGGGAACCGCCGCCCGATGCGCGAAATCCATTATAGCCGCGGTCGGTCGGTGGGCGCTTACGGGCACCGGGGAACCGATGACGGGCGGAGTCGACCGGGCCCCGCCACTCCCTTCGGACCGGGTTCCCTGGTCGCGGATCGGATTCTACGCGGTCGTCGGCGTCGCGCTCGGCGCCCCGCTCGTGATCGGCGGGAGCGCGACCGGATTCCACGGCGTCTCCACGGCGCTTCCCACCGCCGGGGTCGACCTGGGGTACTCGTTCGTCCGGATGGTACTCGCCTACCTTCTCTCCCTCGGGTTCGCGCTCTCGTACGGCTACGTCGCCGCCTCGAATCGCGTCGGCGAGCGGGTGATGATCCCGATCCTCGACGTCCTTCAGTCGGTGCCGATCCTCGGATTCCTCCCGATCGCCCTCGGGTTCTTCCTCGCGCTGACCCCCAACTCGTGGATCGGACCGAACCTCGCGGCGATCTTCCTGATCTTCACCTCGATGTCGTGGAACATGGTCTTCGGCGTCTACGAATCGTTGAAGTCGTTTCCCGCGGACCTCAAGGAGTCCGCCGATGCCTTCGGGGTCCGCGGCCTCCAGCGGATGCGCCAAGTCGTCCTCCCGGCGACCATCAATCGGCTCGTCTACAACTCGGTCCTCTCCTGGACCGGCGGCTGGTACTTCCTCGTCCTCGCCGAGGAATTCTCCACCGGCTCGCGTGGGGTCACCCTGCCGGGGATCGGCAGCTACCTCCTTTCCGCCGTATCTCCGTTCAACGGAAACTCGTTCCTGGCCGGCCTAATCCTCCTCGTCTCGCTGATCGCCCTCATGGACCTGTTCCTGTGGCGGCCGCTCGGCCGGAGGGCGGAGAAGTACCGGTACGACACGTCACCCTCCGGAGAATCGACGGAACCGGGCGTGACGGGCGGACCGGCGCGACTGCGACGGGCCGCGGGGTACGTTTCGCGCGGGGTGGTCACCTCGGTGGGCCGAATCAGCGGTCCGATCTCGACGCTCGCCAGCCGAACGGTCGGCGTGGCCCCGAAACCGGGGCCGCGGACGAAGTCGGCGGCCCGCTACGCCGCCATCGGCGCGGTCCTGGTCATCGGATGGCTGATCGTCATCGCGATCGCCGTCGGGGTCTTCGGCGTCGTCACCGGCCCCGTCTCTCCGGCCGTACGCGCGCAAGTGGCCATGGTGCCGATCGCCCTGGCGGCCTCCGGCGCCCGACTCCTCGCCGCCTACGCGATCTCCGTCGCGATCGCCCTCCCCCTCGCCGTCTATCTCGTCGGCCGCCCTCGGGCGTACAAGCTCGGCCTCCCGATCGTGGAGGTCGTCGCGAGCTTCCCGGCGACGGCCCTCTTCCCGGTGTTCATCATCGCGCTCGTACCGATCTTCGGGTTCGAGGGCGTCTCGATCCTGATGCTGATCACCGGGATGGAGTGGTATCTGTTCTTCAACATCCTCTCGGGAGTACGGAGCATCCCGCCGGACCTCGACGAGGCCGCGCGCGCCTTCGGGCTCACGCGCTGGCAGTACTACAAACGCCTCCTCCTGCCGGCGATCCTGCCGGCGTTCATCACCGGCTCGATCACCGCGTTCGGCGGCGGCTGGAACACGCTGATCGTCGCGGAGTACTTCCAGGTGCAAGGGAGCAAGTTCTCCGTGCTCGGCATCGGCCAACTGATCGATGCCGGGAACTCGGCGGGCCGCTCCGGTCTCCCGTTGATGGTCGCCGCGCTGTTCGCGATGGTCATCACCGTCGTCGCCATCAACGAGCTTTTCTGGAAGCCTCGGTACCGCGTCGCCGTCGAGAAGTTCCGCATCGACTGAGGCGAGCGAGGGGGAAGAATTCCGGATGACGCTGATCGAGATCGACGGCGTCGACAAGTCGTTCGCGAGCCGCCACGGGCGGATCACGATCATGCAGGACGTCTCCTTCTCCGTCGCCGACAACGACTTTCTCGCCATCGTCGGCCCGTCCGGGTGCGGGAAATCGACCCTGCTGCGACTGATCATCGGACTCGACCACCCGACCGGCGGCTCGATCCGGTTCCGGGGCCGGCCCGTGGACCACGTCGAGACGGAGATGGCGATGGTGTTCCAGAACTTCGCGCTCTATCCGTGGCTGACGGTCAAGCAGAACGTCGCCTTCGGACTCGAGGCGCGGGGCTGGCCGAAGCCGAAGATCGAGGCCCAGGTCGAGCGGTACATCTCCGTGACCGGCCTCGTCGGCTTCGAGGAGGCGTACCCCCGCGAGCTCTCCGGAGGGATGCGCCAACGCGTCGGGCTCGCCCGGGCGCTCGCCGTCGACCCCGCGGTGTTGCTCATGGACGAACCGTTCAGCGCGCTCGACCCGCTCACCGCCGAGGGCCTGCGCGAAGAGGTGCTCCAGCTCTGGCTCGACCCGGCCCTTCCGCCCGAGGGGGTCGTCCTCGTCACCCACAACATCGAGGAGGCGATCCAGATGGCCGACCGGGTCATCGTGCTCTCCCGGCGACCCGGCCGGGTCCTCGCCGGAGTCATCGTCAATCTCCCCCGCCCGCGCGACCGGAAGTCCGAGGCGTTCTACCAGCTGACCGACTACGTCTATTCCCTCATCACCGAGGGGGGCGCTCCCTTGCCGGGCGCCGCCGCGGCCGCCCGGCCCACGCACCCGCCAGCGGCGGACGGTCGCCCCGGAGCAACGCTGTGATGTCGAAGCCCCGGGCTGCGTTCGCGACGACGAAAATCGTTAATGCCACCCGCCGGTTTCCTCCTCTCGCCCCCGAGTGATTCTTCCATGCCCACCATGTTCCCGAAGTGCAGCCCGAGCGAGATGACGGGCCTCCTCGTGCTCCTGAACGACCACCGGGGCTCCGAGGACGTCGCGCGGCTCGCCCAGGACCTCGACCTGGAGATCGACGAGATCTTCCCGGCCGTCGAGTTCGCCGAGTTGCTCCAATTCGTGAAGGTGAAGGACGGGCGGGCGACGCTCACGGAGAACGGCACCAAGCTCCTCAGTGTCTCCATCCGGGACCGCAAGCTCATCCTCCGGGAGCAGCTCAAGCGGACGACGCTGTTCAAGACCCTGGTGCGCGCGCTCGAGAGCTCCCCGGAAAAGATGCTCACCGAGGACGAGGTCCTCCGGCTGATCGACTTCACGACGGCCCCGGCGGACGAGTACGTCCAGAACATCATCAACTGGGGACGCCACACCGAGCTGTTCCGCTACGACTCCGACCGTCGCGTCCTCTTGCCCGCCCACGTGCGCGCCGTCGGCCGCGCTTCGACCTCGAGCCGCCCTCCTGGGGGGGGCGCTTCGCCGGCGACCCATTCCTCGTCCACCGCCGCGGCCTCGCAGCCGCCCCGCTCTCCGGCCGAGCGGCTTTCCTCGGTCGCAGCCGCCCTCGCGTGACCGCGCCGACCGACGAGCGTTCCCCGGTCCGGTAAGGCTTAAGCGGCGCTCCTCTTCCCGCGCCTCGCGGGCACGTAGATCAGCGGAAGATCGCTGCTTTCGCAAAGCAGAGGCCGGGGGTTCAAATCCCCCCGTGTCCA